>NZ_JNWQ01000021.1 GCF_000716875.1 Streptomyces novaecaesareae | reverse complement strand
CCACCCCGCTGCCGGCCGCCCCCGCCACCCCGCCGACCCCGGCTCCGGCGGTCCCGGCCGCCCCGGCCACTCCCCCGCCGCCGGCCGCCGCACCGACCCACCCGGCCACCGCACCGACCCACCCGGCCACCGCGGCGCACCCGCTGCAGCAGCCCGCCACGCCCCCGCCCGGCTTCGCACCGCCGCCGCTCGGCGCGTACGGCGCCCCGCAGCCGCCCACCGAGTCGCCGACCGCCCCGCTGCTGCCCTCGCCGCCCACCGTCCGGCTGCAGCCGGAGCCGCCGTCCTTCGACACCCCGCCGCCCGGCCCGGTGGTGAGCTCCGACCCGGCGCCCGGGCCCGAGCCCAAGCGCAAGGGCGGGGTGTCCTGGAAGGTCCTGCTCACCGTCGCCCTGGTGATGGCCGTCGGCGGCACCGCGGGCGGCGTGGCGCTGATGAAGAAACTGGACGACGGCAAGAAGACGGACACCAAGTCGGCCGGCCCGGTCACCGCGAGCCAGAGCCCGAGCCCGAGCCCGACTCCGGAGAAGACGACCTCCTCCACCGCGTCCACCGGTTCCACCGGCGACTCGGTGACGGCCGCGCCCTCGAAGTCCGGCCAGAGCACCGTCTCGGCCCCCGCCCGGCCGACCGGCTACGCGCCGATCCTGGACAAGAAGTCGCTGTCGATCCCGGGCGCCGAGTACACCAGCGACACCTACCGGATCGACCTGGACGCCGGCACCGTGGTGCCGCACTCCGGCGAGCTCAAGTGGGGCCTCGGGGTGTCCAACAACAGCAACGGCAGCAAGGCCAACGCCTTCGCCAGCTACGGGGACGACAAGTCGGACTTCGCGGTGATCACCGAGCCGTCCGTCACCGCCGAGCAGTGCGCCGCCGCGATCGACTCCCGGCCGGACACCGACCTCTCGTACAACCGGGTCGCCCCCGGCCGTCTGCTCTGCATCCGCGACCGGGTCACCCGCAACATCGCCATCGCGGTGATCGAGCAGGCCGACCCGACCACCGGGGCCGCCAAGGCCACCGTCAGCACCTGGCGGGCCAGCTGACCGGTCTATCCTGACCAGGTCACTTCCCATCCGACCGGAGCGAACCGTGTACTTCACCGACCGAGGCATCGAGGAGCTGGAGAACCGGCGCGGCGACGAGGAGGTCACCTTCGAGTGGCTGGCCGAGCGCCTGCGCGAGTTCGTCGACCTCAACCCGGACTTCGAGATCCCGGTCGAGCGGCTGGCCACCTGGCTGGCCCGGCTCGACGACGAGGACGACGAGTGACCCGGTGACGGCCCGACGAGAGGCCCGGGAGGCAACCGCCTCCCGGGCCTCTCGCGCGTCCCGTAGGGGAAACCTCGGGGTCGGGTCGGGGGCGGGTTCCGGGTCCGGGGCGCTTGACTCTCCCAGCACGCGATATATCGTCTTTAGCAGAGGACGCGATACATCGCGATCGGCAACGGGAGGCGGCAGAGATGAGCCAGTGGACGGTCGACGGCCCCGAGAGGATCACCATCGACGAGGCGGTCCGCGCGGTGCACGTGCGGATCATCGACGGCACCGTGAACGTGGTGGCGGCAGAGGGCCCGGCCCGCCTGGAGGTCACCGAGATCCAGGGCGAGCCGCTGCACGTGACGCTGGTGGACGGCGTCCTGACGGTCACCTACAAGGACATCAACAGCTGGGGCGAGTTCGGCGACTGGCTCAAGTCGGTCGGCTCGGTCAAGAGCTTCTTCGGCACCCTCAAGCGCAAGCGGGTCGCCGGTGTCACCCTGACCGTCCCGGCCTCCGCCGAGGTCAAGGTCGGCACCGTCTCGGCCCACGCCACCGTCTCCGGCATCGCCGGGAACGTCTCGGTGCAGAGCGCCAACGGCGACGCCACCCTGGTCGCGCTGAGCGGCCGCACCGACGCCAACACCGTCACCGGCGACGTGGACGCCCAGGCGGTCGGCGGTCAGCTCCGGGTCAACACCGTCTCCGGTCAGCTCACCGTGGTCGCCGGCACCGCCGACCGGGTCCAGGTCAACGCCGTCACCGGCGCCGTCACCCTGGACCTCGACGTCGACGGCGAGGCCGACGTCAAGGTCACCACCGTCAGCGGCCCGGTCGCGATCCGGATCCCCTCCCGCACCGACGCCAAGGTCGAGGCCGGCTCCACCAGCGGCGACATCTCCAGCAGCTTCGAACAGCTCAAGCTGAGCGGCAGCTGGGGCGCCAAGAAGCTGTCCGGCCAGCTCGGCGAGGGCCGCGGCAGCCTCAACGTGACCACCGTATCCGGCGCCGTCACCGTCCTGAGCCGCCCCGAGCCCGAGGACGACGGCCCCGCCAAGGAGCTCCCGGCCGGCCCGGGCAAGCCCGACCTCACCAAGGAGGCCTGAGATGAGCCCCGTGTTCGGCCACGGCCGGCTCCGGCTCTACCTGCTGAAGCTGCTGGACGAGGCCCCCCGCCACGGCTACGAGGTGATCCGCCTGCTGGAGGAGCGCTTCCAGGGCCTGTACGCCCCCTCCGCCGGGACGGTCTACCCGCGGCTGGCCAAGCTGGAGCAGGAGGGCCTGGTCGCCCACAGCACCGAGGGCGGCCGCAAGGTCTACCGGCTGACCGACGCCGGTCGCGCCGAACTCGAAGCCCGACAGGGCGAGTTGGAGGAGCTGGAGCTGGAGATCCGGGACTCCGTGGCACAGCTCGCCGGGGCGATCCGCGAGGACGTCCGGGACAGCGCCAAGGACCTGCGCGAGGAGCTGTGGCAGGCCGCCAGGCAGGCTCCCCGGCCGGACCGCGCCAAGGACGGCGGGGACCCGTGGGCCGGCCCCTGGGGCGACAACGACGCCTGGCAGCGTGCCAAGGAGGAGTTCGCCCAGTTCAAGCGGCAGGCCAAGGAGCAGGCCAAGCGCGCCCGGGAACAGGAGAAGGCCGCTAAGGCCAAGGCGAAGGCCGCCGAGGAGGAGGCCCGCCGGCTGCGCGAGCAGGCCAAGGCCTCGCGCACGGCCGCGCAGCAGGAGGCCCTGCGGATCAAGCGCCGGGTCGAACAGCAGGTGCGCGAGCACGCCGCGAAGGGCGACTGGCCGACCGGGCTGGCCGAGGGCCTGGCCGAGCTCACCAAGGGCCTGTCCGGCCTGGCCGACGCGGCCCGCTGGGGCCACCCGGGCGACGAGCCGGCCACCCCGGGCGAGCGGGTCACCGTGACCCGGATCGACCTGGACGAGGACGAGGCCGCCACCCCGGCCGACCTGCCGTCGTGGGCGCACACCGACCCGGCCGAGGACCCGGCCCGCGAGCTGGAGCGACTGCTCGACCGCTTCCGCGACCAGGTCCGCGACGCGGCCCGGGACGGCGGGGTGAGCACGGACAAGCTGGCCGAGGCACGCTCGGTGCTGGGCGCCGCGGGCGAGCGGCTGAAGCGGCTGCTCGGCTGACGGCCGCCCGGTCGGGGCGCGAAGGATCCGGGCCCGGTGCTCCCGCGGGGAGCGCCGGGCCCCAGGGCGTGTCCGACAAGACGCGCCCTGACGTCAGGGGTTCAGCACGATCTTGCCGAAGACCTCGCCCTTGGCGAGCCGGGCGAAGCCGTCCCGGGCCTCGCTCAGCGGCAGCACCGAGTCGATCACCGGGCGGACGCCGGCGGTGGCGCAGAGCGCGAGCAGCCCGGCCAGCTCCTCCTTGGTGCCCATGGTCGAGCCGACCACCTTGAGCTCCAGGAAGAAGATCCGGTTCAGCTCGGTGGCACTCGGGTTGGGGCCGGAGGTGGCACCCGAGATGACGATGGTGCCGCCCGGGCGCAGCGACTTCACCGAGTGCGACCAGGTCGCCGCGCCGACCGTCTCCATCACCGCGTCCACCCGCGCGGGCAGCCGGGCACCGCTCTCGAACGCCGCGTCGGCGCCGAGCTCCACCGCCCGGCGGCGCTTGGCCTCGTCCCGGCCGGTGACCCAGACCCGCAGTCCGGCCGCCTTGCCGAGGACGACCAGCGCCGTCGCCACACCGCCGCCCGCGCCCTGCACCAGGACGGTGTCACCGGGCTTGACCCCGCCGTTGGTGAACAGCATCCGGTAGGCCGTCAGCCAGGCGGTGGGCAGGCAGGCCGCCTCCTCGAAGCTCAGCTCGGCGGGCTTGGGCAGCAGGTTCCAGGTGGGGACGGCCACCTGCTGGGCGAAGGTGCCCTGGTAGCGCTCGGTCAGGATGGAGCGCGGCTCCTTCGGGCCCACCCCGTGGCCGGTCTGGCCGATCACCGAGTGGATGACCACCTCGTTGCCGTCCTCGTCGACACCGGCGGCGTCGCAGCCGAGGATCATCGGCAGCTTCTCGGCGGGCAGGCCGACCCCGCGCAGCGACCACAGGTCGTGGTGGTTGAGGCTGGCGGCCTTGACCGTGACCAGGCTCCACCCGGGACGGGCCTGCGGCTCGGGGAGCTCGCCCAACTCCAGCCCGGCGAGCGGGTCGTCGGCGTCGATACGTGCGGCGTAGGCAGCAAACATGTCCCGGACGATAGCCGGGACGGCCGGGGCCGGGAACCACGCGTAGGTGTGACGCGCGTCCCGGCCGCGGCGATTTCCCCCGCTCGCCTCCGGGCGCTCGGACCCGCTGCCGACACTCGTCGCTCCGGCGCTCGTGCCTCGCTTGTCGCTCCTCGCTTTCGGCAGCGGCGCGCCCTTCGGCTCGGGGGGAGGCGGGGGAGCGGCCGTCGTGGCGGGCGCGCTCCCCCGACCGCGTCAGATCCGGGCCACGCCCTCGGCCCGGGCGGCCTCGGCGACGGCCTTGGTGACCGCCGGCGCGACCCGCTCGTCGAACGGCGAGGGGATGACCTTCTGCGGCGTCAGCTCGTCGGCCACCACGCCGGCCAGTGCCTTGGCGGCGGCCAGCTTCATGCCCTCGGTGATCCGGCTGGCCCGGACCTGCAGGGCCCCGGCGAAGATGCCGGGGAAGGCCAGCACGTTGTTGATCTGGTTCGGGAAGTCGCTGCGCCCGGTGGCCACGACGGCCGCGTACTTGTGCGCGACCTCGGGGTGGATCTCCGGGTTGGGGTTGGCCATCGCGAAGATGAAGGCGCCGTCGGCCATGGTCGCGACGACCTCCTCCGGCACGGTGCCGCCGGAGACGCCGATGAACACGTCGGCGCCGGCCAGCGCGTCGGCCAGCGAGCCCTTGACGCCCGTGCGGTTGGTCAGCGCGGCGATCTCGGCCTTGACGTCGGTGAGGTCGCCGCGGCCCTCGTACACCACGCCCTTGCGGTCGCAGACCGCCACGTCGCCGATGCCGGCCGCGACCAGCATCTTGGCGATGGCGATGCCGGCCGCGCCGGCGCCGGAGATGACGGCCCGCAGCGAGCCGATCTCGCGGCCGGTCACCTCGGCCGCGTTCCACAGGGCGGCGGTGGTGACGATCGCGGTGCCGTGCTGGTCGTCGTGGAAGACCGGAATGTCCAGGGCGTCCTGGAGCCGGCGCTCGATCTCGAAGCAGCGCGGGGCGGAGATGTCCTCCAGGTTGACGCCGCCGAAGGAGGGCGCCAGCCGGACCACGGTCTCGACGATCTCGTCGACCCCGGTGCAGGCGAGCGCGATCGGCACCGCGTCCACGCCGCCGAACTGCTTGAACAGGATGGCCTTGCCCTCCATCACGGGCAGCGAGGCCTGCGGGCCGATGTCGCCGAGGCCGAGCACCGCGGTGCCGTCGGTGACCACCGCGACGGTGTTGGCCTTCCAGGTGTAGTCGTTGACCAGCTCCGGCTGCTCGGCGATGGCCGTGCAGACGCGGGCGACACCGGGGGTGTAGGCGAGGGACAGGTCGTCCGCGTCGCGCACCGGGACGGTCGCCCGGATCTCCATCTTGCCGCCGCGGTGGAGCGCGAAAACCGCGTCGACCGGATCGTCGGTGTCCTGGGTGCTGCTGATGATCTCCGCTGCCACGATGACCTCTTCGTCATTGTTCTGGCGAGGGCGAACGACCGACGGACAGGACGACCCGTCCGGAAACCGGGAACCGGGTACGCCGAAGCGGACCCGGGGTCGGGGTCGGGGCGCTGCCGTCGGGCGGCGCCCTCTGATGAGGGTTTTATGGGGTCTTGTGTTGTCCGCGTTGTGCTACCGGGCCGAGCCTAGGTCGGACAAAGGCATCGCACCTATGCCTTTTCGTCCTCGTCGCGTGCGGTTCATCGCCGTGCTGTCGCGTCCCAGGGGCTCGGCGTCGGAAGCGCCGGGCTCCGGCGGCGGCAACGGCTTGAGCGCACGCACACCCGCAGGAGTGAACGCAGACCCGAAGGGGATTCGGCACTCCGGATACGGAGCCGCGTGAGGACTTCCGTTCCCGAGAACCCGAGCCTGTCGGGGCTCGTCGGTCTGGTTCGAGCGTTCGGGGGTCACCCGGTACCGAATTCTGACACACCCGCCGCCGGGCCCGGCAGGCCGGGATGGCAGGATCGCTTGTCCGCCATGTGGCGTACACCCCCGCGACACCGTGGCGGCCGCACGTCCCTCCCCTCAGGAGCATCCCTCATGCCTCACCCCCTCCCTGCCCGCCGTCCGGCCCTGGCCGGCGCCGTCCTGGCCACCGCCGGAGCCCTGCTGCTGACCGGTTGCAGCGGCGGCGGGCAGGCCGCCGCGGACGACCCGGTCAAGGACATCCGGGGCAAGCTGCCGAAGGCCCAGCGCACGGCCGGGGTGCTGCGGATCGGCATGGACGTCAACTACACCCCGGTGGAGTTCCGCGGCCCGGACGGCAAGCCGACCGGCCTCGACCCGGACCTCGCCACCGCCCTGGGCAAGATCCTCGACGTGCGGGTGGAGTTCGTGGACACCCCGTTCGACAAGCTGGTGCCGAACCTGCAGGGCAAGCAGTACGACGTGGCGATGTCGGCGCTCAGCGACATCCGCCAGCGCCGCGAGGGCGGCCCGGCGGCGGACGGCAGGCCGGCCGACCCCGGCGTGGACTTCGTGGACTACTTCATCGCCGGCACCTCGATCGTCGTCCCGAAGGGCAACCCCAAGGGGATCAAGTCTCTGGACGACCTGTGCGGCAAGACCGTCGCGCTCCAGCAGGGCACCACCCAGGACGAGATCGTCACCCGCCAGGTGGCGGTCTGCGCCCGCACCGGCCGCCAGCTGACCACGCACAAGCTGGACAGCGACGCCAAGGCGCTGGCCGAGGTCGCCTCCGGCGCCGCCGCGGCCGGTCTGAACGACTTCCCGGTGGCCGCCTACGCGGCGAAGACCACCGACGGCGGCAGCCGCTTCGAGGTGACCGGCGCGCAGTCCACCTCCAACCCGTACGGGATCGCGGTGCGCAAGAGCGACACCGAGCTGCGGGACGCGCTGGCCAAGGCGGTCGACCAGCTGATCCGCAGCGGCGAGTACGACAAGGTCCTCGCCAAGTGGGGCGTCAGCGCCGGCGCGGCGCAGAACGCCGTGGTCAACGGGGGCATCTGAGCGGAGGGCGGCGGGCCTCCGGGCGGAGCACAGAGGGATCTGGATACTTATGCGCAGGGTGACAGGGAGCCGGAATCAGTCCGAATAGCGGACAGTGTGACCCCTTGTTATCCGATTTTGATCTGGATGAGGGCCACCTGACCGTCCTCAGATGGCAGGATTCCCCCCATCTCGGATCGAGCCGACCACTGGTCGAGGCGGTTCGACCACGTCCACCTCGGCGGAGGGTGGCGGACGCAGTACTCGTAGAACCCTGGGCGGTCCCAGCGTCCAGGCACTGCAGAACCCGGCCTTGCACGTACGACGACGTACGACGCACCCGTACAGCGCCGTACGGCTCGCACCCCCGGTGCGCCGCTCCCGCGGCGCGCTCCGCCCGACCTTCTCTCCCAGGAGGAGATCCCCCTCATGACCGCCCGTACCAAGCGCAACCGGCTGTTCGCGGCCGGTGTGGTCGCCGCCTCCGTCTCCCTCGTGCTGACCGGCTGCAGCAGCAGCAAGAGCAGCGAGGGCGGCGGCGCCCCCAACGCCTCTGCGACCGTCAACGAGGTCAAGGCCGACCCCAAGCTGGCCGCACTCGTCCCGGACGACATCAAGTCGGCCGGCAAGCTCGTGGTGGGCGCGGACGCCTCGTACGCGCCGGACGAGTTCAAGGACGACAGCGGCAAGGTCATCGGCATGGACGTCGACCTGGTCAACGCCATCGCCAAGAAGCTCGGCCTCACCGCCGAGGTCCAGGACTCCGGCTTCACCGCGATCATCCCGGGCATCCAGTCGAACAAGTTCCAGCTCGGCATGTCGTCCTTCACGGACAACAAGGAGCGCGAGCAGATCGTCGACATGGTGACCTACTTCAACTCCGGCAGCGCCATCGCCGTGAAGAAGGGCAACCCGGAGAAGATCGACCCGAAGGACCTCTGCGGCAAGAAGGTCGCCGTCCAGACCGGCACCACCCAGGCCGACGAGATCAAGGACACCCGCAACCCGGACTGCGCCAAGGCCGGCAAGCCGGGCGTCCAGAACGACGGCGACAAGTTCGACCTGCAGACCGACGTCACCAACGCCGTCGTGTCCGGCCGCGACCAGGCGATGATGGCCGACTCCCAGGTCGTCGACTACGCGATCAAGCAGTCCGGCGGCCAGCTGGAGAAGGTCGGCGACACCTACGGCGTGGCCCCCTACGGCGTCGCCCTGGCCAAGGGCTCCAAGCTCACCCCGGCCGTCCAGGCCGCCGTCCAGTCGCTGATCGACGACGGCACCTACAAGCAGATCCTCACCAAGTGGGGCGTCGAGGCCGGTGCCATCGACAAGTCGACCGTCAACGGCGCCGTCAGCTGATCCCTCGCCTGCTTCATCTCTCCCCCGAGGCCACACCGTGAACTCTTTGGACAAGGGGACGCCGGAGAAGGGACGGCCTGAGACCATCAAGGCCGTCCCGGTCCGCCACCCAGGACGCTGGGTGGGCGCCGTCGTCATCGCCCTGCTCGCAGCCATGCTGCTGAGTGCCCTCTTCACCAACCCCGCTTTCAAGTGGGACATCGTCGGGCAGTACCTCTTCCACGACAGCATCGTGCACGGCATGGTCGTGACGCTGGAGCTGACCGCGCTCTCCATGCTCATGGGTGTGGTCGGCGGCATCATCCTCGCGGTGATGCGGCTCTCCCCGAACCCGCTGCTCTCCGGCACCGCCTGGGTCTACATCTGGGTCTTCCGCGGCACCCCGGTGCTGGTGCAGCTGGTGTTCTGGAACTTCCTCGGCCTGATCTGGGCCAAGCTGTCGATCGGCGTCCCGTGGGGCCCGGAGTTCTGGTCCGAGTCCACCAACGTCCTGATCCCGACCTTCGTCGCCGCGCTGCTGGGCCTCGGCCTCAACGAGGCCGCCTACATGGCGGAGATCGTCCGCGGCGGCATCCAGTCGGTCGACGAGGGCCAGACCGAGGCCGCCCACGCGCTCGGCATGAGCCGGTTCCAGACCATGCGCCGGATCGTCCTGCCGCAGGCCATGCGGGTGATCATCCCGCCGACCGGCAACGAGACCATCTCGATGCTGAAGACCACCTCGCTGGTCTCGGTCATCTCCCTGGAGGAGATCTTCCGGGCCGGCCAGGTCATCTACTCTCGGAACTACCAGAACATCCCGCTGCTGATCGTGGTCAGCCTCTGGTACCTGTTCTTCACCTCGGTGCTGACCATCGGCCAGTACTACATCGAGCGTTACTACGCCCGAGGCTCCAACCGTGCCCTCCCGCCCACCCCGCTGCAGCGGCTGCGGGGCCTGTTCGCCGGGAAGCCCGCCCCGAAGACCGAGCACGACGTGGTCCCGGGGCTTGAGGGAGGTGGTCACGTATGACCGATCTGACCAAGACCCCCGCCGACTCCGTCGCCTCCGCCGAGCCGATGGTCCGCGCCGAGAAGGTGCACAAGTCCTACGGCCTGGTCCAGGTGCTCAAGGGTATCGACCTGGAGGTCAAGCAGGGCGAGGTGTTCTGCCTGATCGGCCCGTCCGGCTCCGGCAAGTCGACCTTCCTGCGGTGCATCAACCACCTGGAGAAGGTCAACGGCGGCCGTCTCTGGGTGGACGGCGAGCTGGTCGGCTACCGGCAGAAGGGCGACAAGCTCCACGAGCTCAAGGACCGCGAGGTCGCCCTGAAGCGGCGCGACATCGGCATGGTGTTCCAGCGCTTCAACCTGTTCCCGCACATGACCGCCATAGAGAACGTCATCGAGGCGCCGGTCCAGGTCAAGGGCGAGAGCAAGGCCGACGCCCGCGAGCGCGGGATGGCCCTGCTGGAGCGGGTCGGCCTCGCCGACAAGGCGAAGAACTACCCCTCCCAGCTCTCCGGCGGCCAGCAGCAGCGCGTGGCGATCGCCCGTGCGCTGGCGATGAAGCCCAAGCTGATGCTCTTCGACGAGCCCACCTCGGCGCTCGACCCGGAGCTGGTCGGCGACGTCCTCGACGTCATGCGCGGCCTCGCCGAGGAGGGCATGACCATGGTGGTCGTCACCCACGAGATGGGCTTCGCCCGCGAGGTCGGCGACGCGCTGGTGTTCATGGACGGCGGTGTGGTCGTCGAGTCCGGCAACCCCCGCGAGGTGCTCACGAACCCGCAGCACGAGCGCACCAGGGCCTTCCTCTCCAAGGTGCTCTGAACCCGTACCGTCGGCGCCCGGCAGGCAGTACCTGCCGGGCGCCGACGTTTTCCCCAAACGGGTAATAGGCTGGATGCAGTCAGCCCGTTACCGATTCTTCTGGAAGGACCGCCGTGGAGCTCGCCTCGTACGCCGATCTCGCCGTTCGGCTGGTGAACACCGAGGAGCCCGAGCGCGGCACCGACACACTGACGTCCGTGGACGCGGTGCGCGCCCTGTTCTCCGACTCCGCACGGGCCGCCGCGCTCGCCGACGAGTCCGACCTGCCCCGGCTGCGGGCGGTGCGGACCAGGCTGCGCGGGGTCTTCGAAGCCGCCGCCGAGGGCGACGAGGTCCGGGGCGTCGACCTGCTGAACAGCCTGCTGATGGAGTACCCCGTCAGCCCGCTGGTCTCCGGGCACGACTACCTGGACGCCGCCGGGCGGCCGCGCTGGCACCTGCACCTGGCCGACAACTCGGCCACCGCCACCGCGCACTTCAGCGCGGTCGCCTGCATGGGCCTGGCCGTCCACCTCACCGAGCTGGGCGCCGACCGGCTCGGCATCTGCCAGGCCGCGCCCTGCCGCAACGCCTACCTGGACACCTCGACCAACCGCTCCCGCCGCTACTGCTCGGACCGCTGCGCGACCCGGGCCAACGTCGCCGCCTACCGGGCCCGCAAGCGCCAGGAGGCGGAAGCCGCCCTGGGCGGCCCCGGGGCGTAGCAGGACGCAGCGGCTAGACGTCCTCGACCCAGGCGCCGAGGCGGCGGGCCAGGCCCGGCACCCGGGCCAGCCGGGGGGCGAGCAGCAGCCGCTCCAGCCGGCGGCCCGGCGCCAGCCAGGCCGGGCGCGGACGCAGCCGCAGCAGCACCCGGCCGAGCACCAGCTCGTCCGGGACAGCACCGTAGCTGCGGCTGTCGCTGTCCACCGGGCGGTTGTCGGAGAGCAGCCACCAGCCCCCGGCCCGGCGTTCGGCGGCCCGCTTCACCACCAGCAGGTCCTGCTGGAAGGGGTGACGGAAGAGCACCACCGCGCCCGGCCGGACCGGCGCGCCGTAGCGGACCAGCAGCTGGTCGCCCTCGCGCAGGGTCGGGACCATCGACCGGCCCGCCACGTCCACCAGCCCGAACGGCAGCGCGCCGCCGCGGCCCGCCCGTTCCGCACCCCCGGGTTCCGTGCTCCGCGCCACGACTCCTCCTCCGCACCGGTCCGCTCCCAGTCTGCCGTACGGACCGTCACCTGTTCGATGTCCGGATTGGCCCGGTTCACGGTCCGTCTTTTGCCCTAGGCCCACCGCCCGATCGCGAAACCCGGGGGGCGGAAGGGTAATCTCGGGCGCGGGAAGACGATCTAAGGAAGGACTCCCATGTTCTCTCGTCTGTTTGCACCGCGTGCCACCGCTCACGCCCACTGCGACCTGCCCTGCGGCGTCTACGACCCCGCGCAGGCCAAGCTGGAGGCCGAGTCGGTCAAGGCCACCCAGGAGAAGTACCAGGCCAACGAGGACCCGCACTTCCGCGCCCGCGCCATCATCATCAAGGAGCAGCGCGCCGAGGCCGTCAAGCACCACATCTCGGTGCTGTGGAGCGACTACTTCAAGGCCCCGCACTTCGAGAAGTACCCGCAGCTGCACAAGCTGATCAACGACACCCTGAAGGCCGCCTCGGCCGCCAAGGCGTCCACCGACCCGGCCACCGGCCAGGCCCTGCTGGACCTGATCGCCGAGGTCGACAAGATCTTCTGGGAGACCAAGCAGGCCTGAGCCTGACGCGTCGCCACCCGACCGCCCCCGACCGCCCCCGTCCGCACCGCCGGACGGGGGCGGTCGTGCGTTCACGTCCGGTCGCGCCCACCCCGACCCAGGTAGGGCGCGACCCGCAGTGGACGACCCGCTTGTTCGCCGAATACCCACGCTCCCGCTCGCCGTCGGCCTCGCCGCCGCCCTGCTCACCCTCGGGCTCACCCCCTGCGGCGCCCGCTGACCGGCGCGGATTCGCCTTCCCGGGCCCGTCCGCAAGCTCGCGTCGTTCGCCCGGAGGGCGGGCGGGGCGGCGTGGGGGTGCGTGCATCGCAAGGCGGAGGAGGGAGTCCATGCGGTGGGGGCACCTCCCGGCCGAAGGCTGGGGGCCATCGGCGACCGACGACAACGCGGCGAGGCGCGCTTGTGCCCTGGGGGTACCTCCCGGCCGAAGGCTGGGGGAGCGTCGCCCCGCAGACGGGAGCTTGCGGACGGGCCCTGAGGTCGGCGGCGCCGGGCGTAGGCTCAAGAGGTACGAGCCGACGGACCCCGACCGGAGGAGCGAATCATGACCACCATGGCGGCCCCCGTCGCCTTCGACGCCCGCGCGCTGCGCGAGGGCATCGAGCGCTGCGACACCGAGGTCCTCCTGGCGCTCTACGCGGAGGACGCGGAACTGCGCGTGGTCGACCGCAAGACCCAGCCCAGCCATCCCCTGGTGATGCACGGGCGGGCGGAGATCGGCGCCATGCTCGACGACGTCTACGGCCGCGAGATGACCCACAAGCTGGAGCAGGTGGTCGTCCAGGGCGACCACGTCGCCTTCCTGGAGTCCTGCCGCTACCCGGACGGCGTCCGGGTGCTGATGGCCTCCATGGCCGACCTGCGGGACGGGCGGATCGTCGACCAGACCTCCGTCCAGGCCTGGGACGAGCCGGGGCCCGAGCAGTAGGCTCGCAGGCATGATCCGCACCGCCGTCGCCACCGACGTCCCCGTCATCCACGCCATGATCCGTGAGCTAGCGGAGTACGAGAAGGCCCCGCACGAGGCGGTGGCCACCGAGGAGCAGCTGCACGAGGCCCTGTTCGGCGCCGCCCCGGCGCTGTTCGGCCTGATCGCCGAGGACGAGGCCACCGGCGAGCCGGTCGGCTTCGCGGTCTGGTTCCTCAACTTCTCGACCTGGCGCGGCACCCACGGGATCTACCTGGAGGACCTGTACGTCCGCCCGGAGGCGCGCGGCGGCGGCCACGGCAAGGCGCTGCTGCTGGAGCTCGCCCGGATCGCCGTCGAGCGCGGCTACTCCCGGGTGGAGTGGTCGGTCCTGGACTGGAACCGGCCCTCGATCGACTTCTACAAGTCGATCGGCGCGGTGCCGATGGACGGCTGGACGGTCTTCCGGCTCACCGACGAGGCGCTCGCGGCCGCCGGCCGCTGAACGGACCGACGGAGTCCGGAAAAGGGTCTGCCACCCTGCGTCGCAATGCCTTACCATGAGTAACCCCGAACCGGGGTGCGGACGGCAGAACGACGGCGGATCCGCAGCCCGGGCCCCTTCGAGGGCGGCAACACGGGTACAACAGGGGCAGCAAGAGCGGTAACCAGCGGGGTACCAAGCAAGCACAGCGCGCCACCCAGGAGGCAAGGGTGTCCCAGATCGACGGCGATCTCGGTGTTCAGGATTTCGTGGAGGTCCGGCTCCCCGCGGCGGGGGCCTACCTCTCCGTCCTGCGAACAGCGACGGCCGGGTTGGCGGCCCGGTTGGACTTCACCCTCGACGAGATCGAGGACCTGCGGATCGCGGTCGACGAGGCCTGCGCCATCCTGCTCCAGCAGGCGGTGCCGGGCTCCGTACTGTCCTGCGAATTCCGGCTGGTGGGCGACTCGTTGAAGGTGACCGTCGCCGCCCCGACCACCGACGGCAAGGCTCCCGAACGGGACACCTTCGCCTGGACGGTGCTCTCCGCCCTGGCGGGGGAGGTCGATTCCTCGGTCGGCGAGGACAAGACCGTGTCGATCAGCCTGCACAAGAAGCGCGGTGGGTCCGCCGCCCACTAGTCGGGCGCCGCACCCCACCGCACGGACCGCGCAGCACCGAGCAGCACCCGCGCAAGGGCCGTCCGCCGCTCCCCCGCCCGGGGGCCCGGCGGACGGCTCCCGGTACCGCCCCGCGCGGTACGACCAACGAGACGATTCCGGGGCCGCCGGCCCCGGTGCTCCCGGAACGGAACGGGGGAATGGCCGTGAGTGATCTGGACCGTACCGGCCTCGCGACGGCGGGACCTGCCGTACCGACCCAGGCGAGCGTTCCCGGCCTCGCCGCCAACGACGAAGCGCACCCGAAGGACGCCCACCGGATGAGCCACCCGACCGAGCCGACGTCCGAGCCGACGCCCGACTCCACGCCTCCGCCGGAGCCGGCGATCGAGGCGGCCGGGGCCGGCGACACCGAACCGCACGGCGCCGTGCCCGCCCAGGTCTCGCACCGCACCGGCGCCCCGGACCGGGAGGCCGCCCGCGCGCTGTTCGTCCGGCTGTCGGCGCTGCCCGAGGGCTCCCCGGAGCGGGTCGAGCTGCGCAACCAGCTGGTGCGGATGCACATCCCGCTGGTCGAGCACCTGGCCCGTCGCTTCCGCAACCGCGGCGAGCCGCTGGACGACCTGACCCAGGTCGCCACCATCGGCCTGATCAAGTCGGTGGACCGCTTCGACCACGAGCGCGGGGTCGAGTTCTCCACCTACGCGACGCCGACCATCGTCGGGGAGATCAAGCGGCACTTCCGCGACAAGGGCTGGGCGGTGCGCGTCCCGCGCCGGCTGCAGGAGCTGCGGCTGTCGCTCACCACGGCGACCAGCGAGCTCTCCCAGCGGCACGGCCGCTCCCCGACGGTGCACGAGCTGGCCGAGCACCTGGGGATCTCGGAGGAGGACGTCCTGGAGGGCCTGGAGTCCGCCAACGCGTACTCCACGCTGTCCCTGGACGTGCCGGACAGCGACGACGAGTCGCCGGCCGTCGCGGACACCCTGGGCGCCACCGACGAGGCGCTGGAGGGCGTCGAGTACCGCGAGTCGCTCAAGCCGCTGCTGGCCCAACTGCCGCCCCGGGAGCAGAAGATCCTGGTGCTGCGGTTCTTCCGGAACATGACCCAGTCGCAGATCGCCGCCGAGGTGGGGATCTCCCAGATGCACGTCTCCCGGCTGCTCGCCCGGACGCTGGCCCAGCTGCGGGAGAAGCTCCTCGTGGAGGAGTAGGACTGACGGCCGCTCAGCTTCCCGCTGGGCGGCCGTTCCGCGTCCGGGGCGGTCCCTAGTCCTCGGACGGGGCGTACAGGGCCGCCGTCGACCGCGGGTTCAGCAGGGCGCCGATGCCCACCAGTCCGAGCACGCCGACCAGCACGCCGACGGCGATCATCGGGCCGCCGCTCTCGACCATGTAGTACGCGACCGGCAGGCAGATCGAGTTGGTCAGCACCGCCGGGCTGCGGCCCCAGCGCCGCTCCTTCAGCAGTGCGCGGGCGGCCAGCACCGGCAGCACGCCGAGCAGCACGATGACCAGGCCGCCGAACTCGTTCAGGGCCAGCTGCCTGGACTGGCCGGACAGCGCGGCCACCATGTCCCAGACGCCGACGACGGCCAGCGCGGCGCCCTCCAGGGCGGTGATGGCGGCGCCCACGGTCAGGGACGCCGGACGGCCGGAGCCGGCCGCGGGTACGGGTGCGGAGGTTTCTGCGGTCACTCCAGCAGGGTAGCCGCCGGTTGGTCCGTACCGCCCCGTAGGCTTTCCCCATGCGCGCTCTCCTGGTCGTGAACCACAAGGCCACCACCACCAGTGGCCGGACCAGGGACGTGCTGATCCACGCCCTGCGCAGCGACCTCAAGCTGGACGTGGCCGAGACGCAGTACCGGGGCCACGCGCGCGACCTGGCCCGAGAGGCGGCGGAGAACGGCACGGTCGACCTGGTGGTGGCACTGGGCGGCGACGGCACCGTCAACGAGGTGGTGAACGGGCTGCTGGCGCACGGCCCGGGCGAGAAGGTCCCGCGACTGGCCGTGGTGCCGGGCGGTTCGACCAATGTGTTCGCCCGCGCACTGGGCCTGCCCAACGACCCGGTGGAGGCCACCGGAGCCCTGCTGGACGCGCTGGAGCACGGCCGGGAGCGCCCGATCGGGCTGGGCAAGGCGATGACCGACGGGCTGCCGGACCGCTGGTTCACCTTCACCGCCGGCCTCGGCTTCGACGCCGGGGTGGTGGGCCGGGTCGAGGAGCAGCGCCGGGCCGGGCACAAGTCCACCCACGCCCTGTACGTCAAGCAGGCGATCCGGCACTACTTCACCCAGCGTGAGCAGCGCCGCTCCGGCCCGGTCTCCCTTGAGCTGCCGGGCCACGGGGCCGTTCCGGGGCTGGTCCTGTCGATAGTCAGCAACACCTCGCCGTGGACGTTCCTCGGCAACCGCCCGGTCTACCCCTCACCGCTCGCCTCCTTCGACACGGATCTCGATGTCTTCGGAATCACCCGGATGACGGCGTTCGGTACGGCTCGAACGATCCGTCAGATCCTGCGGTCGTACACGCCTTCGAGCGATGGCGCCCCGCCCGCCGGCCCCTCCGGGAAGCACGTCGTCTCCTATCACGACGTCAGACACTTCACCTTGGTTTCAGAGGAACCCACCCCGTTCCAGGTCGACGGGGACCACCTTGGAGACAGGAGTCGCGTCAGTTTCACAGGCGTACGGCGGGCACTGCGTGTGATTGTGTGACCGGAAGTGGGGTTCGCCCTTCTTCTCGAACGCACAAGCCCCCTTCACTCCATAGAAGTACTGGCTGTGAGCTAGGCGACACCGAAGAATCAAAAATTCCTCCCCGAAGGGGGTTGTATCCGAGCCCGAGGTTTGCGAACCTCTACATGGCGATCGGGACACATCGCAGCGACGGCGACTCCGGAACCACAGGAGCACCGACCGCGGGGTGTCCCTCGAATCGCCGAATCCCCCCTAGCACAGACCACCCGGGCCCGGTAGGCCTTTGGTCTCTTTTGCTGTTGCGGGATTCGTGAAAGCGTTCACATTCACAAAGCCATCGATTATGCCGTCGGCCCACCCCGTCGGCAGGAGGAGTTGGACGACCATGGACTGGCGCCACCGCGCTGTCTGCCGCGAAGAGGACCCGGAGCTGTTCTTCCCGATCGGGAACACCGGTCCTGCTCTGCTGCAGATCGAGGAAGCCAAGGCCGTGTGCCGCCGTTGTCCGGTCATGGAGCAGTGCCTCCAGTGGGCTCTGGAGACCGGCCAGGACGCCGGCGTCTGGGGCGGCATGAGCGAGGACGAGCGTCGCGCGATGAAGCGCCGCGCCGCCCGCAACCGCGCCCGCACCGCCTGATCGCGCTGATCACCCGCTGATCACACGGCGTAGCACCAGCAGTGACCGCAGTACCGATCAACACATGATCAAAGGCTTCCCTGCATCTCCTGGTGAAGCCTTCCGCACAAAGGACCTTGCCCAGGCAGGTCCGACGACACCGGACCCGCCCAGCCACTTGATACTGTTCACTTAGAGCAATATCGTGGAGCTGTGGCGCTCACCGTGTGCAATGCACCGGCGAGGTGTCGCACTACCCAGAGCCCCCGTTCCGGCCGACTCCCCCCGACGGCCGGAACGGGTTGAGAGGCCCTGTCGACCCACCCCCCCCGGTCGACAGGGCCTCGTTTCTGTTTCCGCACGCCGGGCGCACGAAGTGCGCACCCGGCGCGTCGTCCGGGTGCGCGCCCCTGTCGCGCGCCTGAACGCAACGAATTCTCAGCGGAATCTCATCGCGCCCGGCAGGCCCGGCACGCTCGGCAGACCGGACACCCTCGGCGAGCCCGGCACGCTCGGCGGAAGCTCGGCGGAAGCTCAGCGGACCGGGATCTCCAGGATCACCTTCGTCCCGCCGTTCGGGCCCGCCACCATGTCGAAGGTGCCGCCCAGCTCACCGGTGGCCAGCGTCCGGACGATCTGGAGTCCGAGGTTCCCCGCCGTCTGCGGATCGAACCCCTCCGGCACGCCGCGGCCGTCGTCCTGCACCGTGATCAGCAGGTACTCCTCCGGCTTGGCCCCGCCGTTCCAGCTGTCCGACCAGCCCATGCCGGTCGCCGGGGCCCGGCCGCGCAGCGCGCTGACCTCCAGGTTCCCGGAGGCGGTCGGGCCGAAGGCGTGCTCCAGCGCGTTCTGCAGCAGCTCGGTCAGCACCATCGACAGCGGGGTGGCCACCTCGGCGGACAGGATGCCGAAGCTGCCGCTGCGGCGGGTCGCCACCCGGCCGTCCTGGGACAGCTCCATCACCATCGCCAGCACCCGGTCGGCGATCTCGTCGAAGGCCACCTGCTCGTCCAGCGCCTGGGAGAGCGTCTCGTGCACGATCGCGATCGAGCCGACCCGGCGCACCGCCTCGTCCAGCGCGGCCCGGCCGGACTCCGACTCCATCCGGCGGGACTGCAACCGCAGCAGGGCCGCGACGGTCTGCAGGTTGTTCTTCACCCGGTGGTGGATCTCCCGGATGGTGGCGTCCTTGGTCATCAGCTCGCGGTCGCGGCGGCGCAGCTCGGTGACGTCCCGACAGAGCACCAGCGAACCGGTCAGGGTGCCCTTGGGCTTGAGCGGGATCGCCCGCAGGGTCACCACTCCCCCCTGCGCCTCCACCTCGGTCTGCCGGGGCGCCCAGCCGCTGGCCAGCTTCACCAGCGCCTCGTGGACGGCGGACCGGGACGGCGGGGCGAGCTCGGCGGTGGCCCGGCCGAGGTGGCTGCCGACCAGGTCGGAGGTGTGGCCGAGCCGGTGGTAGGCGGAGAGGGCGTTGGGGCTGGCGTAGGTGACGATGCCGTCCGCGTCCACGCGGATCAGGCCGTCGCCGACCCGGGGGGCGGCGTCCATGTCGATCTGCTCGTGCCCGGGGAAGGGGAAGCTGCCGGCCGCGATCATCTGGGCGAGGTCGGAGGCGCTCTGCAGGTAGGTGAGCTCCAGCCGGCTGGGGGTGCGGACGGTCAGCAGGTTGGTGTTGCGGGCGATCACCCCGAGCACCTTGCCCTCGCGCCGGACCGGGATCGACTCGACCCGGACCGGGACCTCCTCGCGCCACTCCGGGTCGCCCTCGCGCACGATCCGGCCCTCGTCGAAGGCGGCGTCCAGCAGTGGTCGGCGGCCGCGCGGGACGAGGTGGCCGACCATGTCGTCCTGGTAGGAGGTGGGCCCGGTGTTGGGCCGCATCTGCGCCACCGAGACGTACCGGACGCCGTCCCAGGTGGGGATCCACAGCACCAGGTCGGCGAAGGAGAGGTCGGAGAGCAGCTGCCACTCCGAGACCAGCATGTGGAGCCATTCCACGTCGGCCCCGGTGAGGGTGGTGTGGCGGCGGACGAGTTCGTTCAACGAGGGCACATGGCGAGGGTAGCGCCGCCGGTCCGGGCGGGGCGCGGCGGACCGGTGGGCGGACCGGGCGTGCAGGCCTCGCGACGCGGAGGAGTTGTTTAGACCAATTCGCCCGGTGGCCTGGACAACCCAGATTGGTCTAGTCCACAATGAAAGGGCACCAAGGAGAGGCCCCCCGCGCAACTGCCCTGACCGCGCGCGGCCTTTCCTCGGTCGGACGCCGCAGAGCGAGGACCCCGCACAGTCCTCGATCGACTCCGGTGACCGACGACAGCTCCGGGCTGCGGTGCCGCATGGGTTGAGGGTCCCGTGTCGGCGCCGTGGCCCGTAGTGTTTCCGGCCGCCGCTTTCCGGCCCCTGTTGTCCGGCTGCCGCCCGCCGGCCGCCGGCACTCCCCCGAACCATGTTCCGCCGCTCACGCGACCGGGCCCCGTCCACAGGCTGTGGACGGGGCCCGGTCGCACGAGGGGCCGGTCACCGCCCGGCGGCGGGCGGGCGACTACCCGCCCCGAGCCGAAGGGGCGCGCCGGTACCGAAAGGGAGAAGCGAGGGAGCGAAGCGAGGGAGCGCCGACCGTCGGCACCGGGCCAAGAGCGCCCCGGAGGCGAGCGGGCGACTATCTGGTCTCGGTGACCTTGGCCAGGGCGCGCGGGGCGTCCGGGTCCTGGCCGCGGGCGATGGTGACCTCGTACGCCAGCAGCTGCAGCGGCAGGATCTCCAGGATCGGCTGCACCTCCTCCGGTACGCCCGCCGGGAGCGCGAAGCCCGCCGAGGCGGCGTCCACCTGCGGCTGCTGGCCGATCACCACCAGGTCCGCGCCGCGGCCGCGCAGGCGGTCCAGCACGGGCTGCAGGGCCTCGCCGCCCTTGCCGTCCGGGACGATCGCGATGACCGGCGAGACGTTGTCCACCATCGCCAGCGGGCCGTGCAGCAGGTCCGCGCCGGAGAACGGGGTGGCCGGGATGTAGGTGGTCTCCATCAGCTTCAGCGCGGCCTCCCGGGCGGTCGGGTAGCCGTAGCCGCGCGAGGTGATGACCAGCCGCTGGGCGAAGCGGTAGCGCTCGGCCAACGCCCTCACCTCGGCCTGCCGGGCCAGCACGCCGGCGGCCAGGCCCGGCAGCTCCTCGGCGGCCGAACCGTCCCCACCGCGCAGGCCCTCGACCAGCAGGTAGAGCGCCAGCAGCTCGGCGGTGTAGGTCTTGGTGGCGGGCAGCGCCTTCTCCGGGCCGGCCAGTACGTCGATGTGGAACTCGGAGACCTCGGCCAGCGGCGAGGCGGCGTTGTTGGTGACCGCGAGGGTGACGGCGCCGGCCTCGCGGGCGGCCTTGGTCGAGGCCACCAGGTCCGGCGAGCCGCCGGACTGGCTGACGGTGATCACCAGGACGTCGGTGAGGTCCGGCGTGGCGCCGTACGCGGTGGTGGTGGACATCGAGGTCAGCCCGGCGGGCTTGCCGAGCAGGATCTCGATCAGGTACTTGGCGTACAGCGCGGCGTTGTCGGACGTGCCGCGCGCGGTGAGCAGGACGAAGCGCGGCTTGCGGGCGGCGATCTCGGCCGCGATGGCGCGGATCTTCGGGGCACCCTCGTCGAGGATGCGCTGGAGGACGGCCGGCTGCTCGGCCATCTCCGCCGCCATGATCCGGCCGGGGACGGAAACAGTCTGCGGGTCGGACATCTGGGTCTGCCTCCGATGAGATGGTTCGACCCCGCCCGGGCGGCTGCCCGGCGGGGACCCTCTACGGCGGCGAGTCCGCACACTCGCTGCGGTTCTTCGTCCGGCAATCCTACGGGCGGGCCCGGCCCCGGGCACCTGCGAACGCCCCGCCCGCAGCAGCCTCCCGAGATGGCGGCGGCGGGCCCCGACGGCCGGGTCAGGACGGCTTGTTGATCAGTTGGTCGATCGCGGCGTCGGCCTCCTTGGTGGCCTGGTCCACCGACTTGCCCTTGAGGATCGCGGTCAGCATGTCCGGGATGATCTTCTGCTTCTCAACCGCGCCCCAGCCGGGCGCCAGCGGGGTGAACCAGGCGTCCGGGACGGCGTTGGCCGCGGCGGCGGTGGTCGGCTTGTTCTTCAGCGGGCTCAGCTGGGTGAGGTTGTTCGGCAGGATGTCCTTGTCGGCCAGCGCCTGTTCGGACTTGGCGCTGGTGAACATCCGGACCCAGTCGGTCGCCGGCGCCACCGACGTGGACTTGGCGGTGACGGCGAGGTCGGAGCCGCCGATGAAGGTCGGCAGCGGCTTGCCGTCCGGGCCGGGCATGGTGGCCACCTTGACGGCGTCCTTGAGGCTCGCGTCGCCGGTGACCGGCGCGGTGACGCTGGCCGCCTCGTAGCCGTTGCCGTAGAACGACGCGGCGCGCCCGCGGGCCATCGACTCGTACTGGTTCTGCTCGTTCACCGCCTGGTCGCCCTTGTTGTACTTGCGCACCAGGTCGGCGAAGTGGCTGATGCCCTCCTGGGACTTGGGGTCGTGCAGGGTGCCGTGCCAGTTGCCGGCGCTGTCGAACTTGGCGATGCTGCCGCCGTACGCGGCCACGTAGCTCATCGCGGCGTACCAGTACGGGCCGGGCAGGTAGAGCGGCGAGTAGGTCTTGTCCGCCTTGTTCCTGTCCGCGATCCTGTCCAGGGCGGTCAGCAGCTCGGTCTCGGTCTTCGGGAACTCGGCGCTGCCGGTGGCCTGTTGGAAGGCCGAGGAGTTGTAGACGGCGACCCGGGCGCCGGCGTAGTAGGGCACGCACCAGAGCTTGTCCTGGTAGGTGCAGGTGTTGGCGAGCGCCTTGATCCAGCTGTCGGAGTGGTCGAAGGTGGTCCGGTCCACCGGGGCGAGCGCGCCGGAGAGCACGTACTTCATGGTCTCGGTGTTGCCCAGTTCGACCACGTCGGGGGCGGTGCCGTCGGCGATCGCCTTGTCCAGCTTGCTGACCTTGTCCGCCCAACCCTGGTAGGAGAGCTTGAGGGTGACGTTCGGGTACTTCGCCGCGAACTCGTCGTTGACCCGCTGGACCAGGTCGGGCCAGTTCTTCTGGGCGTCGTCCATGAGCCAGACGGTGACGGCGCCGGTGGCCGCCTTCGGGTCGGCGGTGCCGCCCTTGCCGTCGCCCGACGTCGAGCCCGACGAGGAACAGGCCGTCAGGCCGATCGCCAGTGCCATGATCCCGAGCGTAGGGACGAGCTGACGCGTCTTCACGCCATCCTCCGAGGGTGCTAGAGCCGTGATGCCCGCCGGCAGCGTGATTGGCGCCCGCAGCGGAGAATCCGGGCAGGGGGCGGCGACGTGCTTGGGGGTGGGCCGATACCACGTCCGGCGAGTCGAATCTCGAACCGGATGACTGGACTCTGGCCTAGACCAATGATGGTGTCAACGCCCAAAAGCCCTTGTGGCCAAGGCCGTTGCAGAGCCGTTGCACCCCGTGGCGATCAGTCGCCGCCCCATCACCGTACGTGGGACTTAAGGTGGATTTAAGGCTTGCTTGAGGGAACACGGTCACCCGGTGGACCCGCAGGTCGACGCCGCGGAAACGGAACGGGCTCGCCATGCGGCATGCGCATGACGAGCCCGTCGGCCGACGCCTCCCGGCCCCGGCCGGTGACGTTCGCCGGTCGGTTCAGCCGACCGCTCCCGGCTGCCCGGTGAGCACCTCCACGGCCGCCAGCCCGCAGACCCGGGCGGCACCGTGGGTGGCGATGTGGAGCGCGCCGACCGGCTCGGACTGGGGCAGCCCCATCTCGACCACGGCGGCGTCCGGCCGGGCCGCCACCAGGCGGCTCAGCGCGGCGGACATCCACGCGTACCGGTGCGCGTCCCGGACCACCAGCACCAGGCGACGGCCCTGGGCCTGCGCCACCAGCTCGTCGACCAGGGCGTCCAGCAGCTCGGGGGTGGCCTCGGCCGCCGACACCTCGCGGGTGCGGGTGCCGGGGAAGCGGTCCGCCAGCATGCCCGCCACGCCCCACGGGGTGACGTCGCCGACGGCGATGTTCGGCTCGTCCGAGAACGAGGCCACGTACGGGCGTTCGCTCACCGGGGGCGCCACCCGGCCCGGCGTCCGGACCACCTTCAGCGCCCGGCGCGCGGCCCGCAGGCCGACCGCCAGGTCCGGCTCCGGGCGCTCGCCCTGGGCCGAGATCCGGCCCCAGCTGCCCAGTGCCCGCACCCGCGCGGCGGCGTCCGCCAGCCGCTCCTCGGCGAGCCGGCCGGCCCGCACGCCCGCGACGATGGCGTCGCGCAGCAACAGCACCGTCTCCTCGTCGGCCAGCCCGCCGCCGACGCAGATCGCGTCCGCGCCGGCCGCCAGGGCCAGCACGGTGCCCTCGCCCATCCCGAAGGTGTCGGCGATGGCGCCCATCTCGATCGCGTCGCTGACGATCAGGCCCTGGTAGCCGAGGCCGCCGTCGGCCGGGGCGGCGCGCAGCAGGTCGCGCAGCACGGTCGGGCTCAGGGTGGCCGGCAGCTTCGGGTCCAGCGCCGGGATCATGATGTGGGCGGTCATCACGGCCTTGGTGCCGGCCGCGATCGCCGCCTGGAACGGGATCAGGTCGCGGGCCCGCAGCACGTCCAGGTCGACGTCGATGACCGGCATTCCGTGGTGCGAGTCCACCGCGGTGTCGCCGTGGCCGGGGAAGTGCTTGGAGCAGGCGGCCACGCCGGCCGACTGCAGGCCCTCGACCCAGGCGGCGGTGTGCCGGGCGCACAGCTCGGGGTCGGCGCCGAAGGAGCGGACGCCGATGACCGGGTTGCGCGGGTTGGAGTTGACGTCCGCGGTGGGCGCCCAGTTGTAGTTGACGCCGGCCGCGGCCAGTGCCCGGCCCAGCTCGCGGGCGACGTCCCGGGTCAGCGCCGGGTCGTCGATCGCGCCGAGCGCGAGGTTGCCGGGCCAGGACGAGCCGGAGCCCGCCTCCAGCCGGGTGACGTCGCCGCTCTCCTCGTCGATGGCGATCAGGAGGTCGGGGTTCTCGGCGCGCAGCGCCCGGGTGAGCGCCGAGAGCTGGTCGAGGTCGACCACGTTGCGGTCGAACAGCGCGACGGAGCCGAGCCCGGCGGCGAGGTGGCGCAGCAGCCACTGCGGCGGCTCGGTGCCGACGAAGCCGGGCTGCAGGACGGTCAGGGCATCGCGGTGCAGCTGGTCGCTGTCCGCAACGGTGGGAACGAGGATGCTCACGGTGACTCAGCCCTTCACGGCGCCGTCGGTCAGACCGCCGACCGCCTTGCGCTGCAGGAAGATGAACAGGATCAGCACGGGGATGGCGAACATCGTGGACGCGGCCATGGTGGCGCCCCAGTCGTTGCCGAAGGCGGTCTTGAAGGACGACAGCCACAGCGGGAGGGTCTTGCCCTCGTCCTTGTTGAGGATCAGGACGAGCGGGAACTCGTTCCACGCCGTGATGAAACCGAACAGCGAGGTCGACATCAGGCCGGGGGCCAGCAGCGGGAAGATCACCTTCACGAAGGCCTGCGCGCGGGTGCAGCCGTCCACCATGGCCGACTCCTCCAGCTCCTTGGGCACGGCGGCGATGAAGCTGCGCAGCGTCCAGATGGTGAAGGGCAGGACCATCATCATGTAGAAGAGGGTCAGCGGCACCAGGCTGTTCAGCATGTCGTTGTCGCGGGAGATGATGTAGACCGCGATGGTCATGACCTCCCAGGGCGCCATCTGGGCCATCATGATGACCAGCACGAAAGCCTTGCGGCCGCGGAACTTCATCCGGGCGATGGCGAAGGACGCGAGGGTCGCGATCACCAGTGACATCAGCACCGCGCCGACGGTGACGGTGACGCTGTTGACGACGTACGTCCAGAAGTTCGGGGCGTCGACCGCGGTGCCGAAGTGGTCGAAGGTGACGTCGAGCGGCAGGAAGACCGGCGTCTTGCTGACGATGTCCTGGTCCTGCTTGAAGGACGTCGCGATCATCCAGTAGACGGGGAAGATGAAGAAGACGGCGAGGACGGCCGCGGTCGCGTTCAGCCAGGTACGTCCGAAGAGAGAGCGCCTCACAGCTCGTCCTCCTGCTTGATCATGATGCGGAAGTAGTACGCCATCAGCACGCCCAGCATCAGGATGGTGAGCACCGCGATCGCGGCGCCGATGCCGTAGTGCTGGCCGGCGGAGCCCTCCAGGAAGGCGTGCACCGGCAGGGTCCGGGTCAGCTTCTCCGGACCACCGGCGTTGACCGCGTAGACCTGGGTGAAGGCCTTGAACACCCAGATGACTTCGAGGAAGGTCGTGGCCAGGAAGAACGGCTTCAGGTTGGGGAAGATCACCGCGGTGAAGATCTTGACGGAGCCGGCGCCGTCCATCCGGGCGGCCTCGTAGAGCTCCTTGGGGATGGTGGTCAGACCGGCGTACATGTTGAACGCCACGAACGGGACCGACATCCAGACGATCAGCAGGATGATGACGAAGAACGTCGAGTACTCGTTGCTGAGCCAGTTGTAGTCGGCCATCGAGTGCCAACCCAGCTGGTCCAGGATCCAGTTGACGACACCCCACTGGGAGTCGAACAGCCAGGTGTAGACCGTGGTCGCGGCGACCACCGGCATGGCCCAGGCCATCAGCAGCGAGATCTGGAGCACCAGCCGCATCTTCTTGCCGAGCTGGTTCAGCAGCAGGCCGATCAGGGTGCCGCCGATCATGATCAGCACGACGTTGACCGCGGTGAAGGCGACGGTCCGGCCGGTGACCGCCCAGAACTCCGGGTCGGTCAGCTGCTCCTTGTAGTTGTCGAAGCCGGTCCACTCGGTCAGGTGCAGGACGAGCTGGCGCCGGTTGAGGTTCTGGAACGACAGCAGGACCGTCTTGAGCAGCGGCCAGCCCAGCAGGGCCAGGGTCGCCACGGTGGCCGGCAGCAGCAGCAGGTACGGTGCGAGGCGTGAGCCCAGGCCGGGGCCGCCCGCGGATCTGGTGCCCTTCGGCGCGGCACCCTTCGAGCCGCCGCCCGGGGCGCTCGTCTCAACACCGGCCACAGCGGCCTTCCCGGGATCCGGGGACTGTGTCTGCACCCGCTCGGAATGCACAGCCATCGTTCTCACTTCCTCACAACCCTGGCCACGACGGACAGGCGCCGCCCACCGGCCCCCCGCCGGGGGCCGGTGAACGACGCCGCTGGGGCCTGTCGCCGTCCCGCGGGCGGGAGTTCGCAGGCAGGCCCCGGGTGCTTACTGCTTCTGGTTGAGCTTCTTGGCGATCTCGTCGTCGTACTTCTTGGCCGTGGAGGCGAAGTCGCCGCCCTGGAGGGCAGCGGTCAGGAACTCCTTGATCGGGTTCGGGTTGTCCTCGACACCGGCCCAGTTCGGGGTGTTCGGGGTGATCGCGCCGACCGCGGCGGCCGACTGGGCGGCCTTGGCGAAGTCACCGGCGATCTGGCCGTTCAGCGAGGCCTTGTTCGGGATGCTGCCGGCCGCGGCGACCGCGCCCTCGTTCTTGTCGTTGAGGGCGATCTTCAGGAAGTCCTTGGCCATGTCGGTGTTCTTGCTCTGCGAGGCGATCGCGAGGTTCGAGCCACCGAGGAACACGCCGGAGGGCTTGTCGGCGGTCTTGCCGGGGAGCGGGAAGAAGCCGATCTTGTCCTTCGACAGGACCTCCTCCTTCGGCAGCTCCCAGCCGAGGCCGATCATGGTGCCGACGTTGCCGGCGCCGAAGACGTCCTTCTGCTGCGGGGTGGCCTCGTCCTTGTCCTTCGGACCGGTGGCCGAGTAGCTCTGCAGCTTCTTGTAGGTCTCGAAGGCCTTCTGACTCTCGGGCGAGGACAGGCCGCCGACCCACTTGTCGCCGTCCTTCTTGGCGATCTTGCCACCCTCGCTGGTGAGCAGACCGAAGTAGACGTACCACTCCTGACCCGGCATGTAGATCGGGTCGGCGACGCCCGGGACGGCCTTCAGCTTCTCCAGGTCGGCGTAGAACTCGTCCAGGGTCTTCGGCGCGTCGGTCAGGCCGGCCTTGGCCCACAGGTCCTTGTTGTAGGCGACCACGCGGTTGGTGACGAACCACGGGGCGGCGTACTGCTTGCCGTCCAGGATCGCGGCCTCGTTCTGGTTGGCGGCCCAGTTGTCGCCCCCCAGGGCGGACTTGTCCTTGGTGATGTCGAGCAGACCACCCGAGGCGGCGTAGCCGGCGGTCTGGGTGTTGCCGACCTCCAGGACGTCGACCGAGCCCTCCGACAGCGCGGCGGTGACCTTGGCGCCGATGCCGGTCCACTCCTGGGTCTGGAAGTCGACCTTCGAACCCGGGTAGGTGGTCTCGAACTCGGTCTTGACGGCGTCCGTCCAGCCCTTCGGGGCCGAGCCGGTCATCGTCCACACCTTCAGCGTCTTGCCCTTGTACTTGTCGGCCGCCGAGGCGGACGACGACGTCGAGTCGCCGTCGCTCTTCTTGCCGTCCGAGCCACAGGCCGCCAGGCCGACGACCATTGCTGCGACGCCGACCGCCGCGATGAGCTGACGCTTCACGCCATCCTCCTGAGGGATGCCTGGGTTACCCCCGTCGGGCGGCAGCGGCAGACCCACACAAAGCGGGGGAAACGGCGCCGCGGACCCCTTCGAACGGGTGGGGGGATTCGTAGGTACCGGCCTAGTGGTGTAGACCAGCTGCCTGGAGCTTGGCCTAGACCAATGGGCCTGTCAACGGCTGTTCGACCGATCTCGACCACCCGTTATCAAGCCGACACCGCACATCGTTCATCGCGTGATGAGGTATTCGTTGCGTAGCCATACATGCAACGATGTGACCCGTTAACGATGTGGCGGGGCTTGTGAAGGCCCCGCGAGAAGCGGGAGAACAGGTCCGATGAGCAGCGACGGGGGAACCACCGCCCAGGCCGACGACCCCGAGGTGAAGAACCTCCCGACGCAGACCGGTGCCGACCCGACCGCGCGCGTCCCCAAGTACTACGGTCTCAAGCGCCACCTGCTGCAGCTCACCGAGACCCAGCCCGCCGGCACCCCGGTGCCGCCCGAGCGGGCGCTGGCCGCCCAGTTCGACACCTCGCGCACCACCGTCCGCCAGGCGTTGCAGGAGCTGGTCGTCGAGGGCCGGCTGGAGCGCATCCAGGGCAAGGGCACCTTCGTCGCCAAGCCCAAGGTCGCCCAGGCCCTGCAGCTCACCTCCTACACCGAGGACATGCGGGCCCAGGGCCTGGAGCCCACCTCCCGGCTGATCGAGATCGGCTACATCACCGCCGACGACCGGCTCGCCCCGCTGCTCGACATCAAGCCGGGCGGCCGCGTGCTGCGGATCGAGCGGCTGCGCCTGGCCAACGGCGACCCGATGGCCATCGAGGTCGCCCACCTGTCCGCCAAGCGCTTCCCCGCCCTGCGCCGCAATCTGGCCAAGCACAACTCGCTGTACGCGGCGCTGCGCGAGGTCTACGGGGTCACCGTGGCCGAGGCCGAGGAGACCATCGAGACCACCCTGGCCGACCCGCGCGAGGCCGGCCTGCTCGGCTCCGACCTCGGCCTGCCGATGCTCCAGCTGTCCCGGCACTCCTTCGACGCCGAGGGCGACCCGGTCGAGTGGGTCCGCTCCATCTACCGGGGCGACCGCTACAAGTTCATCACCCGGCTGAAGCGTCCGGAGTAACCCGAGCATCCGGGGCGACCGCACTCCCCCACCGCACCCCCGGGCACCGGCGCACGCGACCCGCGCGCCGGTGCCTTCTGCGTAGCCGCCCTCCGATTGCGTCCGGATTGCGGGAAGTTCCGTCATATCCGGTGACATGGATCACCCCATGCCCTAGATTGCGCAGCCGTACTGACTGCCGATCACCGATGGTGCTGCTCGGCGGGCTCGCGGGGGCGTGCCACGCCACCCGGGCTGCGGCGCCGACGGGGAGAACCCTCCGGAGCGGAGCCGCAATGCCGTCTGATCCCGATGCTTTCGAAGATGTCATGCCCGAGCCGACCGGGACACCCGTCCCGGCGGTGACGCCCGAGCGGGTGCTGGCCGGCCTCGCCCTGCTCGTGCCGATCGTCGCGATGCTCTGGGTGTCCTCGTACGACAAGAACGACCCGGTGGTGGCCGGGATGCCGTTCTTCTACTGGTACCAGCTGCTCTGGGTGCCGGCGTCGGCGGTCTTCACCGTCGCCGCGTACCTGCTGATCAACCGCGACGAGAAGGCCCGCAAGGCGGCCCGGAACGGTGGTGCGCGATGAAGGACGTCAACGTGACGGCCCTCGTGGTCTTCGTGCTGTTCTTCGCCCTCGTCACCGTGATGGGCTTCCTCGCCTCGCGCTGGCGCCGCGCGGGTGACGCGGCGCACCTGGACGAGTGGGGCCTGGGCGGGCGCAGCTTCGGGACCTGGGTGACCTGGTTCCTGCTCGGCGGCGACCTCTACACCGCGTACACCTTCGTCGCCGTCCCGGCGGCGGTGTACGCGAGCGGCGCGGCGGGCTTCTTCGCGGTGCCGTACACGATCATCGCCTACCCGCTGGTCTTCCTCTTCCTGCCCCGGCTCTGGTCGGTCTCCCGGGTGCACGGCTACGTGACCCCGGCCGACTTCGTGCGCGGCCGGTACGGCTCGCGGCCGCTGTCGCTGGTGGTCGCGCTGACCGGGATCCTGGCCACCATGCCGTACATCGCCCTGCAGCTCGTCGGCATCCAGGCGGTGCTGGACGTGCTGGGGGTCGGCGGCGGGGAGAACGCCAACTGGTTCGTCAAGGACCTGCCGCTGTTCATCGCCTTCGGCGTGCTGGCCGCCTACACCTACTCCTCCGGCCTGCGCGCCCCGGCGCTGATCGCCTTCGTCAAGGACGCCCTGGTCTACATCGTGATCATCGTCGCGGTGATCTACATCCCGATCCGGCTCGGCGGCTTCGGGCACATCTTCGACTCGGCCGCGCAGCACTTCAAGGAGGCCAAGGCCGGATCGCTGACCGTCCCGGACACCAAGAAGTGGACGTACGCGACGCTGGGCCTCGGCTCGGCGATGGCGCTGTTCATGTACCCGCACTCGGTCACCGGCGTGCTGGCCTCCAAGTCCCGCAACACCGTGCGCCGCAACATGGCGATCATGCCCGCGTACTCGCTGATGCTCGGCCTGCTGGCGCTGCTCGGCTTCATGGCGATCGCGGCGGGCGTGGGCAAGGGCGTCAAGGGCTACAACTCCCAGCTGTCGGTGCCGCAGCTGTTCGCGAGCATGTTCCCGGACTGGTTCACCGGCGTGGCCTTCGCCGCGATCGGCATCGGCGCGCTGGTGCCGGCCGCGATCATGTCGATCGCGGCGGCCAACCTCTTCACCCGCAACGTCTACAAGGAGTGGTTCAAGCCCGCCGCCACCCCCGCCGACGAGACCCGCGTCGCCAAGGCGGTCTCGCTGCTGGTGAAGGTCGGCGCGCTGGTCTTCGTGCTCGGCATGGACAAGCAGGCCGCGATCAACCTCCAGCTGCTGGGCGGCCTGTGGATCCTGCAGACCTTCGTGGCGATCGTCGGCGGCCTGTTCACCCGCTGGTTCCACCACTGGGCGCTGTTCGCCGGCTGGGCGGCCGGCATGATCTACGGCACCTGGAAGGCGTACGGGATCGCCAGCCCCGCCACCAAGCACTTCGGCGGCAACGCGGCCGAGATCCCCGGCATCGGCGAGATCGGCTACATCGGTCTGACCGCCTTCACGCTGAACCTGCTCGTCGCGGTGGCGCTCACCCTGGTGCTGCGGGCGGTCAAGGCGCCCGACGGCCCGGACGAGACCAAGCCCTCCGACTACAGCGCCGACGCCGGCGACGACGAGCTGAAGAACGCGCCGGAGCCCGTAGCGGCGCACTGATTCGCGCCGTACGCGCCCTGTGATCGTGCCGCCTTCTCCGTGAACACTGGAGGAGGCGGCGCGATCATATGTATGAACAGGCGTGCACGCCGGGCACCACCAGACCGGACCGGCAACCGGCCGGAACCTGATCGACCACGGGGAGCTCGCGGCCATGGCAGAACTCGGCACCACCCTCAACGGCCAACACCAGTCCACCCAGAGCCAGCACCAGCAGCACCAGAGCCAGCACCACCACGTCAGCGCCCACCGCCCGGCGGCGGCCACCCGGCTGCCCTCCCTGCTGATCGCGACCCGGCACGGCGAGTCCACCGCCAACGTCGAGTTCCAGCTGGCCGAGGCCACCGGCGCGCTCAGCGTCCCGATCAGCTGCCGCGACGCCGACATCCCGCTGTCGCTGCACGGCCGGCAGCAGGCCCAGGCGCTCGGCCGCTGGTGGGCCGAGCTGCCCAGCGCCGACCGCCCGCGCAGCGTCTGGTGCTCGCCGTACGTGCGCACCGCCGAGACCGCCAGAGTCGCGCTCGCCCAGGCCGCCGGGCTCGGCGCCGTCCCCGTCTCGCTGCCCGTCCGCTACGACGAGCGGCTGCGCGACCGCGAGCTCGGCATCCTGGAGATGCTGCCCAAGGCCGCGATCGAGGCCAAGCACCCGGAGGAGGCGGCCCGGCGGCGCAAGATGGGCGAGCTCTACTACCGCCCGCCCGGCGGCGAGTCCTGGACCGACGTCGCGCTGCGGGTGCGCAGCCTGCTGCGGGACGTCTGCGAGGAGGAGGCCGGCCGGCCCGTCCTGCTGGTCGCGCACGACTGCACGGTGCTGATGCTCCGCTACGCGCTGGACCGGCTCAGCGAGGAGCAGCTCACCGCGCTCGGGCCGGTGCACAACTGCTCCACCAGCCTCTGGCGGGCCCAGGAGGGGCGGCTGCGCCCGGACGGCTGGAACGGCGTCGAGCACCTGGCCTTCGACCAGGACTGACGTCCGACGACCGGTCAGCTCAGGCCCCGGTCGGCTCAGGCTCCGGTCAGTTCAGGCTCCGGTCAGTTCAGGCTCCGGTCAGTTCAGGCTCCGGTCAGCTCAGGCCCCGGTCAGCTCAGGCCCGGGTCGGCGAAGCAGCGCCGGTAGGCCAGCGGCGTGGTGCCCAGCCGGCGGCCGAAGTGGTGCCGCAGGGCGGCCGCGTTGCCGAAGCCGCAGCGGGCGGCGATCGCGTCCACCGACTCGGTGGTGGACTCCAGCAGCCGCTGGGCGAGCAGCACCCGCTGCCCGGTCAGCCAGCGGTGCGGGGTGGTGCCGGTCTCCTGCTGGAAGCGGCGGGCGAAGGTGCGCGGCGACATCAGCGCCCGGGCGGCCAGCTGCTCGACGGTGGCCTCCTCGTCCAGGTGGTGGCGCATCCAGTCGAGCAGCGGGGCCAGCGAGTCGCCGTCGCCCTCGGGCAGCGGCCGGTTCACGAACTGGGCCTGCCCGCCCTCCCGGTGCGGTGCCACCACCATCCGGCGGGCGATCTCCCGGGCCACCTCGGCGCCCTGGACCTTGCGCACCAGGTGCAGGCAGGCATCGATGCCGGCCGCCGTCCCGGCCGAGGTGATCACCGGGTCGTCGTCCACGTACAGCACGTCCTGCTCGACCGTGGTCAGCGGGAAGCGCGCGGCCAGCTCCGCGGTGTGCCGCCAGTGGGTCGCCGCGCGGCGGCCGTCCAGCAGCCCGGCGGCGCCCAGGACGAAGGCGCCGCTGCAGATGGACAGCACCCGGCCGCCGGCCGCCACCACCCCGCGCAGCGCCTCCAGCAGCGGCTCGGGGTAGTCGCGGCGGATCGCCGCCGCGGTGACCACCGCGAGGTCCGCCCCGGCCAGCCGCTCGGGGCCGTACGGGACGTCGACGGCGAAGCCGGCGTGGGTGGCGTGCGGGCCCGGACGGGCGCCGGCGATCGCGAAGTCGTAGCCGGGCAGGCCGTCGGCGGTGCGGTCGAGGCCGAAGACCTCGCAGGCCACCCCCAGTTCGAAGGGGTGGATCTCCTCCAGCACCACCGCGACCACGTTCGCCAGCATGCCGTCGTTCCGAAGCATGCCGTCCAGGATGCCCGCTCCGTCCGCTCCGGCGGAAGAAGCCGGGTGGCAGGATTTCGATGCCATCGGTCGTTCCTGCCACTCGTGGGTGCCGTCCCGCCCGGCCCGTTCGACCCCGGATCTTTCCGCCCCACCCGACTCCGGCACACTGGCCGCATGGACTACCTCATCCGCCAGGCCCTTCCGGAGGACCTCGAAGACGCCGGCCGCATCACCGTCGAGGCCTTCGTCGGCGGCGGCTTCACCTCGCCCGGCAGCAGCTACGTCGAGCACCTGCGCGATGCCGGGCGCCGGGCCCGGGAGGCCGAACTCCTCGTCGCGGTCGATCCGGCCGAGGGGCGGGTCCTCGGCTGCGTGACCTTCGCGGTCGGCGGCACCGAGTGGGCGGACATCGCGACCCCGCGCGAGGGCGAGATCCGCATGCTCGCCACCGCCGAGGCCGCCCGCGGCCGGGGCGTCGGCGAGGCGCTGGTGCGCGCCTCGCTCGCCCGCAGCCGCGAACTCGGCCTGGACGGCATGGCGTTCTCCACCCGCCCGCAGATGACCGCCGCCCACCGGGTCTACGAGCGGGTCGGCTTCCGGCGCACCCCCGAGCGGGACTGGGCCCCGTACCCGGGGATGGACCTGATGGTCTACACGCTGGCGTTCTGAAGGGCCCTGCCGTTCCGCCCGGCCCCTGCGTTCCGAAGGCCCGTCACGGCTTCTTGTCGTACCCGGGCGCCACGTAGACGGTGTACCGGCCGTGCTCCCCGCTCTTCACCACGGTGGCCACCCGGTACCCGGCCGCCTTCAGCGTCGGCTGGATCGCCTTGTCGGTGGCCGCGGTCTGGGTGAAGTCCAGCACCACGACCTTCCACTCGTGCGCCTGGATCCCGGCCTGGATCGCGGGCACGCCGTTCTGCATCTGGCCGGTGCCCGGGTCGCGGCGGAAGACCGCCACCAGGTCGTGCCACTGCTGCCAGTTGCTCTGCTTGCGCAGGTAGTACGCGGGCACGTTGTAGTTCTCGACCAGGTACCGGTCATCGCCCTTGACCACGTACGGCTCCAGCGCGGCGACGAACTCCTCCGAGTTCGACCACTCGCCGTACATCTCCCGGCCCTGCGCCGCGCCCACCCAGGCCAGCGGCCCGACCACCAGGGCCGCGGCCGCCACCCCGGCCACCAGGTGCAGGCGCCCCCTCAGCCACAGCACCGCCCGGGCCAGCACCAGGCCCACCACCACGCAGGAGAACCAGGCGCCGAAGTCGACGTGCTTCTGCAGCGACAGCCAGGTGTGGATGCGGACCTGGTTCACCGGCGCCAGCAGACCGGCCGCCAGCAGCAGCAGCGCCAGCCAGAACTCGGGCCACGCCGCACCGCCGCGCCGGCGCGCCCGCACCAGCTGCGCCACCACCCCGATCAGCGCCACCACCAGCAGCGGGCCGACCCAGCGGGCGGCCTCCGAGGCCACGTACGAGTACGAGTCGTGGCCCGGGGCGCGCTTGAGCGTGGTGTGGTTGAAGCCGTTGACGTAGCGCTCGCCGGCCGCCAGCGCCGCCGCGCCGACCGCCACCACGAAGGTGAGCAGGACCAGCAGCCCGCGCCGCCAGGCCTCCCAGGAGCGCAGCGAGCCCCGCGGCCCGGACAGCACCGCGATGCCCGCGACCACCGGCACCCACAGCAGCGCGGCGTACTTGGTGGCGCCGGCCAGGGCCAGCAGCAGACCGGAGGCGACCAGGCTCGGGTACCCGCCGCCGGTCGTCAGCCGCACCGCGAAGTACCCGGCCCAGGCGAGGATCGCCAGCGCCATCGCGTCGTAGGTGGCCAGGCCGCCCAGGAACTGGGTGGGGCCGAGCGCCACGAAGGCCGCCGCCGCGCAGAACGCCGCCAGCGAGCCGTGCAGCCGCCGGGTCGCCAGGTGGACGGCCACGGTGGCGGAGAGCATGAACGCCAGGCTCAGCGCCCGGGCGCCGTTCAGCCCGCCGACGAAGTCCGCGACGGCCACCACGACCGGGTAGATCAGCGGGGAGCCGGAGAAGAAGGTCTCGTACGTCGACACCGGGGTGCCGTGCCGCAGGTGCGCGATCTCCTGGTAGCCGGCGTAGATGTACGTGCCCTCGTCGATGAAGGCGGTGTTGCTGAGGATCAGGTGGTACGAGAGCGCGCCCTGCACCAGCAGTACGACCAGCAGCGGCAGCCAGTCCGCGCGCAGCGCCGGCCGGGCCGGGTGCGGCACCCGCGGCGGCCCGGGCCGGCGGCGGCGCCGGTCGGCCTGGTAGGGCTGCGCGGGCACCGCGGCCGTGCGGTCGCGTTCGCCGACGCCCACCCCGCCCCGCCGGGCCCCGCCCAGGACGGGCTTACGGGTGGACTCGGGCCGGATCCAGCGGCCGTCCGCGCTCATCAGTACTGCTCCTCATCTGGGACTTCGCGTCCGGACGCGCCCGGGCGGACGCGCGCTCCTGGGCGCGCTTCGGCCGCCGCCCCACACTGCCGGGGGCGGCGGCCGGAGGTTCGGGAGGGCCGGTCCCGGCCCTCGCCTGGCTCGGCCGGGCTCAGCCGCTGAGCCAGGCCGCCGTCGGCGGGACGGACGGCGGCGAGCTCGGGCCCGCCACGATCTTGACGATGTCGGCCTCGGGCAGCACCTGGGTCCAGACCTGGATGTCGGCGACCGCGCCGTGCCAGGGGTCGGCCCACTGCGAGTTGGAGCTCAGCCGCCCCACCTGCAGGGAGTTGGTGCCGCTCGGCTGCACCCCGGCCGACTTCGCCGAGGACTGCGGGGCGCCGTTGACGTACAGGGTGAGCTGGCCCGACGGGTCGTCGTACACGCCGGTCAGCAGCACCCACTGGTTGACCGTCGCATCGCCCTTGGACCAGGCGATCGCCGAACCGCCGCCCGGCACCTGGACCTTGAAGTACCACTGGTCGTGCCCGTTGTTGTTGGCCCGGCCCAGCGACCACGAGTAGTACTGGCCGTCGCCCTGGCTGACCGCGCTGCGGTTGCCGTTGGGCAGGTCGACCAGCACCCGCGCGGAGACGGTGAAGCTCTTGTTCACGTCGAGCAGCGAGGTGGAGGTCGAGGCGAAGGAGTCCTGGCCGCTGGGCAGCTTGAGGACCTGCCCGGAGAACCCGGCCATCGTCCCCGGCTTGGCGTCGGCGCCCAGGTTGAGCGCCGCCGCGCCGGTCTTGGCCGGCAGGGTGCCGACGGTCGGCGGGCTGTCGATGCCCTTGACGGGCGGGGCGCTCGACGACGTCGACGGGCCGGTCGAGACGGGGGCCGTCGGGCTCACCGTGCCGCCGCTCTGGGTCGTCTTCTTGTCGTCCTTGGAGTGCTGGAAGAACCAGAAGCCACCGCCGGCCGCGGCCAGCAGGACCACGGCGGCCGCCGCGCCGATCAGCTTGTTCCGGCGGCCGCGCTTGGCGGCCTTCTCGTTCTGCTCGGCCAGCGCCTCCCAGTCCGGCGTACCGGCCGGAGCAGCCGGGCCGGTCGGGCCGGCCGGCGGCGGGAAGCCGCCCTGCTGCGGCCAGGCCGGCGCGGGCTGCGCGGGCTGGGCCGGCGGCGGGAAGGCCTGCGGGCCGGCCGGCGGCTGCTGGACGGGCTGCGGCACGGGCTGGGGATGGACGGGCTGCGGCACGGGCGGCGGCTGGACGGCCTGCGGCTGCGGCTGCGGCTGCGGGGCCACCGGCCCCGGCTGCACCGGCCCGGGCACCGGCGGCACCGGCTGCGGCGCCGGATACGGCGTCACCTGCTGGGGCTGCGCAGGCACACCGGGCGGCGGCCCGTAGCCGGAGGCGGGGCCGAAGGCTCCGCTCGGGGACTGGGGTGGCACACCGGTGGCCGGAGCGGGCCCCCCGGCCGGTGCCTGCTGCGGTGGCGTGGCGGGCTGGCCCGGCTCGCCACTCGGTACCGGTCGATCGCTCATGGCCGGAATGCTAGGGCATCCGCCCCGGCACGCCCATGGGGGGTGCGCGGACGAAACGTCACCGCTGCCGCCGCCTCCGCCGCGCGGCGCCGCGTCACGCCGCCCGTCGCACAGCTCGTCACACGAACCGTCCCGCGAGCCGTCCCACGAACCGTCGCACGGACCGTCACACGAACCGTCCCGCGAGCCGTCGCACGAACCGTCACGCGACCCCGTTGTACGGCAGCCTCCAGCGCTGCGACACCGCGTCCGCGCACGACCGCAGGGCCACCGCCGTACCGTCCGCGAGGGCGCCGCCCGCGGTGCCCAGGCACAGCCCCGAGTCCTGGTGCCGCAGCCGCTGCCCGGCGACCGGCGTCCAGCGCTGCGCGGAGCCGCCGGTGCACTCGGCCAGCGTGACCGCGCTGCGGTCGGCGGTCGGCGCCAGGCAGGCCGCGCCGCCGCGCAGCGAGCCGTCGTTGCCGACCGTCCAGCCGGTGGAGACGCCCGGGTCGCCGCAGGAGCCGACGGTCACCGGGGTGCCCGCGAGCCCGCCGCCGCCGTGCCGCAAGCAGATCCCGGGCGCGCCCGCCGGGACCTCGCCGGCCGGCAAGCCGATCCGGTTGTGGAAGGCGAAGGACTCGCTGCGCAGGCCGGTGCCGCCGCTCCACACCTCGAAGCCCGCCTGCACCCGGCACAGGTAGGAGCCCTTGGGGACGTAGCCGCGCGCCATCGCGTCGGCGGTGAACAGCCGCAGGTTCAGGCCGCGGGTGGTGTGGGTCGGCGCCGTGCGGACGTAGCTGATCACGCTGTGCGGGCCGGTGATCGGCGCCTGGTAGACGTCGTAGTCGGCGTCCCCGAACTGCTGGGCGCCCGCCACCTTGTCACCGGCCGGGCGCACGCTGTCGGTGGCGTCCAGCCAGACCATCAGTTCGGCGCTGTCGCCCGGCAGGCAGTTGTCCGGGCTGGAGCCGTACCAGAGGTCGAAGGAGAGGTTGAAGGAGCCGCTCACCCGGCCGTTGGCGTCCCAGTCGGCGGTCGCGTCGCCGAGCGCGCTGACCGGCACGGGCAGTCCGCTCGCGCCCGGGGCGGTGGAGACGTTGGGGTAGGCGCCCGGGGCGAGCGGGTTCTTCGGGACGAAGTCGCGGATCCGGGACACCGTGAACCCGGTGTCCCCGACCTGGTCCACGCAGACCGTGCCCGCGGTGTTCCACGGGTTCGGTTCGAGGACCTTCGAGCCACCGTCCATGGCCAGCTTGGGGAACGGCTCCTGCAGCGTCGAACACAGGCCCGGCGCGGCGGCCGTCGTCGCCGTGGCGGCCGGCGGCTGCTCGACCGCCCCGACCTCGCCGCTGCAGCCGGCCAGCATCGCGGCGACCAGACCGAACGCGGCCACCGCCCGCAGACCCCGCGCCGCGCGCCCGGCCGCACCGTCCTCGATGATCATCACTCTTCCCCGAACCGTCTCACCTGCTGGGCGGACACCGTACACAAGTGCTCCACCCGCACCCCCGTTCACATCACGATCGGAGCTCGAAATCGGTTCCGGACGGCCCTCGGACGAGGGGGGGAGGGAACTCGAAGTGATCGGTCCCGTACGATCCTGGCGTCCCCCCCGCTGCCCGGCCGACAACGGCCACCGAGCGGGGATGGTTCAGACTCAACACGGCTTCGGGGGAGTAGAGCACGTGACTGTCACCGAGAGCACGCGACTCGCGGGCAGCGGTCAACCGCCCGTCTCACGACGCCGCAGCCGGCGCGACCCGGCCGCCCGCAACCAGTGGGGCCTGCTCCCCCAGCCGCCGGACAACACCGAGAAGTACCTGTACGCACGCACCAACCTGTGGGTGCTGACCTGCTTCTCCGTCATCAGCTTCGCCTGCATGGTGGCCAGCGAGATCGGGCTGCTGAGCGCGACGCCGTGGTTCTTCGTGTTCATCCCGCCGCTCGCCTTCACCATCGGCTACTACCTGATCTCCCGGTGGGTGCACGGCTTCAACCAGACCTTCGACCTCGCCGCGCACCGCGCCCTCGTCAAGTCCTGGCAGCCGGAGCACTATCCGACCGTCGACATCTTCCTGCCCGTCGCCGGCGAGCCGATCGAGGTGCTGCACAACACCTGGACGCACGTCGCCCGGCTGCGCGACCAGTACCCGGGCGAGGTCACCCCGTACGTCCTCGACGACAGCAACAGCCCGCAACTCGCCCAGATGGCCGTCGACTTCGAGTTCGTCTACGGCACCCGCGACAAGCTCGGCTGGTTCAAGAAGGCCGGCAACCTGCAGTTCGGCTTCCGCAACTCCGACAGCGACTACATCCTCATCCTGGACGCCGACTTCGCGCCCCGGCCGGACCTGCTGAACGAGATGGTCCCCTACCTGGAGGCCGACCCGCGCCTCGGCATCGTCCAGTCCCCGCAGTTCTTCCGCATCCTGGACTCGCAGAACTGGATCGAGCGCGGCGCCGGCGCCGTCCAGGAGCTGTTCTACCGGACGGTCCAGGTCTCCCGGCAGCGCAACGACGGCGCCATCTGCGTCGGCAGCTGCGCGATATACCGGCGCGCCGCGCTGGAGGAGAACGGCGGCACCACGCTGATCGGCCACTCCGAGGACGTGCACACCGGCTTCGACCTGCGCCGCCTCGGCTGGGACCTGCAGTACATACCCGTCGCGCTGGCCACCGGCGTCTGCCCCGACAACGTCGGCGGCTTCTTCAACCAGCAGTACCGCTGGTGCACCGGCTCGATGAGCCTGCTCGGCAGCAAGAAGTTCTGGCAGACCAAACTGCGGCCGGTCACGCGCGCCTGCTACCTGTCCGGGTTCTTCTACTACATCCACACGGCGCTGTTCACCGTCGTCTCGCCGCTCATCCCGATCGTCCTGCTGCTCGCCCGGCCCGACCTGATCCGCTGGCAGAACACCGCACTCGTCCTGCCCGGACTGCTCTACGCGACGGTCGTCTTCCCGCTCTGGCACCGCAACCCCTACCGGCTGGAGGCCTGGGCCGCCCGCATGATGTACGGCTGGGCGCACGTCTTCGCCATCTGGGACATCGTGCGCCGCAACCGGATGGCCTGGCAGCCGACCGGCTCCAGCGGCGCCAAGAAGAACAAGACCCGCCGGTTCTGGCTCGGGGTCATCGTCTGGGGCGGCGGCACGGCCCTGCTCTGGGTACTGCTGAGCATCTGGCGGATGCTCACCATGGGCCCGCTGAACTTCGCCCTCGTCCTCGCCTCCGGCCTCTTCTACGCGACCATCGTGGGCCGGGTCCTCGTCCAGCCGCGCCCCACGGAAGCAGCGTGATCGCCATGACCGCCCACCCCCGACGGGCCGGCCGGCTCCGTCGCCGGCTGGCGCTCCCCCTGCTGACCGCCGGACTGCTGCTCACCACCGCCTGCGGCCCCGAGGACCCGGGCTTCGCGATGCAGGAGGGCCTCGCCGCACCGGCCCCGGCCACCGCGGCCGCCACCCCGGGCGCCGCGGCCCCATCTGCGGGCACCGCGACCCCTTCTGCGGGTGCACCCGCCCCGTCCACGGCCGCCAAGCCCAAGGCCCTGCCGGCCGGCGTCCCGTACGACGTCACGCCGCTGCTCCAGCCGAAGAACAAGTACCTCGGCGCCGCCCTGCCCGGCGTGCCCGCCACCATGGACGCGCTGCCCGCCTACACCGGCACGGTCGGCAAGCAGCCCAACGTCCTGGAGTTCTACGCCCACTGGAAGGGCGGCTTCGACACCGCCGGCGTGCGCCGGATCCACGAGGCCGGCGCACTGCCCTTCATGGCCTGGGAGCCGCACGACCCCTCGCTCGCCGCGATCGCGGCCGGCGACACCGACGACTACGTGCGCGGCGTCGCCAAGGCCGTCGCCAAGCTCAACCTGCCGATCGCCATCAGCATCGCGCACGAGATGAACGGCGACTGGTACCCGTGGGGCCGCCAGGCTGCCAGCCCCCAGGACTTCGTCGCCGCCTGGCGCCACGTCCACGACCTCTTCGACCAGGCCGGCGCGACCAACGTGATCTGGGTCTGGAGCCCCAACATCACCGTCCCCGCGCCCAACACCCGCCTGGCGCCGTACTACCCCGGCGACACCTACGTCGACTGGGCCGGCATGACCGGCTACTTCACCAACGACGGCCCCAAGACCTTCGAGGCCCTGTACGGGCCGACCATGGCCGAGATCCGCACCTTCTGCAAGAAGCCCTTCTTCATCAGCGAGACCGCCGCCGAGCAGGGCAGACACCAACAGGCCTTCGTCGACCAGCTGTTCTCCGGGATGGAGGCGCACGACGACATCGTCGGCTTCATCTGGTTCAACATGATCAAGCGGGCGGACTGGCGGGTCGAGACCGTTCCGGACACCCTCGCCGCCTTCAAGCAGCGGGTGTCCGCCCCCCGCTACGGCTTCGACCTCCGGAACCCATGATGAACAGCGACCTCTCCCCGAAGAACCCCGCCGGCACCCCGAAGAACCCCGCCGGCCCGGCACCGGAACCGGACGTCCCGGCACCCCGCACGGCGGCCGAGGACCCGAAATCGGCCACGGACCCGGCCACGCCCGCACCCGTACCCGTCGACAACCCCGACCGCGTCGAGCTGGCCCCGTACACCATCCCCCAGGTCCCCGCGATCGGCTGGGACCCGGGCACCAGCCCCCGCCGCCGCTGGATCGCCCGCGGCCTGCTCGGCGCCGTCCTGGCCGTCCAGGCCGCACTCTCGCTGCGCCTGCTCGCCGCCGCGCACCCCGACGAGGCCGCCGCCATGGTCGCCGGCCGCCAGCAGCTCGCCCACCTGCTGCACGGCACCCCGGTCACCACCGACCTGGTGGACCGGATCAACGGCTCGCCCTGGCTCTACCCGCCGCTGGCCGGCGCGGCCGCCGACGCCAACGGCATCTGGGGCACCCGGCTGCTCAGCCTCGGCTTCGCGCTGCTCACCACGGTGCTGGTGTACTCGCTGACCCGGCGGCTGTTCAACGAGCGGGTCGCGATCTGCGCGATAGCCGTCTACGCCGTGCTGCAGTCCACCGTCGTGGTCGGCTTCTACGCCGCCCCCGAGGCCCTGGCCGTGCTGCTGGTCGCGCTCGCCGCCTGGGCCGTCGTGTTCACCTCCCGGCGACATCCGGCCCTCGTCCTGACGGCCGCCCCGGCCCTCGCGCTGGCCTGCGCCGTCGCGTACTCCGCCGCCCTCGCCGTCCCCGCGCTGGTCGCCCTCGCGCTGGCCACCGCCCGCCCGGGCGGCAGGCCCGGCCCGGCCGCCCTGCGCGCCCTGCTGCTGGCCGCCGGCACCGTCGTCCTGCTGCTGCCGTACGGCACCCTCGGCGAGGTCGCCGGGTGGTCGCCCTCGCACGGCAACGCCCCCGGCTCGGCCGGCGCCATCCTGCTCTCCACCCTCCAGTGGGGCGGCCTGTTCACGGTCCTCGCGGTGGCCGGCACCATCGCCTACGCCCGCCGCGAGCAGATGACCGAGCACGACGCCCCCGAGAAGGACGCCGCCCCGACCTCCCGGGCCCGGCGCGCCCTGCTCGGCACCGCGCTGACCGCCACCGCCCTGCTCGTCCCGGCCGCCCACCTGTGGACCGGCACCTCCGGCGCGCTGTTCCGCCACCTCGGCTACGGCATGCTGCTCGCCGCCCCGCTCGCCGGGGTCGGCCTGACCCGGCTGGTCGGCGCCCACTTCCGCCACCCCCAGCTCGGCATCCTGGTCTGGGTCGCACTGCTCGCCCTCGGCCTGGAGCAGTCCGCCCTGCGCTACCAGAACGGGCCCGACTCCGGCCGCCTGCTGGCCGTCCTGCGGGTCCACACGGAGCCGCAGGGCCACTACCTCACCGAGGTCGACGGACTCGCCGAGTACTACCTCGGCGCGGTCAGCAAGCCCGAGCAGTGGGTCTCGGCCCGCGCCGGGACGGACTACCGCGACGGCGCCGGCGTGCAGCACCACGGCGACGACGGCAGCACCGCCGCGATCCGCGACGGCTGGTTCACGATGGTCGTCCTCGACAGCACCGCGCCGCGGGCCACCGACCGGGCCCTGAGCGACGCCCTGGCGGGCAGCGGGCACTACCGGCTGGTCGCCCAGTTCACCTCGCCGACCGGCGATTCGAGCACGTACAAGGTCTATCTCAAGCACTGACCGGCCACCGGGCCCGCCCGCACGGCCGACACGACAGGCACAACATATGGTGCCGCCACAGTCCGGCGGCACTACATGTATGCTCAATCCTGCTGTCGACGCAGGGGAACCCGGTGCGAATCCGGGACTGCCCCGCAGCGGTGAGCGGGCGGGCCAAGCAGCCGTACCCGCGAGTCCGAGTACCTGCCGTCAGCGTGCGCCACGGCCCTCCCGCAAGAGGCCGCGCCAGCACCAGCAGTACCCCTCCGGGCCTCGCGGGCGGGCCGGGGAGTAACCGTCGCGCGACGCCGTTTTGCGTTCGTGCCGTGCTCCCCTGCCCCGATCGGCCCGGTGGCCCCGATCACCGCCGCCGATCGCCGCCAGGAGAGAGCGCCTTGACCACCGCTGCCTCAGCCACCCTGCCCGCCCAGGGCTCCGGTACCGCCTTCACCGACCCGACGGTCACCGACCCCGGCGGCGCCCTGCTGCGGCTGCTCACCGACCGCAGCGCCGACCTCCCCGAGGTCGACCCCGGCCACGTCGCCGCTGCCGCGCTGCGCGGCCGCCACGCCGGCTCGGACTTCGCCGAGCTGCGCGGGCTGGCCGTGGACGCCGCCGCGTCGATGATCGCCGAGGACCCCCAGTACTCGAAGCTGGCCGCCCGCCTGCTCGCCCTGGAGATCGTCGACGAGGCGAACAGCCAGGGCTCCACGTCCTTCTCCGCCTCGATCGCCGTCGGCCACACCGAGGGCCTGATCGGCGACACCACCGCGGAGTTCGTCGCCAAGCACGCCGCCGCCCTGGACGCGCTGATCGACACCGCGGGCGACGACCGCTTCGAGTACTTCGGCCTGCGCACCGTGCAGTCCCGCTACCTGCTGCGCCACCCGATCACCCGCAAGGTGATCGAGACCCCGCAGCACTTCCTGCTCCGCGTCGCCTGTGGCCTGGCGGTCGGCGACAACGAGCAGTCCGTGCGCGAGGTGGCCGAGCTGTACGGCCTGATGAGCCGCCTGGAGTACCTGACCTCCTCGCCGACGCTCTTCAACTCCGGCACCCGGCACCCGCAGATGTCGAGCTGCTACCTGCTCGACTCCCCGCTGGACAACCTGGACTCGATCTACAACCGCTACGCGCAGATCGCCCGCCTGTCCAAGCACGCCGGCGGCATCGGCCTGTCCTACTCGCGCATCCGCTCGCGCGGCAGCCTGATCCGCGGCACCAACGGCAAGTCCAACGGCATCGTGCCGTTCCTGCGCACCCTCGACTCCTCCGTCGCCGCCGTCAACCAGGGCGGCCGCCGCAAGGGCGCCGCCTGCGTCTACCTGGAGACCTGGCACGCCGACATCGAGGAGTTCCTGGAGCTCCGCGACAACACCGGCGAAGAGGCCCGCCGCACCCACAACCTCAACCTGGCGCACTGGATCCCGGACGAGTTCATGCGCCGGGTCAACGCCAACGAGGACTGGTCGCTGTTCTCCCCGGCCGACGTGCCCGAGCTGGTCGACCTGTGGGGCGCCGACTTCGACGAGGCCTACCGCAAGGCCGAGCTGGCCGGCAAGGCCGTCCGCACGATCCCCGCGCAGACCCTGTACGCCCGCATGATGCGCACCCTGGCGCAGACCGGCAACGGCTGGATGACCTTCAAGGACGCCTCCAACCGCGCCGCCAACCAGACCGCGCTGCCGGGCCGCACGGTGCACTCCTCCAACCTGTGCACCGAGATCCTGGAGGTCACGGACGACTCCGAGACCGCCGTCTGCAACCTCGGCTCCGTCAACCTCGGCGCGCACGTGGCTCTCGACGCCCGCGCCGATGACCTGATCAACGCCATGGACTGGGAGCGCCTCGACGCCACCGTCCGCACCGCCGTCACCTTCCTCGACCGCGTGGTGGACATCAACTTCTACCCGACCACCGAGGCCGGCACCTCCAACTCCCGCTGGCGCCCGGTCGGCCTCGGCGTGATGGGCCTTCAGGACGTCTTCTTCAAGCTGCGGATCGACTTCGACTCAGCAGACGCCGCCCGCCTCTCCACGCTGATCGCCGAGCGCATCATGCTCACCGCCTACGAGCGCTCCGCCGACCTGGCCGAGCAGCTCGGCCGCCACGAGGCGTACGGCGAGACCCGCGCCGCCCGCGGCGAACTGCACATCGACCACTTCCCGACGGCCGCCCCGCAGTGGGCCGACCGCTGGACGGCGCTGCGCGCCCGCATCGCCGAGACCGGCCTGCGCAACTCGCTGCTGCTCGCGATCGCCCCGACCGCGACCATCGCCTCCATCGCCGGCGTGTACGAGTGCATCGAGCCGCAGGTGTCCAACCTGTTCAAGCGCGAGACGCTGAGCGGCGAGTTCCTGCAGGTCAACCCGTACCTGGTGCGCGAGCTCAAGGAGCTCGGCGTCTGGGACCAGCAGACCCGCGACTCGCTGCGCGACGCCAACGGCTCGGTCCAGGACCTGAACTGGCTGCCCGCCGAGGTCCGCTCGCTGTACCGCACCGCCTGGGAGCTGCCGCAGCGCGCCCTGATCGACCTGGCCGCGGCGCGCATGCCGTACCTCGACCAGAGCCAGTCGCTGAACCTCTTCATGGCGGCGCCGACCATCGGCAAGCTCAGCTCGATGTACGCCTACGCGTGGAAGGTCGGTCTCAAGACCACCTACTACCTGCGCTCCCGCCCGGCCACCCGCATCGCCCAGGCCGCCCCCGGCGCCGCCCGCGCCGCCGCGCCCGTGCCGGTCAACACCCCGACCCTCACCCCGGAGCAGGAAGCCGCCCTCGCCTGCTCCCTGGAGAACCCCGAGTCCTGCGAGGCCTGCCAGTAATGTCCGACGACCGCGAGAAGATGCTGCTCGACCCCGGGTTCGAGCTGACCCTGCGCCCGATGCGCTACCCGTCGTTCTACGACCGGTACCGGGATGCGATCAAGAACACCTGGACGGTCGAGGAGGTGGACCTGCACTCCGACGTCGCCGACCTCGCCAAGCTGAGCGAGGGCGAGCGGCACATGATCGGCCGGCTGGTCGCCTTCTTCGCGACCGGTGACTCGATCGTCGCGAACAACGTCGTGCTGAGCCTCTACAAGCACATCAACTCCCCGGAGGCGCGGCTGTACCTGTCGCGCCAGCTGTTCGAGGAGGCCGTGCACGTCCAGTTCTACCTGACGCTGCTCGACACCTACCTTCCGGACCCGGAGGACCGCAACGCGGCCTTCGCCGCGGTGGAGAACATCCCCTCCATCCACCAGAAGGCCCAGTTCTGCTTCAAGTACATGAACGCGGTCGACCACATCGACTCGCTGCAGAGCAAGGAGGACAGGCGGGCGTTCCTGCTCAACCTGATCTGCTTCGCGGCGTGCGTGGAGGGTCTGTTCTTCTACGGCGCGTTCGCGTACGTGTACTGGTTCCGGTCGCGTGGCCTGCTGCACGGCCTGGCCACCGGTACCAACTGGGTGTTCCGCGACGAGTCCATGCACATGGACTTCGCGTTCTCCGTGGTGGACACCGTCCGCGAGGAGGAGCCCGACCTCTTCGACGACGAGATGGCCAAGCAGGTCACGGAGATGCTGGAGGAGGCCGTCGAGGCCGAGCTCCAGTTCGCCCAGGACCTGTGCGGCGAGGGCCTGCCCGGCATGAACACGGCGTCGATGCGGGAGTACCTGCAGGCTGTCGCCGACCAGCGCCTGGCGCGTCTGGGCCTGCCGATCCGGTACGGCTCGGCCAACCCGTTCGGCTTCATGGAGCTGCAGAACGTGCAGGAGCTGACCAACTTCTTCGAGCGCCGGGTGTCGGCGTACCAGGTCGCGGTCGAGGGCTCGGTGTCCTTCGACGACGAGTTCTAAAGCACCCTCGTTCAGCAAACAGCGGAGCTGCCGTCATGGCAGCTCCGCTGTTTGATACCCGGTGTTCAGGAGTAGCCCAGGCATGTCCAAGCTCCAACAGCGTGTGATCGACGGCCCCTTCGGACCGATACAGATCAGTCATGACCGCTGGCCGTCCGTTGTCGCACGCGTGCACGGAACGGGGATGCCCACCGTCACGGTCGTGCCCGACCGCGACCATGGCGCGATCAACATGGGCGGGCACAACATCCCGACCAGCCGGACCCGCAACCGTACTCGGACGGCTGTCGTGGGCGACCGCACCTACGAGCTGAGGCCCAAAGGCCTACGCCGGGCGGAGTTGTGGCGCAACAGCACCCTCATCGCCCACGCCCGCGGCAGCTTCCGGTCCTATGCCCCCGGCCACACCATCCCCGGCCTCGACGCCCGGATCACCTGGTCCCAAGGCATCGACCCGACGGACGTCGCGATCGGCCAGGCCATGATTCTCGGCTTCGGCGCCGGCGCCCCGGGCGCCGTCCTGCGGACCATCTTCTTCTGGGTCGACAACCTCACCTGATAGAGCGGTGGTGCCCCGCCCGGCCACAGCCCGCGCGGGGCACCACGGTTGGGGCTCAGAGGCCCGGAAACTCCCCACCTTTGACCCCGGTGACGAACGAAGCCCAAGCATCAGCCGGGAAGATCAGCACAGGACCGTCCGGGTCCTTGGAGTCACGCACCGGCACGACACCGATCACGCCGACCGCCATCTCCACACAGTTGCTTTGCGCACCCGAGAACGATGACTTTCGCCAGACGAGGTCAGCAACAGCCGCACCCTCGGGGATGCTACTCATCACTGTATTTTCCTTTCGCGATGCGCTCGATGAGCGCGACTGATTCCTTTCGAGGCAGAGACTCGGCCAGCGCCCGCCGGAACAGGTTGGAGTACTTGAAGACCTCTCCCGGTTCCTCGATGTAGAGCGTGCTGAGGAGGCTGTCCACGTACACGACGTCTGTCTCGGTGCTCTCGGGGAAGCTCAGGATGACGAGCGGGCCAAACAGTGCGGCATGAACATCCGATTCCTCCGGCAACACCTGGATGTTGATGTTGGGCTGATCTGCCACGGTCACCAGGTAGTCGAGTTGCTCACGCATCACCGCTCGCCCACCGATCTGGTGCTTCAGCACGGACTCCGACAACACAACCCAGAGCCGGAGCGGAGACTCTCGCTTCAGCACTGATCGCCGTTCCAGCCGAACCTTCGTCAGCTGCTCAACCTGCTCGACGCTGGCATCCTCTATCTGCGCTCGAACGACAGCCCGGGTGTAGTCCTCCGTCTGCAACAGGCCCGGGACGAGGAAGGTCTCCACGCTGTAGGCATCCGAGGCATCAGCCTCCAACGAGATGTAGTCGGCATAGAGCGGCGACAGCGCGTCCGAATACCTGTCCCACCAGCCGCGCAGACGCCCATCTCGCGCCAGATCCTCCAACCGGCTACGTGCTGCCTGGTCTGTCACACCGTAGAGGTCAAGTAGCAGCCGGAGATCCACGAGCCTGATACCGGACTGCGCAGCCTCGATCCGACTGATCTTGCTCTCAGCGCAGTCCAGTTGCCTGGCGGACTGAGCCATCGTCATCCGCGCAGCAGCCCGCAACTCTTTGAGGGTTCGAGCCAGTCGTCGCTGTCGAACCGTCGGATTCCTGTTCACGGGCACGCGTTGACCTCCCAGCGATATGTGCGTTGCCAGTCTGCCGCCCTCCGCCCACGACAACAATCTTTGATCATTTCCAAAGTCGAGACTTGCACTCCAGAAGGCGCGAGAGGCATGCTACTCAACGTAGTCCGCCACTCGACACAAAGTGATCATGGCGGGCTTTCACCGGGCATCCTCATGCCCTCTTCAGCCGCTCTCACCTGCACATCCCAGAGGTGATCCCGCCATGCCTGAAACCGTCTCCCCCTCCCCCAGCGAGCAGACCTGCTGGCTGCCCCGGCACCACAAGTCCCCCCGAGCCGCCCGCCGGGAGCTCCGCGACTTCCTCCTCCCCCACCCCACCGGCAAACTCCTCCTCCCGACCGGCGAGTTGCTGGTCAGCGAGCTGGTCACCAACGCGATCCAGCACGCCCGGACCCCGCGTGACCGCCTGATCTTCGTCCGCTTCCAGCTCTCCCCGGACGCCACCCTCCGTATCGAGGTGCACGACGCCGACAGCGAGAAGCCCACCCTGCGTGACGCCCCCACCTCCGCCGAGACCGGCCGAGGCCTGCTCCTCGTCCACGAGTTGGCCCACAGCTGGGGGTGCGACCCGCGCGCCGGCGGCATCGGCAAGCTCGTCTGGTGCCACGTCTCCCCCGAGGCGGCCGCCGCGTGAGCATCGTCCAGGCCGAGATCACCGGCATCATGGAGCCGACGCTCTTCCCGAGCCTCGACCACGCCTTGCCCGTCCTCTGGGAGCGCGTCCGCGACCTCCCCGTCCGCGAGGCCCACCGGGACTTCATCCGGATCTGCATCGGCCCGGGCGGCGGCGAGGGCGTCGCCCGCTGCCTCTCCCAGGGCGACAGCTGGAGCTTCACCCTCTACGTCGGCGACATGACCGACTGGACCGCCCACCCGATCACCATCACCACCGGCCACCCCTGAACTCCCCTGCCCCTGCCCGGCATTCACGCCGGGCAGGGGCGGCCTGCTGAGGATTTCCCGTGACCATCTCCCGCGAGGCCTTCGGCACCCTCTTCGACGGCTTCCAGCAGGACGCCTTCCGCCTGGAGACGCTGGACGACTACGGCGCCTCCGCCACCGTCGATGCCTACCGGGCATTCCTGGCCGGGGAGCCCAAGCCCGCCCACCACAACGCCGCCTGGCGGGCGAGGGTCCAGCGGCACACCGCCGCCGGCCACCGGATCTACCGAGTCCACATCCTCGCCCGCCCCCTCACCCCGTACCTCCGGTTCGAGTTGGGCTGGGGGTACCGGACGAACACCACCGCTGGCGAAGAGTTCTTCATCCTCGACATCACGGAGAAGCCGAACCCTCTCGAAGAGATCCCCGACTTCTGGATGTTCGACGAGTCGACAGCCGTTTCGATGACCTACGACGACACCGGAGCGTTCCTCGGGGCACACCAACAACCCGAAATAGAGCAGTTCATCCACCACCGAGACACGGCCCTGCACCATGCCGAGCCCTTCACGGACTGGTGGGAGCGGTACGGCAGCACGTGAACGGCGGGATCGGCATCGAATCCGTTTCCGACTGCCCGCGGCACGTGGCAGCATGCGCCCATGTCGACGAGCGAAGCCCCCGAACCAGCAACCGAGGCCGTACGGGAACTGCGGGAGATCGCCCACTCCTGGGTCGACGGCCGGCATGCCGACCCGGAGCTCCTGATCGAAGCCGCATTGCGCGCCCTGACCGCCGGCGTCTACTCACCGTCGCTCCTGCACCTCGCCGCCTTGAGCCGCCTCGAACACGAGCAGGCCCCGGAGCTGTTCGACCAGGTGATGGAGGAGCTCGGTTTCGGCTTCCACCCGCCCGAAGGCTATTGGGAGGGCCGGCTGGCGCTCGCCCGCTGGTGGGCCACCGAGATCGTCGGCGGGTGGCTCGACCCGTTCGAGGGCGCCTCGCTGATCCTCTTCGAGGTCGCGGAGGCGTACGGGCGGTGTGAGGAGTTGGCCCCCCTCATCGACGCGATGGTGGGGCCCTGGGAGCGCGGCGGGCAGCAGTGGTCCCCGCACGAGATCACCGCAGACCTGACGCAGGCCGCCCAGGAGCTCGTGGTCCGCATCCCACCGCCTGTCCGCCCCTGACACCACGCAGGAAGTGCACAGCGAGACTCTGCCCATCATCGAGGCGCGAGCAGGACCCGGCACTCTGGTCCGCCGTGTCTCCCACAGCCCCGAACGCATCACCGACCACGACCGGGCTGCCACGTGCCCAAAGGTGCCCGCCCCCGCCCGGGCTACCGGGCGGGGGCGGTTCGACGTTCCTGATGTGCGATCGCCCCGCCGGGCCGGTCACCCGAAGGGGAGAACGGCGGTGCTGCGCTGGGACAAGACGCGCGAGTAGTCGACGGCTTCGCCAGTCAGAGCACGGTAGTTGAGCACCGGGTCACCTGCTCTGACCAGGGCGGTCGCGCAGCCCACGCACCACGGTCGGGGCGGGTGCACGTCCAGGTCCTCGATGACCGCCTCAGCAGTGCGGCACTCCGCGCAGATCGGCATGCTGTCGGCTCTCCTCGCTGTCTCAGGCCCAGGTGGAGCCGCACGAGGTGCAGCCCCAACGGCCGTCCATCGTCTGGTACGTGGCGCTCGACCCGCAGACCGGGCACACACCGGCCGCGGCGTCCCGGTCGCTGTCCCGCAGGCTACCGGGCGACGGGCTGGTGTGGTGGTGGATCGTGATGGCGGGCTGATCGAGCAGGGTCGCACTCATGGCGCACTCCTCCGAGTGAGGATCGGTACTGGGATGCGCCCGGCCGGGGCTCCATCAGACAACCCCGTCCAGCCCTGAGCGTGGAAGCCCATGAGGCACCCCCGCACGCCCTGTGCGTGCCCTGCATACCCCGTGCGCGCCCTGCCTGCGCTCGCTACTCGACCAGTACGTTGGCCACTCCGTGTAGTCGAAGGGCAGCACTGTGTCGATGAATCCACGCGACCTCGGGACGATCATCAGGGCGGCCCGATGCGCCCAGCGGATGACTCAGGCCCAACTGGGCCGCACCTGCGGCTACTCGGCGTCCGCGATCAGTCGGGTCGAAGCCGGGACGCTCCGCCCTGGAGAGCAGTCGCTCTTACTGATGGCTCGCGCTCTCGGCCTTCCCCTTGGTGCCGTCGGAGTCGGCCGAACGGCTACCCTGGCGCCAGATGTGACCCTGGATCAGGAGGACGCGATGCGCCGTAGGCAGCTGCTCCTGGCAGGCATGGCGGCGGCCGGAGCCTCGGTGCTTCCGCCGTCGGCTTCCACTGCCGCTCAGCCGGACACGGCGGCCCAGATTGTCGGGGCCTTGTACGACCCCGAGGCTGGTGCAGCCACCTCACTACGGCAACTTCAGATCGTCCTCACCGAGGCCCGCACGCAGTTCACCGCGGCCCGGTACCAAGACCTTGGCGAAGCCCTGCCCGGTCTGCTGGGTGCAGCACAAGCGACGCGCGACGTCCTCACCGGCCAGTCTCGGGAGGAAGCTCACGCTTGTGTCGCCAGAGCGTGGGTCCTGGCGACGGAGCTGGCACTGAAACAGCACTCGGATGTCGCCTGGCCGGCTGCAGACCGCGCCCTGTCGGCAGCCCGCGCAAGCGGCGACGCAGTTGTCGAGGGCGAGGCGGCGCGGGTGCTGGCGATCACCATGCGACGCGCCGGGCGACCGGCCGCCGGCGTCGAGCTCCTGCGACGCACCGCCGACTCGCTCGCGCAGAATGGGGACAGCGTGTCTTGCGCCGTGGGGGCGACGCTCCTGATGACGGCCGCGTACACGGCCGCGTGCAGCCAGCAACGCGGCGATGCCCTCGACCTCATGGCTGGCGCGGCGGACTCCGTCGCCCGCCTCGCCAGAACCAGGCCGCAGTCCAGCGGGCAGCTGTTCACGGTCGACGCCACCGCAGCACAAACGGACTTGTACTGGATCGGGGTGCACACGGCGCTGGGTACACCCGACGAGGGCGTCCAGTACGCGGCCCGAATCGTCCCGAGCCGACTGCCCACGGCTGAACGTCAGGCCAGGTACGGCACGGACTGCGCCCGCATGTGGCACCACCTCGGGGATCACCGGCGTACGTTGGCCTCGCTGCGGTTCACTGAGCAGGTGGCCCCGGAGGAAGTTCGTCGGCCGGCTCTACGAGCGCTGACTGCCGATCTGCTCTACGCGCCAGTGACGGTAGTCGGTGTGCGCGAGTTCGCCAGCCGCACAGGCGTGTCATAAGCGGGCTCTGCGATGTCCGGCATCGGCGGCTCCGCCTGAAGTAGTAGCGCCACACCCCTACCTCCCTCAAGCTCCCGCCCCGCCCCCGACGACGACAGCCTGGTGACGGTCACCGCAGGCTGCCAGCACGCCCCGGCCAAGGACGGGCCCATCAAGCCCATGCCGAAGCCCGAACACCCGTGCCACAAACCGAAGGCAGCGTAAGCGACGTACTCTGCGGAGCACACGACAGGAGGTGCTCTGATGGAAGAGTGGGTCGATCCTCAATACGCAGAGCTGGTGGCGTACTACCGGCAGCAGCAGGAGACGCCGACGGGCCCTGCGTACGGCTTGCCCGTCGATGACGTGCCGGTCCGCGGCTTGGTGATCGAGCCGATGCCGAAGCAGTAGCCCCGCGCCGCCCATCCCCCGGGCCCCCGCCCCCGCCCGAACTACCGGGCGGGGGCGCTTCGACGTTCCTGATGTGCGATCGCCCCGCCGGGCCGGTCACCCAAACGGGAGAACGGCGGTGCTGCGCTGGGACAGGACGCGCCCATAGTCGACGGCTTCGCCAGTCGGAGGCCGCGCCCCCGGTGGCCCTCGCGGCTTGATCGAAGCCGCGAGGGCTGGGCCGGCGGCCGGACGTAGAACTACTGCCCGGTGTGGGCGCGCAGGGCTTGCGTGAACCACATGAACACCGGTGCCAGGCTGGGCGGGGCGGGCCATCCGTTGATGACGGCCAGCAGGTGCCAGTAGCGTTCCGCGCGGGGGTCGCCGGCGATCTCCAGGCGTGTCAGCAGCCAGTGGCGCAGGTCCGCGTTGTCGGCGCGGCTGAAGGTCTGCGCGTAGCGGGCGGTCAGGGCGTCGACAATGGGTGCGGCCTCGGCCGAGGCCGGAGCGATTCCCGCGTCGAGCGCGCGGCCGACGCTGTCGCGGACGGTCTCGGTGAGGTCGTGGTGCAGGCCGGTGACGTCGCCGCGGGCGCGTTCGGCTGCCTGGTACTCGGCCATGCGGCGCACGGCCGCACGGAAGTCGGGGTTCTGGGTGAGCTCGGCGAGTTCCACCCAGGCGTCGACTTGTTCGGGTTCGGGGTCGTCCGGCAGTTCGGGCATGGCCGCGCGCATCATGTCCACGAAGTCGGCGTTGGCGTCGAGCCCGCCGAAGGCGTCGTCGATGAAGTCGGTGATCACGCGTCGGCGTTCGTCGTCGGAGAGCTTGGCGAGCTTGTGCATGAGGTCCATTTCCTCGGGGGTGGAGCCCCGCTTGGCCACCGCGCGCAAGACGGCACGCCGCAGTCTGAGGGTGCGGATCTGCACCTCCAAGGCGTCGGCGTGTGCGGCGGCGACCTCGGGCACCGAGACCTCCCGGTCCAGAACCTGCCGGATGACGGCAAGGTCGAGCCCCAGGTCACGCAAGGTGCGCACCAGGTCCAGGCGTGCGAGCGCGCCGATGTCGTAGAGCCGGTAGCCGGCCGGGCTGCGGTCCGTCGGCGGCACGATCCCGGTGTCGGAGTAGAACCGGATGGTCTTGACCGTGAGCCCGGTCCGCCGGGCCAGGTCACCGATCGTGAGGAGCGTGTCGCCGTCCATGTCTGCACTCTCTCGTCTCCCCCTACGGGAGACTCAAGCCCGATCGCTCGCACGTGCCCGCCACCGTGCCCGTGCTGGTCATCCGAGCAGGAGCCCGGGGCGCAGGAAGTCGACCCCGCCGACTTCCTGCGCCCCGCTCTCACGGGATGCGGCCCAACTGTCAAGGCGGACGCGGAAATACAGCCCCTTCGTGTGAACGTATGCCAGTGCGGCGGCGGCTGCGGGTGAGGTGCATCAGCGCTGACCCCCCGCCCCGCCCGGCTCCTACGCCGGGCGGGGCGGCCACCCCGCCCACACGCCGCCCGTCCGGATGAACTCCCGGGCCACACCGGCACCGCGCGCATACATACGACAGGCCCCCCGCTACGGTCCGGCGCACAGCCGAACGAAAGGGGCCCAGCGTGACGACCGGAATCCTGGACTACGAGAGCGACGCGATCGTCCAGCTCATGAACATCGCCGAGGAGGACTGGACCGAACAGGAGCTCAAGGACGCGCTCCAGCGGGCGATCATGCTGGAGCTCTCCACCATCCCGCCGTACGCCACCGCCCTCTGGTCGATCATCGACCCGAACAAGAACGAGCCCGTCGCCCACACCATCCGCGAGATCGTCTTCGACGAGATGTCGCACTTCGGCCTGGTCTGCAACATGCTCACCAGCATCGGCGGCACGGTCGTCCTCACCGACCCGCTCACCGTCCCCAAGTACCCGGGCGAGCTGCCGGGTGGCGTCAACCCGGGGCTGGAGGTGTTCCTCAGCGGGCTGACCCGCGAGTCGGCCACCCTCTTCTCCTGCATCGAGAAGCCCGAGAACCCGCTCGCGTTCGCCGCCGACGGCAACACGATCGGCGCCTTCTACCAGCGCATCGCCAATGTCTTCCCGAACTTCGCGCACCTGCTGACCGGGCACAACCAGGTGACCTTCCCGCTGGGGTCGATCGGCCACGGAGCCGGAAACGACATCGTCGCGATGAACACCATCGACGACGTCCTGAAGGCGATCAACATCATCCAGACCCAGGGCGAGGGCACCACGGTCTCCCCGGACAACCCCTTCCCGGGCCCCCAGGACGAACTCGCCCACTACTACGCCTTCAAGGAGATCGCCGTCGGCAAGAAGCTGGTGAAGAACCCCGCGACGGGCAGGTTCGAGTTCACCGGCCCCGACGTCCCGCTCCCGCCGACCTCACCGGTCGCCCGCGTGCCCGCCGGCGGCTGGGCCAACGACCCCGCCAACGCACCCGACCCGGACACCGCCTCCGCGCTGCATGACTTCAACACCAGCTACAGCGACATGCTGAAGGCCCTCCACGACGCCTGGGGCGGCGCCCCGAACCGGCTGTTCGACGCGACGAGCGACATGAGCGATCTGGGCGTCGCGGCACGGAAGTTGAGCGCCATCAAGCTCCCCGCCGACCCCCACTCCACCTACGGCCCGGAGTGGCTCTTCATCCCGTAGCAAGCCCGATGGCCGGTGCGGGGCTCCCCGCACCGGCCCTGTCTCACCTCCCGCCGGCCCGCAGCCCCTCGGCGAAGGCGCCCGCCGCCGCCAGGTCGCCGCCGTCGGGCCGCGCCTTGTTGATGCCGCCGACGAGCCGGAACGGGAGCCAGGTGTCGAAGCCCCGGCAGGCGAAGGTGTCGACCACCTCGAAGCCCTTCTGTTCGAGGAGCCGCACGAGGGGACGGCTGAACGGCCGCACCCGCAGCTCCGGCAGCCCGCTGGTGGCGAACACGAACGCCCTGCCGCACTGCTGCCCCGGCACCGACCGGACGAACTCGCGCAGCCGAGGGTGGAACCGCCCCGAGAAGATCCCGGAGCCGAATCCCACGAGGTCGTAGCCGGAGAGCCCGGCCGGATCGACCTCCTCGGGCTCGACCACCGGGGCCGACAGCCCCCGGCCCATGACGTCGGCGATCCTCCTCGTGTTGCCGTGGGACACGGAGGCGCAGACGATGACGGCCTTCATGACGGTTCTCCTTCCGCTCGCGGTCACACCCGATGGGTAGACCGGACGCCCCGGGAGAACGTGACATCACTTGTCGTGCCCGCAAATACCCGAAGGCCGGTGCGGACAGGTCCGCACCGGCCTTCATCAACTACCGCCCCGCCGTTACGCGTTCGGTACGGTCGCGTACTTCGCCGTGCCCTCGGCCATCTGCTTCAGGGCGTCCTTGCGGTCGCGCTTCGACAGCTTGTCGATGTAGAGGGTGCCGTACAGGTGGTCCGTCTCGTGCTGCAGGCAGCGGGCGAAGAAGCCGGTGCCCTCGACGCGGATCGGCTTGCCGTCCTTGTCGACGCCGGTGACCGCGGCGTAGTCGGGGCGCGGCAGCTCGGCGTACGCGGTGGGGACGGACAGGCAGCCCTCGTTGCCGTCGTCCAGCACCCGCCGGCGGTCCGCCGGGTACTCCTCCAGCTGCGGGTTGATGACGTGGCCGATGTGGCGCACGCCCTCGTCATCCGGGCAGTCGTAGACGAAGACCTTGAGGTCGACGCCGATCTGGTTGGCGGCGAGGCCCACGCCCTCGGCGGCGTACATCGACTGGAACATGTCGTCGATCAGCGCGGAGAGCTCACCGTCGAAGGCGGTGACGTCCTTGACCTCGCGGTGCAGGACGGGGTTGCCGACGACGGTGATCGGACGGGCGGTGCCCTTGGTGAGGTCGGGCTCCTCGCCGATCACCTTCACGGGGGTCTCGGGCGCCGCCCCCTCCACGTCGTGCTCGTGCTCGTGCGAGTGGTCGTGCTGCTCGGACTGCTCCGCCATGTCTTCGTCTTCCGCTTCCATAGGTCTACGCGTACCTCACCAGGGTACTCAGCGGGTTCAGCAGACCTCTTCGAGATCCCGGTACGCCCGGGTTCCGGGGGCGGCGGCGACCCAGCGGTCCAGCAGGGTGCGCACCAGGTGGGCCGGGGCGGCGATGCCGCATTCCCGCTCGACCAGCCAGGACATCCCGGCGGCGCCGCCCTGGCTGAGGTGGCTGAGGTGGCCGGGGTGGGCGGGGTCGCCGTCGTCGTGCGGGTCGTGGTGGGCGACGATGCCGTCGTCGGAGGCCATCCGGCTCTCCGAGCAGGCGCGGCAGAGCAGCCGCACCGAGGAGGTCCAGTCCTCGGCCGCGTAGCCGGCGTCGGCGACGAGCCGTTCCAGCGCGTCCCGGTCCCCTGCCGTGGCGGCCTGCAGCAGCACCACGTACGTGGGGACGGGCGAGGGCGCCCACAGCTCGATCTCGTCGAAGACGGGGTAGGCGACGCCGTCGGTGACGCGTTCGCCGTGCGGGGCGCCGTCGTGCAGGACGACCTCGCCCCAGCGGCGGCCGGAGGAGGGCAGCGGGATGGAGAGGACCTCGATCCGGGCCGGGTCCAGCCGTCTGCCCCAGACCACCTCGGATTCGCCGTCCGGGGAGAGCCGCACCGGGGTGGTGCCGAGGTCGAGGCTGACGGGGCCGTCGGGCTGTCCGCCGGGGCCGCCGGGGCCGCCGGGCAGCTTCAGTCCGTACGCCTGCCAGGCCCGGCGGGCGAGCGGCCAGTCCTGCAGGGCGGTGGCGGTGATGCCGAGGTTCCACCAGTCGGGGGCGCCGTGCTCGCGGTCGAGCAGGGCGACGGCGCGCAGGCCGGCCGAGCGGGCCTGTTCCCAGTCGCGGCGGAACTTGTGCAGCAGGGCGAGGTTGAACCAGGAGTCGGAGAGCCACGGCTCCAGGTCGGCGGCCATCACCAGCAGCGCGCCGGCGTCCTCGTAGCGGCCGTCGCCGATCAGCGTGAAGGCCCGGTCGGTCGTCTGCCGCCAGGTGGCGGACGGCCGGTGCCGTGCCCGGTGGAAGATCCTCACGTTCGTCCCTGCCGTCGTCGTCCGCTCAAGTCCCGTGCCACCGTGCCCGTACCGCCTCGGAGGGGTACGAAGCCCGGTGCCCCGGGTCGGTGTTCCACGCTACGACCGCATCCAACCACGCCCGCCCCCGCCCGCGCTCCCCACCGCCGAGGTTGGGGCCCGCCCCTCCCCAGCCTGCCCGTCCGATGGCGCCCTCTCAACCCCTGGCGTCGCGGAGCCGGGTTCCGGCCCCGCCCGAGGGCCACACGGGCACCGCGCGGCACCGCCCGGGGGCCCTGGGCCGCGGCCGCCCGGCCCGCCCGAAGGCCCGCAACCTCGCCCGGCAGGCCCCGCCGCCGAGCCCCCGCGAGCTCAGCCCCGGGCCTGTCCGCCGACCCTGGCCAGGGCGTCCACCACTCGTGCGTCGTAGACCCGGCCGCGGCCCAGCCGCAGCACCTCCAGCGCCTGCAGCCGCCCCACGGCCTCGCCGACGCCCCGGCCGCGGGCGGCCGTGAGCAGGTCGTCGTGGGCGTTGGCGACCCGGATGATCCGGGCCGCGAGCGGCACCGGGCCGTCGCCGCCGACCGGCCCGGGGAAGGGGTCGGCCAGCCGGGCGACCTGCTCGGCGACCTGCCGGGGCACCCCGGTGCGGCTGATCACCTCGCTGCCGAGGCGGGCGATCCGCTGCTGCTCGGCGCAGGGCAACAGCGCGGTGGCGCCGTCCGGGACGGGTTCGACCAGGGACAGCTGGCCGACGTCGTGCATCAGCGCGGCGTACTCCAGCAGGGCGAGCTCGCGGGTGCCCAGGCCCAGCTCGCGCCCGAGCGCGCACGCCGTGTCCGCGACCCGGCGCGCGTGCCCGTGCGGGGTGTAGCCGGCCACCTCGGTGGCGCGGGCGAGGCTGGCGATGGTCTGCCCGGTGGTGGCCCGCACCGCGGCGGCCCGCCGGAAGGACACCTGGGCGAGCAGCAGCGGGGTGCAGAACAGCGGCAGCGCCCACAGCCCGACCTCGCCGGCCGCGAGGCTGACCAGCATCCCGGTGGCGACGATCGCCGAGCCGATGCCGAACAGCGAGCGCAGTTCGTCCTCCAGCGCCGCCGGGAACCGCGGCCCGCCGTCCGGGTCTGGAGGGCCGGCGTCCGGGCGGCCGGCCCAGTCGCACCGCAGCAGCGCCGCCAGGGTCGCGTCGCAGAGCGCGGCCAGTGCGGCGACGGCGGTCAGGAACGCCCCGTAGGCCGGGCCTTCGGGTGAGAACCGGTCGACCAGGCCGCCGTTGTAGAGCGGCTGGAAGACGGCGGCGGCGAAGCCGACGGCGAGCAGCCGGCGGGCGGCGCTGCCCCGGCGGGCGGGGTCGGCCCAGGGCGGGCGGCGGTGCGGGCGGTCGGGGCGGTGCGGCAGGGCGAGGCCGGGCAGCCAGGCCAGCAGCAGTCCGGCCCCGGTGACCGCGACCACCTGGAGCGTGCCGTGCGCGGTCGGCACGCCGCGCAGCGGCCCGAGCAGGGCGTACGCCAGCGCGCCGGCCGCGCCGATGGGGGCCTGCTCGCGATCCCCCGGAAGGGTGATCCGGACGCATTCGCCGAGCGCGATCAGCGCGGTGAACGCCAGCGCGACCCTGGGCTCGGCGACCCCGCGCAGCGCGACCGTGCCCAGCGCGAGCACCAGCAGCGCGGCCGCCCCCACGTGCACCGTCCGGGCGGTGCGCCCGCACGCCGCACGGCCGTGCCCCGCACGGTCGGGGGCCGCACGCCCCCGGCCGGCACGCCCCCGGTCGGCTCGCCCGCGGCCGGTGCGCCGGTGCGCCGTCACGACGGCCCGGCCGCGGGGGTGCTCCCGCCTCGGGCGGGCACCCGGCCTGGCGCCGCCCGGGCCGGCTCGGGCACGCCGAGCGGAATGTCCGGGACGGCCTGGATGCAGTCCTCCGAGTGCACCACCGGCGGCCAGTCGTGCACGGCCAGCGCGTCGATCAGGGCCCGGACCATCGCCGGGTCGAACTGGCTGCCCGAGCAGCGCTCCAGCTCGGCCACGGCCTCGGCGACCGGGCGGCCGCGCCGGTAGGAGCGGGTGGAGGTCATCGAGTCGAAGGCGTCGGCGACGGAGATGATCCGGGCGAACTCGGGGATCTGCGCGCCGGCCAGCCCGCTCGGGTAGCCGCGGCCGTCCATCCGCTCGTGGTGGTGCAGGATCCCGGCGTGCGCGTCGCCGAGGAAGTCGATCCCGCGCACCAGCTCGTACCCGTACACCGGGTGGATCTCCACGGCCCGGCGCTCTGCCTCGGTGAGGGGACCGTTTCTGCGCAGGAGCTCGGTGGCCACGCCGAGCTTGCCGACGTCGTGCAGGATCCCCGCGAAGCGCAGGGTGCGCAGCCGTTCGGCCTCCATGCCGAGCTGAGTGGCGATCAGCACCGAGGCCCGGCCGACCCGTTCGCTGTGCCCGCGGGTGTACGCGTCCTTGATCTCCACGGCCTGCACCAGCGACTGCACGGTGGCCTGGTGGGCGTCCCGCTCGCGCTGCCCCTGGGCGAACACCCAGGCGGAGATGGACAGCGGCAGCAGCGCCAGCAGCGCCGCGAACGCGCCGTACGGGCCCTGCCAGAGCACCGCGACCATCAGCCCGCCGGCCGCGTGCACCAGCACCGGCAGCCCGCACACCGCGCAGGCCCCGCGCAGCAGCACCCCGGCGCGGCGGTCCTCGCTGAGCACCAGCATGAACCCCACCACGACCCCGTTGACCAGGCAGAACGCGGCGACGGCGGCGAAGCCTGGCAGTAGCGCGGCCGGGAAGCGGGAGCCCAGCAGCAGTTGCGGGCCGTGCAGCAGGTGGAAGGCGACCGAGGAGGCGAAGGCGCACAGCGCGAGCTGGGCGCCGTTGAACAGCTGGCGCCGGCGGCAGCCGGGCCCGTTCGGGCCGCCGAGCACCGCGGCGGGGACGGTGACCAGTGCGGCGGCGGCCGGGGGGAGCATCAGCACTCCGGCGAACAGCACCGGAAAGAAGGCGTTCACCCCGGGCCGGGCGGGCGTCCGATCGGGCAGTGCCGGGCGGCGCAGCAGCCGGCGCACCAGTACCAGGCAGGGCGTCGGCAGGCCCTGGGCCAGCGACTCCCAGCAGCCGTGCAGGAAGGCCAGCAGCCCGACCTTGGGCCAGTCCACCGGCCCGCCGAGCCAGTGCGGCACCCCGGGGGTGAGGGCGGCGGGCAGCAGCGGGAGCAGGCAGCACAGCGCGGCCACCGGTACGACCACCAGGTAGCGCGCCGCCCCCGGCGGCAGGGTCGCGCCTCCACTGTCGGTAGCGATCTCGACCTCCCCGCCGTCCGGACCCCGTGTTGCCTCAGCACGCCGGGCGGACCGGCGGTGAGTGTCCGTCAGGAGGATAGGCCGCCGTCCGGGCGCGGGGACGCATGATGGCGCAATGGCGCAGTTGGCGCACCGCCAACTCACTCGAACGAGTGAGGGGCGCATGCGAGCAGAACGGGAGCGGCCCCGGGGGCGCACGCCCCCGGGGCCGCTTGGCTCCTTCAACCGGCCGGCCGACAAGCGGCCGCCCGACACCTGACCGGCTGACACGTGACCGCCCGCCACGTGACTGGCCGACACGTGACCGGTCGGCAGGTCACTCCGCCGGGGCGCCGGCCTCGACCGGCGCGCCGGGGCGCCCGGCCGGCTGCTCCGCCGCCCCGCCCTTCGCCGGCTTCGGCGCCGGCCGGGCGGATTCGGCGTGCAGCTCGACGGTGGTCTCCACCGCGACCACCACCGGATCGCCCGAACGCTGCCCGGACCGGATCGAGTCGATCCTGGCCAGCACCTTGCTGCGCAGGTCGGCCGGGGTGTCGTCGCACCCGCAGGAGCGCTTGATCAGCGCCTTGATCGCCTGCTCCAGCCCGTACTGCTTCAGGCAGGGCGAGCACTCCTCGAAGTGCACGCGCAGCTTGGCGCAGTCGCCCTCGGCCATCTCGTTGTCGAGGAATTCATAGAGGTGGTCGAGGACCTCGCCACACTCGGTGTCGTGCGGATCGCCGCAGCTCATGAGCCCGAGCCCTTCGCTTCCTGCCCTGCCCCGCTGCCGGCCGGGACGAGCCCGCGCTCACGGGCGTAATCCTCCAGCATGCCGCGCAGTTGACGGCGGCCACGGTGCAGTCGGGACATCACCGTACCGATGGGAGTACCCATGATGTCCGCGATCTCCTTGTACGCAAAGCCTTCTACGTCCGCGAGATAGACGGCGATCCGGAATTCCTCCGGGATGGCCTGGAGCGCGTCCTTCACATCGCTGTCGGGGAGGTGGTCGAGCGCCTGGGTCTCGGCCGAACGCAGTCCGGTCGACATGTGCGACTCGGCCCTGGCCAGCTGCCAGTCCTCGATCTCCTCCGCCGCGGTGCGCTGGGGCTCCCGCTGCTTCTTGCGGTACGAGTTGATGAACGTGTTGGTGAGGATGCGGTACAGCCAGGCCTTGAGGTTCGTGCCCTCACGGAACTGGTGGAAGGACGCGTACGCCTTGGCGAACGCCTCCTGGAGCAGGTCCTCCGCATCGGCCGGGTTGCGCGTCATACGCAGCGCGGCCGAGTACATCGGATCCAGGTAGCCCAGGGCGTCACGCTCGAAGCGCTCCCGCCGGGCCTCCTCGCTCTCCTCCGACGACACCCGGTAGGTGTCCTCACCGATCGCCTCGGCCAGCTCCTCACCGGTGAGCGCCTCGCCCGCAGGCCGGACCTCGTCCGGGCCATGGCCCGACTCGGCCTCGTGCTCGGTCCCGACGACCGGACCCACCTCCTCGGCATACCGGGCACGGCCCACGGCGGGCCGCCCAGAAATGGAGGATATCGGGCTGACGGGCTTCTCGCCCGCGTCGAACCACTCGGGCCAGGAGGGGGCGAACGCCGTGGCGGCCTCGCGCTCCTCAGGCCGCTCCGGGCACGCGATCGAACCCATCTGCCCTGCCTCTCACCGGTGACTCGTACTGACGGACACGACAACCACTCCGGCCCCGCCCGCATTCCCGCCCCCGGGCACCCTTCACTCGCACGAGTGAGCGAGCCGCAACACCCCGCTCACCGCACCCGTTCACGGCACCGGCTCACCGCACCCGCTCACCGCACCCGTTCACGGCACCGGCTCACCGCACCCGCTCACAGCAGCCGCAGCACCCAGTCCCCCACCGCCGCGCAGATCAGGTCCAGCACCTCGTCCTGCCCCATCGGCGCCCGCTTGGGCACCTCGAAGCCGTGGCTGCCGTACGGCACCGCCACCAGCTCGTGCCCCGCCGGCAGCTCCGGGAACTCCCCGGGCCCGCCGAACGGGTCCGCCACGCTCTGCACCACCAGCGTCGGCAGCCCCGAGTCCAGCACCTCCTGCGCCCGGCTCTTCTCCGGCTTGCCCGGCGGGTGCAGCGGGAACGCCAGCGCCACCACCCCCACCGCCCCGGTGTCCGCCCCCGTCCGGCAGGCCACCCGCGCCCCGGCGCTGCGCCCGCCCACCACCAGCGGCAGCCCCTGCCCGGCCAGGTGCTCGGCGACCGGCCGCCAGCCGAGGTCCAGCGTCTTCGGCGCCGGGCCCAGCTTCTTCCCCGCCACCCGCCAGGGCTGTTCGACCAGCGCCACGGTGATCCCGCGCGCCGGCAGGCTCGCGGCCAGCGCCACCAGGTCCCGGGACTCGATCCCGCCGCCGGCGCCGTGCCCCAGCGCCAGGACGGCCTTCGGCGCGGCCGCCCGGTGGTGGGTGATCCTGGCCTCCCCGGCCTCGGTGGGGACGATTTCGGTGGTCATCTCCGCTACTCCAATCCTGCACAGCACGTCAGAACAGGGTGGTCTCGTACTCGGCCTCGGCCCACGGTTCCTTGAGCTCCGGGCCGTTGTTGCGGATGCTGCCGACCGCCGGCGACACCGGGGTGGCCAGCAGCGCGCCGGGCGGCGGCGGTATCAGCAGCCGGCGCAGCTCGTCCGGGTCGGTCAGCCGGGGGTCCAGCCACTCGTCCCAGGACTCCGGGTCGAGGAACAGCGGCATCCGCTCGTGGATCGGCGCCAGCGCCTCCTCGGCGTCCGTGGTGACGATCGTGAAGGTCACCAGCCACGCCTCCAGGTGCCCGGGCGGCACCGCCCGGTTGCGCCAGAACTCGTACAGCCCGGCCAGCGCCAGCGGGGTGCCGTCCGCCCGGGAGACGAAGAACGGCTTCTTGCGCGCCTTGCCCCGCTCGCCCGGCACCGTCTGCCACTCGTAGTAGCCGTCCACCGGCAGGACGCACCGGCGCGCGGCGAAGGCCTGCCGGTACGAGGGCTTCTCGTGCACCGTGTCCGACCGGGCGTTGATCATCTTCACGGCCGTCTCGGCGGAGTTCGACCACTGCGGCACCAGCCCCCAGCGCAGCACCCGCAGCTGCCGCACCGCCCGGGGCTGCTCCCTGCCCATCCGCTCCAGCACCACGAAGGCGCTGTTGGTCGGCGCGACGTTCCAGTTCGGGTCCAGGGTCTCCTCGGGATCCCACTGCTCGACGTCGAACAGCTCGACGATGGACTCGGGCTTGCTGCTGGCTGCGAACCGACCGCACATGCGGGCCAGCTTGCCATGGCGCCCGTCCTCATCACTTGTTCACGCCAGGACCAGAACCGCCCGCTCCCGCCCGCCCGTCCCCGCATGGGAGGCTGCCCCGAACGGCCCAACGCAGCGAACGGAGGCGGGGAAGACCGCATGAGCACCGACGATCAGACCCTGAGCGCCCTGTGGGGCGAGGTCACCGGCACCCAGCCCGCCCCGCCCGGCTGGCTGGTGCTGGCCACCGGAGCCGCCGCCCTGCTCACCGTCCTCGCCCGCCCGCTGTGGCACGTCGCCCGCAACGCCGTCACCATCGCCCACGAGGGCGGCCACGGCCTGATCGCCCTGGTCACCGGCCGCAAGCTGGCCGGCATCCGGCTGCACTCCGACACCTCCGGACTCACCCTCTCCTACGGCCGCCCCACCGGCCCCGGCATGGTCCTCACCGCCGCCGCCGGCTACACCGCCCCCGCCCTGCTCGGCCTCGGCTGCGCCGCCCTGCTCGCCGCCGACCGGATCACCCTGCTGCTGTGGCTGGCGATCGTCCTGCTGCTCGCCCTGCTCCTGCGCATCCGCAACGCCTTCGGCCTCTTCACCGTCCTGGTCGCCGGCGGCGCCTTCTTCCTGGTCTCCTGGTTCGGCAGCGCCCAGGTCCAGGCCGGCTTCGCCTACCTCGGCTGCTGGTTCCTGCTGTTCGGCGCCGTCCGGCCCGTCCTGGAGCTCCAGCACCAGCGCCGCATCGGCTGGGCCCGCGACTCCGACGCCGACCAGCTCGCCCGGCTCACCCACGTCCCCGCCCTCGCCTGGGTCACCGTCTTCCTGCTCACCGCCCTCGCCTGCCTCGCCCTCGGCGCCGACTGGCTGCTCCAGCCCCTGCACTGAGCACCGCCCGCCCCGCACCGGCCCGCCCACGACCCCGGCACCGAACCGCCGCAACCCCCGCACCGAACCGCCCCGGGCCCGCCGCCCAACCGGCGCAGGAACGGTTCTGGTACGGCCCCTAGACTTGCCACATGACCGAGACCCTGTGGCCCGCCCCCGTCGCGACCAGCCCCGTCGACGCCACCGTCACCATCCCCGGCTCCAAGTCGGTCACCAACCGGGCCCTGGTGCTGGCGGCACTGGCCGAGAAGCCCGGCTGGGTGCGCCGCCCGCTGCGCAGCCGCGACTCCCAGCTGATGGCCGACGGCCTGCGCGCCCTCGGGGTCACCATCGAGGAGAAGGTCAACAACGACGCCGGCGGCACCGGCGGCGGCGAGGCCTGGCGGGTCATCCCCGCCCCCGCGCTGCTCGGCCCCGCCTCGGTCGACGTCGGCAACGCCGGCACGGTCATGCGCTTCCTGCCCCCGCTCGCCGTCCTCGCCGACGGCCCGGTGCACTTCGACGGCGACCCGCGCTGCTACGAGCGCCCCCAGCACGGCGTGATCAACGCCCTGCGCGCGCTCGGCGCCCGCATCGACGACGGCGGCCGCGGCGCCTTCCCGCTCACCGTCCACGGCACCGGCTCGCTCGACGGCGGCCCGGTGGAGCTGGACGCCTCCTCCTCGTCCCAGTTCGTCTCCGCGCTGCTGCTCTCCGGCGCCCGCTACAACCACGGCATCGAGGTCCGGCACGTGGGCGGCCCGGTGCCGTCGCTGCCGCACATCCGGATGACCGTCGAGATGCTGCGCCTGGCCGGGGCCCAGGTCGACGCCCCCGAGGACGGCGGCGAGAAGGACGTCTGGCGGGTCACCCCCGGCGCCCTGATCGGCCGCGACCTGGTGGTCGAGCCGGACCTGTCCAACGCCGCGCCGTTCTTCGCGGCCGCCCTGGTCACCGGCGGCCGCGTCACCGTCCGGGACTGGCCCAAGCACACCTCCCAGCCCGGCGACCAGCTGCGCGAGATCTACACCCGGATGGGCGGCGCCTGCGAGTTCACCGACGAGGGCCTGCAGTTCACCGGCACCGGCCGGATCCACGGCATCGAGGCCGACCTGCACGACGTCGGCGAGCTCACCCCGGTGATCGCGGCCGTCGCCGCGCTCGCCGACTCCGAGTCCCACCTGTACGGCATCGCCCACCTGCGCCTGCACGAGACCGACCGGCTCGCCGCGCTCGCCAAGGAGATCAACGACCTCGGCGGCGACGTCACCGAGACCGAGGACGGCCTGCGGATCCGCCCGCGCCCGCTGCACGGGGGCGTCTTCCACACCTACGAGGACCACCGCCTGGCCACCGCCGCCGCGGTGCTCGGCCTGGCCGTGCCCGGCGTCGAGGTGGAGAACGTCGCCACCACCGCCAAGACCCTGCCGGACTTCCCCGCGATGTGGGCCGAGTTGCTCGGCGAAGCGGCGGCGGACGCCTGAGCGGAGACTGAAGCCATGCGCCGCTACGGCAAGGACGCCGACGAGGACGACATCCGCAACCGCCCCGCCCGCCGGGGTTCCCGGCCGCGGACCAGGATCCGGCCCAAACACGAGGACGCCGCCGAGGCGATGGTGCTGACCGTCGACCGCGGCCGGCTGACCTGCCTGGTCGACCCGGGCACCAAGCAGGAGCGCCAGGTCGTCGCCATGAAGGCCCGCGAGCTGGGCCGCAAGGGCGTCGTCGTCGGCGACGTCGTCAACATCGTCGGCGACCTCTCCGGGGACGCCGACACCCTCGCCCGGATCGTCCGGGTCGAGGAGCGCGGCTCGGTGCTGCGGCGCACCGCGGACGACGACGACCCGTACGAGCGGATCGTCGTCGCCAACGCCCAGCAGCTGGCCATCGTCACCGCCCTGGCCGACCCCGAGCCGCGCCCCCGCCTGATCGACCGCTGCCTGGTGGCCGCCTACGACGCGGGCATGGAGCCGCTGCTGGTGCTCACCAAGTCCGACCTCGCGCCGGCCGCCTCGCTGCTGGAGTCGTACGCGCCGCTCGGCATCGACTACGTGGTCACCCGCCGCGACGAGCTGGAGACCGCCGGCGCCGAGGCCGTCCGCGAGCACCTGCGCGGGCTCTCGACGGTGTTCATCGGCCACTCCGGCGTCGGAAAGACGACCCTGGTCAACGCCCTCGTCCCGGACCGCCAGCGGCAGACCGGCCACGTCAACGCGGTCACCGGCCGCGGCCGGCACACCACCGTCTCCGCGCTCGCGCTGCGGCTGCCCCCGCCGCCCGGCGCCAAGCCGGGCTCCAAGAAGGCGCTGAACCCCGGCTGGGTCATCGACACCCCGGGCTTCCGCTCCTTCGGCCTCTCGCACATCGACCCGTCCCGGGTCATCCACGCCTTCCCCGACCTGGAGCCCGGCACCGTCGACTGCCCGCGCGCGTGCAGCCACGACGAGCCGGACTGCGCGCTGGACGCCTGGGTCGCCGACGGCCACGCCGAGGCCGCCCGGCTCTACTCGCTGCGCCGCCTGCTGGCCAGCAAGGAGGCCCGCGAGGGCGACTGAGCCCGGTCCGCCGCGCCGTTGCCCGGGGTCCGCGGCCCGTTCGAGGTGTCGGACCGCGCCCGCCTGGCGATCATAGGAAAGTCGGGCCACAGCGCGGCCCGACCCGTCGATCGACAGGGAGGGCACGCGATGGCATGGGCCCTGGTGGTCCTGGCCGGCCTGCTGGAGACCGGCTTCGCGATCAACCTCAAGCTCAGCGAGGGCTTCACCAAGCTCTGGCCCACCGTCAGCTTCTGCGTGTTCGCCCTCGGCAGCTTCGGCCTGCTCACCCTCTCCCTGAAGAGCCTGCCGGTCGGCCCCGCCTACGCGGTGTGGACCGGCATCGGCGCGGCCGGCACCGCCAGCTACGGCATGCTCTTCCTGGACGAGACCACCTCGGTGCTCAAGCTGGTCTCGATCTCCCTGGTGATCGCCGGCGTCATCGGCCTCCAGCTCAGCGGCACCGCCCACTAGCGAGGACCCGGCGGAACGGCCCCGTCCCGCTCCGCGAGCCCGGCTGTGCCGATTCGGGCGGGCTCGCTAGGGTTTCGGACATGGCCGACTACCACGACGATCTCCGACTCGCCCATGTCCTCGCCGACTCGGCCGACTCGGTCACCCTGGAGCGCTTCCGCGCCCTCGACCTCAAGATCGAGACCAAGCCCGACCTCACCCCGGTGAGCGACGCCGACAAGGCCGCCGAGGAGCTCGTGCGCAGCGTGCTCCAGCGCGCCCGCCCGCGCGACGCGGTCCTCGGCGAGGAGTTCGGCCTGCAGGGCTCCGGCCCGCGCCGCTGGGTGATCGACCCGATCGACGGCACCAAGAACTACATCCGCGGCGTCCCGGTCTGGGCCACCCTGATCGCCCTGCTGGAGGACGGCCCGGACGGCGTCGAGCGCCCGGTGGTCGGCATCGTCTCCGCCCCCGCGCTGCAGCGCCGCTGGTGGGCGGCCAAGGGCCTCGGCGCCTTCGCCGGCCGCAGCCTGGCCAAGGCCTCCCGGATCCACGTCTCCGGCGTCTCCCGGATCGAGGACGCCTCCTTCTCCTACTCCTCGCTCAGCGGCTGGGAGGAGCGCGGCCGCCTCGACCCGTTCCTGGACCTCACCCGCGCCTGCTGGCGCACCCGCGCCTACGGCGACTTCTGGTCCTACATGATGGTCGCCGAGGGCGCCGTCGACATCGCCGCCGAGCCCGAGCTGTCGCTGTGGGACATGGCGGCCAACGCCGTCATCGTCGAGGAGGCCGGCGGCCGCTTCACCGGCCTGGACGGCGTCCCCGGCCCGGGCGGCGCCGACGCCGTCGCCTCCAACGGCCTGCTGCACGAGGAAGCGCTGCGCCGCCTGTCGGTCTGACCGGCGAGCGGGCGAGTCCCCGCCCCGAGCCGAAGGGACGCGCCGGTGCCGAAAGCGAGAAGCGACCAGCGAGGCACGAGCGCCGGAGCGCCGACCGTCGGCACCGGGCCCGAGCGCCCCGGAGGCGAGCGGGCGAGTAACAGTGCGGGCCCTGTGACCAGTGGGAGCTGGTCACAGGGCCCGCCGCTTCGTCGGGTCCGGTGCTACTGCTTGCGCAGCTCCCGGACCGCCTCCTCCAGCCGCTGCCCGTAGTCGGCGTCGGCCTTGCGGAAGTTGTCGATCGCCCGCTCGACGATGTCCTCGCGGTCGGCCGAGACCTTGGCGATGAAGCCGGCCAGGTTGGCGATCAGCCGCTGCTTCTCGTCCTCCGCGTACAGCCGGTAGAGGTTGCCCGCCTGCACGAAGTCGTCGTCCTCGGCATGCGAGGGCGCGACGTGGTTGCCGGTGCTGCCGTCGACGGCGGTGGCGGCCCACAGCGGGCGGCCGGTCTGCACCGGGCCGCCGAAGCTGTTCGGCTCGTAGTTCTTCTGCCGCCCGTGCCGCCCGTCGTACAGGTGGCCGTCGCGGCCGTTGGTGCGGGCCTCGGTGGCGTGCGGGCGGTTCACCGGCAGGTGGTCGGCGTTGATGCCGACCCGGTAGCGGTGGGCGTCGGCGTACGCGAACAGCCGGCCCTGGAGCATCTTGTCCGGGGACGGGCCGATGCCGGGCACGAAGTGGGCGGGGGAGAAGACCGACTGCTCGACCTCGGCGAAGACGTTGTCGGGGTTGCGGTTGAGCTCCAGCCGGCCGATCTCGATCGGCGGGTAGTCGGCGTGCGGCCAGACCTTGGTCAGGTCGAAGGGGTTGAAGCGGTAGGTCGCCGCGTCGGCGGCCGGCATGACCTGGACCTGCACGGTCCAGCTGGGGAACTCGCCGCGCTCGATCGACTCGCGCAGGTCGCGCTGGTGGCTGTCCGGGTCCTCGCCGGCGAGGGTGTTGGCCTCGGCCTGGGTGAGGTTGCGGATGCCCTGGTCGGTCTTGAAGTGGTACTTGACCCAGAAGTGCTCGCCGGCCTCGTTCTGCCACTGGAAGGTGTGCGAGCCGTAGCCGTTCAGGTGCCGGTACGAGGCGGGGATGCCGCGGTCGCCGAACAGCCAGGTGACCTGGTGGGTGGCTTCGGGCGACAGGCCCCAGAAGTCCCAGACGTTGTCGGCCTCCTGCGAGCCGGTGTACGGGTCGCGCTTCTGGGTGTGGATGAAGTCCGGGAACTTGACGGCGTCCTTGATGAAGAACACCGGGGTGTTGTTGCCGACGAGGTCGTAGTTGCCCTCCTCGGTGTAGAACTTCAGCGCGAAGCCGCGCGGGTCGCGCACCGCGTCGGCCGCGCCGAGGTTGCCCGCGACGGTGGAGAAGCGCAGGAAGACCTCGGTCTGCTTGCCGATCTCGGACAGGAAGGCCGCCCGGGTCCAGGGCGTCACGTCGGCGGTCACCGTGAAGGTGCCGTACGCCCCGGCGCCGCGGGCGTGCACCACGCGCTCCGGGATCCGCTCGCGGTTGAAGCGTGCGAGCTTCTCGAACAGCAGCTGGTCCTGGATCAGGGCCGGGCCGCCGATGCCCGCGGTCTCGGTGTTCTGGTTGTCGGCGACGGGGGCACCCGCCTCCGTGGTCAGGGTCGGGCGCAGCTCGTCCTGCGTGGTCATTACGGGTGCCTCCACGGGTATCCGGTCGTGATGACACGATCCTAACTTGGACTTTGTCCAAGTCAACACTGGAACCAATCCGAGACCTGACTTACCCTGAATCCCATGAGCGACCTGCTGGAGAGACTGCGCGGACGCGGCTGGCGGCTGACCTCGCAGCGCCGGGTCGTGGCCGAGGTCCTGGACGGCGACCACGTGCACCTCACCGCCGACGAGGTGCACGCCCGTGCGGCGGCCCGGCTGCCCGAGATCAGCCGCGCCACCGTCTACAACACGCTCGGCGAACTGGTCGCCCTCGGCGAGGTCCTGGAGGTCGCCACCGACGGCCGCGCCCGGCGCTACGACCCCAACGCGCACCGCGCCCACCAGCACCTGGTCTGCTCGGGCTGCGGCGCGATCCGCGACGTCCACCCGCACGGCGACCCGCTCGCCGCGCTGCCCGCCGCCGAGCGCCTGGGCTTCACCGTCACCGCCGCCGAGGTCACCTACCGCGGCCTGTGCCCCGACTGCCGCCCGTAGCAGGGCGGTCGGGCGCAACCACCGTCGAGCCCCGCCGCCACCCGCCCGGCTACGCGCTCAGCTCCGCGTGCAGCGCACCCAGCAGCCGCCCGGCCCGCTCCGCGACCTCGGCCGGCCCGTAGTCGATCGCCCGCCGGCACCAGTTCTCCGCCTGCACCGGCTCGCCCCGGCGCAGCGCCAGCAGCGCGAGCCGCAGCGCGGCCCGCCCGTGCCCGGCGTCGGCGGCCCGGGTGTACCAGAGCATCGCCTCGGCCTCACTGTCCTGGCGGGCCAGCAGCAGCCCCAGGTTGAACGCGGCGCTGCGGCTGCCCGCCTCGGCGGCCCGCCGGTACCAGCTCTCGGCGATCTCCAGCGCCCCGCGCTCGGCCGCCCGTACGCCCATCCGCACCTGGGCCCGCCGGTGCCCGGCGTCGGCGGCCAGGGCGTACCAGTGCTCGGCCTCGGCGTCCGCGTCCCCGCGCCGGTCCAGCAGCGAGGCCAGCCGGAACGCCCCCTCCGCCGAGCCGCCGGCCGCCGCCTGCCGGTAGCGGTCCAGCGCCCCGGCCAGGTTGCCGCGCTGCTCCTGGGCGACGGCCAGCTGCAGCGCCGCCTCGCCGTGCCCCTCGGCGGCGGCCCGCGCGTACCACTCCTGGGCCTGCCGCTGCTCGCCGCGCCCGGCGTGCAGCACGCCGAGGTTGAAGGCGCCGTCCACGCTGCCGGCCTCGGCCGCCTTGGAGAACCACGGCTCCGCGCCGGACTCGTCGCCGCGCTGCAGCAGCACCACGGCCAGCGCGTTGCAGGCCTCCCGGTGCCCGGCGTACGCGGCCCGGCGGTACCACTGCTCGGCCTGCTGCTCGCGGCCGGCGCCGGCGCAGAGCAGGCCGAGGTTGAAGGCGCCGTTCTGGTCGCCCGCGTCCAGCGCCGCGCGGTACCAGTGCTCGGCCTCCTTGGCCTCGCCGCGGCTCGCGTGCAGGGCGCCGAGCGCGTTGGCGGCGTTGCCGTCCCCGGCCTCGGCGGCCTCCTGCCACCACTCGGCGGCGGCCGCCACGTCCCCGGAGTCGCGCAGCAGGAAGCCCAGCGCGCAGGCCGCGCGCGGCTCCCCGTTCTGCGCGGCCTGCCGGTACCAGCGGGCCGCCTCCTCCAGCAGCGGCTGGTCGGTGCGGGCGCGCTCCTCCAGCAGCACGCCCAGGCGCAGTGCGGCGCGGGCGTGGCTGCGGGCGGCGGCGGTGCGGTACCAGGCCTCGGCGGTCTCCTTGTCCCCGGCGGCCTCGCGCATCCGGGCCAGCCGGTAGGCGGCCTCGCGGTGCCCGGCGTCCGCGGAGACCTTGAACCAGCGCTCGGCCCGCACGTCCCGGCGGTGCTCCATCAGGTCGCCCAGCGCGTAGGCGCCCAGCGGGTGCCCGTGGTCGGCGGCGAAGTGCAGCCAGTACTCGGCGGCCTCCTCCTCGCCCTGGTCGCGCAGTTGCAGCCCGAGCGCGTGCGCGGCCGGTGCGCTGCCCGCGACGGCGGCCTGGCGCCACCACTGGGCGGCCTCGCCCCGGTGGCCCTGCTGGTGCAGCAGCACGCCGAGGTTGTTGGCGGCGGCGCGCACCCCGGCGGCCGCGGCGGCGCGCAGGTACGGCTCGGCGTCCTCCAGGTCGCCGCGGCGCAGCAGCAGAGTGCCCAGCCGGCCGGCGGCGTCCGGGTCCCCGGCGTCGGCGGCCTGCCGGTGCCGGGCCTCCAGCGCGGCGGACTCCCGGGCGGCGAGCGCGGTCTCGAAGCTGGTCGGGTCCAGGCCGGCCGGGTCGAGCGCGGCGCCGGGGGCCGGCTCCCCGTCGGGCTGCTCCCCGTAGGCGCCGACGGCGGCGGCGAACTGACGGGTGGACACGTGGACCAGGCTGTCCGGGCCGCAGCCCGGGGCGGGCCGCTCGGACAGGCCGCTGGTGCGCTGGGCGGGCAGGGTTCCGGGACGGTTCTCGGGGCTCTCGGCGCTCTCCGCCCAGGCGTCGGTGTCCGCCTCGACGGCCGCCGAGGGCTTTGCGCCTGACTTGCCGATCAGCCTCATGCCGACTCCCGCTCCCCCAGAGTGTCGCGGCATCGTGCCCCGGCGTGCGGCCGGGGGGACTCCCAGGAGAGGCGCCGGACCCGACGGCCGGTCAGCAGCCGTGCACCGTCCCCCATGTGTCCCATCGTCGCATCACCCGCTACCCGCGTACACCTGCCCCGGCCGAATTCGGGCGGGGCTGACCCGAAGCCGACGAAATTGCTTCGGCGCTTTGTCGATTTCCCGACACTTCAACCTCACAAACCCCGCTGCCGTCCTCCTTGGCGACGGTCGATAGTACCGGAGCGGTTCCCACCGCTTCCGAGCGAAAACACCCCGGGAAACACCAGAGGCCCGGAGGAAGGATCCTCCGGGCCTCTGGCCTTTGTAGCGGGGACAGGATTTGAACCTGCGACCTCTGGGTTATGAGCCCAGCGAGCTACCGAGCTGCTCCACCCCGCGTCGGTGGTTGAACCATAGCACGGACGCGGGGTGGAACGGAAAACGGTTACCGCAGCTCAGCGGGCCCCGGCTGTGGGCCCCGGCTGCGGGCTGCAGCCGGGGCCCACGGCCTGGGCTACGGCTGGGGGCTCGGCGATCCGGTGCCCGCGGCCCCCGGGGCGGGGGTGCCGCCCGAGGTCGGAGCCGGGGCCGGGCTGCCGCCGCGGGCCGCCTCGGCCGCCTTCAGCGCGTCGCCGAGCGCCTTCTGGGCGTTGCCGTAGGCCACCCAGTCGCCGTTCTTGAACGCGGTCTGGCTGTCGCCGTACGCCTTCGCCGCGTCCGACAGCGCCTTCTGCAGCTCGGGCGAGATCGTCCCGCCCGGTGCCGGCGTGGCCGGTGCGGTGGGCGCGGGCGTCGCCGGGGCCGTCGGGGAGGTCGGCGTCGCCGGGGAGGTCGGGGCCGTCCCGCTGCCCGGGTTGGACGGTGCGACCGGCGTGGCCGGCGGGGCCTGCCCGGCGAACAGCTTCTTCAGCGCGTCCTCCAGGGTGTTCTCGAACGCCACGTTGTCGTCCCCGTACACCGCCAGGACCTTCTGCAGCGTCGGGTACTTGGCGCCGCGTCCGCGCACGTACACCGGCTCGACGTTGAGCAGCCCGCCGCCGACCGGCAGGGTCAGCAGGTTGCCGTACTCCAGCTCGGTGTCGCCGCCGCTCTTCAGCGCGAAGATCTGGTTGGCCACCTCCTGGCGGGAGTTGAACTTCGACTGCACCAGGCCCGGGCCGGGCGCTCCGGTCTCGCCCGTCATCTTCAGGATGCGGATCTTCCCGTAGTCGTCGCCCGGGTCCGCGTTGACCGCCATGAAGGCCGCCAGGTTGGGCCGCTGGTTGGGCACGAAGGTGCTGGTCAGCGAGAAGCTCGCGGCGGCGGCGTCCGGCATGCGCAGCGTCACGTAGTACGGCGGCTGGACCTGCTTGGTGTCACTGGTCGGGTCCACCGGGACCTGCCAGATGTCGCTGCCGTTGAAGAAGGAGTTGGAGTCCGTCACGTGGTACTGCCCGAGCAGGTCGCGCTGCACCTTGAACATGTCCTGCGGGTAGCGCAGGTGCGGCAGCAGCGACTGCGGGATGTCCGCCTTCGGCTCGACGGTGCCGGGGAAGGCCTTCATCCAGGTCTTCAGGACCGGGTCCTTCTCGTCCCACTGGTAGAGCTTCACCTCGCCGGTGTAGGCGTCCACCGTGGCCTTGACCGAGTTGCGGATGTAGTTGACCTGGTTGGCGACGGTCAGCAGCTCACCGCGCTGGTTGGTCAGCGAGTCCTTGGTCGCGGCGCCCAGCGTCGTCTTCGACGAGAACGGGAAGCCGTCCGAGGTGGTGTAGCCGTCCACGACCCACACGACGTGGCCGCTCTGCACCACCGGGTACGGGTCGGCGTCGATCGACAGCCACGGCGCGACCTTCTCCACCCGCTCCTTCGGCGTCCGGTTGTAGATCACCTTGGCGCCGTCGGTGATCGCCCCCGCGTAGAGGATCTGCGGCTCGGCGAAGCGCACCGCGTACGCGGCCCGGGTGAGCGGGTTGTCCAGCGACACACCGCTCGCGCCGCCGTACGTGTACTCCACGTTCTGGCCGGTCTTGGTGTCGGTGTAGTCGATCTCCTTGTTCGAGCCGCCGACGATCGAGTACGTCGTCGTCTTCTCGCCGTAGTAGATCCGCTGCTCGTAGTCGCCCAGCGCGCCGGTGGCCGGCAGACCGGACTCGGTGAACACCGGCCCGCCCTTGTCGTCGACCTGGTTGCCCTTGGCGACGGCCGCGCCGTAGCCGTGGGTGTACTTGAAGTGGTCGTTGATCCAGTTGCGCTGCACGCCGTTGAGGTCGAGCTCGCGCAGGCCGATCACGGTGTCCTGCTTGTCCGCGCCCTTGCCGTAGCGGTCCACGTCCAGCGTGCTCGGGAAGGCGTAGTAGTTGCGCTGCTGCTCCAGCGACTGGAACGTCTGCGAGACGATGTTCGGGTCCAGCAGCCGGACGTCCGCGATGGTCTGCGCGTCCGGCTTGAGCGCGTCACCGGTGGTCGAGCCCTGCGGGGTGTACGGCGTGGTCTGGGAGTCGGCGATGCCGTACGCCTGCCGCGTCGCGTCGATGTTCTTCTGGATGTACGGCGTCTCCTTGGCCTGCTCGTTCGGCTTGACCTGGAACTGCTGCACGATCGCCGGGTACAGGCCGCCGATCAGCACCGCCGACAGCACCATCAGCCCCAGCCCGATCAGGGCCGGCGCCCAGGTGCGGCGGACCGGGGTCAGGAAGAACAGCACCGCGCAGATGATCGCGACGAAGAACAGGATGGTCTTGGCCGGCAGGAACGCGTTGGCGTCCACGTAGCGCAGGCCCGTCCAGCCCGAGACACCCTTGTACGAGCCGGTCTTGACCGCCAGCGCGTACCGGTCCAGCCAGTACGCGACGGCCTTCAGCAGCACGAACACGCCCAGCAGCACCGCCAGGTGCCCCTGCGCGCCCGCACTCGCCCGCCGGCCCGGGCCCTGCAGCCGCAGCCCGCCGTACAGGTAGTGCACCAGCGCCGAGGTCAGCAGGGAGACGATCACCGCGCTGAACGCGAAGCCCAGCACGAACTCGTAGAACGGCAGGTCGAAGGCGTAGAAGGAGACGTCCATGCCGAACTGGGCGTCCTTCTCGCCGAAGGACGTGGAGTTCGTCCACATCAGCCAGGTCCGCCACTGGCCGGACGCCGCGGCGCCCGCCACCAGGCCGATCACCAGCGAGACGCCGATCAGCGCCCAGCGCTTGAACGGCGCCAGGCCGGCCCGGTAGCGGTCCAGGCTCTGCTGCTCCACCGACATCGCCGACAGCGGCGGCCGCAGCCGGTGCGCCAGCCAGATGTTGAAGCCGACGATCACCGCCATCAGCAGGCCGAACACCGCGAACAGCCCGATCTTGGTCCACAGCTGGGTGGTGAACACCGAGGAGTAGTGGACGGACCTGAACCACAGCCAGTCCGTCCAGAAGCCCGCGAACATGACGAACAGCAGGAACAGCACCGCGAGCACGCCCAGGGTCAGCAGGGCCACCCGCGCCCGCCGCGAGGGCGGGCCCACCCTTCGCCGGAAACCCGGCCCTGAGCGTTCCGGCATCTGGAATACCACGGTGGCACCTCAGCTGTGTCGTCTGGGATCGATCGGTCGTCAGAGCAACTTAACCAGGCTTTGGCCGAGTTCCCGCCGTTAGCAGACGGTTACTGTGACTCGCCCGCTCGCTGTGATTCGCCCGCTCGCCTCCGGGCGCTCCGACCCGGTGCCGGGGCCCGGGCGACCCGTCCCCGGCCGTCGCCCCGGCGGGCGCGCCCCGCCCGGCGTGTGAGGATTGAGGCATGTCCGACGCGTCTGCATTCACCAACTCCCCCGACGACGTCTCCAAGCTCCCGGCCGCGTCCCCGCTCACCCGGGCCGCGCTGGAGATCGACGAGTACGCCGCCACCCTCGGCTGGGACCTCCCGGCCCGACTGTTCGCCCTGGTGGACAGCGCCGCCCTGCGCAAGGCCGACCCCCGGATCGCCAAGCAGCTCGGCCTCGCCGACGGCGACGAGCCCGGCCTCACCCCGGTCGAGCAGGACGAGCTGCCGGCCGGGATGGAGCTCGACAAGTTCCTCGGCACCATCGCCTGGCCCGACGCGGTGGCCGGCTGCGCCCTGGTCGTCGAGCGCCTGATGCTGCCCCCGGGCGCCGAGCAGTCCCGCCCGCGCGGCGCCTCCGACGCCCAGCTCGCCGAGTGGGTGGCCAACCACCCCAAGCGCGAGGAGGTGCGGATCACCGCCGCGGTGCTGCGCGACGGCCGCAAGGAGATCGCCCTGCGGCTGCGCTCCAAGGACGTCGCCCGCGAGGTGCTGACCGGCCCGGACCTGGTGCCCGGCCTGACCGAGGCCCTGCTGGCGACCTTCTCCTAGGACGCCGCGCAGAACGCCGCCCGGTACGCCCCCCGAGGACTACTTGGCGCAGGACGGCAGCGCGGAGGTCTGCCCGGAGCGGACCTGCTCCAGCGACTTCAGCGCGCCGTCCAGGGTGTCCGTCTTGATCAGGGTCAGCCCGGACGGGATGCTCTTGGTGGCCTCGGCGCAGTTCGAGGACGGGGTGAAGAAGTACTCGGCCCCGGCGTCCCGGGCGGCGATCAGCTTCATCGATATCCCGCCGATCGGGCCGACCTTGCCGTCGTCGTCGATGGTGCCGGTGCCCGCGACGAACTTCCCGCCGGTGAGGTCTCCGCCCGGGGTCAGCTTGTCGATGATGCCGAGCGAGAACATCAGGCCGGCGCTCGGGCCGCCGACGTCCTGCAGGCCGATGTCGATCTGGAACGGGTAGGTGTGCCGGATCCCGGTGCCGATGCCGATCACCGCGAGCTCGGCCCGCTCGGCCGGGGCCTTCGGGTCGAGGTCCTTGGCCCGTACGGTCGGGACGGTGACGTCCGTCCTCGCCCCCGGCGCCGCGGCGGCGTTGCCGGCCGCGTCCTTGACCCGCGGCACGACGGTGAAGACCACCGACTCGCCCGGCTTGTGCTTGGTGACGGCGGCGACGACCTGCTCGACCGAGCCGACCGGCGCGCCGTCGACGGCGACGATCTGGTCGCCCGCGTGCAGCCGGCCCTCGGCCGGGGCGCCCGCGGTGACCGACTTGACGATCAGCTCGCTGCCGACCGGGATGCCCAGCTGCTTGAGCGCCGCGGTGCGGGCGCTGTCCTCGGAGGAGGCGAACTCCTCCGCGTTCTGCTTCTTGGCGTCGGCGTCCGACTGCCCCTTCGGGTACACGTTGTCGTGCGGCACCACCAGCACGTCGTCGCGCAGCCAGCCGACCACCGCGTTGACCAGGCTGGGCTCGTACTTGGCCCCGGTGACCTGCACGGTCGTCATGTTGAGGTGCCCGCTGGTCGGGTACGAGTCATGCCCCGCGATGCTGATCACCGACTTGCCGCCCTGGTTGCCGAGCGTGTTGTACGTCGGCCCCGGGCTCATCTCCGTGTACGGCACCTTCATCAGCACCGAGACGCAGAGCAGCGCTATGAGCAGCAGGGTGGCAGCGAGCATCGTCGCGGAGCGGCGTGGCATGCCTCGACAGTACGGGACGCGGGTGACGCGACGCCCGCCGGGCTACCGGCCGACGCCCTCGCCGGGGGCCGTGCTCCCTGCCGTGGTGCGTTCCATGGCGGCCATGAAGCGCCGGTGCTCGGCGAGCGAGGCCGGATCCCCCGTGGCCCGCGGGGCCCGTTGGGCCCAGACCGCCCAGAGCGCGGCGAGTAGGACGGCGACAACCGGAATGATCAACCAGGCGAGCGCACCCATATCAGTACTCCCAGCTCGTCGTGTCTATGAGCAGACTAACCACTCCGGCGGACAACGCAGCCGGCGCCATCCGGGTTACGGGACGGCCGATCGGCTCACTTCCAGGGAGTATTCGGGGCGCTGTTCCGGACCCGTTCGAGTGAGGCCCCGGCGCGCCTGATCCGACAGACGCGCGGGACGTGCCCGCGGTTCCGGCGTTCCCGCTGGTCCCGCCGTCCCACCGGTCCCGCCGGTCCCGGGGAGCGTCTCAGCAGCCGCCGGCACCGACCCACTCCTCCTCGCCGTCGGCGAAGACCTGGTGCTTCCAGATCGGCACCTCGTGCTTGAGGTCGTCGATCAGCCGGCGGGCGGCCGCGAAGGCCTCACCGCGGTGGGCGCAGGAGACGGCGACGATCACGGCCTTGTCGGTGATCTCCAGCCGGCCGATCCGGTGGACCGCCGCGAGCGCCCGGACCGGGAAGTCCGCGACGACCTTCTCGGCGATCCGGCGCATCTCCTGCTCGGCGCTCGGGTGGCAGCTGTACTCCAGTGCGGCGACCGACTTGCCGCCGTCGTGGTCACGGACCGTCCCGACGAAGACGGTGGTGCCGCCGGCCGCGTCGTCACCGACCGCCTCGTACACCTCGTCCAGCGAGAGCGGGGTGTCGCGGACGGCGAGCAGCCGGATGGGGTCGTGGTTCTCGGACATGACCCCATGATTCCTCATCCGGGCCGGGACGGGGCAAGGGTCTTCCGCATCACGATCTCGAAATTTCGCATCGTGAGAATCGCGAGACACGCGAGACACGCAAGGACCGGCGGCCCCGATCGGGCGACCGGCGCCCGCTCAGAACCGGCGCCGCTTGCGGGCCCGGCGCACCAGCGCCGCCGTACCGACCAGCGCCACCGTCGCCCCGGCCGCCCCCAGGCTGGTCGCGGCCTCCTTGCCGCCCAGCCGGCGCCCCGCCACCGCGTGCTTGCCCGACACCTGCGCCAGCAGCTCGGCCAGCACCTGCTCGTTGGTGTGCGCCGGCCGCCAGCCCGCCTCGTGCAGCCGGCTGCCGGACACCACCCACGGGTACATCGTGTACGCCAGGTCCCCCGCCGGGGCCGGGGTCAGCCCCAGCCGGTGCAGCCGGGCCGCCGTCCCGAGCGCCAGCGCGGCCGGCAGCTCCATCCGCCGGATCCCCGACAGCCGCTCCACGTCCTCCTGCTCCAGCCAGCCGTCGCAGCCGACCGTCACCTCGCCCTCGACCAGGCCCAACGCCGCGTACTCCAGCGCCGCCGCCAGGTCGTCCACGTGGCAGAACTGCCAGCACGGGCGCGAGCCGGCCACCACCAGCAGTCGGGGCGCCTCGAAGTGCCGGGTCAGCACGGTGTCCACGCCCGGGCCCACCACGACCGCCGGGCGCAGCACCGTCACCTGCAGCCCGGGGTGGGCGCGCGGCGCCCGGCGGGCCAGCCGCTCGATCTCCAGCAGGTCCCCGACCAGCGAGGCCTCCTCGGTCGCCCGCAGCTCGGAGTCCTCCGCCAGCGGCACCTCGTTGTCGGCCAGCGCGCCGTAGACCATCGCCGAGGTGCACAGCACCACCCGGTGCACCCCGGCGGCCGCGGCCGCGGTCAGCACCGTCTGCGCACCGCGCACGTTGTAGGCGCTGCGGGCCCGCGGGTCGGACTCCATGCCGAAGTCCATCGCCAGGTGCACCACCACGTCGACCCCGGCCAGCCGCTCGGCCACCGCCGGATCCCGTACGTCCAGCACCCGCCACTGCACGCCCGGCACGTCGCCGCGCCGGTCGTCCACCGCCAGGACCTTGCGCACGTGCGGGGAGGCCACCAGCCGCGCCGCGACCCGCTCCCCCAGCACGCCTGCGGCACCCGTCACCGCCACGGTCAGCGGCCGTCCGCCGTAGGCTGGAGGCGGCGACGCCGTGGTGTCCGACGCGTCCTCTCCTCCGGTCAGCCCAGAGCGAACGTCCGAAGGCGGGGAACTCACCGGCCATCCTCCACGGTTAGCTTATGTGCGTACGGACGTGTGTCACGTACGTCCATCCTGCCCGAGGCGAAGGCCCGGCGGTGCACCCGGCGCGGGCCAGCCGCGCGGGAGCCGCCCCCGAGTCCCCCACTCCGCCGCCGCCCCGGGCGCAGACTTTTCCGCCACACCCGTATGACGGCCGACCGGATCGAGGACCCCGTGAGCGACCTTCCCTTCGGATTCGGCGTTCCGCCCGAGGAGCCCGAGGACGGCAAGGCCAAGCCCGACGACGCGCAGCAGAAGAAGGACCAGGACCAGTCCGGCGCCGGCAACGGCCCGCAGCCGTTCGGCTTCGGGGCCGGCAACCCCTTCGGCGCGATCTTCGGCATGCCGGGCGCCCCCGGCGGCGCCGGGGCCGACAACCCCTTCGCCGCGATGTTCGGCGGCATGAACCCCGGCGACCTCGGCGCCGCGTTCCAGCAGCTCGGGCAGATGCTCTCGTTCGAGGGCGGCCCGGTGAACTGGGACCTCGCCACCAACATCGCCCGCCAGAGCGTGGTCGCCGAGCCCGCCGAGGGCAAGAGCAAGGACCGCTCGGTCAGCGCCGCGGAGCGCTCCGCCGTCGCCGAGGCCGTCCGCCTGGCCGACCTCTGGCTCGACGGCGCCACCGAGTTCCCCTCCGGCGCCGGCACCGCCGTCGCCTGGAGCCGCGCCGAGTGGATCGAGGCCACCCTCCCGGTCTGGAAGGACCTGGTCGACCCGGTCGCCGAGCGGGTCGGCAACGCCATGGGCGGCGTCCTGCCCGAGGAGATGCAGGCCATGGCCGGCCCGCTGATGGGCATGATGCGCTCCATGGGCGGCGCCATGTTCGGCACCCAGATCGGCCAGGCGCTCGGCGCACTCGCCGGCGAGGTGGTCGGCTCCGCCGACATCGGCCTGCCGCTCGCCCCGGCCGGCAAGGCCGCGCTGCTGCCGCAGAACGTCGCCGAGTTCGGCGAGGGCCTGAGCGTGCCCGCCGACGAGGTCCGCCTCTACCTCGCCCTGCGCGAGGCCGCCCACCAGCGCCTCTTCGCCCACGTGCCGTGGCTGCGCGCCCACCTGCTGGGCGCCGTCGAGGCCTACGCGCGCGGCATCAAGGTCGACACCTCCCGCATGGAGGAGCTCGTCGGCCAGCTCGACCCGACCAACCCCGAGGCCCTCCAGGACGCCCTGGCCGGCGGCCTGCTGCAGCCCGAGGACACCCCGGAGCAGAAGGCCGCGCTCGCCCGCCTGGAGACCGCGCTCGCGCTGGTCGAGGGCTGGGTCGACGCCGTCGTGCACGCCGCCGCCGAACCGCACCTGCCGCAGGCCGGCGCGCTGCGCGAGACCGTCCGCCGCCGCCGCGCGGCCGGCGGGCCCGCCGAGCAGACCTTTGCGACCCTGGTCGGCCTGGAACTGCGCCCGCGCCGCCTGCGCGACGCCTCCCGGCTGTGGGCGCTGCTCGCCGACGCCCGCGGCGTCGAGGGCCGCGACGCGCTCTGGGAGCACCCGGACATGCTGCCCACCGCCGCCGACCTGGACGACCCGGACGCCTTCGTGCACCGCGGCTCCGGGGACGAGCTGGAGGGCGGCATCGACTTCGACGCCATCGACAAGCTGCTCGGCGAGGCCGCGGCCGGCAAGCCCGACCTCACCAAGGGCGACGAGAAGCCGAAGACCGACGACACCGACACCGACGGGAAGAGCGAGCCCACCGCATGACGGACACCGGGACGTCCGCGTCCACCCTGCACGCGGACGCCGTCCGCACCCTGTCCGCCTGGCGGCCCGCCGACGAGGACCAGGAGCAGCTGCGGCTCGACTACCTGGAGCACCTGGCCGCGCAGCCGGAGGGCCTGTACCGGTCCTGCCTGCCCGCGCACATCACCGCGAGCGCGGCGGTCGTCGACCCGGCGGCCGGGCGGGTGCTGCTCACCCTGCACCCCAAGGTCGGCATGTGGCTGCAGATGGGCGGGCACTGCGAGCCCGACGACCGCGACCTCGCCTCGGCCGCGCTGCGCGAGGCCGTCGAGGAGTCCGGCATCCCCGACCTGGTCCTGCTGGAGTCGGACGGCGCCCCCGTACCGGTCAAGCTGGACCGCCACCAGGTCCGCTGCACCGGCAAGGACCGGCCGGAGAACACCCACCTGGACGTCCAGTACATCGCGCTGGCCCCGGCCGGCGCGCAGGCGCTGATCAGCGAGGAGTCGCTGGACCTGCGCTGGTTCGACTACGACCGGCTGCCGGAGCTCACCGACCACTCGGTGCGCGACCTGGTGGCCCGGGCACGGCAGCTGACCGGCTGAGGTGCGGCACGAGAAGGGGGCGCGGGCCGATACGGCCCGCGCCCCCTTCTGTCGTGTGGTTCCACCGCCGGTTCCGCCGCCGCCCTCCGGCGTTCCCGGCAGACCTCAGCCGCAGGAGGCCGCCGGATCCGGCCCGGAGTCCGCGTGCCGGGCGCCGGGGATGTGCGGCAGCCGGGCGGCGGAGACCACGCCCTCCAGGTAGCCGCGGGCCCGCTCGGTACGGGGGTAGGCCTCCAGCAGGGCCCAGAACGCCGGGCCGTGGTCCGGCACCAGCAGGTGCGCCAGCTCGTGCAGCAGCACGTAGTCCAGCACGTACTCCGGCATGCCCTGGAGCCGGTGGGAGAGGCGGATCGTGCCCTCGCTCGGCGTGCAGGAGCCCCAGCGCGAGTTCTGGTTGGTGACCCAGCGGACCTGGCTGGGGTGGGCGCGGTCGTCCAGGTACGCGGCCGACAGCTCGCGGGCCCGCGCCATCAGGGCCTCGTCCCCGGGGATCCGCCGGGACTCCTGGGCGGCGAGCTTCTCCAGCATCTGCGCGACCCAGCGCTGCTCCTCGGCGTGCGACATCCGGGCCGGGATCAGCACGACGGTGCGGTCACCCTCGCGGTAGGCGGAGACGGTGCGACTGCGGCGGGCGCTGCGCCGCACCTCGACCCGGCTGCGGTCGTGCGGCTCCGGGGGGACGACCCCCGCGGGCGGGTGCTGCGGCGACGCCGGCCTCGACTGCTGGTTCTGGTCCCGGCGCCCGCGCGTGCTCGGCGCCGCCATCTGTGACCCGGATGCTGCACGGGCACGCCGACGCGACGCCGGTGGATGGGAGTCCCGCTCGGCTGCCATGGCACACGACGTTACCCGGTACCACGGACAGAAGTCCGCTGCCGTGGCCGGAATCTTTCATGGAGTGATCGGGAACGAAAAGTCGACGAAGGGTGTCCGGAAATCGACGACGGGGAGGATGGCCAGTTATCCACAGGAGACTCGAACCGATCATGTGATCATGCGCATGGGCCTGTGGATAACTTTGCGCACGCCGTCGGCCCGATGGGGCATGCTGCGGTCAGCCGTCCGGAAACGATCGGAAGGGAGATCGCCGTGCGCCTCGCGTTGAAGCCCGCCCTGTCCCGCAGCTGGCGGGACAAAGAGACCCTGCAGTTCGGCACCGTCACCCGCTTCGCGGGGGTGCTCGGCAACGCCGACAAGACCCTGTGCGACTTCCTGGGGCTCGTCGACGGAACACGTGACAGGCCCGCGCTCCTGGAGGCCGGCGAGCGCGTCGGGCTCGGCCGCGAACCGGCCGACACCCTGCTGACCGAACTGGAGGAGATCGGGCTGCTGGACGACGCGGAAGCGGCCGACAGGGCGCTGGCCCGCTTCCCCCAACCACACCGGGAACTGCTCGGGCCCGACCTCGCCTCGCTCTCGCTGGTCCACTCCGGCCCGGGCGCCGGCCCGGCGGTCCTGGCCCGCCGGGCCGGCGCCCGGATCGAGGTCCGCGGCGCGGGCCGGGTCGGCGTCGCCGTGGCCGCGGTGCTCGCCGCGGGCGGAACGGGCACCGTCACGGTCGCCGACGCAGGCCGGGTGAAGCCCGGCGACTGCTCCCCCGCCGGGCTGCCACCCGGTGACGTCGGACGGCTGCGCTCGACGGCCGCACGGGAGGCGGTGCAGCGCGCCACGGGCCGCCCGGCGGTGCCGGCGCAGCGCCGGAAGCCCGGTGATCCCCCGCCGGACTTCGTGGTCCTCGCACCCCGGGACGGCAGCGCGGCGTTCGCCGGCGGGACGTACGAGGCACGGCTACTGCTCCGGGCCGGGGTACCGCACCTGTACGTGGGCGTGGTCGAGGAGTTCGGCGTCGTCGGGCCGCTGGTGATCCCCGGGATGTCGGCGTGCGGGCACTGCCTGGTGCTGCGGCGGGAGGACGAGGACGCGGCCTGGCCGCGCGTCCTGGCCCAACTGGCGCACGGAGGCACCGGGCAAGCGCGCACACCGGCCTGCGACACGGCCCTGGCGACGGCGGTCGCCGGGCTGGCCGCGCTGCAGGCGCAGGTGTACCTGGACGGCGGTCGGCCGCCGAGCGTGGACGGATGGTGCGAGGTGTCGGCGAGCGACGGGATGCCCCGGCGGCTGCGGCTGCGCGGGCACCCGGACTGCGGGTGCCTGTGGCAGCCGCTGCCGCCGGGGTGAGGAGGAGCATGACGGGACCGAAGACCACGGCGTGACGGGAGCGGGCCCGGCGGCTGCAAGGCTCAACAGCCGCCCTGCCCGGCACCGAAGCAACACGGGAGGCCTCCTGGCCAGGAGAGCCCATGGCCAGGAGAGCCCATGGCCAGGAGAGCCCATGGCCAGGAGAGCCCATGGCCAGGAGAGCCCATGGCCAGGAGGGCCCATGGCCCGCGCCCTGCCTGGGGCAGGGC
>NZ_JNWQ01000020.1 GCF_000716875.1 Streptomyces novaecaesareae | reverse complement strand
GGGGTGGCGCTCCGCGGTGCTGCGGCGGGCGGGGGCGAGGGCGGTGCGGTGTGGTGCTGCGGCCGGGTGAGGCGGTGAAGGCGCTGTTCGTACGGGCGCCCGGGCGGTATACCCCGCAGCGTGCCGAGCCGCTTGCGGTACCCTGAGCCCATGCGAACCGTGCGCCTGCTCCTTAGCCGGCCGCGCTGACCAGGACCGGCTGAGCCCACGGGCGGTGCCGGAGTCGGCGTGGCGTCCCCTCCTGCGAGGGGATTTTTTGTTTTCCGCCCCCGACCCCGTCCCGGGCCGGGTCCACGGGTCGGCCGCCTGCGCGGTTCGCCAACTGACACCGATGGAGCTTGAAGGACCATGAGCGAGACGACCCCTGCGTCCGGCGCGGCCGAGACCGCGACCGAGCCGTTCCGGTACAGCGCCGCGCTGGCGGCCGAGATCGAGTCCCGCTGGCAGGACCTCTGGGAGAAGGAGGGCACCTTCCACGCCCCCAACCCCACCGGTGCGCTGGCCGACCCGTCGGCCGGCGACGTCGCCGCGAAGCCGCACAGCTTCATCATGGACATGTTCCCGTACCCCTCGGGCGCGGGCCTGCACGTCGGCCACCCGCTGGGCTACATCGCCACCGACGTCTTCGCCCGCTACCAGCGGATGACCGGCCACAACGTGCTGCACACGCTGGGCTACGACGCCTTCGGCCTGCCCGCCGAGCAGTACGCGGTGCAGACCGGCACCCACCCGCGGGTCTCCACCGAGGCCAACATCGCCAACATGCGCCAGCAGCTGCGCCGGCTGGGCCTGGGCCACGACCCGCGCCGCTCGATCTCCACGATCGACCCGGAGTACTACCGCTGGACCCAGTGGATCTTCCTGCAGATCTTCGACTCCTGGTACGACGAGACCGCCCGCAAGGCCCGCCCGATCGCCGAACTGGTCGCCCAGTTCGCGTCCGGCTCGCGTGAACTGCCCGGCGGCCGCGACTGGGCCTCGCTGTCCGGCGCCGAGCGCGAGGACGTCCTGGGCGAGTACCGCCTGGCGTACGCCAAGGAGGTGCCGGTCAACTGGTGCCCCGGCCTGGGCACCGTACTGGCCAACGAGGAGGTCACCGCGGACGGCCGCTCCGAGCGCGGCAACTTCCCGGTGTTCAAGTCCAACCTGCGCCAGTGGATGATGCGCATCACCGCGTACTCCGACCGCCTGATCGAAGACCTGGAACTGCTGGACTGGCCCGAGGCCATCAAGCTGCAGCAGCGCAACTGGATCGGCCGCTCCGAGGGCGCCCGCGTCGACTTCGCGGCCCCCGGCGACCGGAAGATCACCGTCTTCACCACCCGCCCCGACACCCTGTTCGGCGCCACCTACATGGTGCTGGCGCCCGAGCACGGCCTGGTCGACGAGATCGTCCCCGCCGCCTGGCCGGAGGGCGTGCCCGCCGAGTGGACCGGCGGCGCCGACACCCCCGCCGAGGCCGTCGCCGCCTACCGGGCCGCGGCCGCCGCCAAGTCCGACGTCGAGCGGCAGGTCGACGCCAAGGTCAAGACCGGCGTCTTCACCGGCGCCTACGCCGTCAACCCGGTCAGCGGCGCCGCCGTCCCGGTGTTCATCGCCGACTACGTGCTGATGGGCTACGGCACCGGCGCCATCATGGCCGTCCCCGCCCACGACCACCGCGACTTCGCCTTCGCCCGCGCCTTCGCCCTGCCGATGCGCTGCGTCGTCGAGCCGACGGACGGACGCGGCGAGGACCCGGCCGCGTGGGACGACGCGTTCGACACCTACGACTCCGTCATCGTCAACTCCGCGCGCTCCGAAGGGGACCTGTCCCTGGACGGGCTGAGCGTCGTCGACGCCAAGGCCCACGTCACCGCCTGGCTGGCCGAGCGCGGCATCGGCGAGGGCACCGTCAACTACCGTCTGCGCGACTGGCTGTTCAGCCGCCAGCGGTACTGGGGCGAGCCCTTCCCGATCGTCTACGACGAGGACGGCGTCATGCACGCGCTGCCCGAGTCGATGCTGCCGGTCGAGGTCCCCGAGGTCGACGACTACTCGCCGCGCACCTACGACGCGTACGACTCCGCCTCCTCGCCCGAGACCCCGCTGTCGCGCAACGAGGACTGGGTCAACGTCGAGCTGGACCTGGGCGACGGCCCGAAGAAGTACCGCCGCGAGACCAACACCATGCCCAACTGGGCTGGTTCATGCTGGTACGAGCTGCGCTACGTCGACCCGTCGAACTCCTCGGCCGTCGTCGACCCGGCCAACGAGAAGTACTGGCTGGGCCCGACGGAGACCAAGCCGGCCGGCGGCGCCGACCTGTACGTCGGCGGCGCCGAGCACGCCGTGCTGCACCTGCTGTACGCCCGCTTCTGGCACAAGGTGCTGCACGACCTGGGCCACGTCTCGTCCGTCGAGCCGTTCCACAAGCTGTTCAACCAGGGCATGATCACCGCCGACGTCTACCGCGACGAGCGCGGCTTCCCGGTGCCCGCCGCCGAGGTCGAGGAGCGCGACGGCCAGTACTCCTGGCAGGGCGAGCCGGTCAAGCGCGAGGCCGGGAAGATGGGCAAGTCCCTGAAGAACGCCGTCGCCCCGGACGACATCGCCGACGAGTACGGCGCCGACACGCTGCGGCTGTACGAGATGTCGATGGGCCCCCTGGACGTCTCCCGCCCGTGGGACACCCGCGCCGTCGTCGGCTCGTACCGCTTCCTGCAGCGGCTGTGGCGCAACGTCGTCTCGGAGACCACCGGCGAACTGGTCGTCACCGAGGAGACCCCCGATGAGGCGACGCTGCGCGCCCTGCACAAGGCCATCGACGGCATCCGCGGCGACATGGCCGGGCTGCGCTTCAACACGGCCGTCGCCAAGGCGATCGAACTGAACAACTACCTGGTCAAGCGCGGCTCGACGCCGCGCCCCGTCGCCGAACAGCTGGTGCTGATGGTCGCGCCGCTGGCCCCGCACATCGCCGAGGAGCTGTGGCGCCGACTGGGCCACGGCGAGTCGCTGGCGCACACCGACTACCCGGTCGCCGACCCGGCGTACGTGGTCGACGAGACGGTGACCTGCGTGGTGCAGATCAAGGGCAAGGTGAAGGCCCGGCTGGAGGTCGCGCCCGGCATCTCGGACGCCGAGCTGGAGGCGCTGGCGCTGGCGGACCCGGCGGTCGTCGCGGCGATCGGCGGCGCGGAGGTGCGCAAGGTGATCGCGCGGGCGCCGAAGCTGGTGAACATCGTCACGGGCTGAATGGGGTTCGGGGCTCGGGGTTCGGGGTTGATCGGGCTCGGGGTTGATCGGGCTCGGGGTTGATCGGGCTCGGGGTTGATCGGGCGGGCGTCCTTCGGGGCGCCCGCCCGGTGCGTTCAGGGGGTGCCGGGCGGGGCCGGGGCCCTCCGGGAGATCCCGGATCTGTCCCTGATCTCCGCCCGTCGGGCCCGCCCGGACCGCCCTCGGGGCGGAATCGGCGGCTACCGTGGAACCCTCGGCGATGCGGCCTGCGTTGGGCGCGGTGGGGGCCGAAACGGTGGCGGAAGGTGGCGCGCGATGGACGTGTTCGGCGTGATGATCGGACTGGCCTTGCTCTTCGGGATCGCGGTGGTCGTCCTGGCCGTGGTCGGCACGGTCAAGGCGGCCAAGGCGGTGGGCGCGAAGATCGAGAAGCACGAGGCCAATGCCCGGCGCGCCGTCGAGACCGCCACCCTCAAGGCGAAGACGTACACCAAGGTCGGCCCGCCCGCGCAGATCGCCACCGTCCGGCTGGGCCTGCGGACCTCGCTCGACGGCACCCGTCAGGTGCTGGAGGGCGGCGTCGAGCAGGACGGCCAACTCGGCGAGGCCCTCGCCCTGCTGACCCGGCTCGACGCCCACGCGGCGGAGCTCGACGGCGAACTGAAGATGCTCGAACGCGAACCGGACACGGCGCGGATCGCCGCCAAGCTGCCGGAACTGCGCGAGCGGGCGGAGCGGATCACGCACTCGGCGGAGACCATGCGCTGGGCGGCGCAGGACCGGATGCACCGGTTCGCCGACGACGAGCTGAGCCGGCTCAGCCAGGAGTGCGAGAGCGAGGCGGGGGCGCTGCGGCACTGGGACGGTTCGGGTTCGGGTTCTGGGTCCGGTGCTGGTGTGGCCGGCTCGTCAGGTGCGGGTGCGGGTGCGGGTGCGGGTGCGGGTGCGGGTGCGGCCGGTTCGGCGGGTGCCGCGCGTTCGGCAGGTGCCGCCGGGGGCGAAGCCCGGGCCGGGCTGACGGACGGGAAGGGCCGTCCGAGCGCGGAGGAACTGCTGGGGCTCGTCGACCCGCTGGCCAAGCTGGCGCAGCGACTGCGGAAACCGTCGGCCGGGCCCTCTGCGGGCTGACCCGTCAGGGCTCCGCGGCACCCCCGGGACGACGGCGGGCCGGCCCCAGGGCGGCCCGCCGTCGGGCGCTGTCCTCCCGGACGAACGGGGAGTAACCTCCGCCTCATGCCCGCCGACCTCGCACTTGTCACCGATTCCACGGCCTATCTGCCGCAGGAGGCCCTCGACCGGCACGGGATCACGGTCGTCCCGTTGAGCGTCGCGGTCGGTGACACGGTCCTGAGCGAGGGCGTCGAGATCTCCCCGAAGGACGTCGCCGAGGCGCTGCGCGGCAAGCAGCGGGTGACCACCTCCCGGCCGAACCCGGAGACCTTCGCCGCCGCCTACCGGGCGGCCGCCGAGGCCGGTGCGAAGGGGATCGTCTCGGTGCACATCTCGGGCGAACTGTCCGGCACCGTCGAGGCCGCCCGGCTGGCGGCCGCCGAGGCTCCCGTACCGGTACGCGTGGTGGACAGCCGCCTGGTCGGGATGGCGCTCGGGTACGGGGTACTCGCGGCGGCCGAGGCGATCGCCGCCGGGCAGGGCCTGACGGAGGCGGCCGAGGCGGCCGACCGGCGGGCGGCCGGGACCAGCGGGTTCTTCTACGTCGACACCCTGGAGCACCTGCGCCGGGGCGGACGGATCGGGGCGGCGCGCGCGCTGCTCGGGTCGGCGCTGGCGGTCAAGCCGCTGCTGCACCTGGACGGGGGGCGGATCGAGCCGCTGGAGAAGGTGCGGACGGCGTCGCGGGCGATCGCCCGGCTGGAGGAGATCGCGGTCGAGCGCGCGGGGGAGCGGGAGGTCGACATCACCGTGCACCACCTGGCGGCCGAGGACCGGGCCGAGCCGCTCGCGGAGCGGCTGCGGGCGCGGGTGCCGGGGCTGCGGGAGCTGTACGTCGGGGAGGTGGGGGCGGTGATCGGTGCGCACGTCGGGCCGGGGCTGCTGGCCGTGGTGGTCGCGCCGCGCTGAGTGGGCGGCCGGGGGTGGTCGGAGGCCGGGAGTGGTCGGGGGTGGTCGGGTGCGGCCGGAGGCGGTCGAGGGGCGGGGACGGGCGGAGCGGGGCCGGTCGGTCAATCCACGAGACCTGCGCCCACTCGTGTGAGTGACATCTTTTGTCCACAACCCCTGGGTTATCCACAGGGTTTCGCTAATTTCCGCAGGCTCGCCGGAGGACTCCTACCGTCCTCGGCATGACGACCATGGGCCTGGGCGCGGCGAAGCGCCAAGCGATCAACGAGACGGTGCGGCTGCGGATGGCGGCGCTGCTGCCGACGGGTGACGAGCCGACGGGTGACGAGGCGGTTGACGGCGCGGGTGCCCGGGGCGACGGAGGGGGCGCGGGCGGCTCCCGGGAGCCGGTTCCAGGTGTGGCTTCGGCCGCGGTTTCGGCCGCGGTTTCGGGTGCGACTCTGACGCGGGAGCGGCCCGGGACGACCGGTCCGCCACCGGGTGCGGTGCCACAGCCGCCGGACACGAACGATCCCATGGGCCCCGGGCTCGCCGAGGATCGACCGGGTGCCGGGGCGCGCCCACGGTTCGGCTCGCTCGCCTCGTTCGCCTCGGCGGTGGCGCTCGACCGGCGCGCGGTGGCCGGGCTGGTCATCCTGCTGCTGTTCGCGGTCGGCTACGCCGTGCAGCACTTCTGGCTGGCCAGGCCAGAGACGGTGGCCGTGCCCGCGTTGACGGCCGGCCCGGCACCGCCGGGGACGACCGCGTCGCCCGTCGATGCCGCGTCAGGAACCGGCCCGCCCGAAGCAGCCGCTGCCGGTGCCGCTGCCGGTGCCGCAGCCGGTACCGCCGCCGTTTCCGGCATCGGGCCGGTCGTCGTGATCGACATCGGCGGGCGGGTCCACGTCCCCGGCCTGCACACCCTGCCTAGCGGTTCACGGGTGGCCGACGCCCTGCTGGCGGCCGGCGGTCCGCTGCCGGAGACGGACACCAGGAGCCTCAACCTGGCCCGCGTCCTGACGGACGGTGAGCAGCTCCTGGTCGGCGAGCAGGCCCCGGTGCCTGCCCCGGCCCTCGGCGCCGGCAGCGGACCCGCGGGCGCCGCCGCACCCCGGTCACCCGTCAGCCTCAACCGCGCCACCCTCGAACAGCTCGACACCCTCCCCGGCGTCGGCCCGACCCTCGCCCAGCGCATCCTCGCCTACCGCAGCTCGCACGGCTCCTTCCGCTCCATCGACCAGCTCCGGCAGGTCAGCGGCATCGGTACCCGTACGTACGCGGAACTCCGACCGTTGCTCACCCTCTGACGCTTCCTCCGCCCGTCCCTCGGCCTCCGAAGGGAGGTACCACCGTTGTCCGCCATGCCTGCCACGCCTGCCGTCTGCGCCGGGTCCGCCGCCACCGCGCCGGACCCGCCCGCCCGTTCCTCGGGCGCCGACTTCCGGCTGCTGCTGCCCGCCGTCTCGGCCTGGGTGGTCACAGCGGTGCTCCTGCCCCTGGAGCCCGGGTACGAGATCCCCGTCCTCGCGGTGGCGGGCGTCGCCGTGCTCGCGGCCGTCACGCTGCTCGGCCGTCCTGGCGTCCTGCGCCGGCGCGGAGCCGCCGTGACACTGGCCGCCGTCCTGCTCACCGGAGCGGCAGCAGCCATCGCGACCCCACTGCACACCGCCGACCTGCACCGGGGCCCGCTGGCGGAACTCGCCCACGCCGCCGAGCACACCGAGCCGCGGTCGCCGACCGAACCCGCCCCGGCGGTGGAGGCCGAGCTCACCGTCACGGGGGACCCGAAGGTCCACACCGCCCGGGGCGGCGTCACCGGTGGACAGACGCTCCTGACGGTGGACGCGGTCGCCGACCGTGTCGTCCTGCTCCCCGAAGGGCGGACCACCCGGACGCACACACCCGTGACCGTCATGGTCCGAGGCGCGGAGAGCGAATCCTGGCAACGGCTGCTCCCGTCCGAACGGCTGGCGGTGGAGGCCGAGGTGCGGCCGGCGGGGGAGGGGAACGACACCGAGTCCGCGGCGCTGCTGCTCGTCCACGGCCCGCCCCGGCAACTGGCACCGCCCAGCCTGCCGCAGCGGATCGCCGGCCGCCTGCGCGAGGGGCTGCGCACGGCCACCGACGGGCTCCCGGCGGACGCACGAGGGCTGCTCCCGGGCCTGGTCGTCGGTGACACCTCGCGCCTGCCCGACGACCTCGAAGACGCCTTCCGGGCCACCGACCTCGTCCACCTGGTCGCGGTCAGCGGGGCCAACCTGGCGATCGTCCTCGGTGCGCTGCTGGGCGCGCCCGGGCAGGCCGGCACCCCGGAACGGCGCGGGCTGGCCGCGCTGCTGGGGCTCCGACTGCGCACCGGAGCCCTGCTCGGCACCGGGCTGACGCTGGCCTTCGTCACCGTCTGCCGCCCCGAGCCCAGCGTGCTCAGGGCGGCCGGGACGGGACTGATCGGCATGCTGGCCCTGGCCACCGGCCGCCCCCGCCAGGCCGTGCCCGCGCTCGCCGGGGCGGTCCTGGTGCTGGTCCTGCTCGACCCGTTCCTGGCGCACTCGTTCGGCTTCCTGCTGTCGGTGCTCGCCACGGCCGGGCTGCTCGTCCTCGGGCCGCACTGGGCCGAGGCCCTGCGGGCGCGGCGCTGGCCGCACCACCTGGCGGGCGCCCTTGCGGCGACGGCGGCCGCGCAGGCGCTGTGCGCGCCGGTGACGGTGGTGCTCTCCGGGCACATCAGCCTGGTCGGCATCCCCTGCAACCTGCTGGCCGAGCTGGCGGTGGCGCCGGCGACGCTGCTGGGCTTCGGGGTGCTCGCCCTGCAACCGCTGTTCCCGGCCGTGGCCCGGCTGCTCGCGGAACCGGCCGGGGTGCCGGCTAGCTGGCTCGCCCTGGTCGCGCGGCGCGGTGCCGAGCTGCCCGGCGGCCAACTGTCCTGGCCGGGAGGCTGGTTCGGGACGGTGACGGTCGCGTCCGTCGTCCTGGCGGCTTGCTGGGCAGCGCCGTTGCTGCTGCCCCGCCCCAGGGTATCCGGCCGCCCGGCGCCCGCCCGGCGGCGCTGGGTGCGGGCACTGGTGACGGGTGCGTTGCTGGCGGCGCTGCTGGCCGTCCTGCTGCGCCCGCCGCAACTCGCCCGGATCGCCACCGGATGGCCGCCGCCGGGCTGGCGCCTGGCGATGTGCGATGTCGGCCAGGGGGACATGTTGGCCCTTGCGACGGGGGAGCGGGACAGCGCGGTGGTGATCGACACCGGGCCTGACCCGAACGCCGCCGACCGGTGCCTGCGCGACCTCGGCATCACGGCGGTGCCCCTCCTGCTGCTGACGCACTTCCACGCCGATCACGTCGAGGGCGTGCCGGGGGTGTTGCGGGGCCGCCGGGTCGGCGCGGTCGAGGGCACGATGCTGGACGACCCGCCGGGCGAGGCGGCCCGGGTGGCGCGCTGGGCTGCCGAGGCAGAGGTTCCGCTGCTGCGGGCGGGCCGTGGTGAACGGCGGTCGGTCGGAAGGGAGTTGGCCTGGGAGGTGGTGTGGCCGGCGCCAGGGGCGTCCGTCGAGGCGCCCGGCGCGAACAACGCGAGCGTTGCACTGCTGGTCTCACTGACGGGAGGACTGAGGATGGCGCTGCTGGGAGATCTCGAACCGCCGGCGCAGTCGGCGCTGTCGGGCCGTCTGGGGCGGGTCGACGTCCTGAAGGTGGCCCATCACGGCTCGGCGCATCAGGACTGGGACCTGACCGGAGCCCTGCGGCCCCGGCTGGCCCTGATCTCGTGCGGCGAGGGGAACCCGTACGGGCACCCGTCCCCGAAGACGGTGGACCGCCTGCGCGCCCTCGGCGCGACCGTCCTGCGCACCGACCGGGCCGGCGACATCGCGGTGACGGGCGACTCCCCGGCGACCCTCGGTGCGTCCGTCCACCCGCAGCCCGCCCACGCGGCCCGCAAGCCGCACGCCCGCGACACCAACCGCTCGGCGGCCCGCACCCGCCCGGGCGAGACCACCGGATCACCGCGGGGCCCGCCCGCGTGATGCCGGCTCTCCTCCTCCCGACCACCAAGTGGGGAAGGGGTAGGGGTGGTGGGAGGTGGATGGGAGGAGCGGGAGCGGGCCCGGGAGAAACGTTTCGGCGCGCTCCGGGTCAAGCCCGGAGCGCGCCGACAAACCCCCGCAGTAATCGCCAGCGTCTCACTGCCGGGGCGAGGGCCATGGAGCCGCAGTACGCGTTACGCAGGCCCAGGGCTGGATGATCTCCCTGCGGTCCGCGCGAGTCAGGCTGCCACGGCGGGAAGTGCGCGCAGGCGCTCACGGAATTCGGCGACGGCGGGCTCGGCGTGGTGAGGCTTGAGGTAGCCGTCGAACTTGGTGAGGCGGTTGACAGCGCGCACGGAGTGGACCTGGGTTTCGAGGAGCCCGAGACCGCGGTTGGCGGCGTCGAGGGCGCCGTCGAGGTCCTTGCCGGCGAGGCGGGCGGTTGCGAGGCGTCCGGCACGGACGGCCTGGTCGCGGGGGACGGCGTGGTCGATGGAGGAGGCCAGCGCGCTGGTGGCCCGGTCGACCTGGCCCGCGCGGAGCATGATCTTGCCCTCTGTGGAGCTGAGTTGGGCGTCGCCGTACCAGGAGAGCCAGCTCGGGAGCTGGTCGCCGCCGTTCCTGGCCCACAGGTCGTGGGCGCGGTTGAGCGCGGAGCCGGCCTTCTGGTGCTGGCCGTCGCGGGACAGGCTTTCGGCGTGGTGGAGCTCCAGGTAGCTGCGGACGCCGGGCTGCATCGTCGTGGGGGTGTTGGCGAGCGCGGTTTCGACCTGGGCGACGCGCTCGGCGGGGTTGCCGTTGTCGGAGAGGTGGACGCCCATCTCGGCGAGCAGGAAGCCGCCGAGGGCGTCATCGCCGATGGTTTTGGCGGCGCGCAAAGCGCCGAGGTAGTACTGCTGGCCCGCTGAGCGAAGCCCGCTGTCGTAGGCCATCCAGCCGGCGATGTAGTTGACCTGGGCGGCCAGCCCGAGCAGGCGGGCCTCGACGGCTTCGGAGTGGCGGCCGTGCTTGAGCAGGGTCGTGATGATGGCGAGGTCGCCACGGGCCTGTTCGATGAGGCGGGCGCCGCCCATCTGGGCGTCCAGGGTCTGGAGGGTGGCGACGCGGGCTTCGAGGGTGTCGACCACGGAGTCCGTCACCTGGTCGCCACCCAGGGCGGAGGCGAATGCGGGCGAGGCGGAGGCCCAGCTCGCTGCGACGGTGGCCATGGCGGCCCCGGTGATGGTGAGAAAGCCCCGCCGATCCATATGACCACTCCTGACCAGTTCCACCAGTACGTCCACGGTACCGGCCCTCGTCCACGGCGCCGTGATGCCGGTCACCTCCCAGACTGGGATCCACCTAGGCCACGGATTGGCAACCAGAGTACGGGGATTGACGCCCAGCAGGTCAGCCAGAACGAACTGCGCGTCCGGCTCGGGCTCCTGCCCCTGTTCCCACTTCCACACCAGCGTCCGGTTGGTCGCCAGGTGAATCTTCAGCGCGGCGCCGCGGTCGCGCATCATGCGCGCGAACTGGATTTTTCCCCAGCCACGTAACTGCATCAGGTGGGTGAGCGGGTGGACTGCCAGAACATCTGAGCTCATCTCAACCCCCGGCGATTCATGGCTTGTTGTGAGCGTAGTGCTACCCACTGTGGCGCGGGCCGCATCGAGGAGAAACCCCCCAGAAACGTTCCGGGTTGCGCTGCGGCACAGCGACGCTGTACCGGCCCGCCCGACCTCGGAGCCGAAGAGGGGAGGAGCCATGGACGCAGTCGGGGGCCCGTACCAGACCCGTCGGGGCAGGCACCGTGGCGAACACCGCGACCCGGTGGGGACAGCGCTCACCGTGCTGTGGAGCCTGGGCCACGTCGCCGCGCTCGCACTGCTCGGGATCGCCGCCAACCACCAGCTCAGCACCGATCACCAGGTCGCGGCACCGCCCGCACGGACCTCTCCCGATCACGACCCTGCCGTCTGAAGCCCGGGCCCGCGTTGCCGCGACCGCCCGCAACGAAGTCGACACCAGCCCGACGATTTGGAGGACAAGCACCGTGCCACGCCTGCAAGCACCACCGCCTCTTACGCGAGACCCCGAAGCCATGGCGAACCCCGGTGCCTTCGCCCGCCGCACCGCCGTCGTCACGGGCGCCGCCGGGTTCATCGGCTCGCACCTGTGCGAGCGTCTGCTGGCCCTGGGTGCGGAGGTGATAGGCGTCGACAACCTGCTGACCGGCCGCCTGGACAACCTGTCGCACCTGCGCTCGGCCGACGGTTTCCGCTTCCAGACCGACGACGTGACCCGGCCGTTCACGGTGGCCGGTCCGGTGGACTTCGTCTTCCACCTGGCCTCGCCCGCCTCGCCGCTGGACTACGCCCGCCACCCGCTGGCCACCCTGAAGGTCGGCGCGATGGGCACCCTCAACGCCCTGGAGCTGGCAGAGGCCAAGTACGCCCGGTTCCTGCTCGCCTCGACCTCCGAGGTGTACGGCGACCCACTCGTCCACCCGCAGCCCGAGCGGTACTGGGGCAACGTCAACCCGGTCGGCCCCCGCAGCGTCTACGACGAGGCCAAGCGGTACGCCGAGGCCCTGACCTCCTGCTTCCAGCGCTCCGGCGGCACCCCCACCCGCATCGTGCGGATCTTCAACACCTACGGCCCCAGGATGCGCGCCGACGACGGCCGCGCGGTGCCCGCCTTCATCCAGCAAGCGCTGACAGGAGAGCCGATCACCGTGGCCGGCGACGGCAGTCAGACCCGCTCGCTGTGCTTCGTGGCCGACACCGTCGCCGGTCTGCTCGCCGCCGCCACGGCGGGGCGCACCGACCCGGTGAACCTGGGCAACCCGCACGAGATCACCATGCTGCAGCTCGCCGAGGAGATCCGGGCGATGACCGGTTCCGCCTCCGCCATCACCTTCGTTCCGCTCCCCGCCGACGACCCCAAGCGCCGCTGCCCAGACATCACCGCCGCCCGCGCTCACCTCGGCTGGGAGCCCACCACCCACCTGCGCGACGGCCTGCGCCAGACCCTCGACTGGGCCGAGCAGCACTTCCCCCGCCAGGCCACCGCCACCGGAAGGAACGCCTCGTGAACACCGCCTCGCGCCCGCTGCCCGCGCTCGTCTGCGGAGTCGACGACGGATACGCCCGCCCGCTGCGGACGTTGATGCACTCGATCGCTGCTGCCCACCCCGGCGCCGTCGACGAGCTTCGCCTGATCATCCTCGACCAGCAGATCAGCGACGCCAACCGGAAGGCGATCCTGCGCGACGCCGACCGCACCGGCCTGCGTACCGAGCTGCGGCCGGCACCGATGACCGACCCGCGCTACCCCGTCTCCGACTGGGTCAGCGGCGCCGTCTACGTGCGCCTGGCCATCCCGGAGGTCATCCCCGACGAGCATCGGGTGCTCTACCTGGACGCCGACACCCTGGTGCTCGGCGACCTTCGCCCGCTGCTGCGGCAGTCCCTGGACGGGCGCCCGGTCGGCGCCGTGCGCGACCCCCAGAACCCCGTCATCGGCCGCGGCATCCAGCTGCCCGGATGGGACCAGCTCGGTGTCCCGTACGGCCGGGACTACTTCAACAGCGGCGTCATGCTCATCGACCTCGACTGCTGCCGGCAGCTCCGCATCTTCGAACGCTCCCGGCAGTTCTTGTCCGAGCACCCCGACAAGGTCCGCTTCTGGGACCAGGACGCCCTGAACTGGGCCGTCGATGACAACTGGCAGAGGCTGGACCGTCGTTGGAACACCTTCGCCATGTCTCCACAGGCCGCCCAGCCCGGATTCATCCACTACGCCGAAGCCGACAGCCCGCTCGCCCAGCTCCTCCAGGACGAGAAGACTGCGGCCATCGTGCACTTCGCCGGCCCCGACAAGCCCTGGCAGGACACCTACCAGGCTGGCCAACTCCGGGACACCTACCGACTGTTCCACGACTACGTCCCAGATGGCGGCACCGAGTGAACACGCAAGGGCGGAAGCCGCTGTGGCGAAGCACAGCCTGGTGGATCGCCGCCGCCATGGCCGCGCGCAACGCGAACGGACTGCGGCAGGTCCGCCGGACGCTGGCCTGGGCCGACCAGCCCGGGGACCGGCGGGCGGCGGAGCCGATGGTGCTGCACGTCGTCATCCCGGTGCTGCGAGAGCAACAGCAGATCACCGCGGTACTGGCCTGGTTCGTCCCGCTCCTGCGCGGCCTCCCCGGCTCGACGCTGACTCTGGTGTCCACGGCACGCGAGGAGCGTGAGCGCCAGCACCTGGCCGCCCGGCTGGCGGAGGCGACGACGGCCGACCTCACGGTGGAGCGCTTCCCGCAGCTGACTGGCGAGGAGCTGACCGCCCTCGGCGAGGCCCTGGCCGGCTCCGGCGAGGGCTCGCTGGCCGGTGCCGTGGCCGCCGAGGTGCTGTCCGGCTTCCCCACCACGGCGGACGTCATCACGGCGGAACTCGCGTGCCTGCCGGAGTCCGCCCCGGTGGTCCGGCACGTCCATTACCAGGGCGACGGGCGCAAGGCCGCGCAGGTCAATGCTGCTGTCGAACAACTCGCCACCGCTGACGCGGGCCAGGAGTACATCGCCGTCTACGACGTGGACTCCCGCCCGAGCCGTGAGCTGCTGGAGCGGACCACTGAGTTCCTGGACCGGCGCCGGGCCCAGGACGGCGAGCTTCCCCGCGTTGTCCAGCAGTCCGCCCGCTTCGCCACCCAGGACGCGGCCGGCAGCTGGTGGGAGCGGAGCCTGTGCCGAGGCGCCGCCCGGGCCCAGACCCTGTGGACCCTGCGACGAGAGATCCCCAACCTCCGCCGGTACGCCGACGTCGCCCGCCGCCCGCACACCGGCCCCGGCCTGCCGGGGCTGGCCCAGACCGTTGGGCATGGCCTGCTCGTCCGCATGGACGTCTTCCGGAAGGTTGGCGGCCTGCCCACCTTCACCGTGCTCGACGACGTCGCCTTCGGCTACCGGCTCACCCTGGGCGGCATCCCGGTGGACAGCCTGCCCTTCACCACCACCGTCCCAGCTGCCGAGTACCTCAGCGAGCTTCTGGCCCAGAGCGAGCGCTGGTTCCAGAGCTACCTCGACTACCCGAAGTGCGCCGTCCGCTGGCACGCCGAAGGCCACGGCAGCCGCCGCGATCACGCGGCGGCCCTGACCATCGGTGCCTACCGGGGCATGGCCTGGCTGCTGGTCTCGCCCGCAACGGCCACCTGCCTGGCCCTCGCGCTCGGACCGCGCACGCGCCTGCCCGTCCGAGCGGCGGCCGCGACGGCGCTGTGGGCGGCCACCGTCGCACCGGTCCGCGCACTCGCCGCTGCCGAAGGACGCCGCCTGACGGGGCGGGAGACCGTTGTGCGGAGCGCGGAGACGCTGGCCGGGCTCCTACTCAAGAGCGTCGGCCCTCTGACTGCCCTTGGCCGCTGGGCGGTCACCGGCACCCGGCAGACCGCGCTCGCCCCCAAGAGCAACCGCCGCACCGCCCCATCCACCACCACGGACAGGGAGTTCGCGTGATCCTCGGCATCGAGGGCGTCAGCTGCGTCGGCAAGACCACGCTGGCCGCCCAGCTCACCACCCATCTCAACGGGCCCGCCGTCATCCCCTGCTACTACCACGCCAGCCCCGACCCGACCCGGCTGCCGGACCCCGAGCCATTCACGACCGAGCACCAGCTGGCCAACATCGCCCAGCTCCTGGACGTCGAGGAACTCCGGCTCGCCCGGGCCAGGCAGGCCCTCATGGAGGGCCGGGATGTGATCCTCGACCGCACCGTCGACACCCTCCTCGCCCACGCCCACGCCGTCGGCCGGATGCACGGCTTCGACTGCGACGACCAGGCCCGGCGCCTGGTCACCAGCAGGCCGGTGGCGATGCCTGACCTGACGATCGTGCTCACCGCCGACCCGGACGTGCTCGCCCACCGGGCCCGCCTGCGCAAGGGCATGCCGACGATCTTCTACGACCGGCACTTCAGCGAGCACTTCAACGCCTACCTCGCCCACCCGCTCGCCCCGGCCGTCGCCCTGCTCGACGCCAACTGCGGCTCGCTCGACGACCTCACCGCCCATGCCCTCGACCACGTCCACCGCCACCAGGCCGCCCAGCGCCGCCCCAGCCCGGCCCCGGGGCCGCACCCGCTCAAGGAGGCATCGTGAAGGCCGCGATCATCGGCTGCGGCGCCATCGCCAGCCGCTGGGTCCGCTCCCTGCTCGCCGACAGGCGCATCAAGATCACCGCCCTCGTCGACCCCGACCAGCAGGCGGCACAGGTGCTCGCCGCCCGCTACGGGCTGAACCCGGCTCTCGCCACGACGCTTACTGAGGCGCTTGCCCGGGCCGAGGCCGATGTCGTCGTCAACCTCACCCCGCCCGAACTCCACTATCCCGTCAGCCGCTCGGCGCTCGCCCAGGGCCTGCACGTCCTGACCGAGAAGCCGCTGGCCCTGAACCTGCCCGACGCCCTCGACCTCGTCCACCTCGCCCGCGAACGCGGCCAGCTGCTGGCCGTCATGCACAACCGGGGCGCCGACCCGGACTTCCTCGCCTTCGCCGACACGGTCCGCTCCGGCGGACATTCGCCCTTCGCCATCACCGCCGACACCCTGGTCACCCTGCCCGGTCCGGGCTTCCGCGCCGGCCAGCACCTGCCCGTCACCACGGACCTCGCCGTCCACGCCTTCGACCAGGTCCGCGCGCTGATCACCGCACCGCCCACCGAGGTCACCTGCACCGAGACGGCGACCGGCTTCCTCGCGGCCCACAGCTCGATCGCCGCGATCACGGTCCACTTCGCCGACGGCTCCCTGTTCACCTACAGAGGCGGGTACATCGTCGACCCGGCCCTTCGGACCGACGCCAACGGCAACTGGCGCGTGGAGGGCCGGGGCTTCGCCGCCCGGTGGGCCCCGGACCCCCACCGGGCACGGAACGCGGCCCCGGCCGGGCCGCCGGCCTACCAGCGGTGCATCACCGCGATGGTCGACACGCTCCACCGGGACGGCCCCCTGCCGGTGCCCGCTGCCGACAACCTCGCCTCCATCGCCCTACTGGACGCCGCCCTGGCCTCCGCCACCCGCCGCCGTCCCGCCCCCGTGCCGGAGGTGCCCGATGTCCGCCCTTGACGCCGCGATCAGCCGCCCGCACCCGCTGCTGGTCGATGCGCTCGCCGCGGCGGGCTTCGACGCCGACGAAGCGCGCTTCACCCCGCTCAAGTCCGGAACGGACAGCCTCCCCTTCGCGGCCACCACCCGCGACGGCCACGAACTGGTCGTCAAGGTCCGCCGCGCGGGCAGCCGCTCGCGCTACCCGACCGCCGCGTGGGCCTCGGCCCGCATGCGCGAGGCCGGTGTCCCGGCCGCCGAGATCCTGTGGCACAGCCGGGAAGCGTGCGTTGAGACCCGGTGCCCCGGCCGCCCCGTCGAGGCCGAACCGCCCACGCCGCAGGACCGGGACGCGGCGACCCGCGCGGGCGAGGTGCTCCGGCGCCTGCACAGCATCGAGGTCGGCAGCTTCGGCCAGCTCGACGGCCACGGCATCGGCCAGCACGCCACCATCCAGGGCTGGTTCCTCAGTTTGCCGCCCCGCAGCATCCCGAGCATCGACGGCCTCGACCTTCCTGGGCTGCTGCACCGGACCCGTTTCATCCTGGACGTCGGATCGGGCCGCCTGCCCCAAGGCCCGCCCCGGCTCCTGCACGGCGACTGGGTCGGCCGGCACCTGTTCACCGACGGCCAGCAGATCACCGGTGTCGTCGACCTGGAGAGTGTCCGCGGCGGAGACCCGCTGGCCGAACTCGCCGGCTGGTCGCTGCGCGAACCGGCCCCGATGACCGAGGCCCTGCTCGCCGGCTACTTCGACGGCCCGATCCCCGCCGAGAGCCTGCTGCCGCTGGTCCTGTTCCGCCTTCGCATCGCCTACTCGCTGCTGCACTTCCACGCCTCCTGCGACGACCAGGACAGGGTCCGGCTGCGGGCCGCCCAGCTCCAGGCCGACCTCGACGACCTCGACCACGGCCACCTCGCCGCCATTCCCCGCATCACCCCCGACGCCGGCTCCAGCGCGTGCCGCCGCCCGTAATCCCGCCCAGCATCCCGCTCACCGCACCGCCCGGAAGGACACCCGTGAACGACCCCGCCGTCACCCTCCCGTTCCCCCGCGAGCCCAAGTACGGGCAGGCCGAGAAGGACGCCGTCCTCCAACTCCTCGACGACGGCCACCTGTCCGAGATCAACCGCGGCCCGGCCACCAACGCCCTCGAAGCCGCCTTCGCCCACCTCACCGGCACCCGCCATGCGCTGTCGTTCAACTCCGGCACCGCCTCCCTGCACGCCGCGCTCCACGCGGTCGGCACCGCCCCCGAGGCCGGTGTCGCCGTCTCCCCGATGACCTGGGCCTCCGCCATCACCGCCGTCTTCCAAGCCGGCAGCTACCCCGTCTTCTGCGACATCGAGCCGGACAGCCCGAACATCGCCGCCACCGCCGTCGCCGAGGCTGCCGGATCCTGCTCGGCAGTCCTGGCCACCCACACCTGGGGCATCCCCGCCCGCATGGACCAGCTCGCGGGCGCCAGCGACCTGCCAGTCGTCGAGGACTGCTCGCACGCCCACGGAGCCCTCTACCAGGGCCGCGCGGTCGGTTCCTGGGGTGCGGCCGGATGTTTCAGCCTCCAGGAATCCAAGGCCGTCTCCGGCGGCGAGGGCGGCGTCCTGACCACCACGGACCGCCAGGTCTACGAGCGGGCCCTCACCCTCGGCCACCACCCCGCCCGCCTGGCCGCCGAACTCACCCTCCCCGACCTGCTGCCGTTCGCCACCACCGGCGCCGCCTACAAGTACCGCATGCCCGCCCTGTCCGCCGTCATCGCCCGCCAGCAACTGCGATCACTGCCCGACCGAATGCTCGCCGCCGAACAGAACCTCACCACCCTCCGAAAGGCCCTGGAGGAGTACGACGCGCCCGTCACCTGGCCCTCGATCGGCGAACTGTCCGTCCGCGGCTGGTACGGCACCCCGCTGACGATCAGCGTCCGCGTGCCGGACCCGGCCGAGCTGAGCAAGCGGTTCAAGGCCGCCGGAGTTCCCGTCCGCTCCCTGTACGAGGACTGGACGCAGGCGCCGCTCTTTCAGCGCCGAGACCTGGCTGCCCGCTTCTGGCCGCACCTTGGCTGCAGCCCCTACCGGCCGCCGACCATGGACGAGCTGCCTAACTTCCGCAAGGCGATGCGGCAGATGATCGTCCTCAAGGTGCCGCAGATCCCCGCGCCGGACTACATGGAGCAGGTCGCCGAGGCCCTCGCCGCCGTACTGGTCCGCACGCTGGTCACGGCATAGCCGCGAACGCCTCCTGCACGTCCTCGCGCCGCTCGGTCCACCAGGCCAGCAGCCGCTCGGCGGGCAGGAACAGGTGGTCGCAGGAGTGGTCGTCGCGGTCGTAGTGGAAGACCAGCTGCCAGTAGTCCGACATACGCTTCCACCACAGTCGCTCCACCGCGTCCGCCAGGGCTGGCACCGGGATCGGCACCACCGACCGGTAGCCGGCCACGAACGCGGCAGTCCGCTCCAGATCCAGGAAACCGTCCTCACCACCGAACTGCACCGTGGCGGTGCGGGCGACCTCCTCGCCGAACGGGCGCACTCGGATGCGGTCCCAGTCGATCACCGCGGCGATCTTGCCGTCGCGCCACAGCATGTTGCGGTGCTGCACGTCACCGTGCGTCCAGCCCACCGGGCCAGCCGCCACCTCGGTGCCGGGGTGAAAATGGGCGTACTTGTCGAGCAGAACCTTGCGCTCGCCCAGCGCCTGGGCCGCCTCGGTGTCGAAAGCCGTAGGGCTGTCCAGTGCGGCGATCAGCGCGAGGAAGCGGTCCGCGTCGGCGCGCGCCGCATACGGGGTGATCGCCGGGGCTGCCGGGGGCTCCGATGCCGGCGGCAGCAGGCGGGCGGTCCGCTCGCCGTTCAGGCTCCGGTGGATCTGGCCGAGCAGGACACCGAGGTCCCCCGCCTGGTCCAGGGTGAGCTCCGTCCCGGGCCGGTGGCCGCCTTCGATCCAGGGGATCAGGCAATATCCGCGGCCCGAGACCTCCGCTACGGTCTGGCCGGAGGAGGTCGCCAGTGGCCGCCCGACCGGGACTCCGGCGTCGGCCAGCTCCGCCAGGACCGCCAGGTTTCGCCGGGCGAGCGGCAGCGGCACGTCCATGATCCGCTTCAGGGCGAACGCGCCCTCGGCCGTCTCCAGCCGCCAGTTGCCGTTCATCAGGCCGTTGGACAGGAAGCGGCACGCCTGAATCTCACCGAGCCCAAAGGACTCGCCGAGGAGCACCAGGTCCTCCTCGATCTTGCTGTAGCGCGAGCCACACGGGGCGTCGCCCATCGCTTCCGTCACCTCAAGCAGGCTAGCGGACACCGGGGCCTGGCGAGGCCGGTTCGGCTCACCGGTCCCGGTGGTCGACCCGGACTTCGGTTGGTGGCCCACCCGGGGACTGTGAGCTGCGGTGGCTGTGGCCACCTTCAGCGGAACCTCGAAACCGAGGCCGCAGCGCGGGACTGACTCGACCCCCTATTAGATGGGCGTGTTGAAGCCTCTTGAAGAGGGTGCTGCTGTGCGCGGGTTTAGCCAGCGCGGGCAGCGGAGAACGGCAGAAGCAATGCGGCCCCAGCCAGGGGCAGGACACGGTCGCGAGGTCGGTTGCGGCGCGCTCCGGGCCAAGCCCGGAGCGCGCCGCCGCGCAACGTCGGTGCCCAGAGTGCCCGCGCGTTGATACCGGGGGAGTTCGGGGCCGTTCGCCCTGCCGCCGGGATGAGTTGCCCGGTGGCGGCCGGCGTGAGGCGGGAGCGCAGAGTGCCCATGGAGATCGCGGATGCGCCGCCGCCGGTCGGGCTGCGTGGGGCTCGACCGGCGGCGGGGTGCGGCCGTCAGGCGTCTTCGCGCCAGCCTTCGTGGTCGGCGGCGAGGGTGTCGAGGGCGTGCAGGTGGGTGGGGGTCCAGCCGGTTTCCGGGGGTTCGACGACGACGAGCCACTGGGCGTCCTCGGCGTCGTCCTCGCCGGCGAGGGCGTCGCGGACGATTTCGATCTCGCCGAGGTCGGGGTGGGCGGCGCCGAGCTCCTCGGCGGCGTCCTCGGCGGTTTCGCGGTCGGGCAGGACGAGCAGTTGCCGGGCGTGCGGGTCGTCGACGTCCGGGAGGTCGGTGGCGTGGTTCTCGGTCACCGGAACATTGTCCAGGCCGTCCGCCCGAGGCAGGCAGCCGGGCAGGCCCGGAGGCGGGCGGGAGTGTCCGCGGCCCGTGGGATGCTGGTAGGCGATGGCCAGGAAGAGTGCACCCGACGACCTGCTCGCCCCGCTGACCCTCGCGGTCGGCCAGGAAGAGCTGCTGCTGGACCGCGCGGTCGCCCAGGTGGTGGCGGCGGCGAAGGCGGCGGACCCGGACACCGACGTACGGGACCTCCCGCCCGGCGGGCTGCAGCCCGGCAGCCTGGCCGAGCTGACCACGCCCTCGCTGTTCGCCGAGCGCAAGGTGATCGTGGTCCGGGCCGCCCAGGACCTCTCCGCCGACTCGGTGAAGGAGGTCAAGGCGTACATCGAGGCGCCCGCCGAGGAAGTGATCATGGTGCTGGTGCACGCGGGCGGGGCCAAGGGCAAGGGCCTGCTGGACGCCGGGCGCAAGGCGGGCGGCCGTGAGGTGGCCTGCGCGAAGCTGGCGAAGGCGAGCGAGCGGCTGGCCTTCGTCAAGGGGGAGTTCCGTGCGCTCGGCCGTTCGGCGACCCCGGAGGCGAGCCAGGCGCTGCTGGACGCGCTCGGCAGTGACCTGCGCGAGCTGGCGGCCGCCTGCCACCAGCTGACCTCGGACGTCGAGGGCACGATCGACGAGACGGTGGTGGCCCGCTACTACAGCGGCCGGGCCGAGGCGACCGGCTTCGAGGTGGCCGACCTGGCGGTCACCGGCCGGGCCGCGGAGGCGCTGGAGCGGCTGCGCTGGGCGCTGGCCGTCGGCCAGCCGCCGACCGGCATCACCTACGCGCTGGCCTCCGGCGTGCGCAGCATCGGCCGGCTGGCGACCACCGGGCGGAACATGCGCCCGGCGGATCTGGCCCGCGAGCTGGGCATGCCGCCGTGGAAGGTGGACCGGGTCCGTCAGCAGATGCGCGGCTGGACGGGAGACGCGGTGGCCACCGCGCTGACCGCGATCGCCCAGGCCGACGCCGCCGTCAAGGGCGGCTCGGACGATCCGGCCTTCGCCCTGGAGCGCGCGGTGGTCGCCGTCGCCCGGGCCGCCCGCGCCGGGTCCCGCCCGTCGTACTGAGCCCGTGAGTACGTGAGCACGTGAGTACGTGAGCGCGCGGCGGGCCTATTTCCGCATCGCCCGGACGGCGTCCTGGCCGTCGGACTGCAGGGCGCTGCGCAGCTCGTCCTTGGACGGCGGCTTGCCCTTCCCCTCCGTGTAGCTCGCGGTGTAGTTGATGTAGTACGTCATCCCGCCGTCGCGGATGTCCAGCTCGGCGTAGACGCTGTGGTACTTGTCGGAGCCGTCGTCCTTGTACAGGAAGTACGCCTCCTCGCCGACTCCGGAGATGTCGGTGACCTGGTAGCCGCGGGCCCGGTAGAGCTCCTTGTTGGCTTCCAGTTCGGGCGCCGGGTTGACCGCCTTGTGGAGGTCGGCGCGCAGGTAGACCGAGGCGTACTCGCTGTCGCTGTTGCCGCCGATGCGCTTGAGGCTCATGGAGCAGTTCATGCTGTCCAGCGCGGGGTGCCGGTCGGTGTGGTGGGTCGGTGCGGAGGTGTCGGAGACGGCGTACGTCTGCAGCAGCTTGGTGGGTTTCCCGGTGGCGCAGAAGTCGTCCGAGAGGTGGTAGCTGCCGAGGCCGCGTGGTGAGGAGTCGGTGCTGACCATGCCGGGGACGGCCATCACGGCGGCGGTCCAGCCGGCGGAGGCGAGTACGGCGCCGACGAAGGCCCAGACGGCGTTGCGCCGCAGGTTCCCCCCGGAGCGCGGCCGCGTCCCGGGGCCCTGTGCGCCGCCTCCGGGCGTGACCGGCAGGCCCGGAACGGTCGGCATTCCCGGCGGGCCGGGTATCCCGGGCGACGCGGGCAGCCCAGGCGGCGGCCCGAAGCCCGAAGCTCCCGGTACCGGCTGTGCGCCCGGTACCGGCTGCGCCCCCGGTACGGGCTGCGCACCCGGGGGCTGCTGCGGGAAGCCGTACCCCGGCCCGTTCGGTGCCGGCGGCGGCGGTGTCGGCGGCGGCGTCGTCATGAAGTTCCCCCCTGGGCCCGGCGTCGTGGTGCTCCCCGCACCCTGATCGCACCTGACCGACCGACCATAGCGGCCGGATCGTGGAATGCGACAGGCGCCGCAGTGGCCTCTGGGGAAGAGGCCGACTGCGGCGCCTGCCGTACTGCTTCGTTGCACCGCACCCGCGTGGCGAACGCAGGCCGCGTGCGGTGCGAGTCTCGTACGTCTCGGGGTCCGGGTAGAGGGCCGGATCGTTCCGAGGCGCTGTCGGGGGTGGTGACCCCCGGGGGGCGTCAGGCCTGGGCGGCCGTGTTGACGCGCTTGGTGATGGCCGACTTCTTGTTGGCGGCCTGGTTGGCGTGGATGACGCCCTTGCTCACGGCCTTGTCCAGCGCCTTGGAGGCGGCGCGGGCCAGCTCGACGGCCTTCTCGGTCTCGCCGGCGGCAGCGGCCTCACGGGCCTTGCGCAGAGCGGTCTTCAGCGAGGACTTGACGGCCTTGTTGCGCAGGCGCGCCTTCTCGTTGGTCTTGTTGCGCTTGATCTGGGACTTGATGTTCGCCACGAAGGAGCCTCAGTCTGTCTAAAGAAATTCGAACGGGATCACACCGGCGGCCGTCGGTCCAGCTGAGAGGGCATGCCGAGGCCAGGTGTGGCAGCCCACGCTACCAGGGCCCAGCGGCTCGCCCCAAACCGGGCTCCCGGCCGCTACGCCCCGAGCAGTGCCTCGCCGTAGTGCTCGACCTGCGGGAACGGCTGGTAGTAGTGGTGCAGCAGCGCGCGCCAGCGCTGGTACTCGGGGGAGCCGCGGAACCCCTCCGTGTGGTCGGTGAGCGTCTCCCACTCCACCTGGAGCAGGAAGCGCGAGCCGCGGCCCTCGTCGAGGCAGCGCCGCAGCGCCAGGGAGCGGAAGCCGCGCTGGACGGCGATCAGCGGTCGGGCTTCGGCGAAGGCGGCGAGGAACTCCTCCTCCCGGCCGGGCAGGACGTCGAGCAGTGCGCTTTCGAGGATCACGGGAGGCCATCCTGCCGCCCTGACCACGGGGAACGGAAGGCCGGGGAGAGCCTCCGGGGAGGCCGGGGGAGGGACCGGACGGTGCCCGAACGGCAGCGAGGCCCCCGCTCGTGGGAGGATGGGAGGAACTATTTCGATCGGACGAGACTGTCCGGTCCCCGGGAAACCGGTCAGCGATGACCCGGACACCCCCGGCCCCGGACCAACGGAGAATCGGACCAAGGTGCCCGCGACCCCCAGCAATGTGCCAGAGCCCAGCCGTACCGACCCGGCGCTGATCCGCAACTTCTGCATCATCGCCCACATCGACCACGGCAAGTCGACGCTCGCAGACCGGATGCTGCAGATCACCGGCGTCGTCGACCCCCGGCAGATGCGCGCCCAGTACCTCGACCGCATGGACATCGAGCGCGAGCGCGGCATCACCATCAAGTCGCAGGCGGTCCGCCTCCCGTGGGCGCCGAAGACCGGGCCGGACTCCGGGACGACGCACATCCTCAACATGATCGACACCCCGGGCCACGTGGACTTCACGTACGAGGTGTCCCGTTCCCTCGCCGCGTGCGAGGGCACCATCCTGGTGGTCGACGCAGCCCAGGGCATCGAGGCGCAGACCCTCGCCAACCTGTACCTGGCGCTGGAGAACGACCTCACGATCATCCCGGTGCTCAACAAGATCGACCTGCCGGCCGCCCAGCCGGAGAAGTACGCCGCGGAGATCGCGCACATCATCGGCTGCGACCCCTCGGACGTGCTGCAGGTCAGCGCCAAGACCGGCCTGGGCGTCGAGGACCTGCTGGACCACATCGTCAACACGATCCCGGCCCCGGTCGGCGTCAAGGACGCCCCGGCCCGCGCGATGATCTTCGACTCGGTGTACGACTCCTACCGCGGCGTGGTCACCTACGTGCGTGTCGTGGACGGGCAGCTCACCAAGCGCGAGCGGATCGCGATGATGTCCACCGGCGCGACGCACGAGCTGCTGGAGATCGGCGTCATCTCGCCCGAGCCGAAGGTCGCCGACGGCCTGGGCGTCGGCGAGGTGGGCTACATCATCACCGGTGTGAAGGACGTCCGGCAGTCCAAGGTCGGTGACACCATCACCTCGATGCACAAGGGTGCGACCGAGCCGCTGGGCGGCTACAAGGACCCGCGTCCGATGGTGTTCTCCGGCCTGTACCCGCTGGACGGCTCGGACTACCCGCTGCTGCGCGACGCCCTGGACAAGCTGCGGCTCAACGACGCCGCGCTGGTGTACGAGCCGGAGACCTCGGTCGCGCTCGGCTTCGGCTACCGCTGCGGCTTCCTCGGCCTGCTGCACCTGGAGATCATCCGGGAGCGCCTGGAGCGCGAGTTCAACCTCGACCTCATCTCCACCGCCCCGAACGTGGTCTACCGGGTGATCATGGAGGACGGCACCGAGCACACCGTCACCAACCCGAGCGAGTTCCCGACCGGCAAGATCGCCGAGGTGTACGAGCCGGTCGTGCGCGGCACGATCCTCGCGCCCAACGAGTTCGTCGGCGCGATCATGGAGCTCTGCCAGTCCCGCCGCGGCGCGCTGCAGGGCATGGACTACCTGTCCGAGGACCGGGTCGAGCTGCGCTACACCCTCCCGCTCGCGGAGATCGTCTTCGACTTCTTCGACCAGCTGAAGTCCAAGACCCGCGGTTACGCCTCGCTCGACTACGAGCCCATCGGCGAGCAGAGCGCCCAGCTGGTGAAGGTCGACATCCTGCTGCACGGCGACGCGGTGGACGCCTTCTCCGCGATCGTGCACAAGGACAAGGCCTACAACTACGGCGTGATGATGGCGGGCAAGCTGCAGAAGCTGATCCCCCGCCAGCAGTTCGAGGTGCCGATCCAGGCCGCCATCGGCTCCCGGGTGATCGCCCGGGAGACCGTCCGCGCGATCCGCAAGGACGTCCTCGCCAAGTGCTACGGCGGTGACATCTCGCGCAAGCGCAAGCTGCTGGAGAAGCAGAAGGAAGGCAAGAAGCGGATGAAGATGGTCGGCCGCGTGGAGGTCCCGCAGGAGGCCTTCATCGCCGCGCTGTCCACCGACGCCGAGCCGCCGAAGGACAAGAAGTAGCCGCGGAGCGGCAGCTGGAAGGGCCCGGGCACCCGCCCGGGCCCTTCCGCGTTCCCCGGATGCGGCCCTCGGACGTGTTCCCCGGCTACTTCAGCGCGCCGAGGACGACCGAGACGATCCCGGCCTTGGCCAGCCGCCCCGCGGTGCCGGTGAGGACGGTGGGCTTCATCGAGTCGTCCGGGCGGACCAGCTGGAGCAGCCCGTCCCGGCGGCCGAGGCTCAGGCACTGCGCGACGTACCGGAACGAGAACGGCTTCGCGGTGCGCCCGTCGAGCAGCTTGCCGACGTACTGGCCCTGCGGCAGGGCGGTGGCGCAGCCCATCCGCAGGGTGCCGACGCCGGGGACGGTGACCGCGGCGGCGTCGCCGACCACGTGGACGTCCGGGTGCGAGAGCGACCGCAGGTGGTCGTCGACCAGGGCCCGGCCGCGCTCGTCCACGGCCAGCCCGGCCTCGGCGGCCAGCGGGTGCGGCTCCAGCGAGGCGGCCCACACGGTGAGGCCGGCCTCGACCGGGCCGGCGGTGGTGCGCAGCCCGTCCGGGGTGACCTCGGTGACGGTGGCGTTCTCGCGGACGGTGACGCCGAGCCGGTCGAGGACGCGCCGGATGTGGGCGCGGCCCTTGGGCGAGTAGATGCCGCCGACCTGGCCGGCCGCGACGATCCGCACCTGCCAGTCGGGGTGGGCCTCGGCGAGCTCGGTGGCGAGTTCGATGCCGGTGGCGCCGCCGCCGACGACGGCCAGGGTGCCGGGGCGGTCGGCCTCGCGGATCAGGCGCCGTACCTCGGCGGCGCGCTCCACGGGGTGGGCGTGCTCGGCGGCGCCGGGGACGCCGTGCCAGGCGGTGCGGCTGCCGAGGGCGTAGACGAGGGTGTCGTAGCCGAGGGTGGTGCCGTCGTCCAGGACGACCTGGTGTCCGGCGAGGTCGAGTTCGACGGCGCGGGCCCGGCGGTGTTCGATCGTGCGGCCGCGGGCCAGTTCGGCGATGGCGGGCCAGTCGTGGCCGCGGCCGGCCGCCGCCTCGTGCTGGCGGACGCGGTGCAGGAGCCGCTCCTCGGGGGCGACCAGGGTGACGCTGTGGTGGCGTCCGGCGCCCTTGGCCGCGGTGAGTCCGGCGTATCCGGCGCCCAGGACGACGATCCGCTTCCCGGTGGTGGTGCTGCTGCTCATCTCGTCCGCCTCCGTTCCGTGCGCCCTCGTGGGGCGCTGTTCGGGAAGGGGACGACGCGGCCGGTCGGGATGTGACCGTGACCTGCGTCACAGCCTCGTGGGGCTCAGGTCAGGGGGTCGTGACCGGGCTGATCCGGCCGAGCTTCTCGGGGTTGACCACGACGTACGCCTCGGTGATCCGTCCGTCGGTGACGGTGAAGGCGAGCACGCCGCCGACGGCGCCGGTGGCGTGCTCGTACCAGACCAGTCCCGGTTCGCCGTTGACCACGGCGGGGCCGATCCCCAGGTCGGGGGTGAACCACTTGGTGACCAGGCCGGCGACCAGGCGGGCCACCTTGTCGGCGCCCCGTACCGGGCGGGCGGCGGCGCGGACGATGCCGCCGCCGTCGGCGTGCCAGACGACGTCGGGGTCGAGGACCTCCATCAGGCCGAGGATGTCGCCCCGGGTGCTGGCGGAGGCGAAGGCCTCGACGGCCCGGCGGTGTTCGGCCGGGTCGGCGGCGCCGGGGTGCCGGCTGCCGTCCTTGACCCGGCGGCGGGCCCGGGAGGCGAGTTGGCGGGTGGCGTCCGGGGTGCGGTCCAGGGAGGCGGCGATGTCCTCGAAGCCGACCGCGAAGACGTCGTGCAGCACGAAGGCGGCCCGTTCGGCGGGGGAGAGCTGCTCCAGGACGGCGAGCAGGGCGAGCGAGACGGACTCGCCGCGTTCGGCGAGTTCGGCGGGGGTGTCCGGGCCGTCGGCGTAGGAGACGGCGGGTTCGGGCAGCCACTCGCCGTAGTAGGCCTCCCGGCGGGCCCGGGCGGAGCCGAGCTGGTCGTAGCAGAGCCGGGTGACGACGGTGGTGAGGAAGGCACGCGGGTCGGCGACGGTGGCGCGGTCGGCGGCCTGCCAGCGCAGCCAGGCGTCCTGCAGGACGTCCTCGGCGTCGGTGAAGGAGCCGAGCAGCCGGTAGGCGACCGAGCCCAGGTAGCGGCGGTTCGCCTCGAAGGCGTCCGGGGTGTGCGGGGCCGGGGCGCGGTCGTCGGTCACGGGCCCAAGGTAGCGCCCGTCGGCGGGCGTTGCGAAGACCGGGGGTGCGGGGAGCGAAGGGCGTACGGACACGAAGGGCCGGGGCGGAAGGTCCCGCCCCGGCCCGTCGCGTGGCGCCGGGTCAGTCCACCTCGGCCACGGCCTCCGCGAACTGCGCCTGGTAGAGCCGGGCGTAGGCGCCGCCGGCGGCGATCAGCTCGTCGTGCGAGCCCTGTTCCACGATCGACCCGTTCTCCATCACCAGGATCACGTCGGCGTCCCGGATGGTGGAGAGCCGGTGGGCGATCACGAAGCTGGTGCGGCCGGTGCGCAGCCGGGCCATGGCCCGCTGGATCAGCACCTCGGTGCGGGTGTCGACGGAGCTGGTCGCCTCGTCCAGGACCAGGATGGACGGTTGGGCGAGGAAGGCCCGGGCGATGGTGATCAGCTGCTTCTCGCCGGTGCTGACGCCGGCGCCGTCGTCGTCGATGACGGTGTCGTAGCCGTCGGGCAGGGTGCGGACGAAGCGGTCGACGTGGGCGGCCTTGGCGGCGTCGACGACCTGTTCGCGGGTGGCGCCCTGGGAGCCGTAGGCGATGTTGTCGGCGATGCTGCCGCCGAACAGCCAGGTGTCCTGGAGGACCATGCCGATGCCGGAGCGCAGGTCCTCGCGGGACATCGCGGCGATGTCCACCCCGTCGAGGGTGATCCGTCCGGAGTTGATCTCGTAGAACCGCATCAGCAGGTTGACGAGGGTGGTCTTGCCGGCGCCGGTGGGGCCGACGATGGCGACGGTCTGGCCGGGTTCGACCTTGAGCGAGAGGTCGTCGATGAGCGGCTTGTCGGGGTCGTAGCGGAAGGAGACGTCCTGGAAGGCGACCCGGCCGTGGACGGTGTCCGGCTTCTCTGGCATGGCCGGTTCGGGGCTCTGTTCGGGGGCGTCGAGCAGTTCGAAGACGCGCTCGGCGGAGGCGACTCCGGACTGCACCAGGTTGGCCATGCTGGCGACCTGGGTGAGCGGCTGGCTGAACTGCCGCGAGTACTGGATGAACGCCTGGACGTCGCCGATGGACAGCGCGCCGCTGGCCACCCGCAGGCCGCCGACGACCGCGACCAGGACGTACTGCAGGTTGCCGATCAGCATCATCGCGGGCTGGATGATGCCGGAGATGAACTGGGCCTTGTAACTGGCCTCGTACAGCGCCTCGTTGTGCTCGCGGAAGGTCTCGGCGGATTCGCGTCGGCGGCCGAACACCGTGACCAGGGTGTGGCCGGTGTACATCTCCTCGACGTGGGCGTTGAGTTGGCCGGTGGACTTCCACTGCTGGACGAACTGCGGCTGCGCCCGCTTGCCGACCTTGGTGGCGACGACCACCGAGACCGGCACCGAGACCAGGGCGATCACGGCGAGCAGCGGGGAGATCCAGAACATCATCGCGAGCACGCCGACCACGGTGAGCAGCGAGTTGACGACCTGTCCCATGGTCTGCTGCATGGACTGGCCGATGTTGTCGATGTCGTTGGTGACCCGGCTGAGCACCTCGCCGCGCGGCTGCTTGTCGAAGTAGCTGAGCGGCAGCCGGGCGAGCTTGGCCTCGACGTCCTGGCGCAGCCGGTAGCTGGCGAGCTGGATGGCCTTGGTGGCGAGCCGGCCCTGGAAGATGCCGAAGACGGCGGAGGCGACGTAGATGCCGAGCACCCAGAGCAGGATGGTGCCGATGGCGTCGAAGTCCATGCCCTGGCCGGGGGTGAAGTCGACGGCGGAGAGCAGGTCGGCGACGCCGCCCTCGCCGTGGGCGCGCAGCCCGTCGATGACCTGGGCCTTGGTGGTGCCGGGCTGGAAGCGGGCGCCGATGACGCCGGCGAAGATCAGGTCGGTGGCGTCGCCGAGGATCTTGGGGCCGATGACGGCGCAGCCGATGCCGAGTACGCCGAGGAGCAGGACGCCGATGAGGAGGGTGCGTTCGGGGCGCAGCAGGCCGAGGACGCGTTTGCCGGAGCCCTTGAAGTCCATGGACTTCTCGGTGCCCTGGCCGCCCATGAAGCGGCCCGGGCCGGCGGGGCCGCGGCGGGCGGCGGCGGCCTGGGAGTCGCTGGGCAGGTCGGCGTCGGCCTTCTTCGGGTCGGCCTTCGCAGCGCCGGCCTTCGTCAGGTCGGCCTTCGCAGCGCCGACCTTCGTCAGGTCGGCCTTCGCAGCGCCCGTCGGGGACTTTCCGGGGGTGGTCACGCCGCCTCCTGCTCGGTGAGCTGGGAGAGCACGATCTCCCGGTACGTCGGGTTGTCGGCCATCAGCTCGTGGTGGGTGCCGGTGCCGACGACGGCGCCCTCGTCGAGGACGATGATCCGGTCGGCGTCGCGGATGGTGGACACGCGCTGGGCGACGATCAGGACGGTGGCGTCGGCGGTCTCGCGGGCGAGGGCCTTGCGCAGCCGGGCGTCGGTGGCGTAGTCGAGCGCGGAGAAGGAGTCGTCGAAGAGGTAGACGGAGGGTTTGCGGACGAGGGCCCGGGCGATGGCGAGGCGTTGGCGCTGGCCGCCGGAGACGTTGCTGCCGCCCTGGGCGATGGGGGCGTCGAGGCCTTCGGGGAGCTTTTCGACGAACTCCTTGGCCTGGGCGGTCTCCAGGGCGTGCCAGAGTTCCTCGTCGGTGGCGTCGGGCCGGCCGTAGCGGAGGTTGCTGGCGACGGTGCCGGAGAACAGGTAGGGCTTCTGCGGGACGATGCCGACGTGCTCGGCGATGGTGTCGGCGGCGAGTTCGCGCACGTCGACGCCGTCCAGCAGGACCCGGCCGGAGGTGGCGTCGAAGAGGCGGGGGACGAGGCCGAGCAGGGTGGACTTGCCGCTGCCGGTGGAGCCGATGATGGCGGTGGTCTCGCCGGGGCGGGCGGTGAGGTCGATGCCGCGCAGGACGGAGGCCTCGGCGCCGGGGTAGCGGAAGTCGACGTCGCGCAGTTCGAGGTGGCCGCGGCGGGCCAGTTCGGTGACGGGCGCGGTGGGCGGGACGACGCTGGATTCGGTGCCGAGGACTTCCTGGACGCGTTCGGCGCAGACTTCGGCGCGCGGCACCATCATGAACATGAAGGTGGCCATCATGACGCTCATCAGGATCTGCATCAGGTAGGAGAGGAAGGCGGTGAGCGCGCCGATCTCCATGTCGTGGTCGGCGATGCGGTGGGCGCCGAACCAGAGCACGGCGACGCTGGAGACGTTCACGACGAGCATGACGGCCGGGAACATGACGGACATCAGGCGGCCGACGCGGCGGGCGACGTCGGTGAGGTCCTCGTTGGCGTCGGCGAAGCGGGCCTGTTCCTGGTCGTCCTTGACGAAGGCCCGGATGACCCGGATGCCGGTGATCTGTTCGCGCAGGACGCGGTTCACCGTGTCGATCTTCGTCTGCATGCTGCGGAACTTGGGGCGCAGCGCGCGGACCAGCAGGATGACGACGACGGCGAGGGCGGGGATGACGGCGAGCAGCAGGCCGGAGAGCGGGACGTCCTGGTTGAGCGCCATGATGATGCCGCCGACGCACATGATGGGTGCGGCCACCATGAGGGTGAAGCTCATCAGGGCGAGCATCTGGACCTGTTGGACGTCGTTGGTGGTGCGGGTGATCAGGGAGGGCGCGCCGAACTGGCCGACCTCGCGGGCGGAGAAGCTCTGCACCCGGTCGAAGACGGCGGCGCGGACGTCCCGGCCGAAGGCCATGGCGACGCGGGCGCCGATGAAGACGGCGCCGATCGAGCAGAGCGCCTGGAGGACGGTCACGCCGATCATCACCCCGCCGACGCGCAGGATGTAGCCGGTGTCGCCCTTGACCACGCCTTGGTCGATGATGTCGGCGTTGAGCGTGGGCAGGTAGAGCGCCGCGAGGGTGGACACCAGCTGGAGTACCACCAGCAGGGTGATCGGTCGGGAGTAGGGGCGCAGGTACGCCCGGAGCAGTCTGATCAGCACTAGCACACTCTTGTCGTCGCCGGTCGGGTTCGCACCCCGATTCTCGTTGTTCTGTAGCGTCGTACGAGCCATTCGGCGTGCGGGAACCGGGGGATTGCCGGGCTTTTGCCGAACGGTCCGGAAGGTCCGGCGGCCGGTGCCGCCGCGGGGTGCGGCGGGTGGCGGGGTGCGGTCACCGGTGGGGTGGGGGCGTGCCAGGAGGCGTCGCCCTCTTACGGAATGACCGGTTTCCCCCTAGGCTGCTGATTGCCCCCTTGTTACCGACCGGTACCGTCCGCGTGAACCGGGGCCCGGCGACCGCCCCCACGGACGCCGCGAACAATCCCTCAGACGGCCACCCGCCCCCGGAGGTCCTCGTTGAGTTCCGCGCAGTCCCTGATCGACTCCGGCAGGCCCGACCTCGTCGCCGGGCGCCCCGCCTCCGTCGCCCACCTGTTCCTGGAGCGGGTCGCCGCGACCCCGAACGCCGAGGCCTACCGCCACCCCGCACCGGTCGACGACCAGGCCGCGGACGGCGCGCCCGGCGCCGAGCAGTGGCGCTCGCTGACCTGGGCGCAGACCGCGACCAGGGTCAAGGCGGTGGCCGCCGGCCTGATGGCGCTCGGCATCCGGCCGGAGGACCGGGTCGCCCTGGCCGCCTCCACCCGGATCGAGTGGATCCTCGCCGACCTCGGCGCCATGTGCGCCGGCGCCGCGATCACGACCGTCTACCCGAGCACCAACGCGGACGAGACCGCGTTCATCCTCTCCGACTCGGGCTCCCGGGCGCTGTTCGCGGAGAACGCCGCCCAGCTGGCCAAGGCCGTCGAGCAGATCGAGAAGCTGCCCGAGCTGCGCACGGTCGTCCTGTTCGACGCCCCCGACGGTGCCCCGGAGACGGCCGGCCTGGAGCTGCTCACCCTCGCCGAGCTGGAGCAGCGCGGCGCCGAGTACCTGGAGCAGCACCCGGACGCGGTGGAGAAGGCCGTCGACGGGCTCGGCAAGGAGCAGCTGGCCACCCTGATCTACACCTCCGGCACCACCGGCCGCCCCAAGGGCGTGCGCCTGGTGCACGACTGCTGGGCGTACGAGGGCCGGGCGCAGGAGTCCAGCGGGCTGCTGCGCTCCGACGACGTGCAGTTCATGTGGCTGCCGCTGTCGCACGTGTTCGGCAAGACGCTGATCTCCGGGCAGATCGCCACCGGCCACGTGATGGCGGTGGACGGCCGGGTGGACCGGATCATCCACAACCTGCCGGTGATCCGGCCGACCGTGATGGCCTCGGCGCCGCGCATCTTCGAGAAGGTCTACAACGGCATCGCGGGCAAGGCCCGGGCCGAGGGCGGCGCCAAGTACAAGATCTTCCTGTGGGCCGCCAAGGTCGCCCGCGAGCACGCCCGGGCCGTCCAGGAGAGCCGGATCGCCACCGGCACCGGCACCGCCCCGCTGGGCCTGCGGGTGCAGCACGCGCTGGCCGACAAGCTGGTGTACGCGAAGATCCGGGTGGCCTTCGGCGGCCGGCTGCGCGGCGCCGTCTCCGGCAGTGCCGCGCTCGCCCCGGAGATCGGCTACTTCTTCCTCGGCGCCGGGGTGCCGATCCTGGAGGGCTACGGCCTGAGCGAGACCAGCGCCGGCTCCTGCGTCAACCGCGAGGAGGACGTGCGGATCGGCACGGTGGGCCGCCCGCTGCCCGGCACCGAGGTGCGGATCGCCGAGGACGGCGAGATCCTGCTGCGCGGCCCGGGCGTCATGCGCGGCTACCACAACCTGCCGGAGAAGACCGCCGAGGTGCTGGAGCCGGACGGCTGGTTCCACACCGAGGACATCGGCGAGCTCAGCCCGGACGGCTTCCTGCGGATCACCGACCGCAAGAAGGACCTGTTCAAGACCTCCGGCGGCAAGTACGTGGCGCCCAGCGAGGTCGAGGGCCGGTTCAAGGCGGTCTGCCCGTTCGTCAGCAACATCCTGGTGATCGGCAACGGCCGCAACTTCTGCACCGCGCTGATCGGCCTGGACGAGGCGGTCCTGATGCCCTGGGCCGCCGAGCACGGCCTGGCCGGGAAGTCGTACGCCGAGCTGGCCGCCGAGCCGGCCGTCCACGAGCTGATCGAGGGCTTCGTGAAGCGGCTCAACGCGGGGCTTCAGCGCTGGCAGACGATCAAGAAGTTCCACCTGCTGCCGCGCGACCTCGACATCGAGCACGGCGAGCTCACCCCGAGCCTGAAGATCAAGCGCCCGGTGGTCGAGCGGACCTACGCCGACGCCGTCAGCGCGATGTACGCGGGCGCCAACGAGGCCTGAGCCCTCCCGTCCCGTACGGCCCGCGGGGAACGCCCGGGCCGTACGGGACAATGGGGTCATGCCCTCCGCACTCCCCGACGGCGAACCGGTGCCGTCCGACGGTTCCCTGCCCGCACACGCCCTCGACGGGCTCGGCCGGCGGCCGTTCGGCTTCTACCTGCACGTGCCGTACTGCGCCAGCCGCTGCGGCTACTGCGACTTCAACACCTACACCGCCACCGAGCTGCGCTCCGCCGGGGCCGTCGCCTCCCAGGAGACGTACGCGGACAACGTGGTCGCCGAGATCCGGCTCGCCCGGAAGGTGCTCGGCTCCGTCGACCTGCCCGTCCGGACCGTCTTCCTCGGCGGCGGCACCCCCACCCTGCTGCCCGCCCGGGACCTGGTGAAGATGCTCGCCGCGATCCGCGAGGAGTTCGGGCTCGCCGACGGCGCCGAGGTCACCACCGAGGCCAACCCGGAGTCCGTCGACCCGGCGTACCTGGCCGAACTGCGCGAGGGCGGCTACAACCGGATCTCCTTCGGCATGCAGAGCGCCCGGCCCCACGTGCTGCAGCTGCTCGACCGCCACCACACCCCGGGCCGCCCCGAGGCCTGCGTCGCCGAGGCCCGCGCGGCCGGGTTCGAGCACGTCAACCTCGACCTCATCTACGGCACCCCCGGCGAGTCCGACGACGACTGGCGGGCCTCCCTGGACGCCGCCATCGGCGCCGGGCCCGACCACGTCTCCGCGTACTCCCTGATCGTCGAGGACGGCACCCGGCTCGCCGCCCGGGTCAAGCGCGGCGAACTGCCGATGATCGACGACGACGTGCACGCCGACCGCTACCTCATCGCCGAGCAGGCGCTCGCCGCCGCCGGCTACCACTGGTACGAGGTCTCCAACTGGGCCACCACCCCCGAGGGCCGCTGCCGCCACAACGAGCTGTACTGGACCGGCGCCGACTGGTGGGGCGCCGGCCCGGGCGCCCACAGCCACGTCGGCGGCGTCCGCTGGTGGAACGCCAAGCACCCCGCCGCCTACGCCCGGGCCCTCGCCGAGGGCCGCAGCCCGGGGCTGGGCCGCGAGGTCCTGGCGGACGAGGACCGCCGCGTCGAGCGCATCCTGCTGGAGCTGCGCCTGGTGGAGGGCGTGCGCCTCGACCTCCTCACCGCCACCGGCCGCAAGGCCGCCGACCGGGCCCTCGCCGACGGCCTCCTCGCCCCGGAGCCCTACGAGCAGGGCCGCGCCGCCCTGACCCTCCAGGGCCGGCTCCTGGCCGACGCGGTCGTGCGTGACCTGGTGGACTGACATTCGTTACCGTGGGTGTCAGCCGTCGGAGGGAGCGTGCGATGACCGCCATCGATGATCGGATGACCGGGATCTTCGAGAACCTGGAGGTGCCGGAAGGCGTCAAGGCCGAGCTCATCAGGGGGGAAATCGTGATGATGGCGGGGTCTGACATGGTCCACAACCTCATCGTCCTGGCGATTCAGCACCAGCTTCCGTACGGTCGGTGGCGTCCACTCACCACCCAGGACCTGGGGATCCCCGGCCAGGCGAGCGAGCCCCAGCCCGACTTGGTCGTCTTCGAACGCGGGGCGGTCGAGGAGCACGGCCGCCTGCTGCCGTCGCCTGCCGTCACCCTGGTGGTCGAGGTGGTGTCGAAGACCAGCGTCGATCGTGATTACCGGACCAAGCGGGAGCTCTACGCCGAGGGCACCGTCCCCGCGTATCTGATCGTCGACCCGATCAAGGGAGTGTGCGTGCTGCTGACCGAGTTGGGTCAGGCTCCCGGGTCCGGGCTCCCGAGGTACATGTCCGAGCGGACCAGTAAGTTCGGCGAGCCGGTCCCCATCGACCTGCTCGATATCAGTCTGGACACCACGGACTTTCAGAAGTACGTCTGACCGACCTCACTCCGGCAGGGTCACGAAGTCGATCAACTCCTCGACCCGGCCCAGGAGTTCGGGCTCCAGGTCCTTGTAGGTGTCGACCTTGGACAGGATGTGCTTCCAGGCGGCGGGGGTGTCCGCGGGCCAGCCGAGGCGGCGGCAGGTGCCCTCCTTCCAGTCCTCGCCGCGGGGGACGGCGGGCCAGGCGGGGATGCCGACCGAGGAGGGCTTCACGGCCTGCCAGATGTCGATGTAGGGGTGGCCGACGACCAGCACGCACTCGCCGGTGACCCGGGCCGCGATGCGGTGCTCCTTGGTGCCCGGGAGCAGGTGGTCGACCAGGACGCCGAGGCGCCGGCCGGGGCCGGGGGCGAAGTCGGCGACGATCGCGGGCAGGTCGTCGATGCCCCGCAGGTACTCGACGACGACGCCCTCGATGCGCAGGTCGTCGCCCCAGACCCGCTCGACCAGCTCGGCGTCGTGCCGGCCCTCGACGTAGATCCGCGACTCGCGGGCGACCCGGGCGCGGGCGCCGGGGACGGCGATCGAGCCGGAGGCGGTGCGGCCCGGCGCCCCGGACGGTGCCGGGGCGGCCGGGCGCACCAGGGTCACCACGCGGCCCTCCAGCAGGAAGCCGCGCGGGACCAGCGGGAACACCCGGTGCTTGCCGAAACGGTCCTCCAGCGTGACGGTGAACCCCTCGGCGGTCTTCTCGCAGCGCACCACCGCCCCGCAGAAGCCGGTCGTCGCCTCCTCGACCACCAGGTCCCGCTCGGCGGGCACCTCCGGGGCCGGGGTCTGCTTCTTCCACGGCGGGGTGAGGTCGGGTCCGTACTGGCGGCTGCGCATGGGGGCGATTTTACGGACGGGCCGTCACAGACCCGGCGCGCCCCAGACCGGGAACCAGCGGCCGAGGTCCTTCTCCAGCCGCAGGTCGTTCCCCAGCATCGCGTTGACCTGCAGCTCCAGCGGGCTGTTGCGCTTCTCCCCGCCGCCGGGCATCGGGGCGAAGGGGTAGAACGTACCCCGCTTGTAGAGGTAGACCAGGCCCAGCGACTGCCCCTGCGGGTTGCGGAAGGCCACCAGCGAGCAGAGCAGCTGCGGGCCGAAGCCGTTCGCCTCCAGCTCGCTGTTGACCGCGTGCAGGTCGTTGACCAGCTCCGGCAGCTCCTCGGGCCGGTGCCGGGCGAGCAGCCAGGAGTAGCCGTAGTCGTCCTTGGAGGCCTCCACCGGGACGCCGCCGCGCCCGGTGTCGGCGTCCAGCAGCGCCCGTACCTGCTGTTCGACCTGGACGAAGGCCGCGCCCTCGACGGCCGCGAAGCAGACCGAGCCGAGCCCGGTCGGGGTGAACCCGGCGCCGGCCTCCAGGGTGAGCGCGGCGGACGGCACGCCGAACAGCTGGTCGAGGTCGGGCTTGACGGGCTTGGTGCGGCCGAACAGGGCGTCCAGGAGTCCCACGGCGGTCCTTTCGCGGCGAGGAGGCGGGCGGGTCGGGCGGCGGGCGGGTCGGGGCCGGGGGCGGGTCAGCGGCCGAGCTGCTCGGAGATCTTCGCCAGCTGCTCCAGGCGCTTCTCCAGCGTCGGGTGGGTGGAGAACAGCTGGGAGGCGGTCTCCCGGGCGTTCAGCGCGGGGGCGAAGTAGAAGGCGTTGTACGGCTGGGCCTGGCGCAGGTCCTTGCTGGGGATGGCCGCGATCTGCCCGGTCACCTTGGTGAGGGCCGAGGCGAGCGCGCTGGGCCGTCCGGTGAGCTGGGCGGCGGCGCGGTCGGCGGCCAGTTCGCGGTAGCGGGAGAGCAGCCGGGTGAGCAGGAAGCTGATCGCGTAGACGACCATCGAGACCAGCGGGATGATCAGGGCCACGATGGCCGCGTTCTGGTCGTTGTTGTTGCGGCCGCCGCCCATGAACCCGCCGTACATGGCGATCCGGGTCATCGCGCCGGCGAGGACGCCGAGGAAGCCGGCGATCGTCATCACCGCGACGTCCCGGTGGGCGACGTGGGACAGCTCGTGGGCGAGGACGCCCTCCAGTTCCTCCGGCTCCAGGCGGCGCAGCAGGCCGGTGGTCACGCAGACCACCGCGTTCTGCGGGTTGCGGCCGGTGGCGAAGGCGTTGGGCATGTCGTTGTCGGCGACCGCCACGCGGGGTTTGGGCATGTCGGCCAGCGCGCAGAGCCGGTCGATCGTGCCGTGCAGTTGGGGGAACTCCTCCGGGGACACCTGGTGGGCGCCCATCGCCCGTTGGGTGATCTTGTCGCTGAACCAGAACTGGGCCACGAACAGCCCGCCGGAGATCAGGACGATCAGCGGCCACGCGCCGCGCAGCAGCGCGATCAGCAGGCCGGTGAAACCGACGTACAGCAGCCCGATCACGAACATCGTCACGACCATGCGGCCGGTCAGGCCGCGGTCGGGCGCGAAACGGGTGTGCTGGCCCGAGCTCGACATCGCTTGCTCCTCCATTCGCCGTCGCTTTCGATGCTGCCACCCGGACGGCCCCGGGGCACCACCCCCGCGCCGGGAACCGTGAACGGTTGCCGTCGTGCGGGCCGTACCCGGAACTGCGGGCAGGATCACCCCGGTCGGGCCGTTCCTGCCGTAGGACCCGGGCCTTACACTGGCAGGTACGGTTCTGGCACTCGTGTGTTCAGAGTGCCAAGACCGGGGCCTCCCGGGACGGCCCGTGGCAGTACTGCAGGGACACACAGACGGACAACGTGCGAAGACGGAGGTGCGTGCCCCATGGCCGGAGAGGTCCGCCAGCTGGACGACCGCAAGCTCGCGGTGCTTCGCGCGATCGTGCAGGACTACGTGGGCACCGAGGAGCCGGTCGGCTCCAAGGCCCTGGTGGAACGGCACAACCTCGGGGTGTCGCCGGCGACCGTCCGCAACGACATGGCGGCGCTGGAGGAGGAGGGCTACATCCACCAGCCGCACACCAGCGCCGGGCGCATCCCGACCGACAAGGGGTACCGCCTCTTCGTCGACAAGCTCGCCGAGGTCAAGCCGATGAGCGCCCCCGAGCGCCGGGCGATCCGGCACTTCCTGGACGGCGCGGTCGACCTGGACGACGTGGTCGCGCGCACCGTGCGGCTGCTCGCCCAGCTGACCCGGCAGGTCGCGGTGGTGCAGTACCCCTCGCTGTCGCGCTCCACCGTCCGGCACATCGAGCTGGTGGCCCTGGCCCCGGCGAAGGTGATGCTGGTGCTGATCACCAACACCGGCCGGGTCGAGCAGCGGATGGTCGACTGCCCGGGCCCGGTCGGCGAGACGGTCCTGGCGGACCTGCGGGCCAGGATCAACACCAGAGCCGCCGGCCGGCGCCTCCCGGAGGTCCCCGGGCTGCTGGAGGAGCTTCCGGCGATGTTCGAGCAGGCCGACCGGCCGACCGTCAGCACGGTCCTGGCGACGCTGTTCGAGACGCTCGCAGAACAGAACGAGGAGCGGATCATGCTGGCCGGCACGGCCAACCTGACCCGCTTCGGCCACGACTTCCCGCTCACCATCCAGCCGGTGCTGGAAGCCCTGGAGGAGCAGGTCGTCCTGCTCCGCCTCCTGGGTGAGACCACGGACGCCGCGATGACGGTCCGGATCGGGCGGGAGATCGCCTACGAGGGGCTGAATTCCACCTCGGTCGTCTCGGTCGGTTACGGTTCGGGCGACGAGAGCGTGGCCAAGCTGGGTGTGATCGGTCCGACCCGGATGGACTACCCGGGCACAATGGGGGCGGTGCGAGCGGTGGCACGGTACGTGGGTCAGATCCTGGCCGAGTCGTAGCACAACGGCCGTCAGACTACTGACGGCGTCCAGTCGCAGCACTACTACAGGCGGAACAAGCGGAGCATTTGGTGGCCACGGACTACTACGCGGTACTCGGCGTCCGACGGGATGCGGGGCAGGACGAGATCAAGAAGGCGTTCCGGCGCCTGGCACGCGAACTGCACCCGGACGTCAACCCGGACCCGAAGACGCAGGAGCGGTTCAAGGAGATCAACGCCGCCTACGAGGTGCTCTCCGATCCGCAGAAGCGCCAGGTCTACGACCTCGGCGGGGACCCGCTGTCGCCGGGCGGCGGTGGCGCGGGCGGCTTCGGCGCCGGCGCGGCGGGCTTCGGCTTCTCCGACATCATGGACGCCTTCTTCGGCGCCGCGGCCGGCCAGCGCGGCCCGCGCTCGCGCACCCGCCGCGGGCAGGACGCCATGATCCGGCTGGAGATCACCCTGGAGGAGGCCGCCTTCGGCACCACCAAGGAACTCCAGGTCGACACCGCCGTCACCTGCACCACCTGCAACGGCGAGGGCGCGGCCCCCGGCACCTCCGCGCAGACCTGCGACATGTGCCGCGGCAAGGGCGAGGTCTCCCAGGTCACCCGGTCCTTCCTGGGCCAGGTCATGACCTCCCGCCCCTGCCCGCAGTGCCAGGGCTTCGGCACCGTCGTGCCGACCCCGTGCCCGGAGTGCGCCGGCGACGGCCGGGTCCGCGCCCGGCGCACCCTGACCGTCAAGATCCCGGCCGGTGTCGACAACGGCACCCGGATCCAGCTGGCCGGCGAGGGCGAGGTCGGCCCCGGCGGCGGCCCGGCCGGCGACCTGTACGTCGAGATCGCCGAGACCACCCACACCATCTTCCAGCGGCGCGGGGACGACCTGCACTGCACCGTCACCATCCCGATGACGGCGGCCTCGCTCGGCACCCAGGTGCCGCTGCAGACCCTGGACGGCCTGGAGGAGGTCGACATCCGGCCCGGCACCCAGTCCGGCCAGTCGATCCCGCTGCACGGCCGCGGCATCACCCACCTGCGCGGCGGCGGCCGCGGCGACCTGATAGTGCACGTCGAGGTGAAGACGCCCACCAAGCTCGACGCCGAGCAGGAGGAGCTGCTGCGCCGCCTGGCGGTGCTGCGCGGCGAGGAGCGGCCGTCCGGCCAGTTCGCGCCGGGCCAGCAGGGCCTCTTCTCCCGTCTGAAGGACGCCTTCAACGGCCGGTAGCCGTCCCGGGAGGGGTGCCGAGGCTTCCTCGGCACCCCTTTCGCGTTCCCGTTCCACCCCCCTCCGGAGGTTCCCCGCATGACCGCGCCCGTCTTCGTCGTCGAGACCGAGCGGATCGCCGCCGCCGCGCCCGGGGCCGTGGTGCGCCTGGACGGCCCGGAGGGGCGGCACGCGGCCGCGGTGAAGCGGCTGGAGCCGGGCGAGGCGGTGACCCTCTCCGACGGGCTGGGGCTGGGCGTGGACGGGACGGTCGCCGCGGTGCTCGGCAAGGACGCGATCGAGGTGAGCGTCGCCGCCGTGCGCCGGGAGCCGGAGCCGGCGCCGCGGATCGTCGTCGTCCAGGCGCTGCCCAAGGGCGACCGCGGCGAGCTGGCCGTGGAGACCATGACCGAGGTCGGCGTGGACGTGGTCATCCCGTGGACGGCCTCGCGCTGCATCACCCAGTGGAAGGGCGAGCGCGGCGCCAAGGCGCTCGCCAAGTGGCGGGCCACCGCCCGGGAGGCGGGCAAGCAGTCCCGCCGGCTGCGCTTCCCCGAGGTCCGCGACCCGATGACCACCCGGCAGCTGGCGCCCGTCCTGGCGCGGGCCGCGTTCGCCGCCGTGCTGCACGAGGAGGGCGCCGAGCCGCTGGCCCTGGCCGCGCTGCCGCAGGCCGGCGACCTCGTGCTGGTGGTCGGCCCCGAGGGCGGGGTCTCCCCGGAGGAGCTGGCCGCCTTCGCCGAGGCGGGCGCGAAGCCGTACCGGCTGGGCCCCTCGGTGCTGCGCACCTCCACTTGTCGTCGGTCGCCGATGCTCCGCATGGACTCCCTCCTCCGCCTTGCGATGCACGCACCCCAACGCCGCACGCTGATCCGACGCGAATTGTCAGACACGCCCTAGCGCCCGTCCTCGAACCCCGCAGTCCGTCCGCAGCCGGTACTACGGTCTCGCGGCGGGGGCCAGCGGGCTCGCCCGTGGGGCGCGACTCTGCCGAAAAGCCGGGCGGCTCGTGTGCGTACGTGCCTACGCTGGCCGCGTGACGGACTCCCTCAGCACCTCTGCGGGCGCCTACCTGCGCCATCCCCACCTGCACGCCGACCTGGTCACCTTCGTCGCCGAGAACGACGTCTGGCTCGCCCCGCTGGAGGGCGGCCGGGCCTGGCGGCTGACGGCCGACCACCTGCCGGTCCGGGACCCCCGGTTCTCCCCGGACGGGCGGCACATCGCCTTCACCTCCACCCGGGACGGCGCGCCCGAGGTGCACGTGGTGCCGGTGGACGGCGGGCCGTCGCGCCGGCTCACCCACTGGGGCAGCGGCCAGACCCGGGTGCAGGGCTGGACGGCCGACGGCCGCCCGATCGCCACCACCGGGGCCGGCCAGGCCACCCCGCGCCGCACCTGGGCGCAGGCCGTGCCGCTGGACGGCGGCGAGCCGGTGCGGCTGCCGTACGGGCCGGTCGGCGGGATCGCCCTGGAGCCGGGCGGCGACCGGGTGCTGCTGGCCAGTGCCGCGATCCGCGAGCCGGCCTGGTGGAAGCGCTACCGGGGCGGCCGGGCGGGCAAGCTGTGGATCGGCCGGGACGAGTTCGCCCGGATCCACGAGGACCTGGACGGCCAGCTGTCCTCGCCGCTGTGGGTCGCCGGTTCCGATGGCGAGCAGGGCGGCAGGATCGCCTTCCTGTCCGACCACGAGGGCGTCGGCGAGCTGTGGTCCAGCCGCCCCGACGGCTCCGACCTGCGCCGCCACACCACCGACCCGGAGGGTTTCTACGCCCGCGACGCCACCACCGACGGCACCCGGGTGGTGTTCCACCGGGCCGGCGACCTGTGGCTGCTGGAGGGCCTGGCCGAGGGCGCCGAACCGCGCCGCCTGGACGTCCGGCTGGCCGGCCCGCGCAGCGGCCGCCGCCCCCGCCCGGTGCCCGCCGCGCACTGGCTGGAGTCCGTCGCCCCCGACCGCACCGGCCGGGCCAGCGCCGTCGTGGTGCGCGGCAGCGTGCACTGGCTGACCCACCGCGAGGGCCCGGCCCGGGTGCTGGACGAGACGCCGGGCGTGCGCGGGCGCCTGGCCCGGGTGGTGCCGGGCGAGGACGGCGCCCAGGGCGTGCTCTGGGTGTCCGACGCCGAGGGCGAGGACGCCCTGGAGTTCGCCCCCGCCGTGCACGGCGCCGAGCGCCGCCGGCTGGCCGCGGGGCAGCTCGGCCGGGTCAACGTGCTGGCCGTCTCCCCGGACGGCAAGCAGGCCGCGCTCGGCGTGCACGACGGCCGGGTGCTGCTGGTGACGCTCGCCGACGGCACCGTGCACGAGCTGGAGCGCAGCACCGACGGCCAGGTCAGCGGCCTGGTCTTCAGCCCGGACTCGGCCTGGCTGGCCTGGTCGCGCCCGGTGCCGGGGCTGGGCCCGTACTCGCTGCGCCAGATCGTGCTGGCCAACCTGGCCACCCGGACGGTGAGCGAGGCCACCCAGCAGCGCTTCATCGACACCTCGCCGGCCTTCACCGCGGACGGCCGCTACCTGGCGTTCCTGTCGGTGCGCAACTTCGACCCGGTCTACGACTCGCACGTCTTCGACCTGTCCTTCCCCAACGGCTGCCGCCCGTACCTGATCACGCTGGCCGCCGACACGCCGTCCCCGTTCGGGCCGCAGCGGGCCGGGCGCGCGCTCGGCGGGGAGGAGGACGAGCCGCGGGCCAAGAAGGCGGACGGCGAGGAGGGCGGCGAGGCCGCGCCGGCGACCAGGGTGGACCTGGACGGCATCGCCGACCGGATCGTCCCGTTCCCGGTCGAGGGCGGGCTGTTCGGCACCCTGCGGGCCGCCAAGGACGGCGTGCTGTGGACCAGGGTCCCGCTGCTCGGCGAACTCGGCGACGAGGCCGCCTCGTTGGAGGACGAGCGGCCCCGGCCGGTGCTGGAGCGCTTCGACCTGAAGAAGCGCCGGGTCGAGCAGCTGGTGCACGACGTCGACGGCTTCGCGGTCAGCGGGGACGGCAGCCGGGTCGCCGTGCTGGACGAGGGCGAGCTGCGGATCGTCCCGGCCGACCACAAGGCGGGCGGCGAGGACGACGAGACCGCCGTCGACCTCGCCCGGCTGCGGGTCACCGTCGACCCGGCCGCCGAGTGGCGGCAGATGTACGCCGAGAACGGCCGGCTGATGCGCGACAACTTCTGGCGCCCCGACCTCTCCGGCGTCGACTGGGCCGGCGTCCTGGAACGCTACCGGCCGCTGGTGGAGCGGGTCGGCTCGCACGACGACCTGGTCGACCTGCTCTGGGAGGTGCACGGCGAACTCGGCACCTCGCACGCCTACGTGCTCCCGTACGGCGCGCACACCGAGCCCGCCCGGCGCCAGGGCCTGCTCGGCGCGGACCTGGTGAGGGACGGCGGGCAGTGGCGGATCGCCCGGATCCTGCCCGGCGAGTCCTCCGACCCGCGGGCCCGCTCGCCGCTGGCCGCGCCCGGCGCCGCGATCCGCCCGGGCGACGCGATCCTGGCGGTCAACGGCCGCCCGGTGGACCCGGTCACCGGCCCGGCCCCGCTGCTGGCCGGCACCGCCGGGCAGCCCGTCGAGCTGACCGTGGCCGGCAAGGACGGCACCGACCAGCGCCACCCGGTGGTCGTCCCGCTCGCCGACGAGGAGGCGCTGCGCTACCACGACTGGGTGGCCGGGCGGCGGGCCGCGGTGCGCGAGCTCTCCGGCGGGCGCCTCGGCTACCTGCACGTCCCCGACATGCAGACCACCGGCTGGGCCCAGATCCACCGCGACCTGCGCTCGGAGATGGCCAAGGAGGGCGTGATCGTCGACATCCGGGAGAACCGCGGCGGCCACACCTCGCAGCTGGTGATCGAGAAGCTCGCCCGCCGGATCGTCGGCTGGAACGTCAGCCGGGACACCGACAACCCCGTCCCGTACCCGGGCGACGCCCCGCGCGGGCCGGTCGTCGCGCTCGCCGACCAGGACTCCGGCTCGGACGGCGACATCGTCAACGCCGCCATCCAGGCGCTGGGGATCGGCCCGGTCGTCGGCACCCGCACCTGGGGCGGGGTGATCGGCATCGACAGCCGCTACCGGCTGGTCGACGGCACCCTCGTCACCCAGCCCAAGTACGCGTTCTGGCTGGAGAACTACGGCTGGGGCGTGGAGAACCACGGCGTCGACCCGGACGTCGAGGTACCGATCGCCCCGCACCAGTGGGCGGCCGGCGAGGACCCGCAGCTGGCCGAGGGCGTCCGGCTCGCCCTGGCCGCGCTCGCCGCGACCCCGGCCCGCACGGCGCCGCCGCTGCCCTGGGAGTAGCGGGCGAGTGCCCGCCCCGGAGTCGAGCGGGCGAGTCACAGAGCGGGAAGTCGGACGGGCCGACTTCCCGCTCCGGGGCGTGGGTAGGATGCGGGGCTGTTTCTTGATCCACAGCTCTCGGGGGAATCAGATGGCGCAGGGCTACCCGCCGCCGCAGTACGGCCAGAACCCTTACGCACAGCCGCAGCAGGGGTATCCGCAGCAGCCGCAGTACCAGCAGCCGCCGCAGCCGTACCCACCGCAGTACCAGCAGCAACCGCAGCCCTACCCGCAGCAGGGGTACGCGCCGCAGCCGCCGCAGCAGTACGGCCAGCCGCAGCCGCAGCCGCAGCCGCAGCCGTACGCGAACCCCTACCCGCAGCAGCCGCGGCCCGCCGCGGCGCTGCCGCCCTGCCCCAAGGAGGCGGGCGGCGGGCGGCGCTTCCTGGCGATCGTGCTCGACTGCGCCTTCGCGGTCGGGCTCGGCTTCGTCGCCGCCAACGCCGCGAGCCGGCCGAAGGTCAAGCACGTGGCCGGCCACGCCGTGCAGACCGGCGGCCCGGCCGTGCCGTACTTCGTGGCGCTGGTCGTCGTCGGCCTCCTCGCGTCCTTCCTCAACCAGGTCGTGCTCGCCCGGCTGGTCGGCTTCAGCGTCGGCAAGGGGGTGCTGGCGATGCGGGTGGTGCGCACCAAGCGCGTGATGCACCCGAACACCTGGCGGCTCACCAGGCGCTGGCTGCTCGGTTTCGTCTTCCTCGCGGTGGCGTTCCTGTCCGAGGACTTCGACCTCGACGACGGCGACGTCGTCGGGATGCGCGCGGTGCGTTGGAAGCACCTGCAGGAGTACCGGCAGGCCGTGGCCGGGCTCGGCTAGGCTGCGCCCGTACGGCGCCCGCACGACCCGCAGCACGCGACCGACGCACGCGACCGCAGCACGCGACCGACGACGAACCGAACCGAGGAGACGCCATGGCCGGCGAGCCGCAGCCCGACTGCCTGTTCTGCAAGATCGTGGCGGGCGAGATCCCGGCGACGGTGGTGCGCAAGACCGAGCGCACCCTCGCCTTCCGCGACATCGCCCCCAAGGCCCCCGTGCACGTCCTGGTCATCCCGCACGTCCACTACCCGAACGCCGCCACGCTGGCCGCCGCCGAGCCGGAGATCGCCGGCGAGCTGCTCGCCGAGGCGGGCCGGGTGGCCGAGGACGAGGGCCTCGCGGACTACCGGCTGATCTTCAACACCGGTGCGGGCGCCGGTCAGACGATCTTCCACGCGCACGTCCACGTGCTCGGCGGCACCCACATGACCGAGAGCATGGTCTGATCCCAGGTGTCCCAGCGCGAACTCGTCGTCCTCGGCACCGCCAGCCAGGTGCCCACCCGGCACCGCAACCACAACGGCTACCTGCTGCGCTGGGACGGCGAGGGCCTGCTGTTCGACCCCGGCGAGGGCACCCAGCGCCAGATGCTGCACGCCGGGGTCACGGCCACCCAGATCACCCGGATCGCGGTGACCCACTTCCACGGCGACCACTGCCTGGGCCTCGCCGGGGTGATCCAGCGGATCAACCTGGACCGCGTCCCGCACCCGGTGGACGTCTACTTCCCGGCCTCCGGCGAGGTCTACTTCGAGCGGCTGCGGCACGCCACCGCCTACCACGAGACCGCCGTGCTGCGGCCCCGGCCGATCGACGAGCCGGGCCCGCTGCCCGCGCCCGGCGCCCGCTTCGCGCTGGACGCCGTGCGCCTGGACCACCCCGTGGAGTCCTTCGGCTACCGGCTGTCCGAGCCGGACGGCCGCCGGCTGGTGCCCGGGCGGCTCGCCGCGCTCGGCGTGGCCGGCCCGGCGGTGGGCCGGCTGCAGCACGAGGGCGCGATCGAGGTGGACGGCCGCAAGGTGACCCTGGACGAGGTCAGCGAGCCGCGGCCGGGCCAGCGGTTCGCCTTCGTGATGGACACCCGGCTCTGCGAGGGCGTGCACGCTCTCGCCGAGGGCGCCGACCTGCTGGTGGTCGAGGCCACCTTCACCGACGCCGACTCCCGGCTCGCCGAGGAGCACGGCCACCTCACCGCCGGGCAGGCCGCCAAGGTCGCCGCCGAGGCCGGCGCGCGCACCCTGGTGCTGACCCACTTCTCCCAGCGCTACCCGGACCTGGGCCAGCACCTGGCCGACGCCCGCAAGCACTTCGACGGGGAACTGGTGCTCGCCACCGACCTCGTCCGGGTGCCCGTGCCGGCCCGCCGCCAGCCGTGACCGGGGGCCTGCGGGGCACCGGCGCGGCGGGCCCGGGGCGCGCGCGGACGAAAAAGGGCTCGCGCCGGCCCCGGAACTGCCGCAGCATCGACGGGTGCGGCCCCGCCGCCCGCCGCGGCGATCACGCGCGCGGCGTACCCTGGTGCCCCGGAGACCGAGCGGCACACGAGACCACGGATGGGATGAGGCAGGCCCCAGCGCCGACCTATGAGTGACACATCGCAGACCCGTACGAACGGACAGTCGCGCCCCGAACCGGCCGACGACGGCCGCGTCAGCGCCCGGATCGTCATCCCCGAGAAGCACCCGATGGTCACCCTGCTCGGCACCGCGGACTCGCTGCTGCGCGTGATCGAGCAGGGCTTCCCCGCCGCCGACATCCACGTCCGCGGCAACGAGGTGACCGCCACCGGGACGCGTGCCGAGGTCGCCCTCGTCCAGAAGCTCTTCAGCGAGATGATGCTGGTGCTGCGCACCGGCCAGCCCCTGACGGAGGACTCCGTGGAGCGTTCCATCGCCATGCTCCGCAGCCAGGAGCAGGACCCGGACAGCCCGGCGCCGTCCCAGGTGTTCACCGCGAACATCCTGTCCAACCGCGGCCGCACGATCCGCCCCAAGACCCTCAACCAGCAGCGCTACGTCGAGGCGATCGACAAGCACACGATCACCTTCGGCCTCGGCCCGGCCGGCACCGGCAAGACCTACCTGGCGATGGCCAAGGCCGTCCAGGCCCTGCAGGCCAAGGAGGTCAACCGGATCATCCTGACCCGCCCGGCGGTCGAGGCGGGGGAGCGGCTGGGCTTCCTGCCCGGCACCCTGTACGAGAAGATCGACCCGTACCTGCGCCCGCTCTACGACGCGCTGCACGACATGATCGACCCGGACTCCATCCCGCGGCTGATGGCGGCCGGCACCATCGAGGTCGCGCCGCTCGCGTACATGCGCGGCCGCACCCTCAACGACGCCTTCATCATCCTCGACGAGGCCCAGAACACCTCGCCCGAGCAGATCAAGATGTTCCTCACCCGCCTCGGGTTCAACTCCCGGGTCGTCGTCACCGGTGACACCACCCAGATCGACCTCCCGAGTGGGACCAGGAGCGGCCTCAAGGTCGTCCAGGAGATCCTGGCCGACGTGCCCGACATCCACTTCTCCGTCCTCACCAGCACCGACGTGGTCCGCCACAAGCTGGTCGGCCGGATCGTGGACGCGTACGAGCGCTGGGACGCCCGCCAGGAGGCCGAGGAGGCCTCCCCGACCGCCCGCAAGCCCGCCCAGCGGCGCCCGGGCAAGGCGGCCGCGCCCCGCGCACCGCGCGCACCCCGACAGTCCCATCGCACCGAAAGCTGAGCACACAGCCCGTCATGTCGATCGACATCGCCAACGAGTCCGGTTGGGACGCCGATGAGGAAGCCATCCTCGACGTCGCCCGCTTCGCACTGGACAAGATGCGGATCCACCCGCAGTCCGAACTGTCCGTGATCCTGGTGGACGGTGCGGCGATGGAGGAGCTGCACATCCAGTGGATGGACCTGCCCGGCCCGACCGACGTGATGTCGTTCCCGATGGACGAGCTGCGCCCGGGCAAGGAGGGCGAGGAGCTGCCGCAGGGTCTGCTCGGCGACATCGTGCTCTGCCCCGAGGTCGCCGAGCAGCAGGGCAAGGCGGCCCCCTCGAAGCACTCGATGGACGAGGAGCTGCAGCTGCTCACCGTGCACGGTGTGCTGCACGTCCTCGGCTACGACCACGAGGAGCCCGAGGAGGAGGAGGAGATGTTCGCCCTCCAGAAGCGCATCCTGGACGACTGGCGGGCGGGCCGCGGCCTCGGCGGCATCTCCCCGGCCCCCACCACCCACTGAGCGCGGAGCCCGAACCCCTGTGAGTGGTGAGAGTACGAGCTTCATCCTGGGTGCCGTGCTGCTCGTCGTGCTCGGCTGGCTGGCCGCGTGCGCCGAGGCGGGCATCTCCCGGGTCTCCCGGTTCCGGGCGGAGGAGGCCGTGCGGGTCGGACGGCGGGGCTCGGCGCGGCTGCTGACCCTCGCCTCCGACCCGATCCGCTACCTCAACCTGGCGACCCTGATCCGGGTGGCCAGCGAGATGGCGGCGGCGGTCCTGGTCACCGTTGTGTGCGTGCGCAACGTGACCCCGACCTGGCAGGCCGTGCTGCTGGCGTTCGGCGTGATGGTGCTGGTGTCCTTCGTCGCGGTGGGGGTCTCGCCGCGCACGATCGGGCGCCAGCACCCGCTCAGCACCGCGACCGCGGCCTCCTTCGTGCTGCTGCCGCTGGCCGCGGTGCTCGGCCCGATCCCGCGGCTGCTGATCCTGCTCGGCAACGCGCTGACCCCGGGCAAGGGCTACCGGGAGGGGCCGTTCGCCTCCGAGGCGGAGCTGCGGGCCCTGGTGGACCTCGCCGAGAAGGACGACCTGATCGAGGACGAGGAGCGCCGGATGGTGCACTCGGTCTTCGAACTGGGCGACACCATCGTGCGCGAGGTGATGGTGCCGCGCACCGACCTGGTGATGATCGAGCGGCACAAGACCGTCCGGCAGGCGCTCACCCTGGCGCTGCGCTCGGGCTTCTCGCGGATCCCGGTGGTCGGGGACAACGAGGACGACGTGGTCGGCATCGTCTACCTCAAGGACCTGGTGCGGCGCACCCACATCAACCGGGAGGCGGAGGCCGAGGAGGTCGGCGCGGTGATGCGCCCGGCGGTCTTCGTCCCGGACTCCAAGCCGGCCGGCGACCTGCTGCGCGAGATGCAGCAGCGCCGCTCGCACGTGGCGATCGTGATCGACGAGTACGGCGGCACGGCCGGCCTGGTCACCATCGAGGACGTCCTGGAGGAGATCGTCGGCGAGATCACCGACGAGTACGACCGGGAGGTCGCGCCGGTGGAGGACCTCGGCGACGGCTCGTACCGGATCACCGCCCGCCTGCTGGTGGAGGACCTGGGCGAGCTGTTCGGCATCGAGCTGGAGGACGAGGACGTCGAGACCGTCGGCGGCCTGCTGGCCAAGCACCTCGGCCGGGTGCCGATCCCCGGCTCCGCCTGCGAGATCCCGCTGCCGGAGGCGGCCGCGGGCGGCCTGACCGGCATCCTGCTGACCGCCGAGTCCTCGGCCGGGCGCCGCAACCGGATCGGTTCGATGGTCGCCTCCCCGGTCCGCGGGACGGACGAGCCGGAGGGTGTTCCCGGCGAGTAGCGGGTGCGGGGTCGCCGAGCGACCATGGAGGGCATGACGCACAAACTTCGCGCGGAGTACGGCCCGCAGGGGGCGGCCGGCGGAGTCAAGTCCTGGCACGTGGTGCGGGACGAGGATCCGTCGACGGCGCTCTGCGGCCGGACCATGCCCGACGACGCCGAGACGCGGCCCGAGCAGGAGTGGGGGACGGGGCTGCGCTGCTGCCAGCAGTGCGGCTCGCTCTACATGCACGAGACGCCGCACATGCAGGGGAGCCATCCCTACAGCTAGGCCGTGGCCGGGCCGTGGCCCGGCTCTGGAGGTCGCCATGAAGCTGCAAGACGAACTGCCCGTCGACAACCGGCTCGCCGTGGTGTGGCGGATCGGGGCGGGGCTCGGGGGGATCTTCCTGATCGTGTTCGGGTGCCTGGGACTGACCGACCACCCCGGCTTCCTGGCCACCCACGGCGACCGGATCGCCGGGCTGTCGACCAACGGTGCGCTGAGCATCCTGTCCATCGTGGTGGGCGCGATCCTGGTGCTCGGGGCGGTGATCGGCGGGAACTTCGCGTCGAACCTCAACATGACGGCGGGCGTGCTGTTTGTCCTGTCCGGCTTCTACGGTCTGACGGTGCTCGGCCGGCCGGACGCCAACATCCTCAACTTCCGGATGTCGAACGTGCTGTTCGCGTTCGTCTTCGGGGTCGTCCTGACCACCTTCGGGATGTACGGCCGGGTGAGCAGCCACCTGCCGCACGACAACCCGTTCTGGCGCGAGCGCACCGAGCACGAGGAGCCGCTGCCCTCGGGGCCGAAGACCTTCGTCAAGGTCCTCAACCCGAACCCGGGCCGGACCCACCCGGTCGGCCACTGAGGGAGGGCTGCTACTCGCCCGCTCGCCTCCGGGGCGCTCTGACCCGGTGCCGACGGTCGGCGCTCCGGCGCTCGTGCCTCGCTTGTCGCTTCTCCCTTTCGGCACCGGCGCGCCCCTTCGGCTCGGGGCGGGCACATATGCTCGGCGGCATGAGTGACATCGTCGAGCTCGACCCCGAAGACAAGAAGATCATCACCCTGGCCCGCTCGGCCCGCGCCCGCAACGGCGTTGCCGAGGGGGCCGCGGTGCGTGACGAGACCGGCCGCACCTACGTGGCCGGGACGGTCGCGCTGGAGTCGCTGCGGCTGAGCGCGCTGCAGACGGCGGTGGCGATGGCGGTGGCCAGCGGCGCGAAGTCGCTGGAGGCGGCGGCCGTGGTCAGCGAGGCGGAGCAGCCGGCCGAGGCGGACCTGGCGGCGGTGCGGGACCTGGGCGGGGCCGGGACGCCGGTGCTGCTGGCCGGTCCGGACGGGGTGCTGCGGGTGGCCGCCGAGGCGCGCTGACGCCTGCCCGGGGGCCTCTCCCGGTCGGGGTGGTCCGGCGGTGGTTACCCCCTTGCTTCTGCAGATAATCTCACCGGGGGGAGTGGACACGGTGAGGGGACTGGGGCATGGGGGCGGTGGCGTTCTTCGCCGGGCTGCTGCTGTTCGTGATGGGGCTGGGCAAGTGGCAGGAGACCGGTTCGCCGTTCTGGCTGTACGGCTCGCTGGGCTTCCTGCTGGTGCTGGTGGTGATCGCGCTGATCCCCGGCGGCGGCAAGGGCGGCCGGAAGGGCTGAGCCCCCCGCGGGGGCGCGCCGGGGGCCGTGGGAGCCCCCGCGGGCACCCCGGGGACGCCCCCGGACGGCGGGGCTCCGGTGATCAGGGAGAATGGAGCCCATGAATGCCCCTTCCTCCTCGTACCGCTCCGGGTTCGCGTGCTTCGTCGGCCGGCCGAATGCGGGCAAGTCGACCCTGACCAACGCCCTGGTGGGGACGAAGGTCGCGATCACCTCCGACCGCCCGCAGACCACCCGGCACACCGTGCGCGGCATCGTGCACCGCCCGGACGCCCAGCTCGTGCTGGTCGACACCCCCGGCCTGCACAAGCCGCGCACGCTGCTCGGCGAGCGCCTCAATGACCTCGTCCGCACCACCTGGGCCGAGGTCGACGTGATCGGCTTCTGCCTGCCCGCCGACCAGAAGATCGGCCCCGGCGACAAGTTCATCGCCAAGGAGATCGCCGGGATCAAGAAGACCCCGAAGGTCGCCATCGTCACCAAGACCGACCTGGTCGACTCCAAGCGCCTGGCCGAGCAGCTGATCGCCATCCACCAGCTCGGCATCGAGCTGGGCTTCGAGTGGGCCGAGATCATCCCGGTCTCCGCCGTCGGCGACAAGCAGGTGGAGCTGGTCGCCGACCTGCTCACCAAGCTGCTGCCGGAGGGCGACCAGCTCTACCCGGAGGGCGACCTCACCGACGAGCCCGAGCAGATCATGGTCGCCGAGCTGATCCGCGAGGCCGCCCTGGAGGGCGTGCGGGACGAACTGCCGCACTCGCTGGCCGTCGTGGTCGAGGAGATGCTCCCGCGCGAGGGCCGCCCGGCGGACCGCCCGCTGCTGGACATCCACGCCAACGTCTACATCGAGCGGCAGAGCCAGAAGGCGATCGTGATCGGCGCCAAGGGCGCGCGGCTCAAGCACGTCGGCACCACCGCCCGCAAGCACATCGAGGCGCTGCTCGGCACGCCGGTCTACCTGGACCTGCACGTCAAGGTCGCCAAGGACTGGCAGCGCGACCCGAAGCAGCTGCGCAAGCTGGGCTTCTGACAACCTGCGTTTCTGACAACCTGGGTTTCTGACAGGGGAATTCACCCCAGCGGGAATACCGAGGGCCCGGCCGGACGTTGCGCGTCCGACCGGGCCCGACCCGTCGGTCGGGCCTCACGCGACGTCAGAAGGGGGCAGGCGCAATGAAGTTGCACACCCGGGAGTGGGGCAGCGGGGAGCGGACGGCCCTGCTGGTGCACGGCATCACCTTCGACCACCGCACCTGGCGGCGGGTCGGCCCGGAGCTGGCCGAGCGCGGCTACCGGGTGGTCGCCGTCGACCTGCGCGGGCACGGGCTGAGCCCGCGCGGCACCGGGGGCAGCCCGCTGGAGCGCTACCCACTGGCCGCGTACACCGAGGACCTGCTGGAGACCCTGCCGACCGGGCCGGAGCTGGCGATCGGCCACTCGCTCGGCGGGATCGTCCTCGCGGACGCCGTCGAGCGGCTCAAGCCGGCCCGCGCGGTCTACGTGGACCCGGGCTGGCGGTTCCGGCAGTGGGGGCTGGACCCGACCGCCTGGGTCGCGGAGCGGGAGGACACCCGCGAGGGGCTCGTCGCGAAGAACCCGCACTGGTCGGCCGCCGACGTCGAGGTCAAGCTCGACGCCCTGGCCCACTGGGACACCGACACGGCGGTGGCCCTGGCGGCCCAGGGGTCGGACCTGCCGGCCGCTCCCGCCGTGCCCTCGCTGGTCGTGCGGGCGGACGACAGCACCGTGGTGCGCGCCGAGGACACCGAGGCGCTGCGCGCCCGCGGCTTCGAGGTGCGCACCGTCGCCGGTGCCGGGCACAACGTGCACCGGGACGACCACGAGGGCTTCCTGGCGGCCCTCGACGGCTGGATCTGAGGCAGCCCCGGGCCGGCTGGCCTCTCCGGTGCTACGCGCCCTCGCGCAGCACCAGGGAGACCAGCTCCCGCTGCGAGTCGGTGAGCTTCGGGTCGGCGCAGTACACCGTCCGGCCGTCCACGGTGATCTCGTAGTGGAAGCCGTCCGGCACGCCGTACGAGGGGGCGCGCAGCCCGCCCGCGACGGCCTCGCGGGCGAGTGCGTGCACGTGCGGGGCGTCCGTGCGGTCGGCGGTGTCGAGCTCCGCGTGGCGGACGATTCCCGCGAAGCCGCCGGTCCGGGTCACCTGGATACGCATGGTGCCCATGGTGCTACGCAGGGAAGGGGTTCGCCGCTCTTTTCCCGGACCGTGACCTTGAGCCCGGCTCAACCCGGTCTCAACCGCCGCCGTCCGGGCCCGGGATCCGCGGTGCGGCCCTGCGGTCACCCCGGGCTGACGCCGACCTGCGCCCAGGAGGCCGTCACGGTGTCCGCGACCGAGGGCTGGTCGGGGTAGCGGGCCTTGGCGGCGGCCACGGTGGCCTGGGCGAAGGCGGTGAAGTCGGCGTCCGCGGGCACCGCGTGCCCGGTCAGCGCGTCGTACCAGATCCGTCCGGCGCGCTCCCAGGACGAGCCGCCGAGGGCGGTGGCCAGCAGGTAGAACGCGTGGTTGGGGATGCCGGAGTTGATGTGCACCCCGCCGTTGTCCTCGGAGGTGTTCACGTAGTCCCGCATGTGCGCGGGCTGCGGGTCCTTGCCGAGCTGCGGGTCGTCGTAGGCGGTGCCGGGGGCCTTCATCGAGCGCAGCGCCACGCCCTGGATGCCGGGGGCGAGCAGTCCGGCGCCGATCAGCCAGTCGGCGTCGGCGGCGCTCTGGTGCAGCGCGTACTGCTTGACCAGCGAGCCGAAGACGTCGGAGACCGACTCGTTGAGCGCGCCGGGCTGGTCCTGGTAGTCCAGGCCGGCGGTGAACTGGGTGACGCCGTGGGTGAGTTCGTGGCCGATGACGTCGATGCAGGCGGTGAAGTCGCCGAAGATCCGGCCGTCGCCGTCGCCGAAGACCATCTGGTGGCCGTTCCAGAAGGCGTTGTCGTAGTCGCGGCCGTAGTGGACGCTGGCGTCCAGCCGCAGGCCCTGGTCGTCGATCGAGTGGCGGCCGAAGGCGTCGGCGTAGAGCGCGAAGGTGGCGCCGAGGCCGTCGTAGGCGTGGTTGACGGAGGGGTCGGAGGCCGCGGCCTGGCCCTCGGTGCGCACGGTGCGCCCGGGCAGCCGCCGGCCGTGCCCCGAGTCGGAGATCACCCGGTCGAGGCCCGGGGCGCCGCCGGTGGGCGGGGGCGGGGAGAGGCGGGCCGCGCGGTGCGCGGCGTCGAGCGTGAGGGTGTGGACGGCGGCTTCGTGACCGGCCTCGACGAGGCGGTCCAGGACGTACGGCGGGACGATCGTGCAGATCGGTATTGCTGCAGTCATGTAGCCCAGAGTGAGGCATCGGTGACCATATGTCACGACCTTTGGCATGACCGGTCGACGTCTCAAGGAGTGGAACGGAAGCCCGGATCACTTCGGGGGCGCGCGGCGCTGGGTTACGCTGGGGCCATCATGCGCAACGGGCTGCTTCTTCTTAGCTGCCGCGTCGAGGGCCTGTAGTCCACTGGGGCCGGCTCCCTCGCCGCGGGGAACGAGCTGTGCGCGCAACCGGCGGTCCAACGGCGGGCCGCGAGCGGCAGCAGAGGCCGGCCAGTCGGTGTCGAACCCACCCGACCAGCCCGCACCACGCATCCACAGGAAGCCGAGAGTCACCTCCATGACCGAGCAGACCTCCGCCGCGTCCATCTCCGCCGCCCGCGCCTTCGTCGACCGGCCCACCCCGATCACCGCCGCCTCCGTGCGCCAGCAGCCCTCCGGCATGCGGTACGGGCGCTACCTGCCGTTCGGCACCGTGGACCTGCCGGACCGCACCTGGCCGAACGCGGTGATCAGCAAGGCGCCGCGCTGGCTCTCGACCGACCTGCGGGACGGCAACCAGGCGCTGATCGACCCGATGTCCCCGGCCCGCAAGCGCAAGATGTTCGACCTGCTGGTCGCCATGGGCTACAAGGAGATCGAGGTCGGCTTCCCCTCCTCCGGCGCCACCGACCACGCCTTCGTACGGTCGCTGATCGAGGAGGGGGCGATCCCCGAGGACGTCACCATCTCGGTCCTGACGCAGGCCCGCGAGGAGCTGATCGAGAAGACCGTCGAGTCGCTGGTCGGCGCCCCGCGCGCGACCGTCCACCTGTACAACGCGACGGCGCCGCTGTTCCGCCGGGTGGTGTTCCGCAACGACATGGCCGCCACCAAGGCGATCGCCACCGACGGCACCCGGCTGGTGATGGAGTACGCCGAGAAGCTGCTGGGCGAGGACACCGTCTTCGGCTACCAGTACTCGCCGGAGATCTTCGTCGACACCGAGCTGGACTTCGCGCTGGAGGTCTGCGAGGCGGTGATGGACGTCTGGCAGCCGGGCGAGGGCCGCGAGATCATCCTGAACCTGCCGGCCACCATCGAGCGGGCCACCCCGAACGTCCAGGCCGACCAGTTCGAGTGGATGTCGCGCCACCTGTCGCGCCGCGAGTTCGTCTGCCTGTCGGTGCACCCGCACAACGACCGCGGCACCGCCGTCGCCTCCGCCGAACTGGCCTACATGGCGGGCGCGGACCGCATCGAGGGCTGCCTGTTCGGGCAGGGCGAGCGGACCGGCAACGTCGACCTGGTGACGCTGGGGATGAACCTGTTCTCGCAGGGCATCGACCCGCAGATCGACTTCTCCGACATCGACGAGGTGCGCCGCACCGCCGAGTACTGCAACCAGATGGAGGTGCACCCGCGCCACCCGTACGCCGGCGACCTGGTGTACACCTCCTTCTCCGGCTCCCACCAGGACGCCATCAAGAAGGGGTTCGACGCCCTGGAGGCGGACGCCAAGGCGGCCGGCGTACCGGTGGAGGAGCACCCCTGGGGCGTGCCGTACCTGCCGATCGACCCGAAGGACGTCGGCCGCACCTACGAGGCGGTCATCCGGGTCAACAGCCAGTCCGGCAAGGGCGGCGTGGCGTACGTGCTGAAGAACGACCACAAGCTGGACCTGCCGCGCCGGATGCAGATCGAGTTCTCCCGGATCATCCAGGCCAAGACCGACGCCGAGGGCGGCGAGGTCACCCCGGCCGACATCTGGGCGGTCTTCGAGGACGAGTACCTGCCGACCACCGCCAACCCGTGGGGCCGGATCTCGCTGAGCGGTTCGCGCACCCTGACCACCGAGGACGGCCGGGACGCGCTGACCGCCGAGGCGCTGGTGGACGGCGAGCCGGTGACCCTGACCGGTACCGGCAACGGCCCGGTCTCCGCCTTCGCGGACGCGCTGGCCCGGATCGGCGTGGACGTCCGCGTCCTGGACTACGCCGAGCACGCGCTGAGCGAGGGCGGCGACGCCCAGGCCGCCGCGTACGTCGAGTGCGCCGTGGACGGCAAGGTGCTGTGGGGCGTGGGCATCGACGGCAACACCGTGCTGGCCTCGCTGAAGGCGATGATCAGCGCCGTCAATCGGTCGCAGCGCGGGTAGTTCGTACGAGTGGCATCCGGCGGGGCCGTCCTTCGGGGCGGCCCTTCGCCGTGCCCGCGGGCACCGGCCGGGGCGCTGTGTCCTGCGCCACATTTTTTGGAATCGGAAGCCGTTCGAGGTACTGACACGTGCCGGTAACCATGGCAACATCGATCCACCGGGAAGCCGGGTCGGTGGGACGGCTCGGTGTCCGGTCGCGTGACCTGCCCATCGTCGAGCAGGCCGCCTGCCATGTCTGGGGAGTGGCGCCGTGACCAGGTTGTGGGGTGTTCGCCCGCGGTGGCGGACTGACGTTCTCGGTGACTTCTTCTGCCCGGGCTGCGGCGGCGACCGCAACTACCGCCGGCAGCACGGCCGGCGGTGGCTGCGGTTGCTCGGGACCCCGGTGGTCCCGCTCGGGCCGGTGATCGGCAGCGTGCAGTGCACCAGCTGCCACGGCCGGTACGGCGTCGAGAGCCTGGAGCAGCCGACCTGCGTGCGCCTCGGCGCGATGCTGCGGGACGCCCAGTACACCATCGCGCTGGCCCTGCTCGCGGCCGGCGGAACCGCCCACCGGGCGGCCCGCGAGGCGGCCTGCACGGCGGTGCGCGAGGCCGGGTTCGAGGACTGCGGCGAGGCCCAGGTGCTGGCCGCGCTCGCCGCGCTCTCCGGGCTCGGCGGCGAACTCCACGACGCCCACGGGATGTCCGGGGGCCTGGCCGTGGAACTGCACGCGGTGCTCGAACCGCTCACCCCCCACCTCGCCCACCAGGGCCGCGAGCGGCTGCTGCTGCAGGGCGCGGCGATCGCGCTGGCCGACGGGCGCTACCTGCCGCAGGAGCGCGAGGCGCTGGCCGCGGTCGGGCGCTGCCTGGACCTGCCGCAGCCGCGGGTCGGGGCGCTGCTGGAGGCGGCGACCCGCGCTCCGTACTAGACCTGCCGTCCCTGCCACGTTCTCCGAGCCACCTCCATCCCCCACAGAACGGGCCCGCACCCTCCCCAGCCTTCGGCCGGGAGGCACCCCCCACTCCGGGCCCGCCGTGACCCGCACCGGACGGTCCTCCCCCACGGACCCGGTGCGGGCAACACGGCTGTCGGTGGCTGTCGGTCGCTGGGGGAGAATGTCTGCATGAGTCTTTTCCGGGACGACGGCGTCGTGTTGCGGGCGCAGAAGCTCGGCGAGGCCGATCGGATCATCACCCTGTTGACCCGCCAGCACGGCAAGGTGCGGGCGGTGGCGCGCGGGGTGCGGAAGACCAAGTCCAAGTTCGGCGCCCGCCTGGAGCCGTTCTCGCACGTGGACGTGCAGTTCTTCAGCCGGGGGAGTGAGCTGGTCGGCCGCGGGTTGCCGCTGTGCACCCAGGTGGAGACCATCGCGCCGTACGGCGGCTCGATCGTCACCGACTACGGCCGCTACACCGCCGGCACCGCGATGCTGGAGACGGCCGAGCGCTTCGCCGAGAACGAGGGCGAGCCCGCCGTCCAGCAGTACCTGTTGCTGGTGGGCGGGCTGCGCACGCTGGCGGCCGGGCTGCACGAGTCGCACCTGGTGCTGGACGCCTTCCTGCTGCGCTCGCTCGCGGTGAACGGGTACGGCGCGAGCTTCACCGACTGCGCCAAGTGCGGCCTGGAGGGGCCGAACCGTTTCTTCTCGCTCCCCGCGGGCGGGGTGCTCTGCGCGGACTGCCGAGTGCCCGGATGTGCCGTACCCTCCCCTGAGACACTGGTACTGCTCGGGGCGCTGCTGTCAGGGGACTGGCAGACGGCCGACACCTGCGAGCCGCGGTACTGGCGGGAGGGCAGCGGCCTGGTCGCGGCCTATCTGCAGTGGCACCTGGAGCGGGGCATCCGCTCGATGAGATACGTGGAGAAGTGAGCACATGGCAGCGCGACGGCTCTTCGGCGGTGGCAAGCACAAGGAGTACGCTCCTCCGACCCCGCACCCCAGCGGCGCACAGCCCCCGAAGATCCCCGGCGAGCTGGTCCCCGACCACGTCGCCATCGTGATGGACGGCAACGGCCGCTGGGCCAAGGAGCGCGGGCTGCCCCGCACCGAGGGCCACAAGGTCGGCGAGGCCGTCGTGCTGGACGTCCTCAGGGGCGCCATCGAGCTCGGGGTCAAGAACATCTCGCTGTACGCGTTCTCCACCGAGAACTGGAAGCGCTCGCCCGACGAGGTGAAGTTCCTGATGAACTTCAACCGGGACGTCATCCGCCGCCGCCGCGACGAGATGGACGCGATGGGCGTGCGGATCCGCTGGGCCGGCCGGATGCCCAAGCTGTGGAAGAGCGTCGTCCAGGAGCTGCAGGTCGCCGAGGAGCAGACCAAGGGCAACGACGCCGTCACGCTCTACATGTGCGTCAACTACGGTGGCCGGGCCGAGCTGGCGGACGCGGCGCAGGCGATCGCGCAGGACGTCGCGGCCGGGAAGCTGGACCCGAAGAAGGTCAACGAGAAGACCCTGTCCAGGTACATGTACCACCCGGACATGCCGGACGTGGACCTCTTCCTGCGCCCCAGCGGCGAGCAGCGCACCTCCAACTTCCTGCTCTGGCAGTCGGCTTACGCCGAGTTCGTGTTCCAGGACGTGCTCTGGCCGGACTTCGACCGCCGGGACCTGTGGCGCGCCTGCGAGCAGTACGCGATGCGCGACCGGCGCTTCGGCGGGGCGATCCCGAACGAGGTCCCCGCGGGGGTGCCGTCCCAGCGCTGAGGCCGGTACGAGGACTCGGTACGACGGAAGGACCCGCCGGGTGATCCCGGCGGGTCCTTCCGTCGTACCGGCCTCAGGCCTGCTTGGCGCACTCCGCGCAGGTGCCGAAGATCTCCAGCGTGTGCGCGATGTCGCTGAAACCGTGCTCGGCGGCGACCGAGTTGGCCCAGCGCTCCACCGCGGGGCCCTCCACCTCGACGGTGGCGCCGCAGTGCCGGCAGACCAGGTGGTGGTGATGCCCGCTGCTGCAGCGGCGGTAGACCGCCTCGCCGTCCGCGGTGCGCAGCACGTCCACCTCACCGGCGTCCGCCAGGGACTGCAGGGTGCGGTAGACCGTGGTCAGACCGACGGAGTCCCCGCGGTGCTTGAGCAGGTCGTGGAGCTCCTGCGCGCTGCGGAAGTCCGCGATCTCGTCCAGGGCAGCCGAGACGGCGGCACGCTGCCGGGTCGATCGTGCGCGCGGCGACGGGCCTGCGGTGGTCACCGTGGGTCCTCCTGGGGTCGTGGGCGTCTCGCACATCATTGTGCCAGCCCGGCCCGCGGCTCAAGGGTGGAGGAGTCGGAGGAAGTCTGCCCCGCAGACCGGGCCGGGATCTCGACGTCGCAGATCTTGGGCCCCTGTTCGGTGTCGGTGCGGTGCCGGCGCCGGGCGAGCGGTGCGGCGAGCACGCTGAACACCGCGAACACCGCGATGGCCAGCAGCACGATGGCCGGGCCGGAGGGCACGTCGAGGTGGTACGAGCCGGTGACGCCGGCCAGCGAGACGACCACGCCGAGCGCGATCGAGGCGGCCTGGGTGGCGGCGAAGGAGCGGGTGAGCTGCTGGGCGGCGACCACCGGAACCACCATCAGGGCGCTGACCAGCAGCAGCCCGACCACCCGCATGGCGACGGTGACGGTGACCGCGGCCATCACCGCGAGCAGCAGGTTGAGGGTGCGCACCGGCAGGCCGGTGACCCGGGCGAAGTCCTCGTCCTGGCAGATCGCGAACAGCTGGCGGCGCAGGCCGACGGTGACCGCGACGACCACCGCGCCGAGCACCGCGATGGCGGCCAGGTCGGCGGGGGCGACGGTGAGGATCGAGCCCCACAGGTAGCTCTCCAGCGAGCCGGCGCCGGCCTCGGCGGAGAGCGAGACGAGCAGCTTGCCGCAGGCCATGCCGCCGTAGAAGAGCATCGCCAGGGCGATGTCGCCGCGCTGGTTGCCGCGCGAGCGGACCAGCTCCATGGTGACGGCGCCGAGCACGCAGACCAGCACGGCCATCCAGACCGGGCTGGTCTGGAAGATGAAGCCGAGGCCGACGCCGGTCATCGCGACGTGGCCCATGCCGTCGCCCATCAGGGCCTGCCGGCGCTGCACCAGGTAGATGCCGACGGCCGGGGCGGTGATCCCGACCAGGACGGCGGCGAGCAGGGCGCGCTGCATGAAGTCGTAGGACAGCATCTCGGTCATGCGAGCAGCCTCGGTGGGGTCAGGTCGGCGTGCGGGTGGACGTGGTCGTGGCCGGGCAGCGCGTGCAGGCCGGTGTTGGGCACGGGCGGGCCGTCGTGGGCGACGCAGCCGTCCCGCAGCACTACGGCGCGGTCGATCAGCGGCTCCAGCGGCCCGAGTTCGTGCAGCACGAGGAGGACGGCGGCGCCGCGGCCGACCTCGGCGCGCAGCGTGTCGGCGAGCACCTGCTGGCTGGCGGCGTCCACCCCGGCCATCGGCTCGTCCATGATCAGCAGGTCGGGGGAGCCGACCAGGGCGCGGGCGATCAGCACCCGCTGCTGCTGGCCGCCGGACAGGTCGGCGACGCCGTCCCCGGCCCGCTCCAGCATGCCGACGGCGGCCAGCGCGCGGTCCACCGCCTCGCGGTCCTTGCGGCGGAACGGCAGCAGCCGGTGCTGCGGCAGCCGCCCGGTGGAGACCACCTCGCGCACGGTGGCCGGGACGCCGGAGGCGGCGGTGGTGCGCTGCGGGACGTACCCGATCCGGTGCCAGGCGCGGAAGGAGCCGTACGGGATGCCGAACAGCTCCAAGTCGCCCTGCTCCAGCGGGACGGAGCCGATCACGGCCTTGACGGTGGTCGACTTGCCGGAGCCGTTGGCGCCCAGCAGGGCGACGACCTCGCCGGGCTGGACGGTGAGGTCGACGCCGCGCAGCACCGGCCGGCCGCCGCGCGAGGCGACGGCGTCACGGAGGCGGACGGCCGGGGGTATCGGGTGGGTCATGGTGCTTCCCGTCAGCTGGTCGCGGCAGGGGTGGTGGCGTTGGCGTCCGGGGCGGCCGGGGTGGCGGGGGCGCCGGTTTCAGCGGAGGTGGCCGGGGTGCCGAGGGCGGCCTGGAGGTTGGCCAGGTTCTGCCGCATGACGGTGAGGTAGTCGTTCGTGGACGGGTCCTTGACGCCCTCCAGCGGGTCCAGCACGGCCGTCTTGAGGCCGAGGTCCTTGGCGACGGTGTCGGCGAGCTTGGGGCTGACCAGGGTCTCGAAGAAGATCGTGGTGACGCCGTTGTCCTTGGCGGCCTTCTGCACCTGGGCGAGGCGGGCCGGGGTGGGCTCGGACTCCGGGTCGACGCCGTTGATGGCGACCTGGGTGAGGCCGTAGTGGTCGGCGAGGTAGCCGAAGGCGGCGTGGCTGGTGACGAAGGTCTTGGTCTTGGCGTCCTGCAGCCCGGCCCGGAACTCCTGGTCGAGCGCGGTGAGCTTGGTGACCAGCGCGTCGGTGTTCTTCCGGTAGTCCTCGGCGTGGGCCGGGTCGGCCTTGGCGAACTCGTCGCCGACGCTCTTGGCGATCGCCGCGTAGCGGGTCGGGTCGAGCCAGATGTGCGGGTCGCCGACCGGGCCCTCGTGCTTGTGGCCGTCGGCCTCGGCGCCCCCGCCTTCGGTGCCCTCGTCGAGGTGGTGGTCGACCAGCGGGCTGGCGGCGGTGGCGTCGATCTTGTGCTTGCTCGCGGACTGCGCGACGGCCTGGTCGACGGTGGGCTGCAGACCCTTGAGGTAGATGATCGCGTCGGCCTTCTGGACGGTGCCGACCTGCTTGGCGGTGAGCTCCAGGTCGTGCGGCTCGACGCCGGCGGCGGTGAGATCCGTGACCGCGACGTGCTCCTTGCCGATCTGCTGGGCCAGGAACTCCATCGGGTAGAAGGAGGCGACGACCTTCAGCCGACCGTTGCCGCTGTCGGCGCTGCTGCTGCCTCCGCAGGCGGTGAGGACGAGGGAGGCGGTGAGGGCGGTGGCGGCGAGGGCTATGGAGTTGCGGGTCCGGCGGCGGGGCAGTCCGATCATCATGACAATCATTCTCATCTCACATGGAAATGATTGTCAACTCACTCGAATGGGTGAACGGCGGGTGACGGTGGGTGGGAGCGGCCGGACGATACCGATTTGAATCACGTACCCATATGGCCGGTAACCTGAGGTATTCGGGTACGCGCAACCAGCCGTGCCCTGACCGTGCCGTACGTACTGAAGAGAGCACTGTGGCCGCCGACAAGATCGACACGATCGTCAGCCTGAGCAAGCGCCGTGGCTTCGTCTACCCCTGCAGCGAGATCTACGGCGGCACGCGTGCCGCCTGGGACTACGGGCCGCTGGGTGTCGAGCTCAAGGAGAACATCAAGCGCCAGTGGTGGCGCGCGATGGTCCAGGCGCGTGAGGACGTCGTCGGACTCGACTCGTCGGTGATCCTCGCCCGCGAGGTCTGGGAGGCCTCCGGCCACGTCGCCACCTTCAACGACCCGCTGACCGAGTGCCTCTCCTGCCACAAGCGCCACCGGGCCGACCACCTGGAGGAGAAGTACGAGGCCAAGCACGGCTTCCCGCCGCCGAACGGCCTCAAGGACGTCAACTGCCCCGACTGCGGCACCAAGGGCCAGTTCACCGAGCCCAAGGACTTCTCGGGCATGCTGAAGACCCACCTCGGCGTCACCGAGGAGGCCAGCGGCCTGGCGTTCCTGCGCCCCGAGACCGCCCAGGGCATCTTCACCAACTTCAAGGCCGTCCAGACCACTTCGCGCAAGAAGCCGCCGTTCGGCATCGCCCAGACCGGCAAGAGCTTCCGCAACGAGATCACCCCCGGCAACTTCATCTTCCGGACCCGCGAGTTCGAGCAGATGGAGATGGAGTTCTTCGTCAAGCCCGGCGAGGACGAGCAGTGGCACGAGTACTGGCTCCAGCAGCGCTGGGACTGGTACGTCGGCCTCGGCCTGCGCACCGAGAACATGCGCTTCTTCGAGCACCCGAAGGAGAAGCTCTCCCACTACGCCAAGCGCACGGTCGACATCGAGTACCGCTTCAACTTCGGCGGCAGCGAGTTCTCCGAGCTGGAGGGCGTCGCCAACCGCACCGACTACGACCTGCGGGTGCACAGCGAGGCCTCCGGCCAGGACCTGAAGTACTTCGACCAGGAGTCCGGCGAGCGCTACTTCCCGTACGTCATCGAGCCGGCGGCCGGCCTCAACCGCGCCATGCTGGCCTTCCTGATCGACGCCTACTTCGAGGACGAGGCGCCCAACGCCAAGGGCGTCATGGAGAAGCGCGTCGGCATGCGGCTCGACCCGCGCCTGGCCCCGGTCAAGGTCGCCGTCCTGCCGCTGTCGCGCAACGCCGACCTCTCCCCGAAGGCCCGCGGCCTGGCCGCCGACCTGCGCACCGCGTGGAACGTCGAGTTCGACGACGCCGGCGCCATCGGCAAGCGCTACCGCCGCCAGGACGAGATCGGCACGCCGTTCTGCGTCACCGTCGACTTCGACACCCTTGAGGACAACGCGGTGACCGTCCGCGACCGCGACACCATGTCGCAGGAGCGCGTCTCGCTGGACCAGGTCAAGGCGTACCTCGCGGCGCGCCTGATCGGCTGCTGAGTCCGGTTCTTCCGGGGAGCCCCCGTCCGCCCTGTCCGGGGCGGGCGGGGGCTCCCTGCTGTTCCGGGGGCTGCTGTTCCGGGGGCGTGTGGACGGGGGCTGCGACCGGGGCGGGCGAGTTGTCAGCGCCGTCCCCAGCGGGAGCGGGGTGCGGAGGGCGGGGCGGTCGGCAGGCCGGCGGTACGGAGGGCGGCGAGGGTGGTGCGGTGGCGGGCCTCCTCGGCGAGCAGGCCGCCGAGCAGCTGCCCGTACAGCTCCCGGCTGCCGGCGACGTCCAACGCGGCTGCCAGGCGGACGAGTTCGACCGGCGGGCGGAGCGCCACCAGCTCGTGCAGCAGGGCGGTGGCGAGCGCGGGCGGCAGGGCGGCGGCGAGGTCGGCGAGGTCGGCCGTCGGCCGCCCGGCGGCCTGGCGCAGCAGGGTCCGGACATCGGCGGGCCGGCCGTGCTGCTGGAGGCAGGCGGCGAGGGAGGTCAGCTCGGGCGTCGGCGCCGAGCCCCACTCCCAGAGCAGCGTCGCACCGTCGGCGTTCTGCCCGGCCCGCTCCAAGGCCGAGAGGAGCCCGGGGACGGCCGTCGCCGGGTAGGCCCAGAAGGCGTGGAACAGCTCGGCGGCCTCCTCGGCCAGGCCCAGTTCGCGCAGCTCCGCCAGGACGGCGACGGCGTGCTCGGGGGCGGACCGCGCGGCGGCGCGGGCGAGGTGGAGGGAGGCGCCGGTCGGCCCGTACCGGGCCAGCATGCCGACCAGCAGGGCCGCGTCGGCGGGAGTGAGGCGGGCGGCGGCCTGGTCCAGCAGCTCGGTGGCCTCGGGGAGGGCGCCGTTGCGGTGGAGGGCGGTGATCCGCTCGGTGAGGGCGCCGAGGTCGGGGCGGGCGGGGGGCGGTGGGGTCTGCTGCGGCTCGGGCCGGGGCGGCGGTGCCGGTAGCGGCTCCGGCTCGGGGGCCGGCTCCGGGTGGTGCGGGTCCTGCTGCCGGGGCTGGTGTTGCTGCTGCTGTTGTCGGTGTCTGAGGCCGGTCTCCAACGCCTGCAGCTGGTCGCTGAGTTGGAGGCAGCGGGCGCCCAGTCCCTCGCGGAGGGTGCGGGCCTGGGCGAGCTGCCGCAGGAGGTCCGCGTCCGGCCGCTGGCGGCCCGGGGTCGCTCTGATCGCCTCGTTCAGCCGCCGTTCACGCTGGCTCGCGTAGCGGCTCGCGCGGAGTAACTCGTCCAGCTCGGCGCGGAGTTCGGCGGCCTGTTGCTCGCCCTCCGGCTGCTGGCCTACGGATTGTGCCGTCGAGCGCATGCGCATGATCGCCCCAACCTGTCCATCCAGACCCTGACTGCAGGACATCCTGGCGTCGGTATGTGGCTGGGGAGTTAAGAGCGCACGACCAGTCGTGCCCGACTGGTGTCAAGGAGCGCGCAGAGGGCGGTCGTGGCAAGAAGTGCGCCGGTCGCGCTCCGGAGGAGGGTCGCCTCGTAGTACGGGCCCGGGGCGAGGACGGCGACGGCGTAGCCGACGGCAGCGCCTGCGAGGGCGGGCAGGAGCAGCCGCAGGACGTCCCGCCGGGCGGCCGCGCCGATCACCACCAGGCCTGCCAGCGCCGCGAGTCGGGGCGAGGCGAAGGTCTGCGCGTAGCGGATCGAGAGGGCGGGCACCAGGAAGAGCGCCAGCGCCCGGCCGATGGTCGCCGTGAGCGTCGTGACGTACGGGCCGGCCGGCGGTGCTGTGGAGCGGTCGGCTGGGCGGTCGGCGGAGCGGTCGACGAGGCGGGTCGTGACGAGGACCGCCAACGCGGCCGCGGCGGCGAGGAGATGGTCGCCCAGCCGGGCCAGGTTGTAGAGCAGCGCGGTGTCGTACAGCACCAGCATCAGCTGGCCGTACGCCCACAGGTCGAGCGCGAAGAGGAACGGGTTGCGGCGCGGTGCGCTCGGCGTGGTGGGCTCCCGCGCGGCGAGGCAGGAGATCAGCGGCGGCGCGGCGACGGCCGAGAGCACGCGCAGCACCAGGTCGTCCACGGTGTACGGGTTCCGCAAGGCCCACTCGATCGCACAGAACGCCACCGTGTACGAGACGGCGGCGAGCGGGACCAGCGGCGAACGGGCCAGCCGGACGTACAGCGCCCGGTCCAGCCGTCGGACGACCGACACGAACGCCAGCAGGACCAGCGGCAGTTCGAGGAAGGCCTGCACCCGCAGGACGGAGGGCGCCAGCAGCTCGGGCGCGGGGAAGCGGGCGGCGAGGGAGTCGAGGCGGGGGACGTCGAACCAGCCCGGCGGCAGGTAGCGGGCGACGAACGAGGCGTCCCCGCCGTGCACCCGGTTCACGTAGACGGCGACCAGCACCTGGTTGAGGTGGACGAGCGCGACGGCGGCGGCCAGGGCCGCCTCCGGGCCGAGCCTTCCCCCGCGGCTCCTTCCCCCGCGGCCGGGCCGGGGCCCGGCACGCAGCACCCGTGGCACCAGGGCCAGGGAGGCGGCGGCCGAGACCACCACCGCCCCGTCCAGCAGCGGCGCGACCGTGCTCACGCGCCCAGCCGCGCCCGGGCCTCCATCAGCGCGAAGCCCAGCAGGTTCAGCCCGCGCCACTCGGCGGGCCGCTGCGCCCGGATGTCGTCGGCCGCGAGCCCGATGCCCCAGATCCGGTCCACCGGGCTGGCCTCGACCAGCACCCGGCCACCCGTGCCCAGCAGGTACGCGCGCAGCGACTCGTCCTGCCCGAACTTCGCGACGTTGCCCGCCACCACCAGCTCGAAGCGCCCGGCGGCCCACGTCTCGTCGTCGAAGCCCTTGACCAGCCGCCCCAGGTTCTTCGCCTCGGCGGGCGTCCGGGCCGCCAGCACCTGCTGCTCGACGGCCGCGTCCCCGAACATCCGGGCCTTGCCGGCCATCATCCAGTGCTCGGCGGACGCGTACGTCACGCCGTCGACGGTGAACTCGCCCGGCCACCACTGGCTCAGGCACTCCTGCCGGGTGCCGCCGCCCTTGCGCGCGGTGTGCCCCCAGAACATCACCCACTTCGGGTGCACCCCATCGGCCATCAGCGCGGCCAGCTCCTCGCGGCTGCGGACGGCGGCAGGGTCCCCCACGTGCATCTCGCTCATATCGTCAGTCTGACACAAAGGGGGGTGTGGTCGCGAACCGTTTGATTGCTTCGTATCGCCTCCGCGGCCGTCTCCCGGCTTCTAGGATTTCCGGCACGCGGGCAGGGACATCGGGACGGGCGGGGATGGAACGGCGCAGCACCCACAACGAAGTCAGCGGCAGCCCCGTCTCCTGCCTGATCTTGTGGCGATCGCCCGGCGGGCCCGCCTTCCCCTCGCCGAGACGGCTCACTGGCTGCGCGAACTCGGCCTCGACATCCCCGATGTCGCGGACCTGATCCGCGCAGCCCTCGCCCCGGTTGCCGCGGGAGATCCCTGCGGTCAGGCCTTAGCGGCGAGCTCCAGGAAGCGCAGGCCGACCTCGGTCACTTCCTCCGCCGTCCATGCCTGGGCCGGGGCGCTGAGGGTGACTTCGGCCATGGCGAGGCCGGGGGCGGCGTCCTCCCAGTGGGAGACGAACCAGGTGCCTTCCTGTTCGGCGAGCGTCAGGTGGGCGGCGTTGAGGGCCTTTGCCGGGTGGGGGAGCCAGAGTTGGAACTCGTGGGTCGCCGGGGTCTCCGGGTGGAGGCGGGCGCCCGGCAGTGCGGCCAGGGCGGGGGCGAGGGTGGCGGCGTGGCGGGTGTAGGCAGGGATGTGGGGGAGGACGGTGTCCAGGCCGTGGAGGGCGGCGAGGGCGGCCGGCCACTGCTGGAAGAGCTGGCCGCCGTAGCGGTGGCGCCAGGTGCGGGCGTAGGCGGTGAGGGCGGCGTCGCCGGCGAGAGCGGCTCCGCTCAGGCCTCCCAGGTCCTTGTAGAAGGAGACGTAGACGCTGTCGGCGAGGGCGGCGATCTCGTCGAGCTGCTTGTCGAAGTGGACGGTGGTGGTCCAGAGGCGGGCGCCGTCGACGTGCACCCGGGCGCCGGTTTCGCGGGCCGCGGCGACGAGTTCGGTCAGCTCGTCCCAGGTGGGGAGGAGGTAGCCGGCGTCGCGGAGCGGGAGTTCGACCGTGAGGGTGCCGAACGGTTCGCCGAGCGCGCGGAGTTCGTCGGCCGTGGGGTGGCGGCGCTCGGTGGTGGGCCAGAGGCCGCGCAGGCCGGTGAGCTGGGTGTAGGCGTGGCGTTCGTGGCGTTCGAGGTGGCTGAGCGGGTGGAGGGCGACGGCCGGGTTGCCGGTGCGTTCCGCGTGGTAGCGGAGGGCGACCTGCTGCGCCATGGTGCCGGTGGGGAAGAAGACCGCGTCTTCCTTTCCGAGCAGCGCGGCGGTCCGCTCCTCCAGTTGCCGTACCGGGCCGTCCGTTCCGTAGAAGTCGGGGTAGGTGTCCAGGCCGTCCAGGGCGGCGAGTTGGGTGAGGCGCTCGCGGATGCTGATGGCGCGGCCGCCGGAGAGGAACCGCTGGCAGGACATGCGGGCCGCGCGGCGCCGCTGGAACTCGCTCTGGTCATCGGTCATCCGGCGATTGTCGGACTGATGACGAGGTCGGACCAAGTGCTTTTCAGTTTCGGCGGTTGAGCAGTTCGGCGGTCGCGGCGCGCTGGTTCCAGGCGATGACGGCCAGTGGCGCCATGAAGATGAACGGGGTTCCGGCGTTCTCGCCGTGCATCGCGGTGAGCTGGGTGACGAACGCGAACGCCAGGAAGACGATCAGTGCCGTCGCGGCCGGCCCGGCCAGTCGGCGGACCAGCAGGCCGACGGCTCCGGCGAGCTCGATCAGTCCGGTCAGGTACATGAACCAGTGGCCCACGCCGATGGCGTCGAAGACGGTCGTGGCGGCGGGGAGTGCGAGCAGCTTGGGCAGCGCGCTGGCCAGGGCGAAGAAGAGCGCGAGCAGGATCCGCAGGGTCCAGACGGTCCGGACCAGCGCCTTGCCGGACTTCGTGGCGGAGGTGGAGGTGGAGGCGGAGGAGGGGGCAGAGGAGGGGGCGGCGGTGGCGGTGCTGGACATTTCAGGTCTCCCCGGGTCGGCTGTCGTTGCTTTCTCGGGTTGGACTGCCGCCACCGCCTGGACTCATCGGTCCCGGGAGAAAAAGTTTTCGGTCTTCGTGTCGAGCGGTCAGGCGGTCGTGTCGTTCTGCCGGTCCGGGCGCTGGCGCAGGGAGATCCGGTTGCCGTCCGGGTCCAGGGCTTCGATGCGGATCCCGAATCCGTAGTCCTCCGGTTCGGGCTGGTCGAAGGTCACCCCGCGGTCGCGGAGCACCTCGAAGTCCGCCCGCAGGTCGTCCGATTCGAGGAAGACCGGGCCGATCGCCGGGCCCGGCTTCGGTTCGGCGGGCTGCTCGGAAGCGGGGGCCTGGGACCAGAGGATGATCTCCACCGGGCTGCCGGGGACGCCCAGGGTGAGGAAGCGTCCGTCGGGCCCGGGGTGGTCGATGCGCTTCTCCAGGCCGAGCTGTTCCGTGTAGAAGTGCAGCGCGCGGTCCTGGTCGGTGACCGGGATCGTCACGTACATGATGTTCGTCAGCATGGGGTGGTCCTTCCGTCGGTAGGCGGTGCTGCTTCACCGACGGATCCCGGCGGGGGAATGTGACGGAGCTGCCGGTGCACTTCAGGGGCGGGCTTGTGCCTGACGCTCGTCCACGTACGCGGTGATGAGCGAGAAGAAGCGGGCCGGGTCCTCGAACGGCAGGCCGTGGCCGCCGGGGACCTCCAGGTAGTCGGCCTGGTGGATGGCGGCGGCCAGTTGGCGCTGGTGGTGGGGCGGGAGGATCTGGTCGTCGGCGCTGGCCAGGACGAGGGTGGGGGCGGTGATCCGGCCGACCGCATCGCGCAGGTCGATGCGGGTGTCGAGTTCCATCTGGCCGAGGATGCGCTCGTCGAGCATGGCGGTGAAGCCCGCGGCCAGTTCGGCGAACTGGGCCTCGTCGAGGGTGTCGAGGAGGCCGGGCCCCATCGCGGTGAGGACCAGGTGGCGGGCCAGCAGGGCCGGGTCGGTGCGGAGCAGGTGTGCCCACAGGTCGAACATGAAGGCTTCGCGCGGGGTCGTCCTGACCCATCCGGCGTGCAGGGCGAGCGAGGTCACGGCGTCGGGGTGCCGGGCGGCCACGGCGGTGGCGAGGACGGCCCCCACGGAGTGGCCGACCAGGTGGAACCGTTCCAGTCCGGCGGTCCGGGCGGTGGCGAGGATGCGGTCGGCGAGGGAGTCGAGGTCGATCGGTGCGGGGTCGGCGGGGGTGGCGCCGGCGCCGGGCAGGTTGGGGGCGACGACGGTGTACCGGTCGCGCAGCGTGTCGATGAGTGGTCCCCAGTTCGAGGTCGCGTCGGCGCCGGTGCCGTGGATCAGCACCAGGCCGGGGCCGGATCCGGCGACGACGTGATCGAGCGGTTCGGGGCCGGCCGGAGAGCTCAAGGGGGTCGAGGGGGCCGAGGGGGTCAAGGGGGTCAAGGGGTGCCTCCGGGTGCGGGGTGCCGAGCGATGGCGAAAACATAGCAGAGCCCTGGCATGTAACAGAACCCTGTCATCAATCAGGGTTCGATCCGGTGACGTACGATCGACCCATGGAGATGCCGGTCACGGAACGCCTCGGGCTGCACATCAAGCGGGTGGAGCAGGAGCTGATGGCGGCCAAGCACGCCGCGCTCCGGCCGCTCGGGCTGACGGTGCCGCAGTACGCCGCGCTGTACATGCTCGAAGACCAGCCGGGGCTCTCCGCCGCCGCGCTGGCCCGCGCCTGCCTGGTCACTCCGCAGACCATCGCCACCGTGCTCGCCAACCTGGAGGCGAAGGGGCTGATCACCCGCCGGCCGCACCCCTGGCACCGCAAGGTGGTCGAGGTGCTCCTCACCGACGACGGGCGCCGGCTGCTCGCCCGGGCCGACGCGGAGGCCGTCGCGATCGAGCGGCGGATCGCCGACGGCTTCAGCCCCGAGGAGCGGGACCTGCTGATCGACCTGCTGGCCCGCGCGTCGAGTCTGCTGGCGTCCGAGCCGCCGCAGGACTGACGCCCCGGCCGGCCACTTCGGGGCCGCCCCGGCCGGCTCGCGTCGGTGCCGGGCATGCGAACGTCCCGTATCGCGCCCCCGGGAGGGGCGGTACGGGACGCCGGGACGCTGTCGGGGGTCAGGCCGCGAGCAGCTCCGTGACCAGGCGGACGGCCTCCGGCACCTCGACGTGGTCGTCCGGGGCGGCTCCGAAGTGGCCGCCGGTGGGTGTCACGACGGCGGTCGCGCCGAGGCCCTGCACGAACAGGCGGACGTGCTCGGTCGGGTCGGGCTGGTTGACCGGGTCGTCGATGGCTTGGAGGATCCGGAACTGTCGGGCCGTGCGGCGGATGTGCTCCCAGTCGAACTCGCCCTCGAAGAAGGAGGCGAGTGCGTCGTAGCCGACCTCGTGGGCGGAGGCCGCCACCAGCAGCACGCCCGCGAACACCCCGTTCGCCTCGGGGTCGTGCTGCTCCAGGAAGCGCAGCACGTTGACCCCGCCGATGCTGTGCCCGACCAGGACGGTGGATCCGGCCGGGCCTACGGCGAGCGCCGCCTCGCCGTAGGCCTTGCGCCACGGCTCCAGGCGCGGGGCCTCGGTGTCCGGCAGTCGGGGCACGGTGACCCGGTGGCCGGCCTTCGCCAACTGCTCGGTCAGGTACGGGAACCAGACGCTGTCGTCGCTCGCGCCGTAGCCGTGCGCCACCACGATCTCGCTCATGATCGATCCACTCCCCTGAATTCAAACGATCCGTCGCGTTTCGATTTACGGTAGCACGCTGCTAGCGTGAGGAGGTGTCTTCCGGAGAAACCCACAGTCGCCGCACCGGCGGCCGGATCCGCAGCCAGGACGCCCACGACGCAGTCCTGGCCGCCGCGATCGAACTCGTCGAGGAACTCGGCTACCAGGCCGTCACCATCGAACGCATCGCCGCCCGCGCCGACGTCGCCAAGAGCACCATCTACCGCTGGTGGAAGTCGAAGGCGGTCCTCGTCATGGACGGCTACCGCACCGCCGTCGAGCAGCGGATGCCCGAACCCGACACCGGTTCACTCGCCGGCGACCTGACCGCCTTCGCCACCGCCCTGTACGGCGTCACCGCACACCCGCTGCGGGTGCGGACCCTGCGCGGCCTCATGGCGGAGGCCCAACTCGACCCCGCCTTCGCCGGGCCCTTCCGGGAATGGGTGGAGAGCCGCCGCGCCGTCGTGCTCGCCCTGCTCGCCCGTGGCGTCCAGCGCGGCGAACTCCCGCCCGCCGCCGACCTGCAGGCCGCCACCGACCACTTCTTCGGGCTCTTCTGGTACCGCCTCCTGGTCGACCACCAGCCGCTCGCCCCCGTCCTGGCGGCCGACCACGTCGACCAGCTGCTGCACGGCCTCGCGCGGCCCGCAAGCCCTCGGATCGACCCGTAGGCCCGTAGCCCCGTAGCCCCGTAGCCCCGTAACCCCGTAACCCCGTAACCCTCAACTCGCCCGGTAGTACGTCTCGATGGCGAGGCGGGCCTCGTCGTACAGGGCCGGGCCCTCCTGCGCCACCGTCGGCCAGGCGCCCGACTCCGGGTTGAGGGCGACGAGTTGCTCCGTCGACAGCGCGTACACGACCCGGCCGATGCCCGACCGGACGATGCCGCCGCCGCACATCCCGCACGGCTGGCAGCTGGTGTACATCGTGGTGCGTGCGGCCGTGTCCGGGTCGAGCTCGCGGGCCGCCCAGCGGGCCAGCTTCAGCTCCGGGTGGGCGGTGATGTCCTTGTCGCGGCGCACCGTGTTGCGGGCCTCGACGAGGATCTCGCCGTCCGGGCCGGCCAGCAGGGAGCCGTACGGGGCGTCGCCCTGGGCGACGGCGCGGGCCGCGATGGCGACGGCGCGGCGCAGGAGGATCTCGTCGGCTTCGGTGATCACGGTGTTGCCGCCTTCCAGTGAGTGGCCACGGTGGTGAGGTCCTGCCAGGCCGCCTGCGGCCGGCGGGTCTCCTCCGGATCCCCGTGGTAGGGGTCGAACACGACGGTCTCGGCGCCGAGGGCGCGCAACTGGTGGAGATCGTCGAGGACTTGCTCGATGCTGCCCACGCCCGCCGGCCGCTCGGGTTCGTCGACCGGCGCGGCGGTCAGCCGCAGGGCGATGCGGGGCGCGAACCCGGGCATCGGGTGCTCGGCCAGCACCGACCGCATCCGGTCGAGCGGGAGCCGAAGGGGGTGCCAGGCGTCGCCGAAGCGGACCGTCCGCCGGAGCGCCGCCTCGCTGTGGCCGCCGACCCAGACCGGCACCGGCCCGCCTCCGCCGCCCGTGCGCCAGGCCTCCCGCAGCGTGCCCAGGTACTCGTCGGTCAGCCTGCCGCGCGCGCCGAACGGCACGCCGAGCGCGTCGAACTCCTGCCGGGCCCAGCCGACCCCCACGCCGAGGACGAACCGGCCGCCGCTGAGCCGGTCGAGGGTGCCGGCCATCCGGGCCGCCAGCAGCGGGTTCCGGTACGGCAGGACGAGCACGGTGGTGCCCAGCCGCAGGCCGGTGGTGATCCCGGCCAGCCAGGACAGCGTGGTGAACGGCTCGTGGAACGGCTCCGGGTACCGCTGGGCCACGTCCGGGGTCACCGCCACGTGGTCCGAGACCATGAGCAGGTCGAAGCCGAGCCCCTCCACCGTCCTCGCCCACTCGCGCAGCACGCCGGGATCCGTCCCGGGCCCGAAGTTCGGTACGTTGACGCCAAGTTGCATACGCCGAGGCTATCCCCGTGATCATGGCGGACGGAACGGGATCTTCCCGCCGTGAGGGGTTTTCTCCCGTGGTTCTCCCGGTAGATTCGCGCCATGGCCATGAATCTTGACGAAACCGACTGGGCGATCATCGAGCAGCTGCAGCGGGAGGCCCGGATCTCCCTCAGCGAGCTGGGGCGGCGGGTGAACCTCAGCCCGTCCGCCACCACCGAACGGGTGCGGAACCTGGAGTCGCTGGGCGTCATCACCGGCTACCACGCCGTGGTGGACCTGGCCAAGGTCGGCTACCCCGTGCTCGCCGTCGTCCGGCTCAAGTACCCGGGCAACCGCCACGAGCCGCTGCGCCGGATGCTCGCCGAGCGGCGGGAGATCCTGGAGTGCCTGCGCACCACCGGCGACGACTGCTACACCCTGAAGGTCGCGGCGACCTCCATGGAGCACCTGGAGACCCTCATGGACGAGCTGGCCGGCTTCGGCAGCACCACCACGAGCGTCGTCTACAGCCGGACACTGCCGCTGCGCGGGCCCGCCCGGCCCTGATCGGGGGCCTGCCGGGCCCTGATCGGGGGTCCGCCGGGCCCTGATCGGGAATGCGAAGGTGCTCCCTCGATCGGGGGAGGTCGCCTGCGAACCGTGCGACCAGACTGGCGATCGTGACCAGGGAGGCCCTCCTCCCCACGATCCCAGAGGAGTTGACTCGTGCGTAGGAAGATCCGCCACATGGCGCTCTCGGCCGCCGTCGCCGTCTCCGTCGCCGTCTCCGGCGGTGTCCTGGCGGCCCCCGCGGCCTCGGCCGCCACCGGGTCGGGCCCCGTCCAGCAGGGGCTCGACGCGCTGGTGCGGGCGGACGGGGTGCCCGCCGCGCTGGCAACCGTGCAGGGCCGGGACGGCCGGGCCCGGCACTACACGGCAGGAGCGGGGGACCTGGCCACCGGAGCGAAGGTGCCGGTCGACGGGCAGGTGCGGATCGGCAGCAACACCAAGACCTTCACCGCCGTCGTCGTCCTGCAACTGGCCGGGGAGGGGAAGGTCGACCTCGACGCCAAGGTCGACACCTTGCTGCCCGGCCTGGTCCGCGGCGAGGGCATCGACGGGCGGCTCATCACCGTCCGCCAACTCCTCCAGCACACCAGCGGGTTGCCCGACTACGAAGGGCTCCTCGACGAAGCCTCCCTCCGCCACCGATACTTCGAGCCCCGCGAACTCCTGGACCTCGCCTTCGGGCAGAAGTCCGAACTCGCCCCCGGCGCCACGTTCAGCTACAGCAGCACCAACTACGTGCTCGCCGGCCTGATCGTCCAGAAGGTCACCGGCCGCCCGCTCGCCGAGGAGATCGACCGGCGCATCGTCCGGAAGATCGGGCTGCGGCACACCTACTTCCCGGCCGTCGGCGACCGGACCATCCGCGAACCCCACCCCAAGGGCTACCGCAAGGACTCCGCCGACGGGCCGCTGCGCGACTTCACCGAGATGGACCCCTCGGCGGGCTGGGCGGCCGGGCAGATGATCTCCACCGACTCCGACCTCAACCGCTTCCTCACCGAACTGCTCGTCCCCGGACGCCTCCTCCCGGCGGCCCAACTCGCCCAGATGCGCACCACCGTCCCGATCGGGGACACCGGTGCGGGCGCCGGACTGGGGATCCTCAGCAGGCCGCTGTCCTGCGGCGGGGTCTACTGGGGCCACGGCGGCGACATCCCCGGGTACGAGACCCGTGGCGGCGCCACCGACGACGGCCGTGCCGTCAACATCGCGGTGACCACCGTCCCGACCGACTACGACGTCACCCGGCACCTGGAGAGCGTCGTGGACACCGCGCTCTGCGGCTGAGCCGTCAGGGCTGCTGCCGGTGCACCTCGTCGATCATCAGGCCGGTGCCGTTGTGGACGGCGAGGCTCGAATAGCTCGCCCGCATGGAGGCGGCCTGGGCGGTCCGATGCTGCTCGATCAGTGCCCCCTCCGCATCGTCCGAGTGGAGCCGCCGCGCCCGCTCCCGGCGCACCAGGAAGACGGTGATGCCGACGATGGCGGCCACGAGTGCGAGCAGGAACGCCAGGACGAAGGTCATGGGGTCATCATTCCCCGGGTACGAAGGAAGCCACCATGGAATCGAACGGGCATCGGAACGCGGAACGGAACGCGCGTCGAAACGCGGACTCAGGCGTTCGCGCCCCCGGCTGTGGCCAGTTCGGCGTTCGCGCGTTCCGTGACCAGCGTCAGCACGCGGCCCGCGACGGCGAGGTCCTCGGCCGGGATGTCGGCGTAGAGGCGGGCGGTGATCTCGGCGGTCTCGGCGGTGGTGCGTTCGTACAGCTCCCGGCCGGCGTCCGTGAGCCGCAGCCGGGACGCCTCCGCCGGGTCCTCCTCCAGCAGCTGCGCGGCCGTCAGCTCTCCGACCACGCCGTACACCACTGACTCGTCGACCTTCAGCGAGCCGGTGACGTCGCGGACGAGCGCGTCCCGGGTGGCGGCGCCGCCCGCGACGGCGACGACCCGGAGCGTCACGCTGTGCTGGAAGGTGACTCCGTGGCGGTCCAGCACGTCCTCCAGGAGGGCACGCGCCGCGTAGTGCGCCAGGGCGACGACCCGGCCGTTGACGGCAGTGGGCGCGGGGGCGGTGGGAGTGGTCATGGTTGCTCCTCGTCGTTCTCGGTGGGCGGATCAAGAGGTGCGTCGAGCAGGGCCGCCAGGTCGCTGGTGAACTGGCGTGCGCGCGGGCTGTCCTGGCCCCCGAGCGGCGCCAGCAGCTGGTCCAGGAGGCCCTGGACCACGGTGATCGCACGGCGGGTGACGTCGTGGCCCTGCTCGGTGAGCGACAGCTGCATGGCGCGCGGGTCGTCCGGGTCCCGGGTGCGGGCGACGAGCCCGCCGGCCTCCAGGGCACGGGCGAGCTTGGAGACGTACAGCGCCTCCAGCCCCGTGTGGTCGGCGAGCCGGCGCTGGCTGGGCCGCAGCCCGGACCGCGACATGCCGTACAGCGACGCCATCACCGCGTACTGCGCGTGGGTCAGGCCCAGCGGCGCGACCGCCCGGTCGACGGCCACCCGCCACTTCATCGACAGACGCCAGACCAGGAACCCTGCCGTTGCGCCCTCAGGTGGTGAACTCACGCTGGATACCGTACATGGCTACTATGTCCATGGCTACTGTTTTGGGGCGGCCGGGTATGAGCCGCGTCGCGCGCCTCTACCGGGTGCCGGGCCGCTGACCGGGCGCGATCGGCGACCGTCCTCGACGGCGTCGGCCACAACCCGCAGGTCGAGCGCGCCGAGACGGGTCCGGGCGCTGTCCGGCGGCTGGCTGGACGAACTCCACCGGTAGCAGCGAGAAGCAAACGGCGCCGGCACCGGCCGAGGAGGCTGGTGCCGGCGCCGCGTCGGGGTCACCGGGGTCCGGGTCCGGTCACCCCTGGGTGATCGTCAGGACGAGCGGGCCGCCGGGTACCGGCTGGCTGTCGGGCATCCCGTAGGAGGTGCCGAGCCACCCGGTGTCGGTGATCCGGAAGCCGACGGTGTAGGTGCCGACGGCCGTCCCGTACGGGAGGTAGAGGCCGAGTGACACTGTCCCGTCGGGGGAGGCGCTGGTGCCGCCGGAGGTCTGGCCGACGACCTTGCCCGAGGCGTCGTACACGTAAGTGCTGAATCCGTTGACCGGCGCCGTCTGGCTGACGACCTGCGCGATCACGTTGACGGACCGCGAACCGGCCTGGCTCTGCGGGAGGCTGGTGACGTTCAGCGCGGCCGAGGTGACGGTCGGCGGCGTGGTGTCCGGGATGCTCCTGACCGACAGGCCCGGGTCCGGCGCGGCGAAGGCCGAGCCGTACAGGGCGAGGTTCCCGGCGCCGTCGGTGACGGCGATCCCGGCCAGGGTGCAGGCGTTGGGCGAGCCGTTGTTGGACTGGCTCAGGGTGGCCGGCACCGAGTACCGGCCGTCCGGCTCGACCGACGGGGCGGTCGAGCGCTGGGTGCACCGTCCGAGGTCCTGCCAGTAGAGCTCGATGGACCGGACGCCGTTCTGCGCGCCCTGGACCCGCATCAGCACCTTGAACGGCGCCGGCTGCTGCCAGCTGTTCAGCTCGTTCGGGGTGGTGCCGAACTGGTCGGCGCTGACGGCGGCGTTCGAGGTGACCGTGACCGGCCGGGGGTTCTGCGGGGTGAAGGACTTCGTCTGGCCCGCGTTGTTGGTGAGGGAGACGGACGAGATGCTCCACGTCCCAGCCGGTGTCCCGGCGGGGAGCAGGACGAGGGCGGTGCAGGTCGGGTAGTTGACGTTCTGCTGGCACGGGTAGCCCAGCTGGCCGTTGTACGTGGAGTTCTCGAAGGAGCCCTTCAGCGTCGCGCCGCCGGGCCCGGCCAGCGTGATCGTGCCCTTCCAGAAGCCGGACTGCTGCTCCTGGATGCCGACGTTGTAGCTGAGGTAGTAGTTGTCGCCGACGTAGGCGTACGGCGGGCGGCCGTTGAGGTTCAGGTCGACGGACGGCTGGATCGCGGTGACGGTGGACGGCTGCTCGGTGGCGGTGACCACCTTGCCGAAGCCGTCGAGCGCGGCCCCGGACAGCACCAGGCGCTGCTGGGTGTTGATCTCGTAGACGGAGACGAGGGAGACCGCCCACTTCGCGGTGGCCGAGCCGGCGTAGCGCGGCACGACGAAGGTGTAGCTGTACGTCGCGCTCGCCGCGTCGCCCGACACGAAGGTGGCGCCGCCGTAGCCCTGGCTGCCCTGCAGGAAGTCGACCACGTAGCTCTGGCCGACGTAGGTGTCCGGTGCGTCGCCCTGTTGGCGGATCACGATCGAGCCGCCGGTCTGGGTGGCGGCCGGGTCGGAGTCGGTGACGGTCCACGTGACGGTGACCGGGGCCGGGGCGGCCGAGGCGTCGACGGTCGGGCTGGCGAAGGCCAGCGCGGACAGGCCGAGCTGGTCGCCGGCGCTGTAGTAGCCGGCGAGGTCGGCGATGACGTCGGTGGTGCCGAGGTGGTTGAAGAAGGCGATGCTGCCGTCGGTGCCGACGGGGACGGTGACCAGGTTGGGCACGGTCTGGTGGGGTGCGAAGTTCAGGTGAAGTTCAGGTTGGACGTCGCGGGCCGGTTGCCGCCGGTCGGGTAGACCGACAGGTAGCTGTCGCCGGTCGGATTGGTCACCGTCACGTTCAGCACCACGGCGGTGGGCTTGACGGACGGGTTGCCGGGGACCTGGGAGACGTCGAGGATCAGCGGGCTCTGCCCGATCGGCCGTACGACGCCGCCGGTGCCGTCGCGGGTGTCCAGCAGCCGGGTCGGGCCGGCCGGGACGAAGGCGCCGGCCAGGCTCAGCTGGCCCGGGAGCGTGGCGCTCGCCGCCGCCGCGGACTTCGAGCTCTGCTCGGCCGGTGCCGCGGTCGTCGGCGAACCGGCCGCCGGGGCCGCAGCCGCAGCCGTCGGCGGGGCCGGCGTCGGAGCCGCGGCCGTCGTCCCGGCCGTGGTGCCGGACAGCAGCACGAGGCCGATCAGCGCGGTGGCCGCCGTCCAACGGCGGTGTCTCCCACGGCGGTTGGGGTCGGAAGGTCTGAAGGACCAGGACAACGACAAGGTTCCCCCCTGGGTGAGGGCGCCCGCCCGATCGACGGGGTGGCGCGCTGCCCGCCGGTAGCGGACGGATCATTGAACCAGGTGGCCCGTCCGTGGAGCGTGCCGATTTCCGGTCGTCGTACGGGGCCGCCGCCCGAGGTGCGTTCGTGCCGGGCCCGCAGGCCCGGCCGGTCAGCCGATGGACCGGGGGAGGCGGGTGGTCAGGTACAGGATGGTGAACGAGCCGAGGAGCTGGATGCCCAGGCAGAGGGCGAACGCGCGGCCCATGCCGAGGCTGGGCGAGAGCGACAGGTAGAGGGTGCCGAGGGTGGCGACGCCGAGGGCGAGGCTGGACTGCTGGCTGGTGGCGAGGACGCCGCTGCCGACGCCGGCCCGGGCGGCGGGCACCTTGGAGAGGACGACCCGGAACAGCGGGGTGCCGATCAGGCCCTGCCCGATGCCCGCGAGGGCGACGCCCGGGGCCATCCGCAGCGGGGAGAAGTGCGCCCAGTCGGCGAGCGCGGTCAGGGCCAGGGTGGCGAGGCCGAGGGCCTGGACGGCGGCGCCGATGCTGAGCACCCGGCTGCCCCAGCGGCCGATCAGGCGGGGGCCGGAGAGCGAGGCGGTGAAGTAGCCGGCGGCCATCGGGACGAGCGCCCACCCGGCCGCGACCGGGCCGAGCCCGAGGCCCTGCTGCAGGGCGACGGCGATGACGAACATGAAGCCGCCGAAGCCCGCGAAGTAGGGGAGGGCGATGCCCAGGCCGCGCCGCATCTCGGGGATGCGCAGCAGGGTCGGCGGCACCAGCGGGGTGCCGCCGCGCTGCTCGGCGCGGCGCTCGACGACGGCGAAGGCGGCGGCCAGGACGGGGAACAGGCCGAGCAGCACCCAGGACCAGAGCGGCCAGCCGGCGGCGCGGCCCTCCATCAGCGGGATGAGCAGGGCGAGCAGGGTGGCGGTGAGCAGGACGGTGCCGGGCACGTCGACCCGGGCGGCCCGGGCGGCACGGCTCTCCGGGACGTGGCGGAGCGCCGTCACCACGGCGAGCAGTGCGAACGGCACGTTGAGCAGGAAGACCGAGCGCCAGCCGGTGCCGAACAGGTCGGCGGCGACCAGCATCCCGCCGAGCACCTGGCCGATCACGACCGAGATGCCGCCGACCGCGCCGTAGATGCTGAGCGCGCGGCCGCGCGCGGCGCCCTCGGTGGTGGCGGTGATGGTGCCGAGCACCTGCGGGATCAGCAGCGCGGCCGAGGCGCCCTGGGCGGCCCGGGCGGCGACCAGGGACCACGCGTCGGGGGCGAGGCCGCAGGTCAGCGAGGTGAGGGCGAACGCGGCGGCGCCGACCACGAACAGTCGGCGGCGGCCGAAGATGTCGCCGAGGCGCCCGCCGAGGACGAGCAGCACGGCGAAGGCGATGCCGTAGCCGGCGGCGACCAGTTCGAGGACGGCGGGCCCGGCGGCCAGGTCCTTGTCGATGGTCGGCAGGGCGACGTTGACGATGAAGAAGTCGAGCATCGGCAGGAAGGCCCCGAGCAGGACGGTGACCAGCCCGGCGGTGCCGAGGGCGGGGCCGGCGGGGGAGGGGCTGTGGTGGGTGGTGGCGGTGCGGATGGGCGCGGGGGCGGGGGCGAGCTGTCGGGTCACGGGTCATACGATCCGCTGCGCCGTACCCGGGTACCAGAGTGAGGTTATCCGGGTATGAGAAGTACCTGGCAACAGGCTGACGAGTGGCGCATGCTGGGGAGCATGAGCCTGATGACCCCCGCCGCGCAAGCCCGTACGGCTCCGGCGCCCGCCGCGCAAGCCCGTACGGCCACCACCCCCGGCGACGCCCGCCGGCACGAGCTGGCCGCGTTCCTGCGCAGCCGCCGCGAGCGCATCGCGCCCGAGCAGGTCGGCCTGCCGATGACCGGCCGCCGCCGGACGCCGGGGCTGCGCCGGGAGGAGGTCGCGCAGCTCGCCGCGGTCGGGGTGACCTGGTACACGTGGCTGGAGCAGGGGCGGGACATCCAGGTGTCCACCCAGGTGCTGGACGCGGTGGCCCGGGCGCTGCTGCTGGACCCGAGCGAGCGCGCGCACCTGTTCACCCTGGCCGCCGCGGACGACCCGGCGCCGGTGCTGGAGTGCCCCTCGGTGACCCCGAGCGTGCGGCTGATGCTGGAACAGCTGGCCCCGTACCCGGCCCAGGTGGTCAACTCCCGCTACGACGTGCTGGCGTACAACGCGCCGTACACCGGGATCGTCGGCGACCTCGCCGCGATGCCGCCCGAGGACCGCAACGTGATGTGGATGGCGTTCACGCCGTCGCACTTCCGGGAGGTGCTGGTCGACTACCGCACCGAACGCCTCGGCATGGTGGCCAGGTTCCGCTCGGCGATGGCCGAGCACAGCTCGGAGCCGGCCTGGAAGGCGCTGCTGGCCCGGATGCTCAAGGCCTCGCCGGACTTCGCGGAGCTCTGGCAGCGGCACGACGTGATGCGGCCGGGCAACGGCATCAAGCGCTTCCAGGTGCCCGGCGTCGGGCTGCTGAGCTGCGAGTACACCAACTTCTGGCTCAGCCCCCGGCTCGGGACCCGGATGATCACCTACACCCCGCTGGACGATCAGACCCGCGCGCTGATGGACAAGCTGCCGACCAAGGCCTGAGCCCGTACGCCCTCAGACCCGTACGCCCTCAGACCCGTACGTCCTCAGGCCCGTACGGCCGCGTCCGGGCCGAGCAGCAGGCACACCACGGCGAGCGGCAGCTCGATGCAGCACGCCATGACCAGCGCCGCGAGCACCGCGTGGCCCGGGCCGGCGCAGGCGATGTCGGCGAGCGCGTCCCCGGTGAGCAGCAGGGCCACCGCCGCCCCCGCCCACAGTGCGGCGGGGCTGCGCCGGCGCAGCAGAGCGTCCAGCGAGAGCAGGGCGGAGAACTCCACCAGGTCGAGCACCACCCACGGCGTCTCGTGGCAGACGGCGAGGACCGCCAGCCAGGGCAGCAGCGCGACCGCCGCCATGGCCGGCACCCGGGCGAACCGCTCGGGCAGGACGAACGAAGCGGCGAACGAAGCAGCGAACGACGGGACGAACGAAGAGCCGGTTCGCGAGGAGAGGACGGCCGTGCTCATGCCGCACCCCCGACCCGACGCTCCTGACCCCACTCCCGCTCCCGCACCCGCTCCAGCGGCAGCCGCTCGGCCGGCCCGCCCGCGGGGTGCTCGACCAGCACCGCGCGGAACGACCCCTCGGCCCAGGCGAGCCAGAACCGCCCGGCCACCGTGACCACCTGCGCGACGAGACCGGACCGGGACGGCCGGAGCGACCACCGCCCGGTGAACACCACCGAGGGCGCCGTACCGTCGGCCGCCAGCCGCCCCCAGGCGAGCACGTGCCGGCCCCGCCCGGCGGCGGCGCTGCGCCGAGCCCCGCGCAGCAGCTGCGGGGTGAGCCGGGCGTCGACCAGGACGTCGGCCAACTCGCCGTGCTGGTACAGCTCCAGCGCGGCCCGGCCGCGGCCCGGATCGACGACGCGGACCGCCCAGGGCCCGGCCCCGGCGGGCAGCGTGCCCTCCGGCGAAGCCCCGCCCGGCAGCGCCCCCTCCGGCTCCGGCGCCGGGCGGAGCGCGCCCCCGGGAGCACCCCCGTGGTTCCCGGGGAGGCGCCGCCCGTGCGGCGGAGTGGCGGAGTGCGATGCGGTGCTCGTCATGCCGTCAAGCTTTCCGTCCGGCACCGCCTCCTGTCGGTGGTGTCCCACACCGAATCGGGGGTGTACCTAGCTACACCCCTACCGGGCACCCCCCTTCATGGCGGCCGATGATCACCGGGCCCTACGCTGTCCGGCATGCCCTCCACCACGTTGCGCCGAGCGCTCGTCAGGAGCCTCCGGCGCCCACCGTGGTCGCCCGAGGCCTGGCGGGACGCCCGCTTCATCGCCGCCGGAATACCCGTGGCCGCCCCGGTCTGGCTGGCGGTGACCGATTCCCGCCTGCTCTTTCCGGTCCTCGCGGTGGTGCTGGTCTGCACCCGCTGGCTCACCCGCCTCCAGCGCGGACGGCTGCGGGCCCTGCACGGGGTGGAGGTGCCGCCTCCCGGCGCGCCCGCGGCCCTGCGGCTGGGTCGGCTGCGGCTCGGTCTGGCCTGGCGTCAGATCGCCTACCACCTGCTGATCGGGCCGGTCCTGGCGTTGTGCGCGCTCGCCGCGGTCTATCTCTGGGGCATCGCCCTGGTGCTGACCACCCTGTACGGCTGGGTCTGGCTGCTGCCGCCCGGAGTGGGGCTGCGCAGCGAGCTGGCCGGCCTGGACGTGGCGCTCACGGTGGTCGGCGCGCTGTTGCTGGTGGCGGCGCCCTGGGCGACGACGCTGGCCGCCTCGCTGGAGGTCCGCTCGGCGCAGGTCCTGCTCGGGCCCAACCGGGCGGAGAAGCTGGAGCGCCGGGTCGAGGAGATCGCCGAGTCCCGGGCCGGTCTGGTGGACGCGGTGGACGCCGAGCGCCGCCGGATCGAGCGCGACCTGCACGACGGCGCCCAGCAGCGCCTCACCTCCCTCGCGATGAACCTGGGCCTGGCCCGGCGCACCCTCAAGGACGTGCTGCCGCCCGAGGCCATGCAGGTGATCGTGGCCGCGCACGAGGAGGCTCAGGCGGCCATCGACGAGCTGCGCGACCTGGTCCGCGGCCTGCACCCGGCCGTCCTGGAGGACCGCGGCCTGGACGCGGCGCTGTCCGGCATCGCCGCCCGCGCCCCACTGCCGGTGCGCCTGGACGTCGGACTGTCCGAGCCGATCGCCCCGACCGTCGAGGCGGTCGCCTACTTCACCGTCTCCGAGGCGCTCACCAACGTGGCCAAGCACGCCCGGGCCAAGCAGGTCGACGTCTCGGTGCGGACGGCCGGCGGCCGGCTGCGCCTGGTCATCAGTGACGACGGCGTGGGCGGCGCGGACGCCTCGCGCGGCACCGGGCTCACCGGTCTGCGCAAGCGCGCCGCCTCGGTCGACGGCACGCTGTCCGTTCTCAGCCCCCTCGGGGGCCCCACCACCATCACCGTGGAGTTGCCGTGCGTGCTGTGATCGCCGAGGACTCGGTCCTGCTGAGGGTCGGCCTGGTCAAGGTCCTGGAGGCGGTGGGCTTTGAGGTGGTGGCCGCCGTCGGGGACGCCGTCGAACTGCTGGCCGCCGTCGAGGAGCACCGCCCCAAGGTGGTGGTCGCGGACGTCCGAATGCCGCCGGGCTTCCACGACGAGGGCGTGAAGGCGGCGATGGTGATCCGGCAGCAGTGGCCGGAGACCGCGGTGCTGCTGCTCTCCCAGTTCGTGGAGGAGCGATACGCCGCGGACCTGCTGGCGACCAACACCAGCGGCGTCGGCTACCTGCTGAAGCAGCGGGTGGCCAATGTGGACGATTTCGTGGACGCGCTGCAGCGGGTCGCCGAGGGCGGCACCGCGCTGGACCCGGAGGTGGTGGCCCAGCTGCTGGTGCGCCGCCACCGGGATCCGCTGGAGAAGCTGACCCCGCGCGAGCAGGACGTGCTCTCGCTGATGGCGGAGGGCCGTTCCAACGCGGCGATAGCGGCGTCGCTGGTGGTCAGCGACAGCGCGGTGGCCAAGCACATCAACTCGATCTTCACCAAGCTGGACCTCCCGCCGGCCGACGCCAGCCACCGCCGGGTGATGGCGGTGCTGCGGTTCCTGGAGATCACGTGAGCGCGCGGTCCACCAAGGCGTGGCGGATCACCGGGGTGCTCGCCGTGGTGTTCGTGGTGGTCATGGGCGGGGCGCAGACCATGGCCCTGGTGGCCCGGCAGTCGCGGACCGAGCAGCAGACGTACGTCGCCGCCGTCCACAAGCTGCAGCTCGCCACGAGCAGCGCGGCGGTGTCGATCAAGCCGGGTGTGGAGGGCCGGGTCGTGGTGCGCAAGAACCTCGACTGGACGGTCTCCGAGCCCCGGGTGCGCGCCGATGTCGTCGGCGACACGATGACCGTCGGCGTGGAGTGCCGGCGTTCGCTGCCCTTCTACAACTGCGGCGCCCAGATCGAGCTGGAGGTGCCCGCGGACACCGAGGTCTCCGGCACGGTGACCTCGGGGGCGGTCGAGGTGTCCGACCTCAGCGGCGCGGTGCGGGTGGACGGGGCCTCCGGCTCGATCATCCTGCGCCGGCTGTCCGGCCCGGTCCGCGCGCGCACCACCTCCGGGATGACGCAGGGGACGGACCTCTCCTCGGACCGGGCGGAGGTGTCCAGCACCTCCGGGTCGGTGGACCTGACCTTCCGGTCGGCGCCGCAGGACGTGCGGGTGAGCACCGGCTCCGGCTCGGTGACCGTGATGGTGCCGAAGGGCAGCCGCTACCGGATCAACGGCGGGACGGGTTCGGGCAGCCGCACCATCAACCCGGCCCTGGGCGACGCCGCGAGCAGCAGGAGCCTGGAGGCCGACGTCGGCTCGGGCTCCCTGGACATCGGCTACCGCTCCGATCCGGAGTAGCCGGGCCGCTCACCCGGGTGGGGGACAATGGAGAGTCCCGTCCCCCTACCCGAGGTCAGCCGCGCATGACAGCCACGTCCGCACCCACCGCGCCCGACACCGAGTTCGCGCCGCTCGACATCGGCCCGATCCAGGTGTGGCCGCCCGTCGTGCTGGCGCCGATGGCCGGCATCACCAACGCGCCCTTCCGCACCCTCTGCCGCGAGCAGAGCGGCGGCAAGGGCCTGTACGTCTCGGAGATGATCACCACCCGGGCGCTGGTCGAGCGCAACGCCAAGACCATGCAGCTGATCAAGTTCGACCCGAGCGAGAAGCCGCGCTCGATCCAGCTGTACGGGGTGGACCCGGTGACCGTCGGCAAGGCCGCCCGGATGATCGCGGACGAGGGCCTGGCCGACCACATCGACCTCAACTTCGGCTGCCCCGTCCCCAAGGTGACCCGCAAGGGCGGCGGCTCGGCGCTGCCGTACAAGCGCAACCTGCTGCGGGAGATCCTGCGCGAGGCCGTGGCCAACGCGGGCGACCTGCCGGTGACCATGAAGATGCGCAAGGGCATCGACGACGACCACCTCACCTACCTGGACGCCGGCCGGATCGGCGCCGAGGAGGGCGTGGCCGCGATCGCCCTGCACGGGCGCACCGCCGCCCAGCACTACGGCGGGACGGCCGACTGGTCGGCGATCGCCCGGCTGCGCGAGTCCGTCCCGGCGCACATCCCGGTGCTGGGCAACGGGGACATCTGGTCGGCCGACGACGCGCTGCGGATGATGCGCGAGACCGGCTGCGACGGTGTCGTGGTGGGCCGCGGCTGCCTGGGCCGGCCGTGGCTGTTCAAGGACCTGGTCGCGATCTTTGAGGGCGACGTCGACTACGCCCGCCCGGACTTCGGCTACGTGGCGCGGGCGATGGTGCGCCACGCGCAGCTGCTCGGCGAGTGGATCGGGGACGAGGCGCGCGGTGTGATCGACTTCCGCAAGCACGTCGCCTGGTACACGAAGGGCTTCTCGGTCGGCTCCGAGCTGCGGGTGCGGCTCGCCAACTCCTCCTCGCTGGCCGAACTGGCCGGAACCCTCTCCGAGGTCGAGCAGTCCCAGGGCTGGCCGGCCGGCGCGGACGGCCCGCGCGGGCGCACCAGCGGCAACAACCGGGTGGTCCTGCCGGAGGGGTGGTTGGACGATCCGTACGACTGCGCCCGACCGGGTGAGGATGCCGAATCGGACACCTCCGGCGGATGATCTGTACAGGCCGTCGAAATTGGCCCTTTCGGCCCGGCTGCCACTAGGTCCCAGCCCTCTTGTCCATTCTGGACAGGAGGGCTCCTTTTCGGCGTCCGGATGTCACGGAACGGGCACGTTTCTGGACGCTGTGCGACGATCGGCGGAGGCGGTCTACGTTCGACCGGCGAGACGCGCTGGTGACGCTTGCCACACGGGGTTGCGACTGACGGTAGGTCAGTGGACGAAATGGACAGGTCGGCCGTGAATCGCTTCCCGAAGCCGCCCGGCCGGGGATCGGCCGATCCGGGTGCAGGAAATCAAGCCGGGGCAACGCGACCGACCCGAGCCGGCTACCCAGCGTCCGAATCGTGCGATCTTCAGGTTTCGTTGGCTTCAAGAGTTGAACGCTTGCTCGCGTCAGGCGGACGATTTCACCAACAGAGGTGAACGCCTTTATGCGCTTTCGATCTAGCGGGTTACCCCTCGGTACCGGCCTCGTGTGGCCTATTCAGGGCAGAGAAGTGCCTTCGAAATGGGTATGTTCTCCGGCGTCAGGGCAACCGCGTACGAGGAGACCGACCCGTGCCGTCCCAGCAGAAGTTTGTTTACTCCTTCACCGAAGGAAACAAGGACCTCAAGGATCTTCTTGGCGGCAAGGGCGCGAACCTGGCCGAGATGACCAACCTGGGCCTCCCCGTCCCTCCGGGGTTCACCATCACCACCGAGGCCTGCAAGGTCTTCCTGGAGACCGGCAGCGAGCCCTCCTCCCTGCACGAGGAGATCAGCGCCCACCTGGAGGCCCTTGAGCAGGAGATGGGCAAGAAGCTCGGCCAGGCCGACAACCCCCTCCTGGTCTCGGTGCGCTCCGGCGCGAAGTTCTCCATGCCCGGCATGATGGACACCGTCCTCAACATCGGCCTCTCCGACGCCTCGGTGGTCGGCCTCGTCGCCCAGTCCGGCAACGAGCGCTTCGCCTGGGACTCCTACCGCCGCCTGGTCCAGATGTTCGGCAAGACCGTGCTGGGCGTCGACGGCGAGCTGTTCGAGGAGGCCCTGGACGAGGCCAAGCACGCCAAGGGCACCGTCAACGACCTGGACCTGGACGCTTCCGACCTCCGGGAACTCGTCGAGGTGTTCAAGGGCATCGTCGAGCGCGAGACCGGCCGGGCCTTCCCGCAGGACCCGCGCGAGCAGATGGACCTCGCCGTCCACGCCGTCTTCCACTCCTGGAACGGCGACCGCGCCCGGCTGTACCGCCGCCAGGAGCGCATCCCGAACGACCTCGGCACCGCGGTCAACGTCTGCACCATGGTCTTCGGCAACCTCGGCGAGGACTCCGGCACCGGCGTCGCCTTCACCCGCGACCCCTCCACCGGCGCCCAGGGCGTCTACGGCGACTACCTGTCCAACGCCCAGGGCGAGGACGTCGTCGCCGGCATCCGCAACACGCTGCAGCTGTCCGAGCTGGAGAAGCTCGACAAGAAGTCGTACGACGAGCTGATGGCGATCATGCAGAAGCTCGAGAACCACTACCGGGACCTCTGCGACATCGAGTTCACCATCGAGCGCGGCAAGCTCTGGATGCTGCAGACCCGCGTCGGCAAGCGCACCGCCGCGGCCGCCTTCCGGATCGCCGTCCAGCTGGTCGACCAGGGCCTGATCGACCTGGACGAGGCCCTGATGCGGGTCACCGGCGGCCAGCTGGCCCAGCTGATGTTCCCGCGCTTCGCCCCGACCGCCGAGTCCAAGCAGATCGCCTGGGGCCTCGCCGCCTCGCCGGGCGCCGCGATCGGCAAGGTCGTCTTCGACTCCTACACCGCCGTCAAGTGGTCCCGCTCCGGCGAGAAGGTCATCCTGGTCCGCCGCGAGACCAACCCGGACGACCTGGACGGCATGATCGCCGCCGAGGGCATCCTCACCTCGCGCGGCGGCAAGACCTCGCACGCCGCCGTCGTCGCCCGCGGCATGGGCAAGACCTGTGTCTGCGGCGCCGAGGAGCTGGAGGTCGACACCAAGGCCCGCAAGTTCACCACCGCCGACGGCCTGGTCGTCCACGAGGGCGACGTCGTCTCGATCGACGGCGCCACCGGCAAGGTCTACCTCGGCGAGGTACCCGTCCTGCCGTCCCCCGTGGTCGAGTACTTCGAGGGCACCCTGCACGCCGGCGCCGACGTCCAGGGCGGTCTGGTCCAGGCCGTGCACCGGCTGATGTCGCACGCCGACGGCCGCCGCCGGCTCGCCGTGCGCGCCAACGCCGACAACGCCGAGGACGGCTCGCGCGCCCGCCGCTACGGCGCCCAGGGCATCGGCCTGTGCCGCACCGAGCACATGTTCCTCGGCGAGGAGCGCCGCAAGGAGGTCGAGCACCTGATCCTGGCGGACAACGACAAGGACCGCGAGCTCGCCCTCTCCACCCTGCTGCCGCTGCAGAAGGGCGACTTCCTGGAGCTCTTCCAGGCGATGGACGGCCTGCCGGTCACCGTCCGCCTGCTCGACCCACCGCTGCACGAGTTCCTCCCCGACATCACCGAGTTGTCGGTGCGCGTCGCCCTCGCCGAGGCCCGCAAGGACCCGAACGAGAACGACCTGCGCCTGCTCCAGGCGGTGCACAAGCTGCACGAGCAGAACCCGATGCTCGGCCTGCGCGGCGTGCGCCTCGGCCTGGTCATCCCCGGCCTGTTCGGCATGCAGGTCCGGGCCATCGCCGAGGCCGCCGCCGAGCGCAGGCTGGCCGGCGGGGACCCTCGCCCCGAGGTGATGATCCCGCTGGTCGGCACCGTCCAGGAGCTGGAGCTGGTCCGCGACGAGTGCGAGCGCGTGCTCGCCGAGGTCGCCCAGTCCACCGGCGTCCAGCTGGACATCAAGCTCGGCACCATGATCGAGCTGCCGCGCGCCGCGGTGACCGCCGGCCAGATCGCCGAGGCCGCCGAGTTCTTCTCCTTCGGCACCAACGACCTGACCCAGACGGTCTGGGGCTTCTCCCGGGACGACGTGGAGGCCTCGTTCTTCACCGCCTACCTGGAGAAGGGCATCTTCGGGGTCTCCCCGTTCGAGACCATCGACCGCGACGGCGTCGGCTCGCTGGTCAAGCACGCCGTCGAGGCCGGCCGGGCCACCCGCCCCGACCTCAAGCTCGGCGTCTGCGGCGAGCACGGCGGCGACCCGGAATCGGTCCACTTCTTCCACGAGGTGGGGCTGGACTACGTCTCCTGCTCCCCCTTCCGGATCCCGGTGGCGCGCCTGGAGGCAGGCCGCGCCGCCATCGAGTCGGCGGGCAGCGACTCGCGCTGAGAGAGGGTAGGCATCCCCTCCTCACGCGCGGGCACGACTGACCGCTCCCCCTCCCGTCGGGAGGGCGTACACCGGAGCTCGGCGCAGGAGAACCGGCGTACGTAACACGGCCGGGCGGGGACGGACAACGGCGTCCGTCCCCGCCCGGCCGTATGTCTCTGTGGCCTCGGCCACGTGGGTGACACGGCCGCCCGGGCGGCCGTGCCTGCCAAGCTGGTCCGCATGACCAGAAGCAAGAGCCCGCTCGTCGTCGTGGCCGTCCTGATCCTGGCGGTCCTCGCCGGAGTCGGCTACCTGCTCGCCGGCAAGGGCGGCAGCAGCCACCCCAAGGCCGCCGCGAGCGCCACCACCGCCGCGCCCAAGCCCTCGGCCCCCAAGCCGTCCCCGCCCTCCGGCGCCACCCCCGCCCCGGCCGGCACCTGGGCGCCCGCCGATCCGGCGCTGGCCGACGTCTGCCGCACCAAGCTCCCCAGCCAGGCCCAGGACACCCTCGGCCTGATCGCCAAGGGCGGCCCCTACCCGTACAACCGCGACGGCATCGTCTTCGAGAACCGCGAGAGCCGGCTGCCCAGGAAGGCCGACGGCTACTACCACGAGTTCACTGTCGTCACCCCGGGCTCCAACGACCGCGGCACCCGCCGGGTCGTCACCGGCAACTCCGGCGAGCAGTACTGGTCCGCGGACCACTACGCGACCTTCCAGGAGATCGACCCCCGCTGCTGAGGCGCCCTCCGCCCCCTCGCCCCGCCTCACCCCGCCTCACCTCGCCCGGCGCCAGGTGATCCGGGGGTGCGGACCGTGCGGGCCGGTGGTCACCAGGGCGGTCAGCTCGTGCAGCACCGGCGACGCGTCCCGGCGGAGCTGGACCGGGGTGGTGCGGACCACCGGGAGGCCGGCGGCGGTGAGGCGGTTGGCGCGGGCCAGGCCGCGTTCGTGGTCGGCCGGGCGCAGGTGCCAGGCGCGGGAGTCGATCTCCAACGCCACGCAGGCGTGCGGCCAGTAGGCGTCCGGGACTGCGAGGAACCGGCCGTCCAGGAAGAGCACCGGGTTCCACAGCGGTTCGGGCAGGCCCGCGTGCGCCAGCAGTTCGCGGGCCTCGCCCTCGACCACCGAGCGCACCCCGGCGGTCAGGTCCTCCACCACCCGGGCCACGTGCGGAAGCCCCAGCGCGCCGGGCCTGGCCAGCAACTGGTCCAGCAGTTCGCCGAGTTCGCAGTGCCGCCGCTGGACGGCCTCCGCGCACAGCGCCCGGAACCGGTGCTGCCCGGTCTCCCGCGGCGCGAGGTCGGCCAACGCCCGCGCGACCGTGGTGCTCCACAGCCCGTCGTCCCGCTCGAACCCGCCCGGCATCGCCCCCGGCGACCGGTGGATCCGGACGAACTCCCTCTCGCAGACGCGGCGTTGGCCCGGAATCAGGACATCCACCGCGCCGAGGTCGGCCGGGTGTCCGGCGGTCGGCAGCCCGGCGGCGGCCAGCACCGCGAAGCCGGTCAGCAGCACCTCCCCGGCCTGCGGCTCGCGCCCCTTCGGGCTCGCGTACGCCAGGGCGGCCCGCAGTTTCTGATGATGCGTCAATCTGCCGTTCTGCAGGCAGATCACCCGGGGCAGCACCTGCTGCCAGGGCCCGCCCGGCCGCAGCCGGTGGGCGATGGTGCCGGAGGGCACGCCGAGCCGGCGCAGCTGCGCCCGGGTGGCGATGTGCTGCTGGTCGGCGCCCAGCAGGGCGACCGGGTCGAGGGGGTTCGTGCGGGTCATGCCTGGGTGCTGCCCGCCCGGATCGGAGGTATGCGAAACATCCCCCGTCGGTGGCGTCCCGGCAAACAGGTTGACGAAGCGACGGCCCGGCCGCTGAGCTGGTGTCCATATGACGACTCCACGCACCGGCCCCGCGTTCGACGCGCTCCTCGGCCTCTCCGTCGGCGACGCCCTCGGCGCCCAGTTCTTCGTCCCCGAAACCGCCCGCGCCCACCTCGCCGACCGCACCGACCCGCCCGGCCCCTGGCCGTGGACCGACGACACCGAGATGGCCTGCTCGGTGTACGCCGCCCACACCGAACGCGGCGCGATCGACACCTTCGACCTCACCCACGCCTTCGCCCGCCGCCACGACTTCGACCGCGGCTACGGCCCGGCCGCCAACCGGATGCTGCGGCTGATCCGCGAGGGCGGCGACGCCGAGGCACTGGCGGCCGAACTCTTCGACGGCCAGGGCTCCTACGGCAACGGCGCCGCGATGCGGGTCGCCCCGCTCGGGGCCGCGTACGCCGAGGACCCGGCGGCCGTGGTGCGGCCCGCCGCCGACACCGCCGTGATCACCCACACCCATCCGCAGGCGGTGGACGGCGCGATCGCCGTCGCGGTGGCGGCCGCGTACGCGGCCCGGGCGCGGACCGAGGCCATGACGCCGCACGCCTTCCTGACGGCGGTGGCCGCCCTCACCCCGTACGGCGTCGTCCGCGACGGCCTGACCGAGGCGATCGGCCTGCTCGCCGAGCCCGACCCGTCGGCCGCCGCGAAGGTGCTCGGCAACGGCAGCCGGACCTCCGCCGCCGACACCGTCCCGTACGCCCTGTGGTGCGCCGCCCGGCACCTCAGCGACTACCGGGCCGCGGTCCTGGACGCGATCGCGCCCGGCGGCGACATGGACACCGTGGCCGCGATCACCGGGGGAGTGGTCGCCGCGCACACCGGCGCCCGGGGCATCCCGGCCGCGTGGCTGGCGGCCCGCGAACCGCTGCCGGACTGGACCTTCACCGAGCCGGGCAGCGTCCGGCCCGCCCCGGCCGGCGAGTCCCGGCTGAAGCCGCTGCTGCTGCCCCGCCCGTGCCCGGTGCCGGACCTGGTCTGGACCGACGAGCAGTGGCAGCGGGTGAGGTCCGGGCGGATCCCCGGGGACCTCGACGGACGGTGGGAGTTCTACACCTCGGAGGGCGTCCTGCACCTGCACCGCAGCTGGACGGGCCTGGCGATCTGGAACGTCCGGGTGGCCCCGGTGAAGGGCGGCGGCTGGCGGCCCGTGTCCGCGCTGGTCGAGGCGTACCCCGAGCACTACACGGGCGAGCCCGAGGTCCCCCGGGCCCTCCTCCGCCTGCTGGCCGGGGACTACGGGCGACCGTAGCCCCCGCTCACGCCGTGATCATCAGCTGCCCGGCGCCGCTGCCGCCCTGTCTAAGGCACTCCTGGTTGATCGCCGGATCCGGGGCGCTCGGCGAGGTGGCGGCGGCGATCCGCAGCTCGATGATGTCCCGGACGGCCGGCCACTCGGCGTCGAGGATCGAGTAGAACGCGGTGGAGCGGACCACCCCGTCCAGCCCGCGCGAGTGGGCCCGGCGCACGCCCTCGGAGGTCGCGCCGAGCCGCTCGATCGCGGCGCGCGAGCGCAGGTTGCGGGCGTCCGCGCGCAGCGAGATCCGCTGCACGCCCCAGGTCTCGAAGGCGTGGCGCAGCATCAGCAGCTTGGCCTCGGTGTTGATGCCGGTGCCCTGGGCGCGCGGCGAGAGCCAGGTGTTGCCGATCTCGGCGGCGTCCGGGACGGCCGTGGCCGGATCGCCGAACGGGACGCCGGGTGCCGGCGGCCACACCATCGGGCCCTGCCAGTAGTCGAGTTCCAGGAAACGGGTGGAGCCGACGACCCGGCCGTCGGCGACGTTCACCGTCGCGAACGGCAGCGACCGTCCCGCGGCCTGGTCGGCGAGCGCACGCGCGATGTAGTCGCGGGCCGCTTCCAGGCCGTGCGGGACGGGGGTGAAGGCGTAGGTCGTACGGTCCTCGGCGCCGGCCTCGGCGATGGCCTCGGCGTGGTGCGCGGCGAGGGGCTCCAGCCGCACGGTGCGGCCGGTGAGGATGACAGGTACGGGCACGGAACCTTCGGTCCTTCATCGGTCGGAGGGTGCCTCCCGCGCCGGGGTACGGCACGGGGTGCGGTGGACTGGTTTCGCCCCGGCCCGGGTCCGGCCGCCCGGGTGTCCGCGTACGCCGGAGGAGATCCGGTCGGGCGGGGCGGGGGCGGCGGCCCGGAACGGGCGGCGCGGGGTGCCGGAACGGACACGGGTCCTCGGACCGGTCCGGCGGGAAGAGCGAGGGGACAGTGTGCGTCCGCGAAATGGCCGAAGAGGAAACGAGAGCGCGAAGGGAAGCAGGCGGCCAGGTGAAGGCAAGGTGCGTCGTGGGGGCTGGCCGAGCATCGGACCGGGACGTGGTCGACGGCGTTACGGACGACGTGACGACGACGCGACGATGCGAGGCAGCGAGAGGACGATACCCGCCAGAAGGCGGTGCGTCACTTCGCGGCACGCGAATGGCCGCGCGGGCCGTTCGGCGGGGCTCGGGAGCGGGCCCTCGCACCCCTGTGACCAGGGCTTCTTCCGTCGGGTGCGATCATGGTCCGGAGGGGGCGGAGGCGGTCGTCGGAGGAGTCGTCGGGCGCGGCGGGAATTCCGGCGGCGCCCGGCACGCTGGACACGACGAGAAGACGGTCGGCCGGGACGAGTAGAGAACGGGGTTGGGTGCGCGGTGCGTGACTTCCAGGCGTTGTACGAGCTGGATCAGCAGGGCGTGGCCGCGGTGGCCACGGCCAACGCGCAGTTGCGCGACACCGGTGCCGGCCTGGTGCTGCTCCAGCACTTCGAGGGCTTCATGGACGCCGGGGAGGCCGGCGGCCAGGTGATGGACCACCTGCTGGAGACGGGATCGCCGCAGGTGGTGGCCCGTTTCGACCACGACCGGCTGGTCGACTACCGGGCGCGCCGCCCGGCGATGGTCTTCGACCGCGACCGCTGGACGTCCTACGACCCGCCGGAGATCCTGCTCCAGCTCGTCCACGACGCCGCCGGCGCGCCGTTCCTGCTGCTCACCGGCCCCGAGCCGGACGTCGAGTGGGAGCGCTTCGCGGGCGCCGTGCGCCAGCTGGTGGAGCGCTTCGAGGTCCGGCTCTCGATCGACTTCCACGGCATCCCGATGGGCGTGCCGCACACCCGCCCGGTCGGCCTGACGCCGCACGGCAACCGGCTCGACCTCGCGCCGGGCTTCCCGCAGTGGTTCGAGCAGGCGCAGGTCCCGGGCAGCGCCCAGGCGTTGCTGGAGTACCGGCTGGCCGAGGCCGGGCACGACGTGCTGGGCTTCGCCGTGCACGTCCCGCACTACGTGGCCCGCTCGGCCTACCCGGCCGCGGCCGTGCTGATCCTGGAGTCGGTGCAGTCCGCCACCGGGCTGGTGCTGCCCGGCACCCGGCTGCGCGAGCGGGTCGGCGAGGTCTACGCGGACATCGAGGAGCAGCTGACGCAGGGGGACGGCGAGTTGCGCTCGGCGATCCGCGGCATGGAGGGCCAGTACGACGCGGTGGCGGGCGCCGAGGGCCGGGAGAGCCTGCTGGCCGAGCCGGTGGACCTGCCCTCGGCGGACGAACTGGGCCGCCGCTTCGAGCAGTTCCTGGCCGAGCACGAGCGCGGCGCGGAGTAGCCGTACGGAGTGGGCGCCGGCCGCCGCCGACGGCTTCCTGCGGGGCGCGGATTCCCCTTGCGAGGATTTCGCGCAGGCGGGAGCCATCGGCGCCGGCCGCTCGTTGGAGGCGCAGGCGCCCGGGGGACGGGCTGCCGTGAGGAGCCGACCATGACTCGTCGTACCCCCGGGGGGATGCCATGCCGAGGACCGCACGCCCGACCGTCGCCGTGACAGCCGGGCTGGCAGCGCTGCTGCTGGCCGGGTGCACCGGCGGCGGCGGTTCGGACAGCAGCCAGGGGAAGGGCTTCGCGGGCGTGGTGCCCGGCCGCGCGCAGGCCGGCGCGACCGCGTCGCCGACCCCCACCCCGCCGCCGACCGGCCCGTACGTCGCGCTGGGCGACTCGTACACGGCGGGCATGCAGATCCCCCCGCAGACCGCCGAGCCGCGCGGCTGCGCCCGCTCCGGGGTCAACTACCCGGCCCTGGTGGCCAAGGGGCTCGGGCTGGCCGCGGACCGGTTCCGGGACGTCAGCTGCACCGGCGCGCAGACCGGGGACCTCACCTCGGCGCAGCACACCGGCAACGGCACCAACCCGGCGCAGCTGGACGCGCTGACCGAGCAGACCCAACTGGTCACCCTCGGGATCGGCGGCAACGACGCCGGTTTCACGGACGTCGTGATCGAGTGCGCCAAGGACAACCTGGTGGACGCGGTCAAGGGCGTCGTCAAGCAGACCCGCGCCGCCTCGCCCTGCCGCGACCACTACTCCTCCGGCGACGGCACCGACGAGGTCCAGCACCGGGTGGACGCCGCCGGGGACCGGCTCGGCCGGGTGCTCCAGGACGTCAAGCGGCGCTCCCCGCAGGCCCGGGTGTACGTGATCGGGTACCCGACGCTGTTCCCGGCCGACCCGTCGAGCTGCCAGCCGGTGCTCGGCGGGACGGTGGCCGTCGGCGACCTCGCCTTCCTCGCGGAGAAGGAGCAGCAGCTCAACGGCATGCTCAGGAAGCGGGCGCAGGACGCCGGCGCGGTGTTCGTGGACACGGCGGGCCCCTCGGCCGGGCACGACATGTGCGCGGGGGAGGACACGCGCTGGGTCGAGCCGCCGTTCCCGGCCCCCGGCCTGGCACCGATCCACCCCAACGCCAAGGGGCAGGAGGCGGTGGCCGGCGTCGTCCTCAAGGCGGTCCGGGGCTGAACCCCGCACCCGCCGGGGCTGAACCCCGCACCCGCCGGGGCGGGCACCCGCGCGCCGCGCAGCGTTCACGCCCCGGCCCGCGCCCCTTCGTGCGCGGCACACCCCGCGTGTCGGAGGCCCGGCGTACCGTGAACGTCATATGGACGACACCACGCACCGCCTCGCCGCCCCGATCCCGTACGACCACGCCGCCGAGGCCCGCTGGGTCCCCGAACCCGACAAGCGCCCCGGCCGTACGGCCTTCCAGCGCGACCGCGCCCGGGTGCTGCACTCGGCGGCGCTGCGCCGGCTGGCCGGCACCACCCAGGTGGTCGCCCCGATGCGCAGCGACTTCCCGCGCACCCGGCTCACCCACTCCCTCGAATGCGCCCAGGTGGGCCGGGAGTTGGGCGCGGCCCTGGGCTGCGACCCGGATCTGGTGGAGACGGCCTGCCTGGCCCACGACATCGGCCACCCGCCCTTCGGCCACACCGGCGAGGAGGCCCTCGACCAGGCCGCCGAGGCGTGCGGGGGCTTCGAGGGCAACGCCCAGTCGCTGCGCATCCTGACCAGGCTCGAACCCAAGCGCTTCGCCCCCCGGGAGGAGCCGTCGACCCGGCTCGCCCCCTGGCCCGGCCGCAGCGTCGGCCTCAACCTGAGCCGCGCCGCGCTCGACGCCGCCACCAAGTACCCGTGGACCAAGGGCGCCCACCCCGTCGACCCGCAGTCGCCCAAGTACGGCGTCTACGCCGACGACCTGCCGGTCTTCCGCTGGCTGCGGGCCGGCTCCCCGGCCGGGCGCAAGTGCTTCGAGGCCACCGTGATGGACTGGTCCGACGACGTGGCCTACTCCACCCACGACGTCGAGGACGGCCTGCAGGCCGGCCACATCGACCCGGCCGTGCTGCGCGCCCCGAGCGAGCGCGCCGAGCTCTTCAAGGTCGCCGAGCGCTACGCCCCCGACGCCGATCCGGAGGAGCTGTCCGCCGCCCTGGACCGGCTGCTCGCCCAGGAGTGGTGGCCCCGCTCGTACGACGGCACCGCCCGGGCCCGGGCCGGGCTCAAGGACCTCACCAGCCAGCTGATCGGCCGGTTCTGCCTGGCCGCCGAGCAGGCCACCCGCGCCCGCTACGGGCCCGGCCGGCTGACCCGCTACGCCGCCGAGCTGGTGGTGCCGCGGGACGTCCGGCTGGAGTGCGCGGTGCTCAAGGCGGTCGCCGTCCGCTTCGTCATGCAGCGCGACGAGCAGGCCCAGCTGCGGGCCCGGCAGCGGATCGTGATCGCCGAGCTGGCGTACGTGCTCACCCAGCGCGCCCCCGAGGGGCTGGACCCGGTGTTCGCCGCGATGTACCACGAGGCCGAGGACGACGGCGCCGCGCTGCGCACGGTCATCGACCAGATCGCCACCCTGACCGACGCCTCCGCCCTGGCCCTGCACGCCAAGCTCGTCGGCGCCGCCTGGGCGTGACGCCTGCCCCCGGTGCCCCGCCCGCCGACCCGGGCTCGAAACCCCGGCCACCCCAGTAGACTTCCGGGGTGGCCGGGCGGATCAGGGACGAAGACGTACAGGCGGTGCGCAGCGCACTGCCGATCGACGCGGTGGTCGGCGACTACGTACAGCTCACCAACGGTGGCGGCGGCGAGTACAAGGGCGTCTGCCCCTTCCACGACGAGAAGTCCGCGTCCTTCTACGTCAACCCCGCCAAGGGCGTCTTCCACTGCTTCGGCTGCCAGGAGAACGGCGACACCATCGCCTTCCTGATGAAGATCGAGCACTTCACCTTCGCCGAGGCCGTCGAGCGGATGGCCGCCCAGGCGGGCATCACCCTGCGCTACGAGGAGGGCGGCTACAGCCCCCGCCACCAGCAGGGCGAGCGCACCCGCCTGGTCGAGGCGCACAAGGTCGCCGCCGCCTACTACCGGGAGCAGCTGGCCTCGCCGGAGGCGGAGATCGGCCGCCGCTTCCTGGCCGAGCGCGGTTTCGACGAGGAGGCCGCGACGACCTTCGGCGTCGGCTACGCCCCGGCCGGGTGGGAGCACCTGGTCCGCTACCTGCGGGGCAAGGGCTTCACCGACAAGGAGATCCTGCTCGGCGGCCTGGCCTCGCAGGGCCAGCGCGGCGGCCTGATCGACCGCTTCCGGGGCCGGCTGGTCTGGCCGATCCGGGACATCGCGGGCGAGGTGGTCGGCTTCGGCGCCCGCCGCCTGCGCGAGGACGACAACGGGCCGAAGTACCTCAACACCCCCGAGACGCCGATCTACAAGAAATCCCACGTGCTGTACGGCATCGACCTGGCGAAGAAGGAGATCGCCAAGTCGGGCCGCGCGGTGGTGGTCGAGGGCTACACCGACGTGATGGCCTGCCACCTGGCCGGGGTCACCTCGGCGGTGGCGACCTGCGGCACCGCCTTCGCCGAGGACCACATCAAGATCATCCGCCGACTGCTGATGGACACCTCCCAGTACCGGGGCGAGACGGTCTTCACCTTCGACGGCGACGCGGCCGGCCAGAAGGCCGCGCTGCGGGCCTTCGAGGACGACCAGAAGTTCGCCGCCAAGACCTCCATCGCGGTCAGCCCGGGCGGCATGGACCCGTGCGAACTGCGCCTGGCCCAGGGCGACGAGGCCGTCAAGCAGCTGATCGACAACCCCGTCCCGCTGTTCGAGTTCGCGCTGAACTCGGTGGTGGCCCGGCACCGGGTGGACACCCCGGAGGGGCGCTCGGCGGCACTGGAGGAGGCGGCCCCGATCGTCGCCAAGATCAAGGACCGCTCGATCCAGCACGAGTACGCCGTCCGACTGGCCGGCATGCTCGGCATCCTGGACGAGCAGTTCGTCGTCCGCCGGATCTCCCAGCTGGCCCGCTGGGACCGCGAACGCCAGCAGAACCCGCGCGGCGCCGCCGCCCAGCGCCGCCCCGAGCCGGCCCAGCCGTCGCGCCCCGCGCAGCCCGCCTTCCGGCTCAACCCGCGCGACCCGGCCCAGTTCGTCGAGCGCGAGCTGCTCAAACTCGCGCTGCAGCACCCGGACCTGGTCAGCCCGGCCTTCGACCACTACGGCGAGGACGAGTTCCCGACCCCGCCGTACGCCGCCGTCCGCCAGGCCATCGCCAAGGCCGGCGGCGCCGCGTACGGGGCGACGATGCCGGACTTCACCAGCGCGGTGCGCGAGGCGTCCCCGGACGACCGGGTGCGCTCGCTGGTCACCGAGCTGACCGTCGAGCCGGTGCGCTCGCGCCGCAAGGCGGACGCCGTCTACGCGGGGGAGTTCCTGGTCAAGCTGCGCCTGCTGGCCGTCGAGCGGCGGGTCACCGAGGTCCGCGGCTACCTCCAGCGGCTCGGCCCCCGGGCCGACGCCGAGCAGTTGCACGCGGTGCAGACCGAGCTGTGGCAGCTCCAGCAGTACGGCGACCACCTGAAGAGCCGGGGCGCCGCAGGCCTGTAGTACCCGCTGCGCAGAAAGTCGGCGCACGAGTCTCGGCCACGGAGTGTGGCGTACCGCACACTGGAGGGCGTCCCACCTCCGTACAGCGCGGGTCCGCCAGAGTCGCGCCCGCCCCGAGGGGATGCCCGTGGAGCAAGGCCTCGCCGCAGCGACCACCACCAGAGCGACCGCCACCAGGACGAGAGCGAATCCCGCCGCACCGGCCGGGGAACAGGAGAGCGACCACGGCCGGGCCGGGGCGGCGCCCCCGGACGGCGCGCGGGCCCCGGCCGAGGGCCTGCCGGAGGGCCATCCGGCAGGCCCGGAACCCGAGCCCGAGCCCGCCATCGATGCCGATGCCGATGCCGATGCCGATGCCGATTCTGATGTCGATGCCGACACCGAGGCCGAGCGCGGCGTCGACGCGGCGGACGAGCGCCCCGAGCCGGCCGAGAACGGCGGACCGGCCGCCGACCTGCTGCGCCAGTACCTGCGCGAGATCGGCCGGATCCGGCTGCTCACCGCCGCCGAGGAGGTCGAACTGGCCCGCCGGGTCGAGGTCGGCCTGTTCGCCGAGGAACGGCTGAGCGGGAAGCCGCCGCCGCCCGACCCGCTGGCCGGCGAGCTGGACACCCTGGTGGTGCGGGGCCGGATCGCCAAGCGCCGGCTGATCGAGGCCAACCTGCGCCTCGTCGTCTCCGTCGCCAAGCGCTACATCGGCCGCGGGCTGACCCTGCTGGACCTCGTCCAGGAGGGCAACCTGGGGCTGATCCGGGCGGTGGAGAAGTTCGACTACACCCGCGGCTACAAGTTCTCCACGTACGCGACCTGGTGGATCCGGCAGGCGATGAGCCGGGCGCTGGCCGACCAGGCCCGGACGATCCGGGTGCCGGTGCACGTGGTCGAGCTGATCAACCGGGTGGTCCGGGTCCAGCGGGGCCTGCTGCAGGAGCGCGGCCTGGAACCGACGGCGGCCGAGATCGCCGCCCGTCTGGAGCTGACCCCGGAACGGGTGCGGGAGCTGCTCCGGCTGGCCCAGGAGCCGATCTCGCTGCACACCCCGGTCGGCGAGGAGGACGACGTCGCGTTCGGCGACCTGATCGAGGACGCCGATGCCGCCTCGCCCGCCGAGTCGGCGACCTTCCTGCTGCTGCGCCGGCACCTCGACGCGGTGCTGGCCACCCTGGGCGAGCGGGAGCGCCAGGTCGTCCAGCTCCGCTACGGGCTGGACGACGGCCGCCCGCGCACGCTGGAGGAGATCGGCGTGCTGTTCGGCGTGACGCGGGAGCGGATCCGGCAGATCGAGTCGAAGACGCTGGTCAAACTCCGCGACCACGCCTTCGCCGAGCAGCTGCGCGGCTACCTGGACTAGGGCCTGTCTTCGAACTCCCGTCTGCGGGTCGACCCCGGGGACAGACCCTAGGGCCCCGCCGACTCGGTCGCGGCGGCCGTCTCCGTCTCCGTCGGTGTGGCCGTCGCCGCTCCGGCCCCCGTGCCCGGCGGCGGCGAGGCGGGGCCGATCGGGATCGGGGTGGAGGCCACCACCGAGGCCAGGTCGGCGACGACACCCGTGCAGTCGTGCCCGGCCGGCTGGTACCCGCAGACCTGGAAGGTGACGGTCGGGTCCGCCGCGTTCAGCATCGCCGAGTAGTTGTCGTAGCCGTAGTGGATGAGCGCCGTCTCGCTGTCGCCGACGCCGTCGGTGATCGTCGCGTAGTCCTTCGGCTCGCCCTCGGTGATCGCCGCCCAGGCGGCCCGGCAGGTCTGGCTGTACCGGAGGTAGACGACCACCTTGCCGATCACCTGGGTCTGCAGCGTCCGGGCGTCCTTGCCGCAGCCGGTGGTCTTGGGGTCCTTGTGCGCGCAGCCGACGGCCTGGCAGGCCGGGGCGCCCGGGGCGGGCTTGGCCGCGGTGGTGACGGCGGGGCTCGGGGAGGGCTCGTCGGCGGCCGAGGCCTGCTCGTCGTGCCGGGAGATCCGCAGGCCGACCAGCACCAGCAGGAGCGCGAGCACCGCGGCCACCGAGACCAGCACGGCCGGGCGGCGCCACCAGGCGGTGGGGGCGGGCTCGGCGGGCTCCACGGCCACCGGCTCCGGTGCGGCGGGCTCCTCGGCAGCCGTCTCTTCGCGGGCCGGTTCCTCGACCGCGGCCACCACAGCCTCCGCGGCCTCGCCGGCGGCAGCCTCCCGGCCGACCGGCTCCATGGCCTGCCGCCACTGTCGGCGCAGCTCGGCGGCGTCGCAGTCCACCGTCCCGATCAGCGCCTCCAGCGCCTGCTCGGTGACCACGCGCTTGCCGTTCAGCCAGCGCTCCCAGGAGGCCCGGCTGTAGTGCGTGCGGGTGGCCAGCTCGGACAGCGAGAGGCCGGCGGCGTCCTTGATGGCCCGGAGGTCCTCCGCCAGGCGTCTGGCGGGTTCGGACAGCTCCTCGGGCAGCTGCTTCCAGGTGGAACCCAATGCGGCGCTCCAAAGTCACGAACGGGGGCGGGGGACGGGGCGGGCGGTGGGGGTCCGGCCCGGGCCGTTCGGTGTCTCCCCCTTCTCCAACCTCAGCGGCGCGGCGTCCCAAACCCCAGGTCATGGCGTTGAGACGGACGGAAGTGTCTCACAACACCAGGGAACCCTCGACCGGTCACGCGTTCGTCGTGCAGAGTTCCCTGGCCGGTGCGTTTCGTCGCCCGGCCGCTTCGTTCGGACAACCGGCCGGTCAGCCGTCGTCGGGTCCGACAGCGATCCCGGATTCCCCCACCGGTCGGGGCAGCCTCGCGGGGGGAGGCTGCCCCGACCGTCCGGGACACCCGGCGGGAGGGCGCGTCATCGTGCCCTCCCACCGGGACCGAAGCGCGTGGAGTGGAACGGGCCTCAGTGGTGGAAACCCGACCGGGCCGGCACCCCGAGCTCCTTGAGCGGGACGGGCTGGCGCCGCAGCTCCGGCAGCAGCCGGCGGAGGTCGGCCAGCAGCAGGTCGGCGAGGTCCCGGGAGAAGCCGTTGCGGCAGACCACCCGGAGCACCGACAGGTCCTCCCGGTTCGCCGGGAAGGTGTACGCGGGCACCTGCCAGCCGCGCTCGCGCAGCCGCCGGGAGACGTCGAACACGTCGAAGGGGACGTCCCCGTCGGTGGTGAAGGCGAACACCGGAACCTGGTCGCCGCGGGTCAGCAGCCGGAAGCAGTCCAGCTTCCCGATCTCCCCGGCCAGGTAGCCGGCCACCTCGCGGCAGGCGCCCTGGACGGCCCGGAAGCCCTCCCGGCCGAGCCGCAGGAGGACGTAGTACTGGGCGATCACCTCCGCGCCGGGCCGGGAGAAGTTGAGCGCGAAGGTCGGCATCTCGCCGCCGAGGTAGTTGACCCGGAAGACCAGCTCCTCCGGCAGCGCCGCCTGGTCGCGCCAGAGCGCCCAGCCGACGCCCGGGTAGACCAGGCCGTACTTGTGGCCTGAGGTGTTGATCGAGGCCACCCGGGGGAGCCGGAAGTCCCAGACCAGCTCGGGGTCGAGGAAGGGCGCCACCATGCCGCCGGAGGCGCCGTCGACGTGCACCGGGACGTCGATGCCGGTGCGCTCCTGGAACGCGTCCAGGGCCGCGCAGATCTCCGCGATCGGCTCGTACGAACCGTCGAAGGTGGAGCCGAGGACGCCGACCACGCCGATGGTGTTCTCGTCGCACAGCGCGACCGCCCGTTCGGCGTCGAGGTGGAAGCGCTCGCCCTCCATCGGTGCGGTGCGCGGCTCGATCTCCCAGAAGTTGCAGAACTTGTCCCAGCACACCTGCACGTTGACGCCCATGACCAGGTTGGGCCGGGCGCCGGCCGCGTAGCGCTCGGGGTTGCGGTGCGTCCAGCGGCGCTTGAGCGCCATGCCGGCCAGCATGCAGGCCTCGCTGGAGCCGGTGGTGGAGCAGCCGACCACGGTGTCCGGGTCGGGGGCGTGCCAGAGGTCGGCGAGGATCGCCACGCAGCGCCGCTCCAGTTCGGCGGTCTGCGGGTACTCGTCCTTGTCGATCATGTTCTTGTCGAGGCACTCGGTCATCAGCCGGGTGGCCTGCACCTCCATCGACGTGGTGACGAAGGTCGCGAGGTTGAGCTTGGCGTTGCCGTCCAGCATCAGCTCGTCGTGGATCAGCTGGTAGGCGGTCTCGGCCGCGACGGGGCCCTCGCCGAGCCGGTGCACCGGCGGGGCCAGCCGCATCGCGCCCAGCGGGTCGGCGGCGGCCGCGAACGGACCGATGCTCAGCCGGCGGTCGTCGCCCGCCCCCTTGTGCAGCGCCATGGCGTCCTGCCGCCCTTCGCCTCGGTGGCCGTGTCCCGTCCCACGCTGCCATCGGGCGTCGGGTGACGCATCTTCACCGGCCGCCGGCGCGGGCGGGCGGTCAGACCGCGGCCTCCGGGTGGATCTGGTCCCGGGCGGCCCGGTACTGCATGCGCACCGCCGAGCCGATCGCCAGGTCCTGCTCCCCGTCGGGCTCGACGGTCTCGGCGTCCGGCAGTTCCCACTCCGGCGGCTCCGGGGTGCCCGCCAGCGCCCAGGCGGCCTGCCGGGCGGCCCCGCGGGCGGCGTGCGCGCCCGGCGGCGGCACCACGACCGGGACGCCGAACAGCATCGGGGCGATGTGCCGGACGGCGGGCAGCCGCCCGGCCGCGCCGAGCAGGAACACCCGCTTCACCTCGACGCCCTGGGCACGCAGCACGTCCAGCGCGTCCGCGATGTTGCACAGCATGCCCTCGACGGCGGCCCGGGCCAGGTGCTGAGGGGTCATCGCCTCGGCCCGGAGCCCGGTCAGCGTGCCGGCCGCGTGCGGCAGCGCGGGGGTGCGCTCGCCGTCCAGGTACGGCAGCAGGACCAGTCCGTACGCGCCGGGGGAGGAGTGCAGGGCGAGGTCGCTCAGGCCGTCCAGGTCCTGGCCGAGCATCGCGGCGGTGGAGCGCAGCACCTGGGCGGCGTTGAGGGTGGCGACCATCGGCAGGTGCCGGCCGCTGGCGTCGGCGAAGGAGGAGACCAGACCGGAGGCGTCCACCACGGCCTCCTCGTGCACCGCGAAGATCGTCCCGGCGCTGCCGAGCGAGACCACCGCGTCGCCCGGGCCGAGGCCCAGGCCCAGCGCGGCGGCCATGTTGTCGCCGGTGCCGGCCGAGATCAGCAGGCCCTCGGGCGTGTGCCCGGCGGGCTCGGCGGGGGGAAGGACGTCGGGCAGCCGCAGCTCGTGGCCGAGCGCCAGCTCGACCAGGTCCTGGCGGTACTCGCCGGTGATCGGGGACCAGTACCCGGTGCCGGAGGCGTCGCCGCGGTCGGTGGTGCGGCGCTTGGGGTGGCCGAGCAGCTGCCAGACCAGCCAGTCGTGCGGCAGCAGCACCTCGGCGACCCGGCGGGCGTTGGCCGGCTCGAACTCGGCCAGCCAGCGCAGCTTGGCGATGGTGTACGTCGGGGCGGGCACCGCGCCGATCGCGGCGGTCCAGGCGGCCGGGCCGCCGAGGGCGTCCAGCAGCTTGGCGGCGGCGCCGCTGGAGCGCGGGTCGTTCCACAGGATCGCCGGGCGGACGAGCACCCCGCCCGCGTCCAGGCCGATCATGCCGTGCTGCTGGGCGCTGACGCCGATCGCCCGGACGCCCTCCAGCAGGCCGCCGGCCGCGGCGTCGCCGAGCGAGTGCAGCCAGACCTGCGGGTCGGCCTCGCCGGGGCGCAGGTCCTGGTCCTCGGGGACGGGGTGCGGAGCCTTGCCGGAGCGCAGGACGGCGCCGGTGTCCGCGTCGCACGCGACGATCCGGGTACGGCTGGTCGAGCTGTCTATCCCCGCGACGATGGCCATGTCGAGATCATGCCTCAGCCCGGCCCGGGACGCGTCCGGGCCGGGTGAGCCGTTGCCGGTTCGGAACCCTCGGTGGGGCTCCCGTTCACCGTGGCCTCACCGCCCCGTCACGGGCGGAAGGTACCCCAGCCGTCGTCCTCCGGCCGGGCGCGGTTGAAGTACGGCACCCGGTCCGTGACGGCCGACGGCAGGTGGCCGCCGACCCGGTCCGCGACCGCGCCCGCGGCCTTCCCGGCCACCGCGCCGGCCTGCTGTCGTGCCCGGTCGGTCGCGCCCTGCACCGTGGGGCTCTGGGCGATCTGCCGGGTGACCTTGGCGATCTGTTCGTAGCGCCGGCGCCCGGCCCGCGAGCCCAGGACGTAGCCGGCCGCGAAGCCCGCGGCCAACGACAGCTTCCACATGATCGGATCCACCCTCTCCTGGCGGCCTTCTGCCGCATTGCCCTACCCGTCCGTCGGGACGGCGAACCGTCCGCGCCCCCAGCATCCCCGGGTGCGGCGCCGGGCGCGCGCGGGGCACGCCGTCCGGCAAGCCCGGGGCGACCGCGGAAAGCGATTGGCGGACCACCCCCCCGAGTGCGCTAATGTATGTCCCGCAGCGAGCGCCGCGGAGCCCGGGAAACCGGGGGCCGAGGCGGAAGCCGATCCCCCATAGCTCAATTGGCAGAGCAGCCGACTGTTAATCGGCAGGTTATTGGTTCGAGTCCAATTGGGGGAGCTCGGGACGAGACCCTTCCGGGGTCGTCTTCCCGTCCGTGGTACGGAAGTTGAGTGCCGTGATCCCGCATAGCTCAATTGGCAGAGCAGCCGACTGTTAATCGGCAGGTTATTGGTTCGAGTCCAATTGCGGGAGCTGCGCCGGGCCCGCCCGGTGACTGCTCAGAGCGAAGGCCCCCCGGTCGACCGGGGGGCCTTCGTGTTGTGCCCGCACGGTGTCGGGCGCGTCACGTCGAGGGGCCCGGGCGGGGCCCGGGGTCAGGCGGTGGCCTTGCCGTAGAGGTCGGCGACCCGCTGGTCGAAGGTGACGCTGTACGAGGTGCCGGGGGTGTTGCCGCCCTCCTGGTAGCCGCCGATCACGCCGACCACCGAGCCCTTCTCGGTCACCCACGGGCTGCCGCTGGTGCCGTCGGTGTAGCCACCGCAGTCGAAGCGCTCCTGGGTGGCGCTCTGCGAGCTGGTGCGGACCGCGCAGGTGATCGGCTCGTCGCTCTCGTTCGGGTAGCCGGTCACCGAGACCGACAGGCCGAAGCCCTGGCCGGTGTCGATCGGGTTGCCGCCCACCGCGTCCTCGACCTGCCGGCCGTCGACCGGGCCCACGGTGACGAACGCCACGTCGTACTCGGGGTCGTCGCCGGCCGCCCAGCGCGGGTCGATGGTGACCGTCCGCACCGGCCAGGTCCCGTACGGGGTGGCCCCGTTGCGGTAGCCCGGGGTGAACACCAGGCCGTCCAGCAGGCCGATCCGGCGGCTCTGCACGCAGTGCGCCGCGGTGACCAGCAGGTTGTGCCGGGGGCTCTGCACAACGCTCGCGGTGCAGGCCCGGGGGCCCTGCGCGGTGTGGATGGAGAGGGTGCCGATCCGGTCCCGGGCGGGGCTGTGCCGGGCGACCTCGGCGGTCGGCGCCCCGTCCTGCTGCCCGCCGCACGCGGTGCCGGCGGCGAGCAGCAGGACGGCCAGCGCGGCCGTTCGTACCGTGTGCGCGGGCCGTGCCGGGCGGGGGGCCATCGGGGCTCCGTCTCGTTCCTCGGGGCGGGCACCGGTGTCGTGCGTTCCGCCGTTCGTGAGGAAGATCTACCAGGCCGTGCCCGGCGGCGCCACCGGCCCCTCCGGCTCAGCCGGTGGCGCGGTCGTACAGGGCCTGGACGCGGTCGCCGAAGTAGCTGCTGTACGAGGTGTCCGGGTTGTTGCCGCCCTCCTGGTAGCCGCCGATCACGCCGACCACGGTGCCGGTCCTGGTCGTCGGGTCGAAGTCGGTGACCCAGGGGCTGCCGCTGGTGCCGCCGGTGTAGTCGGGGCAGTCGATGCGCAGTTGGGTGGGGCTCTGCTGGGAGGTGGTGTTGGAGCAGGTGATCGGGACCTCGCTGCTGCCCGGGTAGCCGGTGACCTTCACCGGGAGCCGGTAACCGCGGTTGACGCCCAGTCGGTTGGCGCCGAGCACCTGCTGGACCTGCTGCCCGTTCTGGGCCTGGACGACCGCGAAGGCGACGTCCACGTCCGGGTCGGCGTGGTCCTTCCAGGCGCCGTCCACGGTGACGGCCAGCAGCGGCCAGACGCCGCTGGGGGTCTCGCCGTCCCGGTAGCCGGGGACGAAGACGAGGTCGCTGCGCTGGCCGAGCTTCGGGTCCCAGACGCAGTGGGCGGCGGTCACGATGAGGTTGAGCCCGGCGCTGTCGACCACGCTGGCGGTGCAGAAGTGGTCGCCGTCGGCGTTGCGGGTGAAGACCGCGCCGACCAGGCCGTTGAGGACGGTGGGCTTGGCGGTGCGGGTGACTCCGGTGTGCCGGCCGGTCGCGCCCTTGAACCGCTGCCTGTTCCAGCCGTGGCTGCTCCCCGAGGCGGCCGTGGCCGGCGCGGAGGTGACCGTGGGCACGCCCCCGCCGGGCCCCGCCGAGGTGGTGCAGCCCGTCACCGCCAGCAGCAGCGCGACCAGCCCGGCCGCCCCCGCCCCCGCCCTACGTATCGTCATCCGCCCAGGCTGCCCCGGGCGGGGGCTCGGCCGCCACCCGAGCTGTGCCGGCCGGAGAGGCGCGCGCCCTCCCGCACCCAGGTGCGCCCCCGGCGCGCACCACGGGTGATCGACCGGCTATGCTGCCCGGGACGGCCTCGCTGGGGCCGTCTGCTGCTGCCGTGGCCGAGGACCGGCGCGCGCGGCGAACCGGGGCGGTAGCTCAGCCGGTTAGAGCAGGGGACTCATAATCCCTTGGTCGTGGGTTCGAGTCCCACCCGCCCCACCGTGAACAGCCGACGCACCGTCAGCGAAAAAGCTGCTCTGACCTGGTGAAACGTCCAGATTCCGATCGGAACTGTAGGGCACGGGGCGGCCCGATGGCCTGATGCCACGCCGAGATTCACCCGCCAGTGGACTTCTCGTGGACATGGCGCAGGTGAGTGGACTGCTGACCGCGAGCGCGCCGTCGACTCGGCGCCCGCCGACGAGACGCTGCCCCTCACCGTGACTTGGTGCTCCCGGACTTGGTGCTCCCGGCGCCGGCGCCCGGGGGCCGGCGGGAGAGCAGCAGCGCGGGCAGCAGGGCGAGTGCGAGCAGGGCGACGGCCCAGCCGTAGGTGTCCCGGAAGGCGTCCGCGAGGCCGGGGGCGAGCGCGGCCCGCGCGGCGCCGTCCGGGGCCTGCACCGCGGCCAGCCCGCCACCGGCCTCCCCGCCGGCGACTGCGGTCGGCAGCCGGTCGGCCATCGCCCCGGTGAGCAGGACGGACATCAGGGCGGTGCCGACCGAGCCGGAGACCTGCTGGACGATGGTGACCAGGGTGGTGGCGGCCGGGACCTCGGCCGGGGCGACGCTGCGGGTGGCGGCCGCCATGGCCGGCATCAGCGTCATGCCGATGCCCGCCCCCATCACCACCAGGGCGGCGATCAGGTGGGGGTACGGGGTGTCGGCGGCGACCTGGACGGTGAAGCCGAGGAAGCCGGTGGCGGCCACGGCGGTGCCGATGACCACGATCCGGCCGGGGGCGAAGCGGTCGGACAGCCGGCCGGAGAACTGCATGGTGATGCCGGTGGCGAGCGCCTGCGGGATGCCGAGCAGGCCGACACCGGTGGCGCTCTGGCCGCGCACCAGCTGGTAGTAGAGCGGGAGCAGCAGCATCGAGCCGAAGTAGCCGCAGCCGAACAGGGCGATGGTGGCGGCGGGGCCGGCGAAGGCGCGCCGGGCCAGCAGCCGCAGGTCGATCAGCGGCTGCGCCGCGGTCAGCGCCCGGACGACGAACCCGGCGACCAGGGCCGCGCCGGCCAGGGTGGGCAGCAGGCTGCCGGCCGCGGCGGGGTGTCCGTGCTCGGCGCCCAGCCCGTAGATCAGTGCGGCCAGGCCCGGGGGGAGCATCAGCAGGCCGGGCAGGTCCAGCCGGCGGCGGGCGCCGCCGCCGTCGCGGGGCAGCAACCGGGCGGCGAGGACGAGGGCGACCGCGCCGAGCGGCAGGTTGACCAGGAAGACCCAGCGCCAGGAGGCCTCGTCGACCAGCCAGCCGCCGAGCACCGGCCCGGCCAGCGGGCCGATCAGGACGGGGATGCCGAGCACGCTCATGGTGCGGCCGGTGCGGGCCGGGTCGGAGGCGCGGACCAGGACGGTCATCCCGACCGGCATCACCATGCCTCCGCCCAGGCCCTGGAGGACGCGGAAGGCGATCAGCGAGGGGGCGTCCCAGGCGGCGCCGGCCAGCGCCGAGCCGAGCACGAACAGCGTGAGCGCGGTCAGGTAGAGGCGGCGGGTGCCGAACCGTCCGATCGCCCAGGCGGTGACCGGTGTGACGGTGGCGAGCGCCAGGGTGTAGCCGGTGGTGACCCACTGGATGGTGGCCAGCGGGGCACCGAAGTCCCCGGCGAGGCGGTTGAGGGCGACGTTGACGATCGTGGTGTCGAGGACGGTCATCAGCGAGCCGAGGACCACGACGACGGCGACGGCCGCGGTGGCTGTGCCGGTGGCTGCGTCGGTGGCTGTCCCGGCCGTGACCGGCTCGGTGGCGGTGCTCATCTTCTTCGTTCCCCGCGGCCGCGGTTCAGACGCCGTACGGGCGGACGGTGCGGGCGTCCCGGAGCGCGTGCGCCCACCAGGTGAGCTGGTCGAGCATGCCCTTGGTGGCGCCGTTCTGGACGGTCGGGTCGACCGGCTCGCCGTCCTCGCCGAAGAGGCTCCAGACGTTGTGGAAGCTGACGGTGTCCCGGACGGTGACGGCGTGCAGCTCGGCGAAGACCAGCCGGAGCTGCTCGACCGCGCGCAGCCCGCCGCCGAGACCGCCGTAGGAGACGAAGCCGACCGGCTTGGCCCGCCACTCGGCGCCGTGCAGGTCGATGGCGTTCTTGAGGGCGGCCGGGAAGCTGTGGTTGTACTCCGGGGTGATCACCACGAAGGCATCGGCGGCGGCCAGTCGGGGCGAGAGGGCGGCGTGCCGCTCGGCCTGCTCGGCGGTGGGCTCCTCGCCCACGTGGGCCAGCGGGTGCTCGGCCAGGTCGACGACGTCGATGTCGAGGTCCGCGCGCTGTCCGGCGGTCCGGACGAACCAGTCGGCGACGGTGGGCGCGAAGCGGCCCTGCCGGGTGCTGGCGATGATGACGGCGAGGCGGAACGGGGTCTCGGACATGGCTGTCTCCAGGGGTGCGCTGCTGTTCTGTCACCGCCCGTTCGGACGGCACGTCAGGTAAAGTACAACGTGTATGGCAAGAAGTACAACGGTGACTGCAATTTTTCGAGGGCACTGAAGGAGACTCCATGACCAGCCGGCAGGAAACGCCGGACCGGCCCCGCCGGGGGCTGGCCGAGAAGCGCCAGGCCATCACCCGGGCCGCCCGCACGGTCTTCGGCCGGGACGGCTACACCCGCGCCAGCATCGACGCCATCGCGGCGGAGGCCGGGGTGTCCACCCGCACCATCTACAACCACTTCGCGGGCAAGGAACTGCTCTTCCAGACCGTCGTCCGGGAGAGCGCGGCGCAGGTCGCCGACGCCCAGCTGGACATCATCGAGCGCCGGCTCGGGAAGGTCACCGACCTGGAGGCGGACCTCACCGCGTTCGCCCTGGCCTGGGTGACCCCGCTGACCGAGTTCGCCGACCACTTCGGGCTGGTGCGCCAGATCAACGCCGAGGCCCGGCACCTGCCGAAGGCCGCCCTGGACGCCTGGCAGGAGGCCGGACCGCGCCGGGTGTCCGCCGCCCTCGGGCAGCGGTTCGGGGAGCTGGCCGAGGACGGGTGGCTGGAGGCGCCGGACCCGGGGCGGGCGGCCGCGCACTTCGTGCTGCTGACCGCGACGGAGGTCACCCAGCGGTCGTACTGGGGTGCGTACCCGCTGGGCCGGGCGGAGACCGAGGAGATCGTCGTCGCCGGCGTCCGGGCCTTCCTGCGCGCCTACGCGGCACCCCGCCGGTGACGCGGGCGGGGCCGGCCCTGGCGCGCTGCGCGAAAAAAGTGATATCACTTTGCCAACGGATGCGACACTCGCCGAAGGAGTCGGTCTCATGGCCACGCCGCGTTTCGCCGTCGAGGACGGCCCTGCCCTGGACCTGCCGGTCCCCAAGATCACCGAACGGATCATCACCGGGGCCGCCGGGCTGCCGGTGCTCTTCGGCGCGCTGTTCGGCCTGGCCGCCGGAGTTGGGTCGGTCATCACCGGCGCGATCCAACTGGCGGGCGGGAGCAAGGGGTTGGGCGTCACCCTGGTGATCGCCGGGCCGGTGCTGCTGCTGACCTCGCTGCTGCTGCTGTGCGGGCTGACGGTGGTCTCGCCCGGCCAGGCCCGGGTGGTCCAGCTGCTCGGGCGCTACCGCGGCACCATCCGTGCCGAGGGCCTGACCTGGCTGAACCCCTTCACCAGCCGCCGCCGGATCTCCACCCGGATCCGCAACCACGAGACCGAGACCACCAAGGTCAACGACGCGGACGGCAACCCGATCGAGATGGCCGCCGTGGTGGTCTGGCAGGTCGAGGACACCGCGATGGCGGTCTTCGAGGTCGACGACTACACCGACTTCGTCGCCATCCAGACCGAGACGGCCGTCCGGCACATCGCCAGCAGCTACCCGTACGACGCCCACCACGAGGGCCAGTTGTCGCTGCGCGACGGCGCGGACGAGATCGCCCGCAAGCTCTCCGCCGAGATCGCCGAACGGGTCGCCTCGGCCGGCGTGCGGGTCGTCGAGTCCCGGATCACCAGGCTCGCGTACGCGCCGGAGGTCGCCCAGGTGATGCTCCAGCGCCAGCAGGCCGGGGCCGTGGTCGCGGCGCGCAGGCTGATCGTCGAGGGCGCCGTCGGTATGGTCGAGGAGGCGCTGGACCGCCTCGCCGAGCGCGACGTGGTGGAGCTGGACGAGGAGCGCAAGGCCGCCATGGTCAGCAACCTCCTGGTGGTGCTCTGCGGCGACCGCGGCACCCAGCCCGTCGTGAACACGGGCTCCCTCTACCAGTAAGGCGCGGCATTGGCGACGGAACGGAAGAAGATCCTGTTGCGACTGGACCCTTCAGTTCACGACGCACTCGCCAGGTGGGCCGCGGACGAACTGCGCAGCACCAACGCGCAGATCGAGTACCTGCTCCGCCGCGCCCTCGGCGACGCGGGCCGGATGCCCAGCGGCGCGAACCGGCTTCCCCGGCGCGGACGCCCGCCCAAGGAGAGCCCGGAGGACGGCGGCTCCGAAGGGAGCTGACCGACGGCCGGGCCCGCGACGACCTTTCGGAGACCGACATGGACCAGCCCGTCACCCTCCCCGAGAAGCTGTACCTGCTCGCCTACGATCCGCGGCGCGAGCGGATCACCGCCACCATCAAGCTCGACCTGGTCGTGCGGGCGGCGGCGCTCACCGAACTCCTCCGCCGCGGGCTGATCCGGGACGACGGCCGACACCCGGCCGCCGTGGACGGCGTGGGCGGCGCGGCCGACGGCCTCGACCCGCTCTCCGCCTCACTGCTGGAGCAGATCCGCCAGGGGCGGCGGCGCAGCTGGAAGAGCTGGATCGGGCGCCAGGCGTGGTCGGCGCGGGTGGTCCGCGACGGGCTCAGGGCCGCCGGCCGGATCCGGGTCGAGGAGCACCGGGTGCTCGGGCTCTTCCCGGTCGCGCGGGTCACCCTGCCGGAACCCCGGCTGCGCAAGGCGCTGGCGGCGAGTGTCACGTCGGCGCTGAGCGGCCCGCTCAGCCGGGTCGACCCGGCGGACGCCGCCCTGGTCGCGCTGGTCGACGCCGCGCGGCTGGGCTCGGCCCTGACCTGGCGCCAGCGCCGTGAGTTCCGCACCCGGATCGACAAGCTGGCCCCCGCCGCCGGCCCCGTCCCGCGCGCGCTGCGCCGGGCCGTCAACGCGCAGGGCGGGGACGGCGGGGCGGGCTGACCGGACGGCACGGACCCAGGGCCTGCCCGGCCGCCGCCACCGGCGGCCGGGCTCCTGCCGTTCGGGGCCCGTAAGCTGGCCGGGTGCTCGAACCCGCCCTGCTGCCGACCCCGCTGGTGGACTGCACCGACGAGGTCTTCGCCCGGGCCGGGGTGGAGCTGCGGCTCAAGCGGGACGACCTGCTGCACCCGACCGTCCCCGGCAACAAGTGGCGCAAGCTGGCGCCCAACCTGGCCGCCGCCGTCGAGCAGGGCCACACCCGGCTGCTGACTTTCGGCGGGGCGTACTCGACCCACCTGCGGGCCGTCGCGGCCGCCGCCGGGGTGCTGGGGCTGGAGAGCGTCGGGCTGGTCCGCGGCGAGGAACTGGCCGACCGGCCGCGCAACTGGTCGCTGCGGGCCGCCGAAGCGGCCGGGATGCGGCTGGAGTTCCTGACCCGGGCCGCCTACCGGGAGGCCACCGGCCGGGCCGCCGGGGACGGCCCGACGGACGAGGGCACGGTGGACGACATGCGGCGCCGCTGGGGCCGCTGCCTGGTGCTCCCGGAGGGCGGCTCCAACGCCCTGGCCGCCGTCGGCGCGGCCGCGATCCCGGCGGAACTGCCCGACCTGGGCGAGCGCGACGTGGTCTGCTGCCCGGTCGGCACCGGCGGCACCCTGGCGGGCATCGCGGCGGGCCTGCCGCCGGGCGCGCGGGCGCTCGGGGTGGCCGTGCTGCGCGGCGGCGAGGGCTACCTGGAGGCGGAGGTGGCCCGGCTCCACCGGGCCGCCTACGGACGCGAGTTCGGCAACTGGCGGATCGACCACGGGCACCACGGCGGCGGCTACGGCAAGGTCCCGGCCGAACTGGCCGCCTTCGCCGTGCGCTTCGAGCACCGCCACGGTGTCCCGCTGGAGCGCCGTTACGTCGCCAAGCTGCTCGCCGCGCTGACCGACCTGGCCGCGGCGGGCGCCTTCCCGCCCGGCACCCGCCTCACCGCCGTGGTCACCGGGCTGCCGGACCCTCAGGACACCCCGTAGGGCCTCAGCCGAAGGTCAGGTTCGCGCAGGGGTCGGTGTCGGCGTTGCGGGTGTTCTCCGCTATGCCGGTGGGGATGCCGCCGGGCGACGGGAGACCGGGGGTGGCGCCGGCCGTGGTGTCGGGGGTGGCGCCCGGTGCCGGGCTGGGGGCGGACACCGAGTCGATCCGGGTGCCCGCGGCGCGGTAGTCGGCGCCGAGGGTGACGGTGATCGCCCCCGAGCCGGGCTCCTCGACCGCCCGGGCGCCGGGGAAGAGCGCCACCACCTGGTCGGCGGTGGCCTTCAGCGCGGGGTCGTACCCGATCCGGGAGGTCTGGTGCCCCGGCTCGTTGGAGCCGAGCGTGACGTTCGCGAAGCCGCGCGCCTTGAGCGTCTCCGCGCCGGAGCCCGCCAGTCCGGCGGTGCCGACCCCGTTCACCACGGTGATCGGCGCCGCGGCCTGCTCGGGGGTGAGCGGGGTGTCGGCGCCCGCCGGTGCGCCGGGGCCGGCGGTGGGGGAGGAGGTCGCCTGGCCCGTCCCGGCGGTGCTCTGCCCGTCCAGGGTGCGGTCCTCGCGCAGCAGCTTCCACAGGGCGTCGGCGTCCGGCTGGACGAGGCGCACCCGCTCGCCGGCGAAGCGCCAGGGGGCGGTCACGAAGGTGACGTCGGAGAGCTTGATGTCCTGGACGGAGCGGGCGAAGTCCACCAGCTTCATCGCGGTGCCGAGCCCCTCGTCCACGGTGAGCGACTTGGTGGCGGCGTCGGCCAGCGGCAGCAGGGTGGGCAGGGAGAAGCCCTGGCTCTGGACCTTCTTGATCATCGAGGAGAGGAAGGCCTGCTGGCGCTTCATCCGGCCTATGTCGGAGTTGTCGCCGATGCCGTGGCGGGCTCTGAGGTAGTCCACCGCGGACTGCCCGGAGAGCTTCTGCAGGCCCTTCTTGAGGTGTATGCCGTACTGGTTGACGTCGTTGGGCACGCAGGCCTCCACGCCGCCGACGGCGTCGGCCATCGCGGCGGCGCCCTTGAAGTCGACCACGACGGTGTGGTCGATCCGCAGCCCGGTGAGCTTCTCCACGGTGTTCTGGGTGCAGGCCGGGTTGCCCTTGGGGTACTCGCCCACGGTGAAGGCGGAGTTGAACATCTGGTCGGTCTTCGGGGTCGTCCAGGTGCCGTTCTGCAGCTTGCAGGACGGCATGGTGACCAGGGTGTCGCGGGGGATGGAGACGCCGACGGCGTGCTTGTGGTCGGCGTAGATGTGCACCACGATCGCGGTGTCCGAGTGGCCGACGCCCTCGTCGCCGCCGCCCAGCGAGTTGTTGCCGTCGTCGCGGGTGTCGGAGCCGAGCAGCAGCACGTTGACCGGCACCTGGGCGCCGGGGGTGGCCGGGACCGGGGCCGGCGGGCGCTCGGTGGCGACGCCGCCCGCGTCGAAGGTGGTGATGTTGTCGTCCAGCCGGTGGTAGAACCAGGCTCCGGCTCCCACGACCGACAGCACCAGAACGGCGGCCAGGCCGATCGCGGTCCGCAGGTAGCGGCGCCGGCGCGTGCTGGTGCTCATCCTCCGTGCCCCCCGTTTCAGGTCTCTCGCGTTCGATGTTCGAACGTTAGACGTTCCGGAAGGCCGTTCGGTTACCCCCGATGGGCGAACGGATCGCCTCCCGGGCCTGTGATGCTGGTCACGCTCCGGGGCCGGAGGCGCCCGTGAGCATTCGCCGGAGCAGGTCGCGCAGGACCGTCCGCTCGTCCGGGCCGAGCGATGCCAGCGGCTCGCGGGCGAAGTTCAGCGACTCGCGCAGCTCCTCGGAGGCGGCCGCGCCGGTGTCGGTGGCGGCGACCAGCTTGACCCGGCGGTCCTGCCGGTCGGCCTCGCGGGTGACGAAGCCGCGGGACTCCAGCCGGTCGACGATGCCGGTGATGTTGGACGGTTCGCAGCTGAGCGTCTGGGCGATCTGGCGCATCGGCATCGGTCCGCGCCGCAGCAGGGCGAGGACCTTGGCCTGGGCGCCGGTGAGCGAGCGGGCGGCGGCGGCCTCCTCGTACTCGCGGTGGAAGAGCGCGACCAGGTTGGCCATCAGGTCGACGACCTCGCGGGTGATCTCGTCGGGCTGCGGCGTGGCGCCCTGGGCCGGCTGGGTGTCCATGGTCCAGAGTCTACCTGAAAAGTTGACAAGGTGAACCTTTCATGTCCATCGTTACTTAAGTTTCTCAACCTTTCATGCACCTGAACCGCAAGGAGCACCACCATGGCAGAGCAGGCCGCCCCCGCGACCGCCCGTGAATGGCACCTCGCCGCCCGCCCGCAGGGCTGGCCGGTGGAGTCCGACTTCGCCCTGGTCGAAGCCCCGGTCCGGACTCCCGGCCCGGGCGAGATCCTGGTCCGCAACGCCTACCTCTCGGTGGACCCGTACATGCGCGGCCGGATGAACGACGTGCCCTCGTACGTCCCCCCGTTCCAGCTCGGCAAGCCCATGGACGGCGGCGCGGTCGGCTACGTGGTGGCCTCGGAGGCCGAGGGCTTCGCCCCCGGCGACGCCGTGCTGCACGGGCTCGGCTGGCGCGAGTACGCGACCGTGGACGCCCGGCAGGCCGTCAAGGTCGACCCGGCCGCCGCCCCGCTCCCCGCCTACCTCGGCGTGCTCGGCATGACCGGCCTGACCGCCTACGCCGGCCTGCTCGCCGTCGGCGGCCTCAAGGAGGGCGACAAGGTCTTCGTCTCCGGCGCGGCCGGCGCGGTCGGAAGCATGGTCGGCCAGATCGCCAAGCTCAAGGGCGCCTCCCTGGTGGTCGGTTCGGCCGGCTCGGCGGAGAAGGTCGCCAAGCTGGTCGACGAGTACGGCTTCGACGCCGCCTTCAACTACAAGGACGCCCCGGTCCGCGAGCAGCTCGCCCAGGCCGCCCCGGACGGCATCGACCTCTACTTCGACAACGTCGGCGGCGACCACCTGGAGGCCGCGATCGGCGCCCTCGGCGTGCACGGCCGCGCGGTGCTCTGCGGCGCGATCGCCCAGTACAACGAGACCACCGCGCCCGCCGCCCCGCGCAACCTCGCGCTCGCCATCGGCAAGCGGCTGCGCCTGGAGGGCATGCTGGTCGGCGACCACGCCGCGCTGCGGCCGCAGTTCGTCGCCGAGGTGGCCGGCTGGCTGAAGTCCGGCGAACTGCGCCACGCGGAGACCGTGGTGGACGGCTTCGAGAACACCGCCGAGGCCTTCCTCGACCTGCTGCGCGGCGTCAACACCGGCAAGATGGTCGTCCGCCTGGACGGCTGACGCATCATCAGCGATCCGAGACGCCCCGCCGCCCCCTCCCGGGCGGCGGGGCGTTCTGTCGAGAAGGTTCGCAGTCGGGCGCGGGGGAGCGGGCCGCACTACCGCATTCCGGTCGGATCTGAAAGTGCGTCATCCATCCCGTGGGACGGCGCGGTACGGTGGTCCCGCCTGGTGATGGGGCCGTTCGGGGGAGAGATCCGACCGAGGGGTAGACCTCGTTGAGGATTCGACTAGCATTGAGCGAAAGCCTGTCCGTTTTGCTCAATTTAGTGACTTAATGTCGGCTAACGTGGGTAACTGTGGATCAACTGCAGGCACGAGGCAGCTGGGGAAGGCGACCCTCGTCCACAGCCTGGAGGTCCCGGTGACGACACGTGGAGTTCTCTACATCCACTCCGCGCCCCGCGCGCTGTGCCCGCACGTCGAGTGGGCCGTCGCGGGGGTGCTCGGTGTACGGGTGAGCCTGGACTGGATCCGCCAGCCGGCCTCACCCGGGCACTGGCGTGCCGAGCTCTCCTGGCAGGGGGAGCCCGGTACGGCCTCGAAGCTCGCCTCCGCACTGCGCGGCTGGCAGCTGATGCGGTACGAGGTGACCAGCGAGCCCTGCGCCACGGCGGAGGGGGAGCGCTACAGCAGCACGCCCACGCTCGGCATCTTCCACGCTGTCACGGGCATCCACGGCGACATCCTGATCCCCGAGGACCGGTTGCGCGCCGTCCTGCTCCGCGCCCGCAGCGAGGGGGCCGACCTGGAGGCCGAGATCGCCCGGCTGCTCGGCAAGCCCTGGGACGACGAACTGGAGCCGTTCCGGTACGCGGGCGAGGGTGCGCCGGTGCGCTGGCTGCACCAGGTGGTCTGAGCCCGGCGGGTACGACGAAGGGGCCGACGCTCTGCGCGAGCGTCGGCCCCTTCCCCGTGTGCGTCAGCGGGTGCGGAAGGCCAGCACCACGTTGTGGCCGCCGAAGCCGAACGAGTTGTTCAGCGCCGCGATCCGGCCCTCGGGCAGCTTGCGGGCCTCGCCGCGTACGATGTCCGCGTCCACGTCGTCGTCCAGGTCGTCGACGTTGATGGTCGGCGGGGCGAGACGGTGGTGCAGGGCCAGCACGGTGGCGACGGTCTCGACGCCGCCGGCGCCGCCCAGCAGGTGGCCGGTCATCGACTTGGTGGCCGAGATGGCGATGTGGTCGAGGTCGTCGCCGAGCTCCTTGCGGAGCGCCTTCAGCTCGGCGGTGTCACCCTGCGGGGTCGAGGTGGCGTGCGCGTTGACGTGCACGATCTCGGCCTTGTCCAGCTCGTTGCGCTCGAACAGGTCGGCCAGCGCGCGGGCCACGCCGGCGCCGGTGGGCTCGGGCTGGGCGATGTGGTGGGCGTCCGAGGACAGGCCCTGGCCCACGGCCTCGCAGTAGATCCGGGCGCCGCGGGCCTCGGCGTGCTCGATCGACTCCAGGACCACCACGCCGGCGCCCTCGCCCAGGACGAAGCCGTCGCGGGCCTTGTCGTACGGGCGGGAGGCGTGCTCCGGGTCGTCGTTGTTCTTGGACATCGCCATCATGCTGGCGAACGCGGCGATCGGCAGCGGGTGGATCGCGGCCTCGGTGCCGCCGGCCACCACGACGTCGGCGCGGCCGGTGCGGATCATCTCGATCGCGTAGCCGATCGCCTCGGCGCCGGAGGCACAGGCGGAGACGGGGGTGTGCACACCCGCGCGGGCGCCGACCTCCAGACCGACGTTGGCCGCCGGGGAGTTGGGCATCAGCATCGGGACGGTGTGCGGGGAGACCTTGCGGGCGCCCTTCTCCTTCAGCACGTCGTACTGGTCGAGGAGGGTGGTCACGCCGCCGATGCCGGAGGCGATGACGGTGCCCAGGCGCTCGGGGGCGAGCTTGGAGGACTCGTCGGTGGCAGGGGTCTCGTAGCCGGCGTCGGCCCAGGCCTCGCGGGCCGCGATCACGGCGAACTGCGCCGAGCGGTCCAGCTTGCGGGCCAGCGGGCGGGGCAGGATCTCGCCGGGCTCGACGGCGGTGCGCGCACCGATCCGAACCGGCAGCTCCTCGGCCCACTCCTCGGTCAGGGCCGCCACACCGGACTTACCGGCGACCAGGTTCTCCCAGGTGCCGGCGGCGTCGGCGCCCAGCGGCGTGAAGGCGCCGATACCCGTGACGACCACGGTGCGATTTTCAGCGGTCACTGGTTTCTTCTTCTCTCACGTGTGCGGGGGGTCGGCGGGAGCCGAGGAAGGGCCCGGCCGGGCGCCCCGGTGGGGCGTCCCGGCCGGTTGGTCGGCCCGGCTCGGACGAGCCGGGCCGACAAGGTCAGCCGTCGGAGGCGTGCGGGACGCCGGACGGGCTGGCCGAATCGAGCGAGTCGATCGATCAGGCGTTGCTGAGGATGTACTCCACCGCGTCGCCGACGGTCTTCAGGTTCTTGACCTCGTCGTCCGGGATCTTGACGTCGAAGCGCTCCTCGGCGGCCACGACGACCTCGACCATGGACAGCGAGTCGACGTCCAGGTCATCGGTGAAGGACTTGTCGAGCGCGACATCCTCGGTCGGGATACCGGCGATCTCGTTGACGATCTCGGCGAGACCTTCCAGGACCTCGTCCTTGGTAGCCATACTGGCTGCTCCTCTTCAGTGTTGAACGTGTCCGGCCGGCGGCCGGGCACAGGCTTGTGAATCAGTGGGCGAAACGCGCCTAGGGGAGCGTAACGACTGCCGCGGCGTACACGAGACCCGCCCCGAACCCGATGATCAGCGCCAGGTCGCCGCTGTGGGCCTCGCCGGTCTCCAGCATCCGCTCCATCGCGAGCGGAATGGAGGCCGCGGAGGTGTTGCCGGTCTCCGCGATGTCACGGGCGACCGGCACCGACTCCGGCAGCTTCAGCGCCTTGATCATGGCGTCGGTGATCCGCATGTTGGCCTGGTGCGGGATGAACGCGCCGAGCTGGTCGGCGGTCACCCCGGCGGCGTCCAGCGCCTGCTGGGCGACCTTGGCCATCTCCCAGACCGCCCAGCGGAAGACCGGCTGGCCGTCCATCCGCAGGTACGGCCACTTCGTCTCCTCGCCCACGCCGTTGACGGCGTCGGACTTGGCGAAGGCGGTGTCCCAGGCCTCGGTCTGGGTGATGACGTCGGCCTGCGAGCCGTCCGAACCCCAGATCAGCTTGCCGATGCCGGGGGTGTCGGACGGGCCGACGATCGCGGCGCCGGCGCCGTCGCCGAAGATGAAGGCGGTCGAGCGGTCCGACTTGTCGGTCAGGTCGCTGAGCCGCTCGACGCCGATCACCAGCACGTACTCGGCGTTGCCGCCGCGGATCATGCCGTCGGCCAGGCCCAGGCCGTAGCCGAAGCCGGCGCAGGCGGCCGAGATGTCGAAGGCCGGGGCGTTGCCGCAGCCGAGGCGCTCGGCGATCTGGGTGGCGATCGCCGGGGTCTGCTTGAGGTGCGAGACCGTCGCGACGATCACGCCGCCGATCTGCTCGGGGGAGATCCCGGCCTGCGCGATGGCCTTGCCGGCGGCCTGCACCGACATCTCGGCGACGGACTCCTCCGGGCCGGCCCAGCGGCGCTCGGCGATCCCGCTGCGGGTGCGGATCCACTCGTCCGACGAGTCGATCCACTCCAGGACCTCGGCGTTGGGAATCACCCGGACCGGGCGGTAACCGCCGACGCCGTGGATGCGCGAGTACTGCGCGCCCGTGGCGGGGCGGATCTGGGGCTTGGTCATGCGGTGATCTCCTGCTCCTGACCGCCGTGCTCCGCGACGAGCTCGCGGGCCTTGTCCAGGTCGGCGGGGGTCTTGAGGGCGAGCGTGGCCACACCCTTGAGGTTGCGCTTGAGCAGTGCGGTGAGGGTGCCCGCGGGGGACAGCTCGATCACCGCCGTCGCGCCCAGCTGCCCGAGGGTCTCCATGCAGAGGTCCCAGCGGACCGGGTTGGAGACCTGCGACACCAGGCGCGCCAGCACCTCGGCGCCGGAGTCCACGACCCCGCCGTCCTTGTTGGAGACGTACCGGACCTGCGGGTCGGCCGCGGTCAGGGTCGGGGCCAGCTCGGCCAGCCGCTCGACACCCGGGGCCATGTGCTCCGTGTGGAACGCGCCGGCCACCTTCAGGGCGATCAGCTTGGCACCGGCCGGCGGGTCCGCCTTCAGCGTCTCCAGCTGGGCCAGCGTGCCGGCGGCGACGATCTGGCCGCCGCCGTTGTTGTTGGCCGCGGTCAGGCCGTGTTCGGCCAGCTTCGCGGCGACGGCCTCCGGGTCGCCGCCGAGCACGGCGATCATGCCGGTCTCGGTGACGGCGGCGGCCGCGGCCATCGCCCGGCCGCGCTCACGGACGAAGGTCAGCGCGTCGTGGGCGCTGAGCACCCCGGCGCCGGCGGCGGCGGTGATCTCGCCGACGCTGTGGCCGGCCACGGCGCCGACCTGCTTGCGGGCGAGCTCCTCGTCCGGGAACAGCGCACGGGCGGTCACCAGGCCGGCCGCGACCAGCAGCGGCTGGGCGACGGCGGTGTCCTTGATCTCCTCGGCGGACGCCTCGGTGCCGGCGTGCACCAGGTCGAGCCCGGCGACCTCCGACCAGCCACGCAGGCGGTCGGCGACACCGTCCAGCTCCAACCAGGGGCTGAGGAAACCGGGGGACTGGGCACCCTGTCCAGGGGCGACGATTACGAGCACGGTTCAACCCTCTCTCGCCAGGCGCCCAGGGGCGGGTAGGCGACGGTAACGAAGAAAACCATCCGGGATTGTATGGTCCCTACACTCCGGCTCAGCCGGGCTCTCCGGCGTCGGTCAGCCGGCCGAGGGCCAGCGCGATCCGCAGAGTGAACGCCGAACGCACGTCGGAGGGCGCGTACCCCGTGACGTCGGTCACACGTCGGAGCCGGTAGCGCACCGTGTTGGGGTGGACGAAGAGCATCCGGGCCGCCCCCTCCAGCGAGGAGGCCTGCTCCAGGTAGACACTCAGCGTCTCCAGCAGTGCCGAGCCCGCCTCGTCCAGCGGTGTGTAGATCTCCTCCACCAGCTGACGACGGGCGGCCTGGTCCCCGGCCAGCGCCCGCTCGGGCAGCAGGTCGTCGGCCAGCACCGGGCGCGGGGCGTCCGGCCAGGCCGCGCAGGCCCGCAGTCCGGCCGTGGCGGCCTGCGCCGAGCGGGTCGCGGAGAGCAGATCGGGCACGGTCGGGCCGACCACCACCGGCCCGGGCGCGAACTGGCCGATCAGCGCCCTGGCCGCCTGTACCGGCTCCTTCTCGCCGCCGACCACCACCACCAGGCGCTTGCCCAGCACACCGGTCAGCACGTGCAGCTTGGCGTACCGGGCGGCCCGGCGGATCGCCTCGACCACCAGCTCGCTGTCGCCGTCCGGCGCGCTGCCGATCACCACCCGGATCTGGCTGGGCTGGCCCCAGCCGAGCGCCGCGGCGCGGGAGAGCACCCCCTCGTCGGCGTCGCCGGACAGCAGCGAGTTGACCACCAGCGCCTCCAGCCGGGCGTCCCAGGCGCCGCGCGCCTCGGCGGCCTGGGCGTACACCTGGGCGGTGGCGAAGGCGATCTCCCGGGCGTAGACCAGCACCGACTCGCGCATGTCGGCCTCGTCGCCGGGGGCGGCCACCTCCTCGATGGCCTCCTCCATCACCTCGATCGTGGTGCGGATCAGCTCGACGGTCTGGCGCAGGGTGATCGCCCTGGTCAGCTCGCGCGGGGCAGTGCCGAAGACGTCGGTGGAGATGGCCTTCGCGGACTCGGGGTGGCGGTACCACTCGGTGAAGGCGGCGATGCCGGCCTGGGCGACCAGGCCGATCCAGGACCGGTGCTCCGGCGGCATCCGCCGGTACCAGCCGAGCTGGTCGTCCATCCGCGAGATCGCGGCGGTGGCCAGCTTGCCCGAGGACTTCTCCAGCCGCTTGAGCGTCGCCGCCCGGCGCTCGGCGCGCTCGGCGGCGGTTCTGCGCTCCTGCGCCGTCAGACGGGGCGCCGCGCGGCCGGGACGGTCGCGGCCCGACCGGGGAGCCGGGCTCTTCCCGGTCGGTTCGGGCACGGGACTGGGTTCGCTCTTGGAGTTCGCGGAAGCGGCTGGCACAAGGACAAGACTGCCTCACGTGAGTGACTGCTCGTGCACACCCCCGGCGGAGCGGCCCGGTGGCAAGAGTCACACCTACTACCGTGGGGGCGTGACCGATGCCGCTGACCGCCCCCGTGCCGACCTGCGCCGCGCCGCCGAGCGCTACCGCTCCACCCCGGCCGAGGGCATCGAGACCCGACACGCGTTCTCCTTCTCCGGGCACTACGACCCGAAGAACACGCACTTCGGCGCGCTGCTCGCGTGCAACGAGGAACTCCTCGCCCCCGGCGCGGGGTTCGAGGAGCACAAGCACCGGGACACCGAGATCCTCACCTGGGTGCTGGAGGGCGCGCTGGCCCACCGGGACTCGCACGGCCACAGCGGGGTGGTCCGCCAGGGGATGGTCCAGCACCTCGGCTCCGGCTCCGGCGTCACCCACACCGAGCGCAACGTCGGCGGCGCCACCGGCCCGGTCCGCTTCGTCCAGATGTGGCTCCAGCCGGACGAGTTCGACGCCGACCCGGTGTACGGGCTGCGCAGGGTGGAACCGGCGGACGGCGGGTTGACGCTGCTCGCCTCCGGGCTGGCGCGCGACACCGGGACGGACGCCCTGCGGCTGCGCCGCCGCGACGCCGCGCTCTGGCTGGCGACCGCCGGGCCGTGGCAGCCGCTGCCCGAACTGCCCGAGGCCCCCTGGCGGTACGCGCACCTGACGGCCGGCTCGCTGGGCTACCGGACGATCCCGGGGCCCAAGGGCGGCGGCCGCTCGATGGCCCCGGGCGACAGCGTGCGGATCACCGGCGAGGCCTTCGCCGACCCGACGGCGGGCGAGGCCGGCGCGCAACTCCTGCTCTGGGAGATGCACTCGCCGGTCTCGTACGGCTAGGGCCTACCGGAGCTCTGCGAGCACCGCGTCGGAGAAGGCGGGCCAGGCCTCGACGGCCCAGGGCCCGAAGTCCCGGTCGGTGAGCGCGATGCAGGCCGCGCCCGCCTCCGGGTCGACCCAGAGGAAGGTGCCGGACTGGCCGAAGTGGCCGAAGGTGGCGGGGGAGTTGCCGGTGCCGGTCCAGTGCGGGCTCTTGCCGTCGCGGATCTCGAAGCCGAGGCCCCAGTCGTTCGGGCGCCGGTGGCCGTAGCCGGGCAGCACGCCGCTGGTGCCGGGGAAGGCGACCTCGCGGGTGGCCCGCCGGACGGTGGACGCGTCCAGCAGCTTGGGCGCCTGGAGCTCGGCGGCGAACCGGGCGAGGTCGGCGACGGTGGACAGGCCGCCGGCGCCGGCCGGGGACTTGTGCGCGGTGTTGATCAGGGTGTCGGCCATGCCCAGCGGCTCGAACACCGCCTCGGCGACGTAGCGGGAGAACTCGATCCCGGCGGCCTCGGACAGCGCCCGCGCCAGCGCGTCGAAGCCCGCGTTGGAGTAGAGCCGGCGGTTGCCGGGCTCGGCGAACACCCGGTCCTCGTCGAAGCCCAGGCCGGAGGTGTGTGCGAGCAGGTGGCGGACGGTCGCACCGGGCGGCCCGGCCGGGTCGTCCAGTTCGAACACGCCCTCCTCGACCGCGACCAGCGCCGCGTACGAGGTGAGCAGCTTGGTCACCGACGCCAGCGGGAACAGGTGCTGCTGCGGCCCGTGCGCCCCCAGCACCGCGCCGTCCGCCCCCCGGACCACCGCCGCCGCGGCGTGGGGCACCGGCCAGTTCTCGATCACACGCAAGCTCTCCATGGACCTCGACTGTAGTCGGGGCGGGAGACGGGTGGCGGGGGCACCCGGCTGCCGGGCCGGGCGGGCTTGCTTGGAGTGCACTCCAACTCGGTAGCGTTTTTCCCGTCGCACGAGACAGGGGGAAACGATCCATGGCCGTACCCGCACGCATCGAGGCGGACCTGCGCAGCTGCTCCGAGGTGTTCAACCGAGCCCCCGGCGGCGATCCGGACCGGACCCCGCGGCACACCATCAGCGAGGTCGCCGTGGCGAGCGGGCTCACCGCGCACACCCTGCGCTGGTACGAGCGGATCGGCCTGCTGGACCCGGTCGACCGCGCGGCCGGCGGCCAGCGCCGCTACTGCGACGCCGACCTGCACCGACTGGCCTTCCTGGGGCGGCTGCGGCTGACCGGCATGTCCGTGGCCGACATGCTCAAGTACGTCGACATGGCCCGCCAGGGCGAGCGGACCTACGAGGACCGCCGGCAGCTGCTGGTCGACCAGCGCGAGGAGGTCCGGCAGCGGATCGTCGACCTCCAGGCCACCCTGGCCGTCCTCGACTACAAGATCGATCTCTATGCCGGGAAGGTCGCCGACGCCACCGGCGTCCCGGCCGAATGCCAGTACCACCAAGAGGAAGAGCAGAGCGCTTGACATCAGCCTCCGGCCGAAGCTGGAGGATTCCGACCCTCGCGGGTCCGCAAAAGGATCCGATCCATTCCCCGGCCCCGGTCGGGGGTTTGTGGAGGTATCACATGACTCACCCCGTCCTTCCCACCGTCGAACTCGGCACCGGCGGCCCGCTGGTGGGTGTCCAGGGCCTCGGCTGCATGGGCATCAGCGAGTTCTACGGCCCGACCGACTCCGACGAGGCGCTCGCCACCCTGGACGCCGCGCTGGACACCGGTGTCACCCTGTTCGACACCGCCGACATGTACGGCTTCGGCCGCAACGAGGAGTTCGTCGGCCCCTTCGTCCGGGCCAACCGGGACAAGGTGGCGATCGCCACCAAGTTCGCCATCGAGCGCTCGGAGGACGACCCGGCGCGCCGTCCGCAACGACCCGGCGTACATCCGGGCCGCCGTCGACGCCTCGCTGCGCCGCCTCGGCGTGGACGAGATCGACCTCTACTACATGCACCGCCGCGACCCGGCCGTGCCGCTGGCCGAGTCGGTCGGCGCGATGGCCGAGCTGGTCCAGGCCGGCAAGGTGCGCCACCTCGGCCTGTCCGAGGTGACCGGGGCCGAGCTGCGCGAGGCGCACGCCGTCCACCCGATCGCCGCGCTGCAGTCCGAGTGGTCGGTGTTCGCCCGCGACGTCGAGCGCTCGGCGGTGCCGGCCGCGGCGGAGCTCGGCGTCGCCTTCGTGCCGTACTCGCCGCTCGGGCGCGGCTTCCTCACCGGCGCCTTCCAGGACGCCGGGAAGCTCGCCGAGAGCGACTTCCGGCGCACCCACCCGCGCTACACCGGCGACAACGCGGCCGCCAACGGCGAACTGCTCGCCCCGCTGCGGGAGATCGCGCAGGCCCACGGCGTGACGCTCGCCCAGGTCGCGCTGGCCTGGGTGCACCAGCGCTCCGAGGTGCACGGGCTGACCGTCGTGCCGATAGTGTCTTTCCCGGGGGGGGGGGGGGGTGGGGGGCGGGCGGAAGGGGGCGGGGGGGGGGCCCGGGGGATCCCCCCCCCCCCGGGCCCCCCGCCTCTCAGGCCGTGCGGCCCAGCCAGGCCGCCAGGCGGGTGTGGACGTCGGCGTCCTCGGCGACCGGCTGCACCTCGCCGAACGGGACGCCCTCGACCCGGCTCTCGCGCGGCAGGACGAGCTCGGCGATGGCCAGCGCGGTGTGCGCCAGAGTGTCGTCCAGCGCGAAGCCGCCGTCCAGGGCCCGCGCGATGTCCCAGGTGTGGGTCACCGTCTCCATCACGTAGCCGCCGACCACCATCGCGCCGGGCACCTCGCCCCAGGGCGCGGCGGTCGGGCGGCCGAGCTTGGCGTCCTCCGCCCAGGCGGCGGCCGCCCGGGCGCGGGCGCGGCCCAGCGCGGCCGGCCAGCCGTCGTCCCCCGGGTCCTCGATGGCGGCCACGATGTCCTCGGCGCGGCCGCCCTCGCCCAGGTACGCGAAGCGGTGGATGCCGCCGACCACGTGGTTCAGCAGCTGCCGCAGCGTGAACTCGGTGCACGGGGTGGGCCGGTCGAGGTCGGCCGGGGTGATCACGGCGAACAGCTTCTCCAGCTGGTCGAGGGCGAGCAGGTACTGCGGCCGGGCATCCTGGACGGCGGTCATATGCGGTCAACTCCCTGGTATCGGGCGGTCCTTCGGGCTCGGAACGCAATCTCCCAGTAAAACCTGACAAGCGCCGTCAGGATTGCTGGAATTCTTGGACCATGAAGGCCGACCGCCTGCTCTCGATCCTCCTGCTGCTCCAGACCCGCGGCCGGGTGTCCGCCACCGAACTCGCCGCGCGGCTGGAGGTGTCCGTCCGCACCATCTACCGCGACGTGGACTCGCTCTCCGCCGCCGGAGTGCCGGTGTTCACCGAACGCGGGCGGCACGGCGGCATCGGCCTGCTGCCCGGCTACCGCACCGACGTCACCGGCCTGACCGCGGACGAGGCCAGGGCGCTGTTCGTCCTCTCCGCCCGGGGCGCGCACACCGACCTCGGGCTGGACGGCGCGCTCGGCTCGGCGCTGCGCAAGGTGATGGCGGCGCTGCCCGCCCCGCACCGCCCGGCCGCCGAGCGGACCAGCGAGCGGATCCTGGTCGACCCGGCCCGGTGGATGCAGGGCGCCGCGGCGGGTGCCGCGCCCGGCCCGGACCTGGGTGAGCTGCAGTACGCCGTCTTCGCCGACCGGCGGCTGCGGCTGCGCTACCGGCACGGCGGAACGCCCGCGCCGGTGGAGTACACCGTCGACCCGTACGGGCTGGTGAGCAAGGGGGGCGTCTGGTACCTGGTGGCCGACCTGCACGGTGAGCCGCGACTGTTCCGGGCCGACCGGGTGCTGGCCGCCGAGACCACCGAGGAGGCGGTGCGCCGCCGGGCCGGGGTGGGGCTCGGCGACGCGTGGGTGGTGCTGCGCGAGCAGGTGGAGCGGCTGCCCAAGGAAGTGCCCGTCCGGGTGCGGGTCCGGCGCGGGCGGCTGGACATGTTCCTGCGCATCCACGGCGGCCGGGTCACCGCGCCGCCGCCGGAGGCGGGCATCGGGCCGGCCGAGGACTGGGTGGAGGTGGCGATGGCCTTCCCGGGGCCGGCCGCCGTCCGTGCGCTGCTGGCGCTGGGCGCGGACGTCGAGGTGCTGGCCCCGCCGGCCGCCCGGCGCGAGCTGGCCAGGGCGGCGGCGGACGCGCTGCGGCTGTACCAGGACCAGTTGTCCTGAGCCCGCGTCCTGAGCCCGCGTCCTGAGCCGGCGGGAGCGGTCGGCTTCGGGGGCCGTCAGGAGCCGGAGTTCGGCCGGATCACGTCCTGGTAGTGGCCGAGCGAGATCGCCGCGAAGTTGTGCAGGCTGTCGGTGCCCTCGGTGAAGTACCCGGTGTGGCCGACCGCCCGGGCCGAGGAGATCTGCTCGGCGCCGAAGCCGCTGGCGGTCGGGTCGGCGCCGTGGCCGAGTCCGCCGACCTCCAGGAACGGCACGTTGCCGATCCAGTCGCTCGGGTTGCGGGTGGCCCAGACGTGCACGCCGGTGCCCAGCTCGGCGGTGCTCTGCACGCCCATGCCGGGGCTGCCGAACACCATCATGTCGGTGATGCCCGAGGTGTCGGACGGCGAGGAGGCCGCGCGCGGGATCTCGGGGGCGGCGGTGCCGCAGACCACCGAGCCGTACGAGTGGCAGAGCAGCGACGGGGGCGCGTCCGGCCGGGTGGTCTCCTTGAGCCCGGCGAGCAGCCGCTGCAGCCGGGGGGCGGCGACGTCGGCGAGCCGGGAGGTGGCCGCGTCCGGGCCGAGGCCGGAGGGGGTGACGTAACCGGTCCAGGACACCACCGCGGTACGGGTGCCCGGGGCCTGGCGCTGCTCCTCGGCGTAGAGGGCGCGGGCCATGCCGGCCGGGGAGCGCAGCGGGTCGGCCGTCTGGTCGAAGTGGCCGAGGTCGGCGTCCGAGCCGGGGACGACGACGGAGATCCGTTCGGCGTCGGCGAGGTCGCCCCACACCTCGGTGACCAGGCCCCGGCCGCGCGGGTCGAAGGCCAGGATCTGGCGGCCGGGGGCGAGCAGGTGCTCGACGTCGTTGGCGCGGGAGACGGCCAGTGCGCGGGTGTCGGAGTCGAGCTCGTGGTCGGCGGCGCGGGCCTGGGCCTTGTCGCGTTCGGCGGCCAGGGCGATCCGGTTGGCGCGATAGCGCAGGTCCAGCGGGGCGCCGTCGTAGTTGCCGACGACCAACGGGTAGTCCTGGATCAGCCGGTCCAGCTCGGTGGGCGCGAGCGAGGCGAAGAACTCGGCGGCGGCGGCCGGGGTGGTGGTGGCCGGGTCGGGCAGCGTGCGGCCGAAGGAGTGGTCCTGGACCCAGGCGGCGCTGCCGGCCGGGGGCGTGGAGATCGCCAGCTGTTCGGAGGAGACCGCGGCCGCGGCGGCCGAGGCGCCGGCGTCGGCGAGCACGGCGCAGCCCGCGAACGCCCCGATCAGTACCCGCTTCCAGCGCCGACGGTTGCGCACCGCACCAACTCCCTTGGGGCCCGTCACCGTTTCGCGGGCGGCGCCCGGAGGGTGCGATAGGACTGCTGACTTCCCTGCGCAAGCCTAGGGGGCCCGGCGGCACGCCGGGCACGCCCAAACTGTGGGATGGATCACATGAACCGGGAGTGTCCTCCCGACGTCTCCCAGTGGTTCGGGCGGTGGCCCGGACGGAGGGCCGCTCAGGCGTCGAACTCCCGTACCAGCCGCTTCGGCGCCGTCCGCCGCCACGCCTCGGTCACCAGGTCGCGCAGCTCGTCCGGGTCGACGAGGCTCAACCGGACGCTCACCCAGCCGTGCCGCCCGACGTAGGGGGCGGAGGAGAACACCTCGGGCTCGGCGGCGAGCAGTTCGGCCTGGTCCTCGGGGGAGGCCTTGACGGTGACCCGGTCGCCGTCGGGGGCGCCCATCGCGAAGATCCGGCTGCGGACCCGCAGCGTCTCGATGTCCCAGGTCGGCTCCTGGGCGGCCTCCGGCAGGGCCAGTGCCATCGCGCGGAATTCGTCGAACGTGACCATGGCGGCAGGGTAGAGCAGGGCACCGACAGTGCGCCCCCGGTGCGCGCGTGGCGCACCGGGGGCGGGTTGGGCCTTCGGGCCTCCGGTGCCGGGTCAGGACAGCGAGGTCCAGGCGTCGCAGGAGCGGTCGCCGGAGACCAGCCGGTCGGGGTGGCCGCTGCCGTCGGCGATGGAGATCCGGCGGTAGTTCTGGCCGCAGAACACCCAGTACTCGCTGTTCCCGCCGACCCGCTGGCAGTCCGGGACGGGCAGGAAGCAGTCCACCCGGTTCAGGCCGTTCAGCGAGCTCCACTGGGAGAGTTCGCGGTCGGTGCGCTCGCGCACGTCGGTGTGCGAGGAGCCGTCGGCGATGGAGATCAGCCGGTACTGCTGGCGGCCGGCGGTGGTGTGGAAGCACCAGTACCAGCTCTTGCCGCCGACCCGCTGCTGGTCCGGCACCGGCAGCCAGCAGTCCACCTGGCCGACGCCGCTGAGCGAGCCCCAGTAGGTGAGGTCGCGGTCGGAGCGTTCGAGGGCCGTGGTGTACCGGCCGCCGCCGCAGGTGATCGAGACCAGCCGGTACTGCTGGCGGCCGCTGGTGCTGTGGAACACCCAGTACACGCTCTTGCCGGCCGGGTCCTGCTGGTCCGGGACGGGCAGCACGCAGTCGACCCGGCCGACGTCGCGCAGACAGGACCAGGTGTTCAGCCAGGTGTCGTCCTCGACCTTGCGGTCGGTGTGGGCGGAGCCGTCGGCGATCGAGATCAGCCGGCAGCGGTCGCCGTGGAACGCCCAGTACTGGCTCTGCCCGCCGCGGCGGTACTGGTCCGGGACGGTGACGAACTCGTCGCACGGGTAGGCCTTCACCGGCTGGGGCTTGGGCTGGCCGCCGGTCTGGTCTCCCGTCTGCCCGGTCTGGTCTCCGGTCTGCCCGCCGATCGGGGTGAGCCGGCCCTCGCAGAGCGCGCGCAGGATGCTCATGGAGGGCATGAAGCCGTACACCGAGCCGGTGGTCTGGACGAACTGCTGGAAGCTCAGCGGGGTGTGCTGGATCAGGCCGCCCTGGTCCCGGCTCTCGTAGTCGAGCGGGGTGACCTCACCGGTGTCCGGGTTCGTGCAGCTCTGGGTGACCGGGTCCCGGCCGGGTACGGGCCTGGGCTCCGCGTGCCCGGGCGGGGTGGTCCCCTGGGAGTCGCGGTTGGGCGGGAAGTTCGGCTGGTCCATCCAGTCGGCCTGGATGAACTCGAACTGCCGCTGGATGTCCGCCTGGTAGCAGATGAACAGCAGGCCGCGCGGGTCGTCCGGGCCGCCCGGCCCCTCGGAGGCCGGGTCGAACGGCGCCCCGTACGGCGTGCCGCGGCGCATGATCCTGCGGCCGTTGAGGTCCTTGGCGTCGAACGGGGGCTTGTCCGGGGCCTCCTGCAGGCCCGCGCGCGGTTCGGTCTTGCGCAGGTGCGACCAGAGCGGGGTGACCAGGCCCTCCGGGTCGTCGCGGAAGGTGAAGTCGTTGTCCTTGGCGGCGCCCGGGGTGTTCGGGACGTCCCGGTCCTGGTACTTGCAGACCGGGGCGCCGGAGCGCCAGCGGCCGACCATCCGGGCGGACAGCCACTCGGTGGTGGCGTGGTCCGGGACGGCCTTGGCCCGTCTGAGTTCCTCCAGCTTGGCCGCGACCTGTGACCACCAGCCGGGCACGTCCTGGGCGAGCCGGCGGATCACCTGGAAGGAGCCGTTGCGGGCCCACTCGGGGTACTGGTCCCTGGGGAAGCTGAACTGGTCGTTCTCCAGGCCGCAGACGAACTCGCCGGCCGGGATGAGCCGGGTGCCGGGGTGGCCGTCCACCTCGTCCGGTTTGCTCGGGTTCGGCCGGTCGAAGCCCTTGATGCCGGGCTCGCTGATGCCGTCCTTGAAGCCGAAGTGCTCCTTGCCCCGGCGGCTGCCCAGCAGGGTCTGCGCGTTCTGCTGGTAGACGATCAGGACCCGGCACTCGGCGGCGGCGATCCGCTGGGCCTCGATCGCCGACTGGAGGTCCCGCTCGGTGTCGGCGGAGATCTTCAGCATGGCGTGGACCGGCTGGGTCTTGCCGTTGCCGAACAGCCAGTTGTCCGGGGAGTTGTCGCCGGTGTCGCCGAGTGCGCCGGCCCGCCTGGCCGAGCCCTCCTTGTAGGCCTCCAGGCCGCTGCCGACCGGCGGGGCGGTCGGGAACGGGTCGGTGGCGGAGAGCATCCGCAGGCCCTCGTAGGTGAAGCTGACGCCCAGCCAGGTCGCGGTCAGCGACTTGGGGTCGTCGCCGCCGGAGGCCTTCCTGGCCTCGCTGAAGCTCTCGTTGAACGCGGCGACCTCCCGGGTGGTGGAGATCTGGGGGGTGAGCTTGCGCAGCCAGTCGCGGGCCCGGGTGGCGTCCTCGAACTTGAGGAACAGGAGGCTGACGTTGTCCTTCTTGAAGCCGGCGAGGATGTCGCCCTGGATCTCCACGCTCTCGCGCAGGCTCAGATCCGTGCTCATGGGTGGGGATGTCCTTTCGGGGTGGGGAGCGCCTGAACGCCTCAGGCCGGGGAGCCGAGCTGGATCCACTGCGCGACGCTGGGCACGCCCTGGTCGCTGAGCAGGAAGAGCATGTACCAGCCGGGCGGAGCGGCCTTGGCGTCCGGCGGGGCCTGGAACTCCAGCCGGTTGCCGGCCCGGCTGGTGAGCCGCAGGTCGATGTGGCGCTGGCTGGTGTTGACCGAGTGGGTGGAGGTGGTCGGCGCCAGCAGGACGGCCTTGGCGGCGAGGCCCGGGGTGGTGCTGGAGACGGTGAACTTCTTGTCGTAACCGACCGGCGTGGTGGGTGCGTTGGCCAGTGCGGGCCGGTCGCCCTGGTACAGGTAGGACGGCTCGTAGATCTCGATGGTGCCGTTCATGGTGGTCGGCCCGGCGGTGCCGGGGATGCCGCTGACGGTGCCGTTGACGTCCGTGTTGTTGGCCAGCTGCTGGAGCTCGTCGCCGGTCACCATGACGCGTCCGTCCGGCAGCACCACCGCGTTGGAGTGGTAGCCGCGCGGCAGCCGCTGGACCGGGCCGAGCTTCCAGTTGCCCTGGTCGTCGCGCAGCTCGATCTGGCGGTACTTGAGGTCCGCGTTGGGGTTGTACGGGCCGTTGCCGTAGTCGCGGATGTCGTAGGCGCCGTTGACGGTCATCAGCCGGCCGGTGGGCAGCAGGATGGTGTCGTCCTGGGTGCGGCCGAAGGCGCGGGACTTCTCGGCGGTCCAACTGCCGTTGGAGAAGCGCAGGGTGCTCGGGTTGTCGCGGTCGCCGCCGAGGATCAGCGCGGAGTCCGGGCCGCTGACGCCGTTGGGGAGCATCACGGCGGAGCCGTAGTTGCGCTTGCGGCCGTCCGGGCGGGCGGTCAGGTCGGTGCGGGACTCGGCGACCGGGTCGAACTTCCACTGCTCGGCGGCCTGGCGGCCGAAGCCGTAGATGTTGCCGTCGTTGAGCGAGAACAGGTGCGGGTAGTCGGTGGTGAACGGGGCGTCCACCTTGAACCGGTCCACCGAGGTGTTGGTGGGCAGGTCGGTCTTCTTCACCGGGACGGCGAAGGGCTTGGCGGGGAAGCGCTCGACGACCGGGGTGGGGGTGCCGTAGCCGAGTTCGGACTGGCCGGACATGATCAGCTGGCGGCCGTCGGCGCCGGTCACCACGGAGGGGTACCAGCGGCCGACGGACATGTCGGGGTTGCGGGTCCAGGTCTCGGTCCACGGGTCGAAGATCAGCGAGAGCTTGGCGCCCGTGCCGCCGTTGCCGCCGAGGTTGCCGCCGAAGACGCCGAGCATGCCGTTGGGCAGGAAGGAGTGGCCGGAGCAGAAGAACGGGACGGGGCGGGGCTGGCCCAGGCCGTCCGGCATGTCGTTGACCGGCGGGGTGACCTGTTTGAAGGCGTCCGGGCCGGTGCCCTTGGCCGGGTCCCAGAGGAAGGCCCGCCCGGCGTTCTCCTTGCCGATGGTCTGGGTGGGGGCGGGCTCCTTCTCCGGGTTGGTCTCGATCCGCTCGAAGGAGAACAGCAGCACCTTGCCGGTCGGCAGCAGGGCGACGTGGTCGCCGAAGTCCGGGGAGGGGAAGTACTGCTTGAACGCGCCGAACGTGGCCGGGTCGAAGGCCTTGTTGTGGTCGGCCTGGGAGGCCGTCAGCGCGTTGTACCGGTTGGTGCGGGTGGTCTGCGGGTAGTCGCCGATGCCTCGGATGGCGGCGCGCATCCGGGCGTGCTCCTCGGCGTGCTCCTGGCCGAGTGCCGCGACCTCGTCCTGCCGTAGCTCGGCCATCACCCGGGGGGAGTCGACGTGCGGGGTGACGTCGTCGGCGCCGGGGGTGGCCGGTCCGCCGTGGGCGACGGCCGGGGCGACGGCGCTCAGCAGGGTGCCGGCGGTCACCGCGAGGACGACGGCGGTGCCCGCGAGCCGGCGGCGGGCCCGGGGCCGCGGCTGTGGGCGTGATGGGGGCGTGGACATGGGTCTCCTAGGGAGCGGGGTGTCGGGGGAGGCCGGCGAATGCGGACGGACGGGCCAGGGGCGGGCGCGGTCCTGCGGTGGTCGCCGACCGTCACAGGACATCACAGTGTGTGGTGGTTCGCATGCGGGTGTTCTTCCCTCGTGCAGCCACCGGGCGAGGGCCGCGCGGACTGCCCGAAGGGGGCGTGGACCGGCCGGTCCACGCCCCCTTCGTCCGGTGCTCCGCCAGGCTCACACCACGCCCAGCGCGTACGCCGCGAACAGTGCGGCCGCGGCGCCGGCCACCGCCTTCCCGGCCCGGGAGAAGGACGTCCACGGCCCGTCGAACCTCCGGGCGAACCACCCGATCGCCACCAGGACGGCTCCGAACAGCGGAAGCAGCGCCAGCCGGGCGGCCACCCAGCCGAGCGAGTCCGGTGCGGTGGTCAGCCCCGGGACGGCGCCCAGGCCGGCCGCGCCCGGCACCGCCACCGCGAGCATCGCGCTCTGGTGCCAGCAGAAGATCGTCATCGCCGACAGGTTGACCGCCACCACCGGCAGCCACAGCAGCGGACGGCGCGCCAGCAGCCGCCCCAGCCGCTCCCGCAGCAGCACCGCGGCGCCGCACTGGAACGCCGCCAGGGCGAGCACCAGCAGGGACGGCGGGTGCGAGTTGGTGCGCTCGGCCCCGGGCACGCCGACCATGCTGGCCGGGTAGTGGAACACCAGCAGCAGCACCGCGAACAGTGCGCCGCCGCCCAGCAGCAGCACCCGGGCCGCCCGGCGGCCCAGCCGGCCCTGCGCCCAGAGCACGCCGAGCTGGTAGCCGAACAGCCAGCCCGGCAGGATGTTCAGCAGCGCGACCCAGGACGGCACGGCCTGCGCCCACGGCCCGTACCGCAGCAGGTCGACGGCGGCCACCGAGACCACCAGCAGGCCCGCCGACCAGCCGCCCAACCGGCGCCCGGCGGCCACGCACAGCGGGGTGAGCGCGGTCAGCCCCAGGTAGACGGCGATGTACCAGAGCGGCTGCACCACCAGCGTCGCGCCGGTGCGCAGGGTGTCCGCGGGGACGCCGAGCGCGGGCAGCAGCGGGACCAGCAGCGCCCAGACCGCCGTCACCCCGAGCACCGGGCGCAGCAGCCGCACCGTACGGCCGCGCAGCCAGCCGCCGACCGTCAGCCCCTTCTCCCGGGCCCGTTCCAGTGAGCGGACCGAGGAGTGGCCGCCGACCAGGAAGAACACCCCGAGCATCTGGAGGCCCCAGCTGATCGGGGCGAAGAAGCCGAGCGAGGAGAGCGGGCTGGCGTTGTGCAGGGCGCCGTCGGGGGAGAGGGTGAAGCCGCCGAGCATCCAGTGCCCGACCGGGACGGCGAGCAGGGCGAGGGCGCGCAGGCCGTCCAGGGCGCGGTCGCGGCTGGCGGGGGTCTTCGCGTCGACCTTCTCGGCGGCGCGGCGCAGGGTGGTGAGCGGGTGGGCCATGGCTGGAGCTCCTGTCGGGGTGCGGGCGGTTCAGTGCCCGAGGGCGACGGCGGCGTAGGCGGCGAGGGAGGCGGTGCCGGGGGCGAAGTAGCCGGTGTGGCCGTGGGATCCGGTGGCGGGCAGCGGGCGGGCGCCGAAGCCGGGGGCGGTCGGGTCGGCGCCGTGGCCGAGGCCGAGCAGCCGGACGCCCGGCACGTAGCCGATCCAGTCGGAGCCGTTGCGGGCGGTGGCCCAGAGCGGGACGCCGCGGTCGAGGTCGGCGGCCGAGTCGACGCCCATGCCGGGCGAGCCGAGCACCACCAGGCCGGAGGCCTGGGCCGGGGTGGGGCGGGCCAGGCCGCAGACCACCGAGCCGTAGCTGTGGCAGAACACCGTGGGCGGGGCCTGCGGGCGGGTGCTGACGGCGAGTCCGTCGAGCAGCCGGGTCAGGCGGGTGGCGCCGGCCCGGGCGAGGTCCTCGGTGGCGGCGTCCAGGCCGAGGCCGACCGGGGTGGTGTAGCCGGCCCAGGCGATCACGGCGGTCTGCCGGTCGGTGGCCTGGTACAGCGCGCGGGCCATGCCGGCGGGGGCGCCGTACGGGTCGGAGGCGCGGTCGAATCGGAGCAGGTCGATGTCCGAGCCGGGGACGATCACGGCGGTGCGGCGGGCGGTGGCGAGGTCGCCGTACACCTCGGCGGCCTGGCCGCGGCCGCGCGGGTCGAAGGCGAGGATCTGCCGGCCGCCGTCCAGCAGGGTGCGGTAGCGCTCGGCGCGGGTGCGGGCCGCCTCGTGGTCCTGCGGGGTGAGGGCGGGGTCGGTGGCGCGGGCGAGTTCGCGGGTGCGTTCGGCGGCGAGGGCCAGGGCGTTGGCCCGGTACCGGAGGGCGACCGGGGCGCCGTCCAGGTTGCCGACCACCAGCGGGTGCCGGGTGGCCAGCGCGTCCTGCTGGGCCTGGGTCAACCCGGCGAAGAACGAGGCGACTCGGGCGGGGGTGGCGGTGGCCGGGTCGGGCGGCCGCAGGCCGAGCGAGGTGTCGGCCGTCCAGGCGGCGCTGCCGGGCGGCGGGCCGGTGAGGGGGGTCTGGGTGTCGGCGGCCCAGCCGCCGGCGCCGAGCACCACGGCCAGTGCCACGGCGGCGGCGGCGAGTGCCCGCCCGGCCCGGAATCTGCGCATGTCCCTGCTCTCCCTCGTCCGTTCGACTGGCGACGGAGAGGAAGGTAGGAACGCGACGGCCCCGCGGACGTCACACCGCGGGGCCAACTCCCGGGTGCTACCCGGGTATCAGGGGGATATCCCCCCTCACTGACCGGGGGTCACCAGGCCCGACTCGTAGGCCAGCACCACGGCCTGGGCGCGGTCGCGCAGGTCGAGCTTGGCGAGGATGCGGCCGATGTGGGTCTTGACGGTCTGTTCGGCGAGCACCAGCCGGGCGGCTATCTCCTGGTTGGACAGGCCGCGGGCGATCAGCTCCAGCACCTCGGTCTCGCGCGGGGTCAGGCCGTTGAGCCACACCCTGGGGTCGTGGCGCCTGGCCGGGCGGGTGCGGGCGAAGTCCTCGATCAGCCGGCGGGTCACCGAGGGGGCGAGCAGTGCCTCGCCGGCCGCGACCACCCGGACGGCGGCGATCAGGTCGGCCGGCGGGGCGTCCTTGAGCAGGAAGCCGCTGGCCCCGGCGCGCAGCGCCTCGTACACGTAGTCGTCCACGTCGAAGGTGGTCAGCATCAGCACCTTGGGGCGGTGCGCGCCCGGCACGGCCGGGTCGAGTAGCCGCCGGGCCGCCTCCAGGCCGTCCATCACGGGCATCCGGACGTCCATCAGCACCACGTCCGGGTGGGTGCGGCCGACGACGTCCAGGGCCTGGGCGCCGTCCGCCGCGTCCCCGACCACGTCGATGTCGCTCTGGGCGTTGAGCAGGGCGGCGAAGCCCGCGCGCACCATGGCCTGGTCGTCGACGATGATCACGCGGATGGTCATGCGGTGGTCTCCCGGGGAGTGTCGAGGGGCAGGACGGCGGCCACCTTGAAGCCGCCGTCCGGCAGCGGGCCGGTGTCCAGCCTGCCATCGACCAGCCGGACGCGTTCGCGCATTCCGACCAGGCCGTGCCCGGTGCCCTCGGCCGAGGCCTCCAGCGACTCGGTGCGCTCCGGCGGGGGCGCGTTGACCACGGTGAGCCGCAGTTCCGGGCCGTCGGAGGAGAGCGACACCCAGGTCCGGGCGCCGGGGGCGTGCCGCACCACGTTGGCCAGTGCCTCCTGGACGATCCGGTAGGTGGAGAGGCCGACGGCCTGCGGCACCCGCTCGGCCAGCCCCTCGTCGACACTCAGTTCGGCGGGCACCCCGGCCCGTCCCACCGTCTCGACCAGCTGGGCGAGTTGGCCGACCCCGGGCTGCGGGGCCTTCTCCCCGCCGGACTCCTCGCTGCGCAGCACACCGAGCAGCCGGCGCATCTCGGCGAGCGACTCGCGGGCGGTGCCGGCGATCGTGGTGAACTCCTCGGCGGCCTCGGCCGGGACGTCGGCGATCCGGTACGGCGCGCTGGCCGCCTGCACCGCGATCACCGACATGTGGTGGGCCACCACGTCGTGCAACTCCCGGGCGATCCTGGCGCGTTCCTCCAGCAGGGTGCGCCGTTCGCGCTCGACCTCGCTGATCTGCTCCTGCTCGGTGAGCAGCCGGCGCGCCTCGGCGCGTTCCCGCAGGGCGCCGCCGAGGACCAGGACCGCGCCGGTCAGGGCGATCGCGAGCAGGCTGTTGTCGCCGCCCCAGTCGCGCACCGTGCCGATCACCGAGAAGGCGAGGCTCCATACGCTGGTGGCCAGCCAGACCGCGACCAGGGTCCGCCGCTCCTCGCGGAGGGCGAGCGGCAGCATCAGCAGCAGGTAGCCGACCAGGCCGGTGGCCGGCCAGGGCCACACCGGAGAGGTGTTCTGGCCGGTGGCGAGCGTCAGCGCGGAGGTCAGCACGTTCGCCGACCCGACCATCCACCAGGCGGCCAACGGTCGGGTGGGCGCCAGCAGCAGGGGTACGGTCTGGGCCACCGAGAGCGCCGCGGCGAGCCCGGCGTTGAGTCCGTAGTCGTGCGCCAGCACGTTGATCGAGCTGGGCAGCAGCGAGGAGATCGCGGCGAGCGCGGCGACGTAGGGCAGGTAGCGCAGCCAGCGGCGTCGGGCCTGTGCCAGCAGCGGGGTGTGGTCGGTGGACGGGTGCAGCAGGGACGCGAGCAGGGACGCGAGCAGGGTGCGCGGGGACGGGCCGCGGGACTGCCCGGTGGACGGGTGGATCATCCCGCCAGGGTAGGGGCGGGCGGAGGGGCCGGCGTCGGACCACGGGGCTGGATCCCGGGTAGTACCCAGGTAGTACCCGGGTATCAGCGGTCAGGTCGCGGGGGTGCGCCGGCGGTCAGGTGGCGGGGGTGCGCCAGTGGCCGGCGAGGGCGGGGCCGAGCTGGTCGAAGTGCTGCTCGATCAGGGCGATCATGCCTTCCGGGCCTTCGGGTTCGCGGTCGGCCGTCCAGGACAGGTGGGCGGCGCGCAGCACGCTGCCGAACACGGCGGCGAGCACGGTGGGGCGCAGGTCCTCGCGCGGGTCCAGCCCTTCGCGTTCGGCGAGCACCCGGACGACGATGCGTTCCTGTTCGGTGACGCGGCGCAGGTGGGCGGCGAGCAGGGTGGGCGTGTCCTCGATCAGCCGCATGAGTTCGAGGGCGCTGGTGATCGAGCCGGGGCCGGAGGCCTTGTCGTTCCCGAGGTCGCGCCAGGCCTTGATGATCGAGGCGCGCAGGGCCTGGAGCGGGGTCTCGTCGGCCGGGCGGTGGTGCAGGCACTCGATGAAGTAGTCCTCGGCCTCGGCCATCACGGCGAGTGCGGCCTCGTCCTTGTTGGCGAAGTAGCGGAAGAAGGTGCGCTGGGAGACGTCGACGGCGGAGGCGATCTCGTCGACGGTGGTGCGGGCGAAGCCCTGGCCGAGGAAGAGCTCGTGGGCGGCCTGGACCAGGGCGTCCCGGGTCTGCTGCTTCTTGCGCTCACGCAGCCCGGGTGTCCGCCCGGCGTCCTCCGGGGCGGCGGTGGGGCGGGGGGTGTGAGCGGCCATGGCGGGGCCTTCCGGAGCGCGGGTGTGACGGGTGGGAACACAACCTTAGCGTTCTGACAAATGTCAGTAATGGCCAGAAGTCACTGTTTGCCGAATGTCAGTCGCTGACATAATCTCCCGCTAGTGGCGCCCGTCCGGCCGGGGCACCTGTGGGGACGGGTGGGCCGGGGCGCCACGACCACGTTCCGAACCAGCCACGCCCCGGAGGGCCCAGATGAGCCAGTCCGTCGTCAAGAACTCGGAGGCGGACGCCCCGCCGCCGCCGACACCCACGTCCGGGGGTGGCCTCAAGGGGCACCCCTGGCTGACCCTGCTGACCGTCGCGGTCGGCGTGATGATGGTCGCCCTGGACGGCACGATCGTCGCCATCGCCAACCCGGTGATCCAGGAGAAGCTGCACGCGGCGCCCTCCGAGATCCAGTGGGTCACCAGCGGCTACCTGCTCGCCCTGGCGGTCTTCCTGATCACGGCCGGCAAGATCGGTGACCGGTTCGGCCACAAGACCACCTTCCTGGTCGGCGCGGTCGGCTTCGCCGCGACCTCGGCCGCGATCGGTTTCGCCGGCAACATCCAGACCGTGATCGCCTGCCGGGTGCTGCAGGGCCTCTTCGGCGCGCTGCTCCAGCCGGCCGCGCTCGGCCTGCTGCGCGGGGCCTTCCCGGCCGAGAAGCTCAACATGGCGATCGGCATCTGGGGCGGCGTGATCGGCGCCTCCACCGCGGCCGGCCCGATCGTCGGCGGCCTGCTGGTCGAGCACGTCAGCTGGGAGTCGGTGTTCTTCATCAACATCCCGGTCGGCCTGATCGCGCTGGCGCTCGGCCTGTGGATCCTGAAGGACGTGCGGGCCGAGAACGCCGCCAAGTCCTTCGACCTGCCGGGCATCGCGCTGCTGTCGGTCGGGATGTTCGCGCTGGTCTTCGGCATCATCAAGGCCCCCGAGTGGGGCTGGGGCGACACGCGGACGCTGCTGCTCCTGGGCGGCGCGGTGGCGCTGATGGTGCTCTTCGCGCTCTGGCAGGGCCGGGCGAAGGAGCCGCTGATCCCGCTCAGCCTGTTCCGCTCGGTGCCGCTGTCGGCGGGCGTGCTGCTGATGGTGCTGATGGCCTTCGCGTTCTTCGGCGCGATCTTCTTCGTGACCTTCTACCTGCAGAACGTGCACGGGATGAAGCCGGTCGACGCCGGCGTCCACCTGCTGCCGATGACCGGCATGATGATCGTCGGCTCGCCGCTGGCCGGCATCGCGATCGGCAAGCTCGGCCCGCGGATCCCGATCATGGTCGGGATGCTGCTCACCACCGGTGCGATGGTCGGCATGTCCACCCTGGACACCGGCTCCGGCACCGGCGTGATGTCGCTCTGGTTCGTCCTGATGGGCCTCGGCATCAGCCCGGTCATCGTCGGCGCCACCGAGGTCATCGTCGGCAACGCCCCGCTGGAGCTGTCCGGCGTGGCCGGCGGCCTCCAGCAGGCCGCGATGCAGGTCGGCGGCAGCCTCGGCACCGCCGTGCTGGGCGCCCTGATGGCGGCCAAGGTCGGCGACGTGCTGCCCGGCAACTGGGCCAAGGCCGGACTGCCGCCGGTCGAGGGCCCGCAGGCCGACGGCCTCAAGCAGGCCGCCCAGCTGGGCATCACCCCGCCGGCCCCGCCCGGCACCCCGCAGCAGGCGGTGGACGCGATGGCCGGTGCCGTGCACCAGTCCTTCGTCAGCGGGATGTCGCTCGCCTTCGTGGTGGCCGCGGTGGTGGCCTTCGGCGCCGCCCTGCTCGCCCTGCTGACCCGTCGCGGCACCACCGACGCGGGCCCGGCCGTGCACATCTGAGCCCGCCGCCATACCGGCGGCCCCGGACTCCGTGGGGGAGTCCGGGGCCGCCGCGCTGCTCAGGGCCTGCCTCAGACCCGGACGAGCGCCACCAGCGGGACCGTCCGGGCCGTCGTACGGTACCCGGCGAACTGCGGGTAGGCGGCGACCACCCGGGCCCAGAGCGCGTCGTGCTCGGCCGGGTCGACCGCGGCCGCCACGGCCGGGTACCGTTCGGCGCCGACCTCGACGGTGACCTCCGGGTGGGCGACCAGGTTGCGGTACCAGACCGGGTCGGTGTCGCTGCCGCCGTTGGAGGCGAAGACCACCAGCCGTTCGCCGTCCGGGAGGTAGACCAGCGGGGTGGTGCGCGGCTCGCCGCTGCGGGCGCCGACCACGGTGAGCAGCAGCAGCTGCATCCCGGCGAGATCGCCGCCCACCACCCCCTCGCCGGTCCGGAACCCGGCGATCACCTTGCGGTTGAACTCTCCTGCGCCGTCGGCGGGTTCGGGGTGGCGGGGGTTCGCACTCTGGTTCTTCATGCCGGTCACTCTAGGCTCTGCCACCGGTGTCAGGTTCAAGGACCGAGGAACGCCGAAGGGCCGGACCCCGTACGGGAGTCCGGCCCTCTCAGGCGCTAGCGGGTGATCAGGCGTCGCCGCCGGCGGCGCCCGGGTGGGCCGCGGTCACGTCCAGCAGCTGGTAGCGGTCGATCGCGTCCTTCAGCGCCGAGCGGTCGATCTTGCCCTGCTTGGCGAGCTCGGTGAGCACCGCCAGGACGACCGACTGCGCGTCGATGTGGAAGAAGCGACGGGCCGCGCCACGGGTGTCGGCGAAGCCGAAGCCGTCGGCGCCCAGCGACTGGTACTGGCCCGGCACCCAGCGGGAGATCTGGTCCGGCACCGCGCGCATCCAGTCGGACACCGCGACGACCGGGCCCTCGGCACCCTGGAGTTTCTGGGTGACGTACGGCACGCGCTGCTGCTCCTCGGGGTGCAGCAGGTTGAACTCCTCGGCCTCCACCGCGTCGCGGCGCAGCTCGTTCCAGGAGGTCGCGGACCAGACGTCGGCCTTGACGTTCCACTCCTCGGCGAGGATGCGCTGGGCCTCCAGGGCCCACGGCACGGCCACGCCGGAGGCGAGGATCTGGGCCGGGATCTGGCCGGCGGTGCCCGGCGCGTACTTGTGCAGACCCTTGAGGATGCCCTCGACGTCCACGTTCTCGGGCTCGGCCGGCATCTTGATCGGCTCGTTGTAGACGGTCATGTAGTAGAACACGTCCTCGCCGTGCGGGTGCTCGGCGCTGGAGCCGTACATCCGCCGCAGACCGTCCTGGACGATGTGCGCGATCTCGAAGCCGTACGCCGGGTCGTACGCGACGACGCCGGGGTTGGTCGAGGCCAGCAGCTGCGAGTGGCCGTCGGCGTGCTGCAGGCCCTCACCGGTCAGCGTGGTGCGGCCGGCGGTGGCGCCGATCACGAAGCCGCGGGCCAGCTGGTCGGCCATCTGCCAGAACTGGTCGCCGGTGCGCTGGAACCCGAACATCGAGTAGAAGACGTAGACCGGGATCAGCGGCTCGCCGTGGGTGGCGTAGGAGGAGCCGGCGGCGATCAGCGAGGCGGTGCAACCGGCCTCGGAGATGCCGTCGTGCAGCATCTGGCCGGTCGGCGACTCCTTGTAGGCGAGGAGCAGGTCCCGGTCGACCGACTCGTAGGTCTGGCCGAGCGGGTTGTAGATCTTCGCCGACGGGAAGAGCGAGTCCATGCCGAAGGTGCGGTACTCGTCGGGCGCGATCGGCACGAAGCGGTTGCCGATGCCCTTGTCCCGCATGAGGTCCTTGAGCACCCGGACGAACGCCATGGTGGTGGCGATGGTCTGGTTGCCGGAGCCCTTCTTGACCGCCTTGTACGCGTCGTCGCCGGGCAGCTCCAGCTTGCGCGGACGCACCTTGCGGGTGGGCACGTAGCCGCCCAGCTCGCTGCGGCGGTCGTGCATGTACTGGATCTCTTCCGAGTCGCGGCCCGGGTGGTAGTAGGGCGGGTAGCCCTCGTCGAGCTGCTTGTCGGTGATCGGCAGGTGCAGCCGGTCGCGGAAGCGCTTCAGGTCCTCGACCGTCAGCTTCTTCATCTGGTGGGTGGCGTTGCGGCCCTCGAAGTTGGGGCCCAGCGTCCAGCCCTTGACCGTCTGGGCGAGGATGACCGTCGGCTGGCCCTTGTGCTCGCGGGCCGCCTTGAACGCCGCGTAGATCTTCTTGTGGTCGTGGCCGCCGCGACCCAGGTGCTGGATCTGCTGGTCGGTCATGCTCTCGACCATGGCGCGCAGGCGCAGGTCGCCGCCGAAGAAGTGCTCGCGGATGTAGGAGCCGGTCTCGGTGGCGTAGGTCTGGAACTGGCCGTCCACCGTGGTGTTCAGCTTGTTGACCAGGACGCCGTCGCGGTCCTGCGCGAGCAGCGGGTCCCAGCTGCGGTCCCAGACCAGCTTGATCACGTTCCAGCCGGCGCCCCGGAACTGGGACTCCAGCTCCTGGATGATCTTGCCGTTGCCGCGGACCGGGCCGTCCAGGCGCTGCAGGTTGCAGTTGACCACGAAGGTCAGGTTGTCCAGGCCCTCGCGGGCGGCCAGGGAGAGCTGGCCGAGCGACTCGGGCTCGTCCATCTCGCCGTCGCCGAGGAAGGCGTACACCTGCGAGTCGGAGGTGTCCTTGATCCCGCGGTGCTCCAGGTAGCGGTTCATCCGGGCCTGGTAGATCGCGCCGAGCGGGCCGAGGCCCATCGAGACGGTCGGGAACTCCCAGAAGTCCGGCATCAGCCGCGGGTGCGGGTAGCTGGACAGGCCGTACGGGGCCTTCGACTTCTCCTGGCGGAACGCGTCGAGCTGCTGCTCGGTGAGCCGGTCCAGGAGGAAGGCGCGGGCGTAGATGCCGGGAGAGGCGTGGCCCTGGAAGAAGATCTGGTCGCCGGACTCGCCCTCGGCGTCCTTGCCACGGAAGAAGTAGTTGAAGCCGACGTCGTAGAGCGACGCGGAGGAGGCGAAGGTGGCGATGTGGCCACCGACGCCGATGCCCGGGCGCTGCGCCCGGGAGACCATGACGGCCGCGTTCCATCGCGTCGCGTTGAGGATCTTCCGCTCGATCTCCTCGTTACCGGGGAAGAACGGTTCGTCCTTGGTGGCGATGGTGTTGACGTAGTCCGTGCTGCGCATCTCGGGCACGGCGACACGCTTCTCGCGGGCGCGCTCGATCAGCCGCAGCATCAGGTAACGGGCACGCTCACGCCCCCGCTCGTCGATGGCCGCATCGAGCGACTCCAGCCATTCCGCGGTCTCCTCGGGATCGAAGTCCGGGACCTGACTCGGAAGGCCGCCAATGATGATCGGGTTGCGATCGGATCCGGAAGCCACGCTGTTCCTTCACTGTCGGTCGAAACTGAGGTGTGTCGCGCCGCCTCCATCGTGCTACCGCGCTCGGAGATCCGTCATCTCTACCGATCGGTAACCGTTCCGCCTGGGTGGGCGGTCCGGTCTGGCGGCATGCGGCGCGGGCTTCATCGCCCGTTCCGCGCACCCCCGGGTGTTACGAAAAGAGGTGGTCCGACCTGGTGTCCCGTCCGCCCGATGGCGGGCGGCCGGGGTGAGGGCCAACAGGAGACTCTACGCCCGCGCACGCGCGGACCCGAATGCCGTTCGCATCTCGGTCATGAGTACGGCCTGTGGGCCGGGACCACCCGAAGCATCCTTGTCCCACGCAGAGAAGGGCAAATCGGTGTGATTCCCGACACCTCCAACGGCGTGTCCCGGTGTGGCACGTCAACCTTTGGAGGGGATCGGGGGTCGGGTACTTGCGCGAACCGCCGCGCCCGTGTGGACTACGGCCACAGCCTCGGCATGGATGCCGAGCCGAATACTGGAGGTTATTCCCGTGAGCGCGACCGCGGACCCCGCGGACAAGTCCAACCCGGCGACCCGTCTCGGCTTCGAAGCAGGCCAGATCATCCAGGAGCTGGGGTACGACGAAGACACTGACCAGGATCTCCGCGAGGGCATCGAGGAGATCGCCGGGACGGAACTCGTCGACGAGGACTACGACGACGTCGCGGACGCCGTCCTGCTGTGGCACCGCGACGACGACGGGGACCTCACCGACTCCCTCGTCGACGCGCTGGAATACCTCGCCGAGGGCGGCGTCATCTGGCTGCTGACGCCCAAGACCGGCCGGGACGGCCACATCGAGGCCTCCGAAATCAACGAGGCGGCCCGTACCGCCGGGCTCTCGCAGACGAGCTCGATCAACATCGCGCAGGACTGGGCGGCCACGCGGCTCGCGACCAAGTCCACGCCGAAGGCGGGCAACAAGCGCTGAGCGGGTTCTGAAGCCCCGCACCGGGCCCCGTCGGAGGAACACTCCGGCGGGGCCCGGCGCTTTTCCGGAGCGCGCACCGGCTTCCCCGGATGTTCGCCCAGGGCGAACGCCGGTGGCCGTCGGCCCGGCCCGCCTCATCCGTTCGGCGCAACGGTCGCCGACGAATGGGAGGATGTGGCCTGCCGCGTCCGCCGCGCGGCGCGGTCGCGTCAGAAAGGTCCCGTTCATGGCCATCGAGGTCGGCACCCAGGCCCCGGACTTCGCACTCGGCAACCAGCACGGGGAGACGGTCCGGCTCGCCGACTTCCGGGGCGCGAAGAACGTCGTGCTGGTCTTCTACCCGTTCGCGTTCACCGGGGTCTGCACCGGCGAGCTGGGCGCGATCCAGCGCGAACTGGCGGGGCTGCAGAACGACGACGTCCAGGTGCTCGGCCTCTCCTGCGACTCGCAGTTCTCCCAGCGCGTCTTCGCCGACCGGGAGGGCCTGGAGTTCCCGCTGCTGGCCGACTTCTGGCCGCACGGTGAGGTCACCCGCGCGTACGGCGTCCTCGACGAGGAGCGGGGCTGCCCGCTGCGCGGCACCTTCGTGATCGACAAGGCCGGCACGGTGCGCTGGAGCGTCGTCAACGGCCTCCCGGACGCCCGGGACGAGCAGGAGTACCTGAAGGTCCTCGCCGGGCTCTGAGCCCGCCGCGGCCGCCCGGCACGGGGCCGGCACCCGGCCGGCCGGGTGCCCGACGGCCGTGTCCGGCCGCAACCGCGCTGCGGACGGGAACCGCGTACTACGCTCGGGCCGTTGGCAGGGTGGGGTGCGGGAGCCGGTGCGCTCCCGGGCCCCCGAACCCGCACCACCGGGGGCACCACCAAGGACGTGCCTCCCGATTCTTGGAGGACACGTGGGAGTCAGCCTCAGCAAGGGCGGCAACGTCTCGCTCACCAAGGAGGCCCCAGGGCTCACGGCCGTGGTCGTCGGCCTGGGCTGGGACGTCCGGACCACCACCGGGACCGACTTCGACCTGGACGCCAGCGCACTGCTCTGCAACGCCCAGGGCAAGGTCGCCTCGGACGGCAACTTCGTGTTCTTCAACAACCTGAAGAGCCCGGACGGCTCCGTCGAGCACACCGGCGACAACCGCACCGGTGAGGGCGAGGGCGACGACGAGGCGATCAAGGTCAACCTGGCGGGCGTCCCGGTCGACGTGGAGAAGATCGTCTTCCCGGTGTCGATCTACGACGCGGAGAACCGCGGCCAGAACTTCGGCCAGGTGCGCAACGCGTTCATCCGCGTGGTGAACCAGGCGGACAACACCGAGCTGGCCCGCTACGACCTCTCCGAGGACGCCTCCACCGAGACCGCGATGGTCTTCGGCGAGCTGTACCGCAACGGCGCCGAGTGGAAGTTCCGCGCCATCGGCCAGGGGTACGCCTCCGGTCTGCGCGGCATCGCGCAGGACTTCGGCGTCAACGTCTGAGCCGTCGCCGGCGCCCTGCAGCGCGGGCTTCGCGCCGTTCTCCCGGGGCGGCCCCGGACCTTCGCGGTCCGGGGCCGCCCCGGTTCCGTCCGACCCGCTGCCGCGGCGGTCCGCCGCGCTGCGAGGATGTGAGTTCAGGAAGTTCAGCCGGCCAGAACGGGTCGGCCGGGGTCGCGGGGGACTAAACCTGTAAGGCGCGCCCCGGGAGAAGCAAGGGAGGAAGAACGTCATGGTGGTCACGCTCGCCAAGGGCGGCAACGTCTCGCTCACGAAGGCCGCGCCGAACCTGACGCAGGTCCAGATCGGCCTCGGCTGGTCCGCCCGTTCGACCACGGGCGCCCCGTTCGACCTCGACGCGAGCGCCCTGCTCTGTGGTGGCGGGCGAGTGCTCGGTGACGAGTACTTCGTCTTCTACAACAACCTCAAGAGCCCCGAGGGCTCGGTGGAGCACCAGGGCGACAACCTCACCGGCGGCGACGACACGGGTGACGACGAGGTGGTCCTGGTCAACCTGGACCTCGTCCCGGTGCAGGCGGACAAGGTGGTCTTCGCGGTCTCGATCTACGAGGCCGAGGCGCGGCTGCAGAACTTCGGGCAGGTCCGCAACGCCTACATCCGGGTCGTCAACTCGGTCGACGGCCAGGAGATCGCCCGCTACGACCTGTCCGAGGACGCGTCCGCCGAGACCGCGATGATCTTCGGCGAGCTGTACCGCTACGCGGGCGAGTGGAAGTTCCGCGCGGTGGGCCAGGGGTACGCCTCCGGCCTGCGCGGCATCGCGCTCGACTTCGGCGTGAACGTACAGTAGGGCGGAAATCGGACTAATCGCACCCGACCCGATCATGAGAACAGAGGGCAGTGCGGGGGTGACCTGACCGGGCCCGGCCCGGTCAGGGCGTCTCGGGGACGAGGCCGCCCCCGGCACGGCCTGAACCCGAAAGGTAGCCAACTCCCGTGTTCCTCCGCACATTCGGCTGGTCGTTCGCGATCACAGCCATCGGCCTGGCCGCGGCCGGACTGCTCTGGGGAGCTCAAGGCTTCGGCATCGTGCTGATCCTCTCCATCCTGGAGATCTCCCTGTCGTTCGACAACGCGGTGGTCAACGCCACGGTGTTGAAGCGGATGAACCCGTACTGGCAGAAGATCTTCCTGACCGTCGGCGTGCTCATCGCCGTCTTCGGCATGCGCCTGGTCTTCCCGCTGCTGGTCGTCGGCCTCACCGCCAAGCTCAACCCCGCGACGGTCATCGACCTCGCGCTGCACACCGACAAGACCCACGACGGCCTGACCTACGGCCAGTACCTGGAGGCGGCCAACCCGGCCATCGCCGCCTTCGGCGGCATCTTCCTGCTCATGATCTTCCTGGACTTCGTGTTCGAGGAGAAGGAGCACAACTGGCTGGGCTGGCTGGAGCGCCCGCTGGAGAAGGTCGGCAAGCTGGACGCGCTGTCCAGCGTCGTCGCCCTGGTCGCGCTGGTGCTGGCCTCCCGCTTCTTCGCCGCCGAGCACGCTGAAACCGTTCTGCTCGCCGGCGTCCTCGGCCTGATCACCTACCTCGCCGTCGGCGGCCTCTCCTCGATCTTCGAGTCGGGGCTCGAAGAGGAGGCCGAGCGCGAGGAGGAGGTGGAGAAGTCCGGCAAGTCGGTCGTCCAGGTCGCCGGCAAGGCCGCGTTCTTCCTGTTCCTCTACCTGGAGGTCCTGGACGCCTCGTTCTCCTTCGACGGCGTGGTCGGCGCGTTCGCCATCTCCAGCGACATCTTCCAGATCACCCTGGGCCTCGGCATCGGCGCGATGTACATCCGCTCGCTGACCGTCTTCCTGGTCCGCAAGGGCACCCTGGACGACTACGTCTACCTGGAGCACGGCGCGCACTACGCGATCGGCGCGCTGGCGGTGATCCTGCTGGTCGGGATCGAGTACCACATCCCGGAGATCGTCACCGGGCTGATCGGCGTCGCCTTCATCGGGCTGGCACTGGGCTCGTCGATCCTGCGCAACCGGCGCGAGGGTGCGGACGAGGAACCGGAGCTGGTCGGCAGCGGCAAGTAGGCAAGCAGGCCGCCTGGCACGCGGAACGGCCGCCCCCGGGGTTTCCCGGGGGCGGCCGTTCCGCGTGTCTGGTGCCAGGGGTGCTGCGGGTTCCGCGGGTGCCGCGGTCAGCCGAGCTGCTGCTCGATCGCGCGCAGCTTGCGCTCCAGCGAGTCCAGCTTCGGCATCGACAGCGTGTCGTCGTCGGACGTCAGGTCGACGGTCGAGCTGCGGTGGGACGAGCCGGAGAGGGCGGACGAGTAGGACGAGGAGCCGGAGCCGGAGAGCGAGGAGGAGTAGGACGAGGAGACGGCGGCACGGGGGCGGCGGCCGGCGTCCAGCGCGGCGGGCTCCAGCGAGGAGGTCGAGGTGGTGGCGGCGGAATCCGCGGCTAGGGCAGGCTCCGTAGCGCTCGGGCCGTCTCCGGCAGCCGTGAGGGCGGGCACCTGGCGGCCGCCCAGGCTGCGGACGTTCTCCAGGAGCATCAGCGACCAGGCCGCGTAGGTCTCGCGCGGGGCGCGCAGCCAGCGGACGATGCGGATCTGCGGCAGCGGGCGCGGCACCAGGCCCTGCTCGCGCAGCGCGGCCTTGCGGGTCTGCTTCAGCGCGCGGTCGAACAGGATCGCCGCCGAGATCGACATGCCGGAGAAGAACTGCGGGGCGCCGTCGTGCGAGACGCCACGCGGGGCGTGCACCCAGTTGAACCAGGCCGAGGCGATCGCGAACACCCAGACCAGCAGGCGCGAGCCGAGCGCCGCGTCACCGTGGCTGGCCTCGCGGACGGCGAGCACCGAGCAGAACATCGCGGCGCCGTCCAGACCGAACGGGACGAGGTACTCCCAGCCGCCGGACAGGCCCAGGTTCTCCTTGCCGAAGCCGACCAGCCCGTGGAAGGAGAGCGCGGCGGCGACACCGGCACAGCAGAACAGCAGCGTGTACGAGGAGATGCCGTAGATCATCTCCTTGCGGCGGCGGCGCTCCTCGCTGCGCTCCCAGGAGTCGGAGGACTCGTCCTTGTTCGAGCTCTTGAATCGCAGCGTCGCCATCAGGACGGCAACGAACAGCAGGGCTGCGCCGCCGACGACGGTCCAGACCAGCTGTATGGAGGTCAGGTTCATTGCGGGTCGGGCCTCGGGTTTCCGCAGGGGACAGGTTCACAGTGCGACACAGGCGATCAGGGCCCGCCGTGCGGGCTCTGCCTGACGGTTCGTTCGTCACCGCACGGCGTTCCCCACCGCGCCCGCGCAGGGGCGGACGGGACACCTGTGCGGCTAGACGATATCGCGTCCGAAGGGGCGGCATGCTACGGGAGGTCGGCTGGCTCCCGCCAATCGACCCGCCGGTTCGTCCCGCCGATGACCGGCGGGTGGCCGGGCGGGGTAGAGGAGGGGGAGGACGGGGTATCCGGCGGCCGGGCCGATGCCCGATCATTGGTCGGCGGACCGTCAGATCGCCTGGCGGGAGCAGGGGGAGAGGACGGGATGGTCTCGATCTGGGAGTACCTGCGCGGGGAGAAGAGCTACACCTTCGACAACCCGGGCGGTCAGCACAAGGTCATACTCACCAAGTCGGCCCCGCAGCACGCGATCACCGGAGCGGCCGCCACCACCGGCTACCTCTACGTCAACCTGCACTGGTCGATGCGCCCCGGCGCCTCCCGGCCCAGCGCCCGGGACAACATCAAGCGGTTCTTCAGCCCGCGGATCCTCAGCCCGCTGGAGCCGGACTCGCCCCAGAACAGCGAGCCGATGAACGTCGACCTCGACCTGGCCTGCATGTACGAGCTCTCGGACGGCTCCACGGGCGTCGTGCAGCCGCTCGGCGGCCTGTTCGGCGACCTCCAGAACCCGCCGTACGTCAAGCTCAGCGGCGACGACCAGTACGGGGCGCCCTCCGGCGAGACGATGTACGTCAACCTGGAGAAGAAGGACAAGTTCAAACGGCTGCTGATCTTCGTCTACATCTACGACGGCACGCCGGCCTTCGAGCAGTCGCAGGCGGTGGTGACGATCGTGCCGCAGACCGGGCCGCGGATCGAGATCAAGCTGGAGGAGCGGGCCCGGGCGGCGCGCTCCTGTGCCGTGGTGCTGATCGAGAACGCGGGGGACAACCAGCTGACGGTGCGGCGCGAGGTGCGGTACGTCAACGGGTTCCAGTCGGACATCGACCGGCTGTACGGGTTCGGGATGCAGTGGCAGCGGGGGTACAAGGGGTAGCCGGGCGGCCCCGCCGGGTGGGTGCGCGTTCGGGCGGGGCCGTTCGGGTGGGCCGGGTCAGCGGGGCTGGAACTGGGGGCCCTGCGGGGGCAGGGCGAACGGCTCGCCGGTGGGCGCCGGGGGCTGGGCCGTCGGCGGCTGCGGCGGGACAGGCGGCTGCTGGCCGGTGCCGGGCTGCGGGTAGCCGTAGCCGCCCGGGTGCGGCTGCGCCGGGACGGAGGGGTTCGGCTGGGGGTAGCCGTAGCCGGTGCCCGGCTGCTGCGGGTACGGCTGGGTGGGCTGCGGGTAGCCGTAGCCGGTCCCGGGCTGCTGCTGCGGGTAGCCGTACCCCGTGCCGGGCTGCTGGGGGTAGCCGTAGCCGGTGCCCGGCTGGTGGGCGGGTTGGTGGCCCGGCGGCGGGGTGGGCGGGGCCGGGGGGACGGTCGGCGGGGCCG
>NZ_JNWQ01000019.1 GCF_000716875.1 Streptomyces novaecaesareae | reverse complement strand
CGGTGGGGCGGAGCGGAGGGGTGCCTGGTCAGGGGCGGGGCCGGAGGCCGTCCAGCACCAGCCGGAAGAGGTGGTCGCGGCGCTCGGTGAGGGTGGGGGCCTGGTCGGTGATCCAGCTCAGCGCGTTGGCGAGGGCGAAGACGTCGAGGGGGGTGACGTCCGGCCGGATCAGGCCGTCCCGCTGGGCGGCGGCGAGCAGGCGCCCGCCGGCCTGGCGCATCCGCAGGCAGCCCGCGTGCAGGGCGGACTCCGGGTCTTCGAGGGTGGCCATCAGGGTGGCGGGCAGGCCCTGGTAGGCGCCGGCGTCGACGGTGAACTCGTAGAGCCAGTCGGTCAGGGCGCGTTCGGCCGGTTCGGTGGCGGCGAGGGCTTCGGCCCGGGCGGCGAGGTGGTCGAAGCGGCGGCCGAGCAAGGCCTCCAGCAGGTCCTCCCGGGTGGGGAAGTGCCGGTAGAGCGTGCCGAGGCCGACCCCGGCGCGGCGGGCGACGTCCCGCAGTGAGGCCTGGGTGCCCTGCTCGGCGACCAGGGCGGCCGCCTCGGCCAGGATGCGGTCACGGTTGCGCTGGGCGTCGGCGCGGGGCGCGCGGGGCTCGTCCGGGGTGCTCGGCTCAAGGGGCATGGGGGTCCTCGTGGTTGACAATCGGAGCAGTGCTCCGGTTAATCTCTTCCGGAGCACTGCTCCGGATTCTAGCCGGGGCCGTCCGACCTGCGTTGGGGAGAAGCATGGGTACGGAAGCGACGATGAAGGCCGTTCGACTGCACGCCTTCGGCGAGCCCGAGGTGCTGGTGTACGAGGAGGCGCTGCGGCCGAAGCCGGGGCCCGGCGAGGTGCTGGTCCGGGTCCACGCCGTCGGCCTCAACCCGCCCGACTGGTACGCGCGGCGAGGCTTCGTCAACATCCCACCGGAGGTGCGGCCCGACTGGCGTCCGCCGCTGATCCTCGGCACCGACGTCTCCGGGGTGGTCGCGGCCGTCGGCGGCCCGGACACCGGGTGGAGCGTCGGCGACGAGGTCTTCGCGCTCGTCAACTTCCCAGGTCTTCCGTCCGGTTACGCCGATTACGCCGTCGTGCCGGCCGCCGACCTGGCCCGCAAGCCGGCCACGCTCGGGCACGTCGAGGCCGCCGCCGTCCCGATGGCCGGGCTCACCGCGTTCCAGTTCCTGCACAAGCGCCTGGGCTACGACGGCGGCGGGCCGGCCGTGGTCGTCGGCGCGGCAGGCGGGATCGGGCACTTCGCGCTCCAGCTCCTGCGCCTGGCCGGGGCGAAGGAGTTGATCGCGGTCGCCTCGGGACGGCACGAGGAGTTCCTGCGCGGTCTCGGTGCCGACCGCTTCGTGGACTACACCCGCACTCCGGTCGCCGAAGCCGTGGAGGGCGCCGACCTGCTGGTCGACACCGTCGGCGGCCCCGAGGCCCACCGCCTGCTGCCCGCCCTGCGGCCCGGCGGCCGACTGGTGTCCTGCTTCCTCGGCGACTACCGGCCCGAGCGGGCGGCCGAGCTCGGGGTGGTCCTCCAGCAGGGCCGCTGGCAGGTCCGCTCCAGCGGCGCCGACCTCGCCGAACTGGCCGCCCTGCTGGCGGACGGCCGGATCCGGGTGGCGCTGGACAGCGTGTACCCGCTGCGCGAGGCCGCGGCCGCCCACCGCAGGGCGGAGCAGGGGCACATCCAGGGCAAGATCGTCCTCAGCGTGGTCGACTGACGGGGCCGCCGCCACGGCGGTCCGTCCGGGTCGCCGGATGTCGCGGACGGCGTGTGTGGCGGCATGAGCGATGCGCATGTCGGCACGCATGAGCGTCGCTCATGACCGCGGGCCATGAGTGTGGCTCACGGCTCCGAACCATGAGCGACGCTCATGACAGCGAAGGATGAGCGCCGCTCATGGCCCCGAACCATGAGCGACGCTCATGCGTGCCGACATGAGAGTGGCTCATGGCCGTCGGACATGAACAAGACGCATGGGCACAGGCGAGCAGCGGGCAGACGACGGGCCTGCCCCGGACCGGGGCTATTCCACTTGCTCCAGGTGGCCGGCGTGCCGTTGGCTTGGCCGCGTGAACGAACTGCGCACCGAACGCCTGCTGATCCGCCGCTGGCGGGAGTCCGACCTCGCGCCGTGGGCCGCGATGAACGCCGACCCGGAGGTCCGCGAGCACCTCGGCGACCCGCTCACCCGCGAACGGAGCGACGCCTCGGTGGCGCGCTTCGAGGCGGCGATCGAGCAGCGCGGGTACGGCTGGCTGGCCGTCGAGGTACGGGAGAGCGGCGAGTTCGTCGGCTTCGTGGGCCTGGACGACATCGAGGAGACGGACCCGGTCGACGGAGTCGAGATCGGCTGGCGCCTGGCCCGCTCCGCCTGGGGCCACGGCTACGCCACGGAGGCGGCCCGCGCCGTCCTCGCGTACGGCTTCAACACCCTCGACCTCCCCGAGATCCTGGCCATCACCACGGCCGCCAACCTGCGCTCCCAGTCGGTGATGCGCCGCCTCGGCATGACCCACGATCCCGCTGAGGACTTCGACGACCCCGCCGCCCCCGAGGGGCCGCTGCGCCGCAACGTGGTCTTCCGGCTGCGACGGGAGGACCGCGTGCCCCAGGTGACCGACTCCATGGGATAGCTGCGGGGGGACCGGGCCGGGTCCGTCGTGATGCTCGGACCCTCGGCGTGATCACCACAGCACCGTTCCGGATTCCCCCGCCCGGCAGTGTCACTCCGGCCTGATTCGATGAGGCCCAGAGCCACGACACCGTCATTCGGAGGAGAGCTTGTGGGCACGTGGGGCAGCGGGAACTTCGAGAGCGACACGGCGTTGGATCACCGGTCGATCGTCGTCGACCGGCTCGTCACCGAGGTCGCCGAGGCGATGGCCGGCGATCCCGTCGAGATCGAGCCCGACGAGTACTGGGGTGTTGCCGTGCCGTGCAACCTGGAGTTGCTGCACGTCCTCGCCCAGGCCGGCTACGCCGCCGACGACCTGCCGGAGGCCGGGGTGATCGAGGAGTGGAAGAAGACCTACATGGCCGTCTGGGAACGGACCATCGACGGTCTGGAGCCCTCGCCGGCCTTCAAGGAGGAACGGCGGTCGGTGCTGAACCGTACGTTCGACCAGCTGGCCGCCGCCCGGCGTGCGGCGGCCGACCAGACGACCGAGTCCGAGGGATAGCTGCGCGACAAGAACCGGTCGGGCCGGCTCCACAGGACACCGGGGTCGAGTCGCACCGGGTCCGGGCTGCGGCATTCGGCCGCGGTGATTGTCAGTGGTGTGTGCTTGGGTGGCCCCATGCTGGCGATCACGGTGCAGACGAACGACGGGGTGCGGTGCTTCCGGCCGGGTGCGGACGAGTTGGCGGGGCTGGTCCGGCGCATCGGCGCGGAGGACGACCGCTTCCTCGTCGTGGAGCGGATACCGGACCTGCCGGACGTGTACATCCAGGTGTGGCACGCCGCCGGCGGGGACTACACGCTGGAGCACCGTGACGGCTCCGCCGAGCGGCACTTCGAGGTGCGGCTAGACGGGCCGGGGCCGGTGGCGGAGGTGATGACGGCGTGGGCGCGCGGCACCGCGGGCTGGGGCGACGGCCTGGACTGGAAGCGGCTCGACATGGGCCCGGCGCCGGAGCCCGTGCCGCCGCTGGAGCTGGAGGCCGGCGAGCGGCGGGAGTTGGAGGACCGGCTGCGGCTGACCCTGGCCTGCGGCTACACCGACCGCGCCCGGCTCGCCGAGGAGGCCGGGGAGTACCTGGTGTCGGGCGACCGCCGTCCGGTCTCGCGTGCCCAGGCGGAGCAACTCGCGGACCGGCTCTGGCTGGAGCGCGTCGGCGAGCAGACCGGCTGGATCGGCGAGACCGACCCGGAGCGCCTCGCCCGCGCCTTCGCCGCCCTGGAGGCTGGCGGCATCACGGCCCGGGAGGACTTCACCTGCTGCCGCTCCTGCGGTGAGGCCGAGATCGGCGCCGCCGGCGCCCCGGACGCCCGCGGCTTCGTCTACTTCCATTCCCAGTGCACCGAATCCGCGGCCGCAGGCCAGGGCCTCTCCCTCCTCTACGGCGGTTTCGACGGCTCCCCGTCGACCACCACCGCCATCGGCCACGAGGTGGTCGCCGCCCTCACCGCCGTAGGCCTGCCTGCGGTCTGGAACGGTGACGCCTCGCACGCGATCGAGATACGCCCCCTGCTCTGGCGCCGTCGGCTGGGTGGGTGAGCGCCTTCGACTGCCGTATCGTCCCGGACTGGTGAGGGCGGACGACGGCCGCCGGCCGCGTCCGGCGCCGTCTGACACCGTCCGGCGAAACGGGGGAGCAGCATGCTGCAGCGAGGGCAGGTGCCGCGGAGCAACGCGCGGGAGCTGTGGGGCGCGTTGCCGAGGGACGTACGGCGGCGGGTCGTCGCGGCCGCCGGCCGGGGGCAGGGCTGGGCGGATCGGCGGGTGGCGGCGGTGGCGGTCGGCTGGGCCTGGCAGGTGCTGGGCACCCCGGAGGCTCGCCGACGACCGGACCGCGGCGAGCGGCTGCGCTACCTGCTCAGCGCGGTCATGAGCACCGGCCCGGGCGCGACGGCGGGTGTCGACGTCCTCGACGGCTCCCCGGAGCACGACGCCAACCCGCTGGTTCGCCGCCGGGCCCGGCAGGTCGAGGCTGCCAACCCGGTGCGGGAAGCAGACAATCCGGTCGTCGGCGGGGATGAGCGGTGCTCATCGGGCGGTCATGGCGATGAGCGCAGCGAGTACGGCGAGCACAGCGGCCACGGCGAACCCTGAACCGCTAACCGCGAACCGTGAACCGCTAACCGCGAACCGTGGACACGGCCAACACGGTGACCGGTGCCGCGGCCGGACCGCGGCACCGGTGTCTCACGGCACCAGCAGGTGCAGGGCTGCTCGTTCCACTGCCACCTCCACCGGCAGCGGGGTGATGAACTCGCCGTCGGCGTAGGCGGTGATGCCCGGGGACTCGATGCGCAGGGACTCGGTGCGCAGCGTGGTGACCTCGGGGCGGGTGGTGTGGGTGCCTTTGAGGAGGGTGGGGAAGAAGCGGGCGATGCGCAGGCGGGGCATGGCGTCGACGAGGGTGACGTCGAGCAGGCCGTCGTCCGGCAGGGCGTCGGGGCACATGAGCATGCCGCCGCCGTAGCTGCTGGTGTTGCCGACGGCGGCGAGGGTGAGGTCGCGTTCGATGACGGTGCCGTCGGCGAGGGTGATCCGGAACGGCAGCGGGCGCAGGTTGGCGAACTCGATGAGGATGGCGAGGTTGTAGCGCATCCGGCCGCGTGGCCAGCGCAGGCGGTTGGTGCGGTCGCTGACCAGGGAGTCGAAGCCGGTGGCGAGGATGGAGCCGTACCGGCGGACGGTGCCGTCCGGGCCGGTGACCCGGCCGAGGTCGACGGTCCGGACCCGTCCGGCGGCGATGACGTCGGCGGCGGCCTCGGGGGCGCCGAGCGGGAGGCCGTACGCGCGGGCGTGGTCGTTGCCGGTGCCGGCCGGTATCACGCCGAGCGGGACGGGGGTGCCGGCGAGGGCCTGCAGGGCGAGGTTGACCATGCCGTCGCCGCCGACCACGGCCACCGCGTCGACGCCGTCCGCGGCTGCTTCGCGGGCGAGGCGGACGGCGTCCTCGGCGGAGCGTCCGGCGTGCGGTTCGGCGTCGATGCCGAGTGAGCGCAGCCGGGCGACGGCCCGCCCGGCGGCGGGGCCGGCGTGGCCCGCGCCCGCCGCCGGGTTGCTGAGTACGGCGACCCGGCGGACGGTTCTCGGGCCGGTTGGGCCGGTCGGGCCGGACGCCCCATGAGCTTCGCTCATGGGATCAGCTTGCCGGGGTTGAGGATCCCCGCCGGGTCGAGCTCGGCCTTGACGGCGCGCAGGATGCGGACGCCGAGGTCGCCGACCTCGTCGGTCATCCAGGGGCGGTGGTCGGCGCCGACGGCGTGGTGGTGGGTGATGGTGCCGCCCGCGCCGAGGATGGCGTCCCCGGCGGCGCGCTTGGCGGCGCCCCAGCGGGTGAGCGGGTCCTCGCCGAGCGCGGCGACGACGGTGAAGTAGAGCGAGGCGCCGGTCGGGTAGACGTGCGAGATGTGGCAGAGCACGAGCGCGCCGGGCAGGGCGGCGGTGAGCGCCTCGGTGACGGCGGTCCGCAGGGCGGGCAGCCGGCTCCAGCTCGCCGCCGTCTCCAGGGTCTCGCACAGCGCGCCGGCGTTGAGCAGCGAGTCGCGCAGGTAGGGGGCGTTGAACCGGCCGTGTTCCCAGGCCCGGGCGGGTCCTTCGCCGAGCGAGGTGGCGCCGGCGGCGAGCAGGGCCGCGCGGGTCGCGCGGTGCCGGGTGGCGGCCTGTTCGGCGCTGCCTTCGAAGACGGTGACGGCCAGGCAGCCGCTGACCGTCGGGGTGCCGCCGATCTGCTCGGTCATGGCGAGGTTGACCATGGTCTCGGCCTCGTCGGAGAGCCGGATCACGGTCGGGCCGGTGCCCTGCTGCTCGACGGCGCGCAGCGCCGCCGTCCCGGTGGCGAAGTCGGGGAAGCTCCACGCCTCGTACGCCTTTACGGCGGGCAGCGGGTGGACGCGCAGGCGGACGGCGGTGATCACGCCGAGGGTGCCCTCGGAGCCGAGGAAGAGCTGGCGCAGGTCGGGGCCGGCGGCGGAGGCGGGGGCGCGGCCGAGGTCGAGCACCCCGGCGGGGGTGACGACCCGCAGGCCGCGCACCATCTCGTCGAAGCGCCCGTACCCGGCGGAGTCCTGGCCCGAGGAGCGGGTGGCCGCGAAGCCGCCGATGGTGGCGTAGCGGAAGCTCTGCGGGTAGTGGCCGAGTTCCCAGCCGCGCTCGGCGAGCAGTTCCTCGGCGGCCGGGCCGGTGAGGCCGGCGCCGAGGACGGCCTCGCCGGAGGTCTCGTCCAGGTCGAGCAGCCCGTCGAGGCGGCGCAGGTCGAGCGAGACGACGGCTCGGAGGCCGCCGCGCTCGGGGTCGAGGCCGCCGACGACGCTGGTGCCGCCGCCGAACGGGACGACGGCGATGCGGTGTTCGGCGCACACCGCGAGGACGGCGGCGACCTCCTGCTCGCTGCCGGGCAGCACGACCGCGTCGGGCGCGTCCTGCGGCTCGCGGCTGCGGCGGCGCAGCAGGTCGGGGGTGGACTTGCCGCCGGCGCGCGGGAGGCGGTCGGCGTCGGCGGTGCTGACGTGGGCCTCGCCGACGGCCGCGGCGAGTGCCTTGAGGCCCTCGGCGGAGAGCCGGGAGGGGTGCAGGACGACCTCGTCGGCGCTCGGCCCGGGAGCAGTGACGCCGGTGACGCCGAGGGCAGCGGCGAGCAGTCCCTTGATGTCGGCGGACAGCTCCTTGGCGAGGGCCGGGTCGCCCCAGGCGTCCCACTTCATCGGGGGGAGCGGAAGCGCGGCGCCGGCCGGTCCCGCTTGCGTCTCAGGTGCCATGCGTTACAGTTTCACACATCATGTCAAGTAGTAACGCCGAGCCGGCGGCAGCAGCCGGGCAGCCCCGCAGCACCGACGACGCGATCCTGGACGCCGCCGCCGACCTGATCGTCCATCTCGGCGTGCGCCGCACGCAGTTGGCCGAGATCGCGCGCCGCGCCGGGGTCAGCCGGCCGACCGTCTACCGGCGCTGGCCGGACGTCCGGGCGGTGATCGGCGCGCTGCTCACCCGGGAGATCCTGGCCACCCTGGAGGGCACCGCACTGGACGTCCAGGACCGCACGACCCTCGTCGAGCGGGTCGTCGAGGTCGCCGTCCGGCTGCGCGACCACCCGGTGCTCGGCGCGCTGCTCCGCTCCGACGACTCCGACCTGCTGCTGGAGTACGTGGTCGAGCGGCTCGGCGCCAGCCAGCGCGGCCTGCTGGAGGCGCTGCGCAGCGGAATCGAACTGGGCCAGGCGAACGGCTCGATCCGGGCCGGGGAGCCGCTCGAACTGGCCGCCATGGTCCTGCTGATCGCCCAGTCCACCGTCCAGTCCCACCGCATGGTGGCCTCCCTGCTGCCCGAGGCGGCCTGGCGGCGCGAACTGGCCAGAGCGCTGAACGGATACCTCGCACCATGACGACGCCCGCCGTCGGCCCCTTCGCGGGAACGAGCCGACTCAACGCCGTACGCCGCACGCTGGAGCTGACGGCGCTCGGCGACGACCCGCACGTCGACCTGCTGGTGATCGGCGGCGGCGTCACCGGAGCCGGGGTGGCCCTGGACGCCGTCTCGCGCGGCCTGCGCACGGTGCTCGTCGAGTCCCGCGACCTGGCCTTCGGCACCAGCCGCTGGAGCTCCAAGCTGGTGCACGGCGGCCTGCGCTACCTGGCCTCCGGCCGGGTCAAGGTGGCCCGGGAGAGCGCGGTCGAACGCGGCGTGCTGATGACCCGCACCGCCCCGCACCTGATCCGCGCACTGCCCCAACTGGTGCCGCTGCTCCCGGACCTGCTGCGCCCCGGGCAGGGCGCGCTGATCCGCGCGGGCTTCCACGCCGGGGACGCGCTGCGGGTCAGCGCCGGCACGCCCGGCGCGCTGCTGCCCCGGATGCGCCGGATCGACGCTGCCCGCACCCGGCAGCTGGTGCCGGGCGTGCGGACCGCCGGCCTGCGCGGCGCACTGGTCGCGCACGACGGCCAACTCGTGGACGACGCACGGCTGGTGGTCGCCCTCGCACGGACCGCGGCGCAGTACGGCGCGAGCGTGCTCACCAGGATGCGGGCCGAGTCCGTGACCGGCACCTCCGCCCGGCTGGTCGACACCCTGACCGGGCAGGAACTGACCGTGCGGGCGGGCGCGGTGGTCAACGCCACCGGCGTCTGGGCGGGCGAGGTGGACACCTCGATCACGCTGCGCCCCAGCCGCGGCACCCACCTCCTGGTGGACGCCGAGGCGCTCGGGAACCCGACCGCCGCCCTCACCGTGCCGGTGCCCGGCTCGACCAGCCGCTTCGTCTTCGCCCTGCCGCAGCAGCTCGGCCGGGTCGCGATCGGCCTGACCGACGAGGACGCCCCGGGCCCGGTCCCGGACGAGCCACAGCCCACCGAAGCCGAGCTGACCTTCCTCCTGGACACCGTCAACACCGCCCTCGCCACCGCGCTGACCAGGGCGGACGTACGCGGCGCCTACGCCGGGCTGCGCCCGCTGATCGACACCGGCGGCGGCAGCACCGCCGACATCTCGCGCGAGCACGCGGTGCTGGAATCCCCGTCCGGGGTGGTCACCGTGGTCGGCGGCAAACTCACCACCTACCGCCGGATGGCCGAGGACGCGGTGGACACCGCCGTCCGGCTGCGCGGCCTGCCCGCCCGGACCTGCTGGTCCGCCCGGCTGCCGCTGGTCGGCGCCCCGGGGCACCGGGACAGCCGCCCCCTGCCCGGCGGGGGCGCGCCCGCCTCACTCCTCGCCCGGCACGGCGGCGCCGCGCACGAGGTGCTGGCCGCAGGGGAGTTGACGCCGGTGGCCGAGGGCCTGGACGTGACGCGCGCCGAGATCGCGTACGCCGTCACCCACGAGGGCGCGCTGGACGCCGCCGACGTGCTCGACCGCCGCACCCGGATCGGGCTGGTCGCCCAGGACGCGGAGCGGGCCCGGAAGGTGGTCGAGGAGATCCTGACGGAGCGTCAGGAGCGCTGAGCCGCCCAGGGGAAGGGTGCCAGGTCCGGCTCGACCCAGGTCGTCCGGGCCTGCTCGCTCGCGAGCGTGCCGGGCCGGTAGTGGCGGGCGAGCAGCTCCTTGTCGAGCAGGGGGTGCCGGCCGACGAACTCCTCGAAGTCCGGTGCGCCATCGGCGCGGTGGGTGTGATGGGTGCGGTGGGTGTGGTGGGCGGCCAGGTGGTGGGCGACCAGCTCGACCCAGGCGCGGGTCATGGTGACGTGGAACTTCTGCGGCGCCCCGGCCTTGGTGGCGGTGCGCCGGATGCCGTCGGCGATCAGGCCGAGGGCGGCGTCGGCGCCGTGGCGGCGTACGGCGAGCCAGGTGAGGCGGACGTGCTCGCGGTGGCCGAAGCGCTCGGCGCCGGCCATCGCCTCGCGCAGCAGCGCGTCGAAGGCGCCAGGGGTGTCGGGGGTTTCGGGCGGAGTGCCGGTCGTTTCGGGGGAAGCGGGGGAGGACGGGGTCGGGGAGGTCATGCGGAGGCCTTCGTCAGGGCCCGGAGCACGGCGTGGAAGCCGTCCACCTGGGCGGGGGAGAGGTCGCCGAGCGCGCGGCGTTCGAGGTCGGTCACGGTCCGCCGGATGGTGTCGGCGGTGATTCGGCCGGTGGGGGTGAGTTCGATCAGTACCGAGCGGCGGTCCCCGGCGCGGGTGCCGCGGGTGATGTGGCCGCGCCGCTCCAGCCGGTCCAAGATGCCGGTCAGGGTGGTCGGCCGGGTGCCCACGGCGGCGCCGAGTCCGGAGACCGTCCGGCCTCGCCCGTCCGCGAGGTTGGCGAGCGCGTTGATCTCGGAGGCGGTCAGGTCGAGGTCGACCAGTTCGGCGGCGAGCAGCTGGAGCGTGGCGTGCGTCGCGCGCTGGAGTGCCAGTAGGGCGGACTGTTCGGGGGAGGTTGCGTTCTCGGATGTCACGTATTCGGATAGTACGGTTTCGTAGTATCCCGCCGCAAACCGCCGGGCTTGCCGCGGAGGGTCGGGCGGCCGCCGAGGTCGGGCGGCAGGGGTCTCAGCGGGCCGTGCGCTCCGGCATGGCGTGCTCGGCGCCCGCCAGCTCCAGGACGCAGGAGAGCGGGTGCTCGGCCGTGCCGGTGCGCTCCAGGGTGACCGCGAGTGGCCGGGGCGGTTCCTCGGCGAGCTGGGCGGCGAGGGTCAGCGGGTAGCCGCCGTGCCCGTGGACGCGGTGGAAGGCGAGTTCCTTGCCGTCCACCAGCAGTTCGGTCTCGGTGATCCAGCCGGAGCGGACGTTGACGGTCACCGAGTGCCCGCCCTCGTCGGTGTGGAAGCTGTACCGCTGGCGCATGGGAACCTCCCGCGAGGGCGCCGCGCCCGGGTGGCCGGGAATCGGGGGATCCACGCCAGTCTAGGTCGGGCGCACCCCCGTGGCGCCCCGGCCGCGAGAGGCGATCGGTTCCCGTCGGGGCCCCCGAAACGCCCCGGAGAATTCCCGAGGGGAGTACCAGGGGAGAATCCCCGGGTGGAGCCCGCCTGCAGACGGATTCTCGTGATCTCTACAGTGTTGTAGATTCGTCCGCAGGGAGAGATCGAGGAGGGCATTGTGGGAGTTTCGCTGGCCAAGGGCGGCAACGTCTCGCTGAGCAAGGAGGCGCCCGGTCTGAGCGCCGTGATCGTGGGTCTCGGCTGGGATGTGCGCACCACCACGGGGGCCGACTACGACCTGGACGCCAGTGCGCTGCTGTGCAACGCGCTCGGCAAGGTCGTCTCGGACCAGCACTTCGTCTTCTTCAACAACCTTCGCAGCCCCGAGGGTTCGGTCGAGCACAGCGGTGACAACCTGACCGGTGGCGGCGACGGCGACGACGAGCAGATCAAGGTCGACCTGGACCGCGTGCCGACCGACGTGGCCAAGGTCGTCTTCCCGGTGTCGATCTACGACGCCGACGCCCGGCTGCAGAACTTCGGCCAGGTCCGCAACGCGTTCATCCGGATCGTCAACCAGGCCAACGGCCAGGAGATCGCGCGCTACGACCTGTCCGAGGACGCCTCGACCGAGACCGCGATGGTCTTCGGCGAGCTGTACCGCAACGGCGCCGAGTGGAAGTTCCGCGCCATCGGCCAGGGTTACGCCTCGGGCCTGCGCGGCATCGCCACCGACTACGGCGTCAACGTCTGATCCTCACAACGGATTCGAGGGAACCCGGCCGGGCCCCAGCGGGCTCGGCCGGGTTCCGGCGCTTCCGGCGCTTCCGGCGCTTCCGGCGCTTCCGGTGCTTCCGGTGCTTCGGGCAGTCAGGGTGAAGGCTCGGTCCGGCCGAGCGCGTGGCCGCCGAAACCCGCGCTGCCGGTGACCTGGTGCTGCCACCAGGCGATCATGGCCGGCTCGTCCATCGCGGACCAGTCCGGCGCGTCGGTGACCTGGGCCCGGCCGAGCTTGCGGCCGAGCTCCACCAACTCCCGTCCGGCCGCGCTGCGTTCGCGGTCGTAGGCGGCCAGCAGTGCCGACCAGGAGCCGGCCGCCCGGCCCGCCTCCCCGGCCTGCCCCGCCTGTTCGAGGGCGTGCGCGTCCTGTAGTGCCTTCACCGCGCCGCTGGTGTTGTGCGGGCGTACGACCGTGGCCGCGTCCCCGCCGATCAGCAGTCGCCCGGCCGTGCGGTGCGGGGTCGCCAGGTCGTAGACCGGCTGCAGGAAGGTCCGTTCGCGCGGGGTCAGCGTGACCACTCCGGCCCAGTACGGCGGCAGGTGCCGCTCGGCGAGCTGCCGCAGCTCGTCCAGCCGCGCGTCGGTGAGGGCGCCGGCCGGGATGCTGGTCGGGCCTTCCAGGCGCAGCCAGGCCGGGGTGGGCGCGTAGAAGACCCAGTTCACCTGCGTGCTGCCGGCATCGAGCCCGGGGATGCGGTAGATCACGACCTGGCCGCCGCGGTAGCAGACGGTGATGCACTCCTCCTCCGGCCAGACCCCGGCGCCGCCGGGCAGTTCGGCCAGCAGCCCGGCGTCGTAACTGCCGCGCCAGCACACGTACCCGGCGAACTCGGGCGCGGCCTGCGGGCAGACGGCGGCGCGCACCACCGAGCGGTAGCCGTCCGCGCCGATCACCAGGTCGTACGGGTGCCGCTCGCCGTCGGCGTCCTCGGCCCAGGCGCCGTCCTCGTCGCCGCCGACCGCGGTGACGGTGGTGCCCAGCCGGTACTCGACCTGCTCGGGCGTCCGCTCGCGCAGCGCCTGCCAGAGCACGGCCCAGTGGTGGGAGTGGAAGGGGAAGGGCTGGTCCCAGAGCAGCCGTCCGCGCCCGTCGGGGCCGTCGCCCTCGTCGGCCGGGCCCCGGGTGACCCAGCGGCGGACGGTCAGGCGGTGGCGGCGGGTGTCCGCGGCGAGGTGCCCGGCGCGGACGAGCTCGTCGAAGCGGTCGTTGTGGGTGCAGATCCCCACGCCGCGGTCCTCCAGTCGGCCGGGGCTTCGCTCCAGCACGACGACCCGTTCCGCGCCCAGCCGGGCGGCGGCCCCGGCGAACGCGCTCCCGGCGATGCTGCCCCCGACCACGGCCACCGAACCACCGCGCACGGCCGCCCCCTCTCCCGAGCCTGTGATTCCCGAGCGTGTGATGTCCGGGACACGACGATACGCGGCCGCCGAGTCGCGCGTGCCGTGTTCGACCGGGCGGGCGGACGGTCGGGCGACCGGGCGGGCCTTCGGGTGGGCGGCTGCGTTGACGACCGGGCGGGCGGCCAGGGAGGCGGTCGGGCCGGGCTCCGCGGGCTTTATGCAACTAGTTGCATACGGCTCCGCCTGTCCCCTACCCTGCGGTAACCAGGACACCCCAGCCCGCGCCCCAGGAGACGTCGATGAGCGCCCACCCCGGCAGCAGCCGCTACCCGCACCTGCTCAGCCCGCTCGACCTCGGCTTCACCACCCTGCCCAACCGCGTGATCATGGGCTCGATGCACGTCGGCCTGGAGGAGGCCCCCGGCGGGTACGAGCGGATGGCCGCCTTCTACGCCGAGCGCGCCCGCGGCGGCGTCGGCCTCATCGTCACCGGCGGCATCGCCCCCAACGAGGCCGGGCGCCCCTGGGAGGGCGGCGCGATGCTGACCACCGAGGAGGAGGCCGACAAGCACCGCGTGGTCACCGACGCGGTGCACGCCGCCGGCGGGAAGATCGCCCTGCAGATCCTGCACTTCGGCCGCTACGCCTACCACCGCGACCTGGTCGCCCCCAGCGCCATCCAGGCCCCGATCAGCCCCTTCGTGCCCAACGAGCTCACCGCCGAGCAGGTCGAGCAGACCATCGAGGACTTCGCCCGCTGCGCCGAACTCGCCCGCCGCGCCGGGTACGACGGCGTCGAGATCATGGGCTCCGAGGGCTACCTGGTCAACGAGTTCATCGTCGCCGCGACCAACCACCGCGAGGACGAGTGGGGCGGCCCCTACGAGCGGCGGATGCGTTTCCCGGTGGAGATCGTCCGGCGGGTCCGCGAGCGGGTCGGCGAGGACTTCATCATCGTCTACCGCCTCTCCATGCTCGACCTGGTGCCCGGCGGCTCCACCCTGGACGAGGTGATCCTGCTCGCCCAGGCCGTCGAGGCCGCGGGCGCGACCGTCATCAACAGCGGCATCGGCTGGCACGAGGCCCGCATCCCCACCATCGCCACCTCGGTGCCGCGCGGCGCCTTCGCCTGGGTGACGAAGAGCGTCATGGGCAAGGTCGGCATCCCGCTGGTCACCAGCAACCGCATCAACACCCCCGAGATCGCCGAGCAGTTGCTCGCCGACGGGAACGCCGACCTGGTCTCGATGGCCCGCCCGCTGCTCGCCGACGCCGCCTTCGTCGCCAAGGCACGCGACGACCGCGCCGACGCCATCAACACCTGCATCGGCTGCAACCAGGCCTGCCTGGACCACACCTTCAACCTCCAGATCACCTCCTGCCTGGTCAACCCGCGCGCCTGCCACGAGACCGAACTCGTGCTCGCCCCCACCAAGGTGCGCAAGCGTCTCGGCGTCGTCGGGGCCGGGCCGGCCGGCCTCGCCTTCGCCGTCTCCGCCGCCGAGTGCGGGCACGAGGTCACGCTGTACGACGCCGCCGAGACCGTCGGCGGGCAGCTGAACATCGCCCGGCGCATCCCCGGCAAGGAGGAGTTCGACGAGACGCTGCGCTACTACCGCACCCGGCTCGCCGAGTTGGGCGTCACGCTGCGCCTCGGGGCCACCGCCACCGCCGAGCAACTGGCCGGGGAGGGCTACGACGACATCGTCCTCGCCACCGGCGTCAGCCCGCGAACCCCCGCCGACATCCCGGGAATCGACCACCCCAGCGTGCTCGGCTACCTCGACGTGCTGCGCGACGGGGCGCCCGTCGGCGAGCGGGTCGCCATCCTCGGCGCGGGCGGCATCGGCTTCGACGTGGCCGAGTTCCTCACCGACGAGGGCGACCAGGCGAGCCTCAACCCGCCGGTGTTCCAGACCAGGTGGGGCATCGACCCGGAGTACCGCGAGCGCGGCGGCCTGCGCGCCCCCGAGCGCCCGAAGCCCCCGCGCAGCGTCCACCTGCTGCAGCGCAAGACCACCAAGGTCGGCGCCGGACTCGGCAAGACCACCGGGTGGATCCACCGCACCGAACTCAAGCACCGCGGCGTGGTGATGGTCCCCGGCGTGACGTACGACCTCATCGACGACGCCGGCCTGCACATCACCGTGGACGGCGAGCGCCAACTGCTGCCCGTCGACACCGTGGTGCTCTGCACCGGCCAGGAACCGCGCCGCGACCTGTACGAGGCGCTGCGCGAGCGCGGCCTGGCCGTCCACCTGATCGGCGGCGCCGACGTGGCCGCCGAACTGGACGCCAAGCGGGCCATCAAGCAGGGCACCGAACTGGCCGCCTCCCTCTGACGGCGTCCTCCGGCGGTCGTGCGGACCTAGGATCATCGGCATGTCGCTGCCGCACGCCATCCTCACCGCCCTGCTGGAGAAGCCGTCCTCGGGGCTGGAGCTGACCAGGCGGTTCGACAAGTCGATCGGCTTCTTCTGGCCCGCCACCCACCAGCAGATCTACCGCGAGCTCGGTCGGCTGGAGGCCTCCGGACACATCCGGGCCCTCCAGCCGGACGGGCCGGTGCGCGGGCAGAAGAAGGAGTACGAGGTCCTACCGGAGGGCCGCGCCGAACTGGCCCGTTGGACGGCCGACGGTGACGCGCCGCGCGCCGTCCGGGAGCCGCTGCTGCTGCGGCTGCGGGCGGCGGCGGTGGTCGGCACGGACGGCCTGGCGGCCGAGCTGGAACGCCACCTGGCACTTCACCGTGCGCAGCTGGCCGACTACCTGGAGATCGAGCGGACGGACTTCCCGGCGGAGAACGCGGACGGGGAGAACCGGCTCCAGCACGCCGTGCTGCGGGCCGGGATCGGGCTGGAGGCCTTCTGGGCGGAGTGGCTCGCCGAGACGCTCGACGCGCTGCCGTCCGATGAGCGGAGCTCATCGCGTTCGGGATGAGGCCCGCTCATCGCGCGTTCGGCATGAGACCTGCTCATGTGTGTCGTCATGAGGCCCGCTCATCGGTCGTCGCCATGAGTTCCGCTCATGTGCGGGGCATGAGAGGTGCTCATCGCCCTCCGCATGCGACCAGCTCATGTGCCCCGCATGAGACCTGCTCATGTGCGTCGCAGGGGTTGTGACCTGCGGTGATTCCCGCCCGCGCGCCCCGGCCGGTGCCCGGTGGGACACTGGTTGCCTGTCCCTGCCCGAACTCTCGACCGGGGGCTCTCATGTCTCTTTCGAGGCCTCTCCATGCTGTCACCGCCGCGGCCGTCGTCGTGGCGGTCGTTCTGGGCCCGGCCCACCTGGCGTCGGCCGCGCCCGCCCAGGAGCTTCCCTCGGCCGACCAGCTGAAGTCGGCGCTGCTCACCGCGGCCGACCTCGGCCCGGGCTTCACCGAGGCGCCCGCCACTGAGAGCCCCAGTCCGGGTGAGAACCCGAGCCCGGTCAGCGGCTGCGACGCGCTCAGTGCCCTGATCAACATGCACGTCGCCCAGACCGGCCCCGCGAACCCGCGTGCCGAGACCGAACTCGACGGCCCGGACGGCAACCCGATGGTGACCGAGGCGCTCGCCGCCGAAGCGCCCGACCGGCTCGCCGCCGACTTCAACACGGTGGCCGACGCCTTCCGGACCTGTCACACCATCACCTTCAACGCGGGCACCGAGGACACGGTGACCTTCACCGTCACCCCCGTCGCCCTCGGCGACCGGCAGGACGCCCCCGCCGTCCGCCTCGACGGCACTCTGGCCGGCGTCCAACTCAACGCTTTCCTTGGCATCGAGCGCTTCGGTACGGTCGCCATGGCCTTCGGCTACTTCCAGCGTGAGGGCGCCTCCTCCCAGACCGCGTCGATGCAGTACCGCACCGCCGTCGCCAAGGTCGAACACACCCTCGGCACGACCGCCGGCAGCACCACCCCGCCCACCGCCGTCGCCACCCAGGGCATGCGGGTCTGAATCGGTGCCCGCCGGATTTCCCACCGGTGTCCGCGGAGCCGGTGGGATGATCGGCTCATGGATCATCCAGGTCACCTGCGACCGAAGAAGCGTCCAAGGCGGAGGCCGGCGCAGCTCGTTCTGACGCTCTGCCTGGCCGCCGCCCTGCCGGCGCTGAGTTCCTGCACGGTGGCGGAGCCCGAGGCGCCCGTCGTCGGGTCGTGGCGGGCGGAGGGAGCCGGCTCGATCGAGTTCCTGGAGGGTGGCGGGCTCGGGGAGGTGAGCCTGGTCCCCGGCGCCTGCCGTGGGGAGAACTCGTCGACGGAGGTCAAGTTCACCGGTACCTGGCGGCACGGCGCGGTGGAGGACGCCGGGTACAGTGCGCTCGTCAAACTGGCCTCCGTGGACGGCACACTGGCCTGCGAGACGTACTTCCAGTACGTCAAGCACAACGGTGAGGAGACCCTCTCGCTGAACGATCTGGGGACCGCCGGCACCGGTTTCCACCGGACCGGCGCGGGCCACCCGACGGCCAGCCTCACACCGGTGACGGTCCGTACGGACGTCGAACCGCTGCAGAGCCGGTTCCCGGAACTGGGCGCGTTGTCGCAGGCGCGGTGGATCGGCAGGACCCTGGGGACCCCGGACCCGCGGCCGGCGGTTCCGGGGCCGACCGACGTGACCGTGGACGGATACGCCAAGGTCGATCCGGCGAAGCTGGCGGAGATCACGGCGAACGGGACCTGGAAGGAGGAGCACATCTCCTGCCCCGTCCCGGCGGAGCTCGCCGCCGAGCTCGGTACTCCGAGGTCGTGTGTGCACAGCGAGCTGTTCGACCGGTCGATCACCTGGGACCACTACACCGGGAGCTTCTACTTCGACCGGGAGAACAGCCGGGTCTACTTCTGCACGGTGAACCCGAAGGTGCGGGTCCCCTGAGCCGACCGGCTGTCAGGACCCGGCTGTCAGGGCGCCCGGTCGTCAGGGCCCGGCCGTGCCGAAGGGGTTGTCGATCACGTAGCGCCAGTGTCCGGCCGGGTCGCGGCGGGCGACGTCGGTGGCGGTGCCGGGGGAGGGGCGAAGACGGCGCCGGGTCACCGGAGTTGAAGTCGGCAGCGAAGACGGCCGCGGTACCGGCTGACGTAGGCCGGGGAGGCGCTCCGCCCGCTGGTGGAGCTGTACCGCACGGGGGAGCGGCTGGCGGGCCGTCGGTGAGGGGAGGGGCGGCCGCACCCCCGTTGCGGCCGCCGTCGGCGCTGATGGGTCACCGGGTCACCGGGTCACCAACTCGCCGGGTCAGCCGTGGAAGACGACTTCCGGGAAGACCCGTGACGGCCCGTCGAGCAGGCGGTGGCCGCGGTGGCGCAGGTGGAGGTCGAAGAAGGCGAGCGGGTAGGCCTGTTGGATGCGAATGCCGCGGTCGGGGTCGAGGGTGCCGACCATCTGCCGGACCTGCTGGTCGGGAAGGCCGAGCAGTTTCGCCGCCTGCGGGATCAGTGTCATGTTGTCGCCGTACGAGGAGTGGACGGCCCCGGTGGCCTGGACGTCGAGCCGCCAGCCGCGCAGGTGGGTCCAGAAGGTCTGGGCGGCGGGGTTGACGGCCCGGGCGAAGTCGGCGGTCATCATCATGAACGGCCGGTCGAGGTCGGTGGTGGGGGCCGGGTTCGCGATCATCGGCCCGTCGATGGCGAGCCCGGCGCGGATGCGCTGGTCGGCACCCATGGCGAGGGCGGTGGCGGTGCCGCCCTTGGACCAGCCGAACATGCCGACGGTGTCCGGGTCGAGGCCGCCGAGCAGGCCGGCCGGGAGGGCGCGCCCGTCGACGTCGGGGTTGCGGCCCGCGGCGAGCCCCTCGACGCAGTCGAGGAGGAAGCGGGCGTCGGCGGCGTGGTCCCTCGGGTAGACGGGGACGGTGTCGGACGGGGTGGAGACGGTTCCGTCCGGGAACTCGGTGAACGCGTCGTAGGTGTGGTCGACGGTGACGACGGCGTAACCGTGGCCGGCGAGCTCCTGGGCGATGACCGTGTGGTCGGCGCGGTGGCTGCCCGAGCCGTGGGAGAAGAGGACGACGGGCAGCCGGTGGCCGGTCCGGTGCACGGGCGCGCCCTGGTGGCCGGAGGTGAGCGGGGCGAGGGAGGGGTCGAGGGCGAAGCCGGTGTCGGCGAGGAAGGCGCGCAGGGCGCCGTCGGTCATCCAGGGAGCGAGCGGGTACGCGTCGGCGTCGGCGCTCCTGGCCGGGTACCAGACGGTGGCCATCAGCTCGCGGAAGCGGCCGGGCCCGGCGGCCGGGTCGGGGCGGGAGGTGTCGCGAAGGTGGAGGGGCACCATGCCCACGGGGTACGGGCCGGTGGGCGCGGGGAGGGTGAGCCGGGCGGAAGGGGCCGTACCGACGGAGGGGCTGGCCGAGGCGTCGGCCGAGGCGTCGACCGAGAGGGTCGGGGCGCCCCAGGCGGTGTCGGCGAGGCCGAGCGGCACGGCGGCGCCCACCGCCAGTGCGGCGGCCCCGGTACGCAACATGCGGCGGCGCGTCAGTCCGGTACGGCTTGTGAACGGCGTGGTGTCCATGCGCGGAACGCTGTCACGCGCGGCGGGTGGGCAACATCAGCCCGCCGATTGATCCTCCGTCACCTGGCATTGGCCCACGGGTTTACATCCACGGGCTGATGCGCGGACCGGCGCGTGGCGGGACGCGAGGCGAGGGCCCGGCACGGGCCCTCGGCCCCCTCGCGGAGAAGGGGCCGAGGCTACGGGCGCCAGACTCAGGACACCGGACGCCTCGCAACGGACACCCGGCTACTCGGTGCTGGTGGGGCCGGGCAGGCCGTTGCCGATGGCGGTCCAGCGGTCGGGGACGGTGGCGGTGAGGGCGAAGGTGGCCTTGTCGGACGGGTGGTCGTTGGACGGGTACCAGGAAGTCGCGGAGTGCGGTTCGCCCGACGCGTTGGCGCCGCCGTTCGCCAGGGTGTGCCGGCCTTCGGCGTCGGGCGTACCGGCGTACGTCACCCGGACGGCGAAGGCGGCGCCCTTGGCCACCCGGCGGGCGGGGACGACGTCCAGCTTGTGTTCGCCGGACCGCCTAAATCACCGGTATTGGCGTTAGACGAAGTTCTTGTCGATCAGCATCTGCAGCACGTTGACGTGGAAGTCGGGGAAGTCCATCGGCACGATGCCGAACCGGGCGCGCTGCTGGGTGCGGGCGTTCAGGTACGGGTAGACGGCGTGGTCCATGAGGTTCTGGGAGCTGAGCTTGGGCCAGTAACCACCGGCGTAGCTGAGGAAGTTGACGAACATCTTCGGGGAGTTCGGGGTCAGGAAGGCCTTGTCGAACTGGGCGACGATGTACTGCCCCTTCCGGCCGAGCGGGTCACTGCCGCTGATCTGCCACACGTCCTGGGTGTCGAAGTAGTCGTTCTGGCCGCTGGACCAGTCGATCAGGCCCCACGGGTTGGTGAAGTCGGCGAGCAGGACGACCTTGCCGCGGGCGGTGCCGAGGGTGGGCCAGCCGTAGAAGTGGAACAGACTGCGGAAGCCGAGCGCATCGAGGTAGTGGTTGACCCGTCGCATGAACTCCTCGTCGCCGAGGGCCTGGCCGCCGGCCCGCTCGTTCCTGAGCCGCATCACAATGGTCTCGCCGGGGTGCGCCTGCAGGAAGGACCTGCACTGGTCGAGCACGTCCTGGAGCCGGATGTGCTGGTAGTTGTCGGAGTGGTAGATCCCGAGTTCGTCGGGCGCGCCCTGTAGGCCGTTGCAGCGGATGTCGAGGAAGCGGACGCCCTCCTGCAACTGCTGCGGGACGCCCCAGTTCTGGGTGTGCGACCACTCGGTGCCGTAGTTGGGGTTCTCGCAGCACGAGTCGTGGGTGCCGGGGATGGTGAGGTCGAGCAGGGACAGGTCGCCGTTCAGGCGGCTCATCCAGTCGTCGGTCGGCAGCCCGCGCGGGGTGGTCCGTGCGGCGCCCCAGGCGGTGGACGGCAGGGCGAGGCTGCCGAGGGCGGCCGAACCGCCCACTCCTGCACCCCATTTGAGAAGATCACGACGTGTTATGCCCATGGTGTGGCTCCTGAGTGTTGCGGTTCACTCTCCAATCGGTCCTACCCGGCTCCGCGGTTGACGAACAGCCGTCACATTGGACAGCAAGTCGTTTGCTGACGCAGGGGGTTGAGGATGGGATCGGGGAGCACCGGTGTCGGCGGGGACCTGCACCACGACACCGTCGACAGGCGCGGCGGTCTCGGCGTCCTCGTCGGCGTGCTGGTCGTCGTGGCGGGCCTGATCGCCCTCGGGCTGCACTACCTCGACGGGCCGAGGCCCGTCGGGCCCCCGGCGGGCCTTCCCGCGACGGTCGAGGGCGAGGCGATGCGGTGGAGTTCGGCGGACGGCCGGCTCCCGGACCGGGAGGGGGAGAAGGCCTACCTGGTGCGGATGGGCCTGGTGGACCCGCAGGCGGCCGACTACGGGGAGGTCCCGGAGGCCCCGGAGGCCCCGGGGGTCATCGTGAGCGGATCGGGCGGCAAAGGCCCCGAGGCGCGGTGGAACGTCATCATCGCCGGCTCCTCGCCGGCCTTCCAGCGGATGATGGTCGACGGGCCGGGTGGCTTGGCCGGAGCCACGAAGTCGGCCTCCCCGCACGCGAAGCGGCAGGTTGAGACCTTCCTCGGGGGGAGGATGTACTGCGACGGCGGCGAACCCGGCACGTCCGCCGAGGACGTGAAGGAGCCCGAAGCCTTCGGCTGCCTGTGGACGGACGGCCGGTTCGTGATCCTGGCCAGCGGAAGGGGCAGGGCCCCGAAGCTGCTGGCCGCCGTCGTCGAGCGGATCCACCGCGGCACCGAGCGCTAGGGGGCTGCGGGATCGGTGCGGCCGGGCGCTGGGTGGACACCCGCCGGGCATCGCCTCCATGAGTGACTCTCATGCGCGGCTCCCATGAGCGACCTTCATGTGGGCCCACATGAGCGACCTCCACGTGCGGCCCCCATGAGCAACTCTCATGTGCCTCCCCCATGAGTAACTCTCATGAGCGGAACGGGAAGTCGGCGGGGCCGACTTCCCGTTCCGTGCTGAGACGCTGAGACGCTGGGACGCTGGGGGCCGGGCGGGCCTGCGCCGGTCAGCGGGTCTCGATGACGACCTTCTCGATGACGACGTCCTTCACCGGGCGGTCGTTGCGGGGGTTGGTTTCCGTCGTGGCGATCGCGTCGACGACCTTCTGGCTGGCCTCGTCGGCGACTTCGCCGAAGATGGTGTGCTTGCCGGTGAGCCAGCTGGTCGATCCGACGGTGATGAAGAACTGGGAGCCGTTGGTGCCCGGGCCGGCGTTGGCCATCGCCAGCAGGTACGGCTCGGTGAACGCCAGATCCGGGTGGAACTCGTCGGCGAACTCGTAGCCGGGCCCGCCGGTGCCGTTGCCCAGGGGGTCACCGCCCTGGATCATGAAGCCCTCGATGACCCGGTGGAAGACCGTGCCGTCGTACAGCGGGTCCGTGCTCGGCTGGCCGGTGTTCGGGTCGATCCACTGTCGTTCGCCCGTGGCGAGGTCCACGAAGTTCCGGACGGTCTTGGGGGCGTGGTTCGGCAGCAGCCGGATCACGATGTCGCCCTGGTTGGTCTTCAGCGTCGCGTACAGCTCTTCTGCCATCGCTAGTCCTTCGGTGTGTCGTACTGGCCCGGCCAGTCTTCCGACCGAAGCGGACGGACTCGGGACGACAGCGCGGCATCTCATCCGTACGAGTGAAGCGGCAGCGGAGTGGGAAGTCGGTCCGGCCGACCTCCCGCTCCGCGTCGGCCGGACCCGCTGGCCCGTCAGTACCCGATGGTGAACCTGCGCTGGACGAAACGGGGCAGCTCGGCCTCGTCGACGAGGGCCACGGCGGCGTCCTCGGCGGAGATCCGGCTGAGGCCGTCGGCGTCGAGGACGGGCTGGTCGCCGCCGATGCGGAAGCGGCCGGTGCGCTCGCCGGGGGCGATCTGCTCGGCGGGGCTGAAGTACGTCCAGAGCCGGTTCGACGTGCGCAGGACGTTCAGCGCGTCGCGGTGCCCGCGTACGGCGGCGGCGTACGCGCGGGGGAGCCCGAGCTCGTCGAGCGACCGGTGGAGGAGCTCGTCGTGGTCGGCGCGGACGACGCCCGGTTCGACCTCCAGGCTGCCGGCGCCGCCTATGACGATGAGCCGGGTGCGGGGCCGGCTCTCCAGCGCCTTGAGCAGGGCGCGGGCGGCGGTGGCGTAGACCGTCGGGTCGGCGATGGAGCGCTCGATGGTGTCCATGATGTCCCGGGCGCCGTTGCCGGGCTGGAATCCGCTGATGAGCACGTCCAGCCCGGGCAGGCCGGCGGCGATGCTCGCCGGGTCGAGGACGTCGATGCTCGCCCAGGTCAGGTTCTCCCGCTTGTCGTCGATCGCGGATGCGTCGCGGCTGAACGCCGTGACGCGGTGCCCGCGGTCGAGGGCTTCGGTGACGACCCGGCTGCCGATGGTGCCGGTGGCTCCGATGACGCCGATGTGCATGGCTCTCCCCTTGGTCATGGTCATGCGTCCTGGTCATGCGTCTTGTTCATGGCTCACGCACGGCGTGTGGTTCATGCCGTGCGAAACGGGCGGGCCCGACGCGATCACCCTGCGGGCGATCGCCCGCGAGATGGGCATGACCGCCAACGCCATCTACGGCTACTTCGCCACCCGGGACGAGCTGGTGACCGCCCTCATCGCGGACGTCTACACCGAGCTCGCCGACGCGCTCGACGCCGCCTGGGTCGCCTCGTCGCACAGCGGTCCCGCCGCCCGGATCCAGGCCTGGGCGCACGCCTTCCGCCAGTGGGCGCTCGCCAACCCGGAGGGCTTCCGGCTCATCTACGGCGACCCCGTGCTCGGCTACCAGGCCCCCGAGGGCGGTGCCGCCCCGGACGCCGCCCGGCGCGTCTGTGTCGGCATCGCCGCCCTCGCCGCCGCGGCCTGGCCCCCGGCCGAACCGCCGTCCGCGGACGCCGATTTCACCTGGGGCGACTTCGACCCTGGCCTGCTCGACAAGGTCCGCCCGGCCTTCCCCGACCTGCCGCCGGCCGGAGTGGCCCTGGCCCTGCGGATCTGGGGCCACCTGCACGGCCTGGTCGCCCTGGAGATCTACGGCCACCTGCGCGCCCAGGTCCTCGCCCCCGACAAGCTCTTCCATGCCGAACTCGCCCACCTCCTCCGCTCCTTGGGCCTCCCCGTCGACTGACCTCCGCCTGCCGGCCCGCCGACCCACAGGCCAGTCGCCCCGTGCTGTCATTTCACTCGTTCGAGTGACATCTGAGGTGACGTCAGTTTTATTCGTGCGCGCCCAGAACATGATGCGTCTGGACGGCGCCCTCCAGGGGCGCCTTCGGCTGTCATGGAAAGGGTGGTTCGTATGACTACTTCTGGTGGAGAGCCGATCCCGTCGATCACCGACGCGACACTCGACGACATCGCCGCCAACGGCATCTGGGCCGATGCCGGCCTCGCGCCCAGCCCGGCGGTCATCGCCGTCTCCCGGGCCCTGCTCGCCGCCGTGCAGGGTACGGAGACCGTCACGCTCCCGGGTGAACTGGCCGGGCTGGTGGCCGACATCCGCGGGCAGGCCTCGTTCGACGTGACACGCATCCAGGCGTCCGACGGCACCGGTCTCTCGGCGTTCTCGATCAAGCTGAACGACGGGAAGCCGCATCCGGTCGTGATCGTGCCGGCCGGGTGGAACCCGTACGGCTGGCTGCCGTTCATGTTCGGCTACCTCTCGCTGGCCGCGCGCGGCTACCACGTGCTGGCGTACACGCCGCGCGGTATCGGCATCGACGGGTGGGTGTCCACGTCCGAGGGCTTCATCGATGTCGCGGGGCCCAATGACTGGTCCGACGGCTCCGAGGTGATCACCTACGCCGAGGAGGCGTTCGGTCCGAGCGCGGTCGGCTTCCTCGGGTTGTCCTACGGTTCCGGGATCAGCCAGCTGGTCGCCGCACACGACCAGGACAACCGGGTCTCCACGGTGGTCGCGCTGAGCACCTGGGGCAACCTGGCCACCAGCCTGTACGACAACGGCACCCGGCACACGGAGGCCGTGAAGAAGCTGATCGAGTTCACCGGTGGTGAGCTGGAGGACAAGTTCGACCCGGAGACGCAGCAGATCCTCCGGGACTTCGAGAACGGCGAGAACATGGACGCCGTGGTGCGGTGGGGCACCCGCCGCTCCCCGGAGACGTACGTCGACCGCACCAACGAGCGGGGCATCCCGACCTTCGTCTCCAACACCTGGCACGAGAGCCTGTTCCCGATCTCCACGGTGCTCGACACCTTCACCGGGCTTGCCGTGCCGAAGCACCTGAACACGTGGATCGGCGACCACGGCGCCCCCGAGGGCCCCGGCATCACCGGCGTGTTGAGCGGTGTGGCGTTCCCCGGGCTGCTGGCGCCGATGCAGGAGGCCTACGCCTGGCTGGACCACCACCTGCTCGGCAAGGACAACGGGGTGCCCGGCTGGCCCGAGGTGAACAACCAGATCATGTTCACCTACCAGACCAAGGCGGTCATCGGCGGTGGCCGGCGGATCACCGTCCCGGCGCGCCGCGAGCCGTACCCGACGTGGTCCGGGGAGCCCACCGACACGGAGGCCTGGTACCCGACCGGCACCGGCGGCACCGGTGACGGCGCGCTGGCCGAGAAGCCGACCACCGGCTGGACCCGGGACTTCACGGCCGGCAGCCTGACGTCCGCCACGGCCATGGACGCCATCATGGGGACCGGGCAGAAGGAGTGGTTCGGCAGCCCCAAGGTCTATGACGCGGACGGGTTCGAGCGGGCGCGGCTGCTCGTCTGGTCCACCGACCCGCTGTCCGGCCCGGAGGGTGTGGCCCGCCGGATCCGCGGCGCCGCGACGGTGCGGCTGGCGGTGCGCAACACGGCCGGGGCCGTCACCCTGGTGGCGTACCTGTTCGACGTCGCCCCGGACGGCACCGCGCGGATCATCACGCACGAGCCGTTCACCGACCCGACCCTGCCCGCCGGTACGGACCGCACGGTCAGCTGGAAGCTCCAGCCCGCCGCCTACGACCTGCCGGACGGCCACCGCCTCGCGCTGGTGGTCAACAGCCGCGACCAGCTGTACGCGTTCACCGGCAGTGAAGGCAGCACGACCACCGTCAGCTCCCTGAACGGGAGCGAGGCGCGCCTGGACCTGCCGCTCGGCTGACGCCCGCCCGGCCTGGATCAGCCCGGCCCGGCCCAGCCCGGCCCGGTCCAGTCCACTCAAGTCCGGCTCTGCCGGACGGCCCGTCGCGAGGTTGCGGCGGGCCGTCGGCGTACCCGCTGGTCGCGGGTCGCTGACCCGGCCAATCCCCGCAACGCGGCCCACGCGGCCCACCCGGGGTTTGGGGCGCCTGTTTGTTCCCGGGTGGTCCATGCCAGAGTGGCTTCGCCTCCGACCAGAGGTACGATCACGCCCGCACCTCTGGTCGGAGGAGTACCTGCATGCGGGACCACAGCGTGCAGGAGCACAGAGGGAGAAGCCCAGCCATGTCCGCAGTCCTCGACGGTACGCTCACGTACTCGAACACCGTCCCGAGAGCCACCGTCCACCGGGCCGCCATCTGCGAGGTCTTCCTCACCGACTCCGTCCGGGTCGCCGAGGACGAGTACCTCATCGCCGCACAGCTCCCGCGTGTCCACGGCTTCTACGGTGACAACGTCACCGCGCCCGCCGCCTACGACCCGCTGCTGCTGGTCGAGGTGTTCCGCCAGGCCTCCATCTACGTCGCGCACACCTACCTCGGCGCGCCGCTGGACGACAAGTTCATCTTCGTCAGCGGGGAACTGGACATCACCGACCCCGAGGCGCTGCGGATCGGGGCGCGTCCCGGCCATGCCGTGATCCGGGCCCGCCAGGCCGGCCTCAAGCGCCGGGACGGTGTCGTCACCGGCAGCAGCCTCGACCTGGTCCTCTCGGTGGACGGCGGCGAGGCCGCCACCATGCGCACCGTGTGCCAGTGGATGCCGGGCGCGGCCTGGGACCGGATGCGCGACAAGGGCCGTGCCGCCCTCGCGCTGGCCCCGGCCCGGCCGCACCACACCGGCCGCCGGGTACCGGCGATCTCGGTCGGCCGCGCCTCCGGGCAGAACGTGGTGCTGGCCGGGGTCGAGGTGGGCCACGACGAGCTGCGCACCCGGGTCGTCGTCGACCAGGGCAACCCGGCGCTCTTCGACCACCCGCTGGACCACATCCCGGGTGCGCTGATCTTCGAGGCCTTCCGGCAGTCCGCGATGTACGCGGCGCGGGAGCTGTTCGGGCTCTCGCTGCGCAGCCTGCTGCTCACCCGGGTGGAGGCGGACTTCACCCGCTTCGGCGAGTTCGAGCTGCCGACCGACTGCGTGGTGCGGGTCGTGGAGTCACCGGCGGTGGACGGCGTGGCGTTCGAGATCGCCATGCTGCAGGAGGACGACCGGATCGCCCGGGCCCGGCTGCACCTGACCCGCACCAGACCGATCGCCGGGGCTTTGGAGAATCGTTTCGCCTACGCTGCGACCGGCGTCTGAGCGCCACTGCCGGGCCACCGGCGTCTGAGCGCCACTGCAGGGCCACCGGCACCGGGCGCCACTGCCGGGCCACCGCCCAACAGCAGGCGGATCAGGCCCGGGCCTTCCGGTCGCCGACGCGCAGCAGGGTCGCGATCACGACGACCAGCACCACGCCGACGGCCGCGAGGCCCCACAGGACGGAGTGGAAGGCGGAGTCGTAGGCCTTGGTGAGGAAGTCCACGAAGTCCTTGTGGTCGGTGGCGCCGGACAGGCGGGCCGCTCCGGCGAGGTCGCCGCCGGCCGCCTGGTCGGCGACCCGGGCGGCCTGCGAGGCGCCCTCGTGGGCACCGATGCCGTCGGTGATCCGGGTGCCGAGCACGGTGGCCAGCGCGGAGCCGTACACCGCGACGGCGACGGCCTCGCTGCCCAGGCGCAGCGTGTTGAGGAAACCGGCCGCCATGCCCGCCTTGGCCGGGTCGACCAGCTCCAGGGCCTGGCCGTCGACCAGGCCGGCCGACAGGCCCATGCCGGCGCCGGTGATCAGCATCGGGGCGGCGAGTACCAGGACGGTGACGGAGGGCGAGAGCAGGGTGAGGGTGATGTCGCCGACGACCAGGCAGACCAGGCTGGCGCGGATCAGGGTGAGCGCGGAGACCCCGCGGGTGACCAGCTTGGCGGCGAGCATCGGGATGGCCAGCACCGGTGCGGTGAGCAGCAGCATCAGCACGCCGACGGCGCCGGTGTCGCGGCCGGTGACGGCGGTCAGGTAGCTCGGCAGGTAGGTGAGTACGGTGACGAAGCCGAAGGAGGCGGCGACCGGCACCAGGCAGAGGCCGACGAAGCGGCGGTTGCGCAGCAGGCCGAGGTCCAGCACGGGGTGTGCGCTGCGGTTCTCGACGGCGGCGAAGACTGCCAGCGCGACGGCCGCGCCGAGGAACAGGCCGATCACCCCGGTGCTGCCCCAACCCCACTGGGAGCCCTGCACGATGGCGGTGGTGAGCAGCACCATGGCGAGGACGAACAGGGCGCTGCCGGGGACGTCGATCCGTCCGCCGCTGCCGGCGTCGGAGGGCATCGCGCGGGAGATCGCGGGGATCGCGAGCAGGACGACGGCGAGGGCGACGGCGTGCACCGCGAACACCCAGCGCCAGCCGAGGCCCTGCACCAGCACACCGGCCAGGGACGGGCCGATGGCGACGCCGATGCCGGCGACGGTGCCGAACATCGCGAAGGCCTTGGCGCGGGCCGGGCCGTCGAAGACGGTGGAGACGATGGCGGCGCCGCAGGAGAAGATCGCGGCGCCGCCGATGCCGGTGAGGGCGCGGGCGGCGTCCAGCAGGAGGGTGTCGGTCGCGACGGCGCTGGCGAGCGAGGCGGCGGCGTAGACGGCGACGCCGGCCGCGAAGGCCTTGACCCGGCCGATGACGTCGGCGAGCGAGCCCCAGACCAGGGTGAAGCAGGCGAAGGCCACGTTGAAGGCGTTCACCACCCATTGGAGCGGGGCCAGGTCGGCGTGGGTGCTGGTGCCGATGTCGGGGAGGGCGACCGCCGTGCCGGAGATGGACATGGGCACGACGAACACCGCGAGGAGGACCGCGGCCAGGATCGGCGTACGGCCGGGCTGCTGTCCGTCCGTCACCGCCGGTGGCGTAGCAGACGGCGTGGTCTGCGTACTCATGGGGCACGACTCCAGGCTCGGCCCGGCCGCGGAACGGCCAGGTAAGGAATTTTTCGAACCTTACGGTGTCATGCGGCGAGGTACGATGCAACCCATACCTGACGATGCCTGAGGATGAGGATGGAGGATCCGATGCCCGACCCGGAAGGCCACCCCTCGATCGAGGAGATGGATCTGCGGACGGTCCTGAACGCACTCGCCGATCCGCTGCGCTACGGGGTGGTCTCGGCCCTGCTATGCGAGGGCGAGGGGGCGGCACGCACCTGCGCCTCCTTCAGCCTGCCGGTCTCCAAGTCCACGGTCACCCACCACTTCCGCGTCCTGCGCGAAGCGGGCCTGGTCCGCCAGGTGGACCGCGGCAACAGCCGCGCGGCCACCCTGCGCCGCGAGGACCTCGACGAGCGCTTCCCGGGCCTGCTGGACCTGATCCGCACGAACCCCTGAACCCTCCGGCGCCGAGGGGTGGTTCGGCGCTCAGGGGTGGTTCGGTACCAAGGGGGTTCGGCGCCGAGGGGGTTCGGCGCCGAGGGGGTTCGGCGCCGAGGGGGTTCGGCGCCGAGGGGTGGCCAAGGAGCCCCGACCGCACCCCGGGCTCACGCCGGTTCGTAGGTGGTGTCGCGGACGAGGGCGTGGGCGCGCGGGGAGTCCATGGGGTGGGCGAAGAGGTAGCCCTGGCCGAGGGGGCAGCCCATGGCGGCGAGCAGGTCGCGCTGTTCGGGCTGCTCGATGCCCTCGGCGATGACCTGGACGCCGAGGGTGTCGGCGATCCGGGTGATGCCCTCGACCAGGGCGTACTGCTGGGCGGAGTGGCCGAGGCCGTCGATGAAGGACTTGTCGATCTTCAGCAGGGAGATCGGGAACTCGCGGAGGTAGGAGAGCGAGGAGTAGCCGGTGCCGAAGTCGTCGATGGCGATGGCGACTCCGAGGCCGGAGAGGGTGGCCATGTCGGCGTGGATGCGGTCGTCGCGGCGCATCAGGACGGACTCGGTGAGTTCCAGGACGAGGGTGTGCGGGTCGATGCCCGAGGCGGCGAGGGAGTGGCGGACGACGTCCACGAAGCCGGCGTCGCGGAACTGGCGGGCGGAGACGTTGACGTTGACCCGCAGCGGGGGCCGGCCGCTGGCGGCGCGGGTGGTGGAGCTGGCCGCCTGCCAGGCGGCGGCCTCCTGGGCGGCGCGTTCCAGGACCCAGGCGCCGAGCGGGACGATCTGGCCGCTCTCCTCGGCGAGGGCGATGAACTCGTCGGGCAGGACCATGCCGCGCCGGTCGTGCGGCCAGCGGACCAGGGCCTCGAAGGCGACCAGGTCGCCGGTGCGCAGGTCGACGATCGGCTGGTAGTACAGCTGGAACGCCGATTCCGCGATCGCCGAGTCGAGGTGCTCGTTCAGTTCGTGCCGTTCCACCAGCCCGGCCTGCAGGGCCGGCCGGTAGTGGCACCACTGGCGGCGGCCGGCCGCCTTGGCCGAGTAGAGCGCGAGGTCGGCGTGGGTGAGCAGTTCGGTCGCGTCCACGCTGTCCTCGGTGGTCGCCACCCCGATGCTGGCGCTCACCCGCACCGCGCCCGCCCTGAGCTTGAACGGCTCGGTGAACACCTCCAGCACGCCGGCCGCGATGGTGTCCACGTCCGCGGGCCGGGTCGCGTCCTCGACCAGCACCGCGAACTCGTCGCCGCCGAGCCGGGCGGCGGTGTCCGAGGAGCGCAGCGCGGTGGAGATCCGCAGCGAGACGGCGACCAGCAGTTCGTCGCCGACCGCGTGGCCCTGGGTGTCGTTGACCACCTTGAAGTCGTCCAGGTCGATGAAGAGCACGCCGGTGACGGACCCGCTGCGCTCGCCGCGGGAGAGCGCGTGCCCGACGCGGTCCTGGAACAGCACCCGGTTGGCCAGGCCGGTCAGCGAGTCGTGGAAGGCCCGGTGGGTCAGCTCGCGCTCCATCTGGCGCTGCTCGGTGACGTCGCGCAGGGTGAGCACCAGGGCGCCGACGGTCGGATCGGCACGCAGGTCGTTGAAGCGGACCTCGGCCTCGATCGTAGTGCGGTCCTGGCGCAGCAACCGCCAGTGTTCGCGGGGGTGCTCGCGCTGTTGCTCGCCGCGCGGCGGGTCGCCCGCGCCGCGCATCCGGGCCAGCGCCTTCCCGACCTCCCGGCTGTCCTCGGGCGGGACCAGGTCGGTGACCAGGGTGCCCGCCAGGTCGGGGCGGCCGAGCACCGACTCGGCGGACGGGGAGGCGTAGCGCACGCCGTCGTCGGCGTCGAGGATCAGGATGACGTCGCTGGCGTTCTGCACCAGGGTGCGGAAGTACAGCTCGCTGTTGCGGCGGGTGACCTCCTGGCTCAGCAGCACCCGCTCGACGGCGAGGGCCGCCTGCGCGGCCAGGATCTCCAGCGAACTCCACAAACTGGCCAGCTCCTGCTCGGTGCCGGTGACGATGAGCGCGCCGATCAGCGGGTCGCCGGAGGGGCGTTCGGCGAGGGTGAGCGGGCAGATCAGGGCGAACGGCATGCCGTCGAGGTGCCCGGTCAGCTCGCCGGCGGGCAGGTCGAGGGCCTCGACGGGCAGCAGCCGGGACTCGCGGTAGGCGGCGAGGGCCAGCACCTGGTCGGAGTCGGAGGCGGTCCCCAGCCGGTGCTGCGCCGCGCCGCGTTCGGCGTGCCGGACGTGCAGCACGCCCGCCTCGGCGACGGCGAGCAGTGCCACGTGCCCGGGCTCGGCGGGCATCAGGGTGGAGGCGGCCGACTGGACGGCGTCCGCGACCTCCTCCACGGTGACGGCCGCGGTCAGCCGGGCGCCCGCCTTGCGCAGTGCCCGTTCGCGGGCGATCGCCTGCCTGCGGGCGGAGACGACCACCGCCAGGCGGGCGAGTACGAGCAGGTAGAGGAGTGCGGAGAACGCGCCGATCACGCCCGCGTTGCGGGTGTTGCCGGCCAGCGACTCGATGATCAGGATCGCCGGGGCGATCAGCGAGGCGAGGGTGAGCAGGGCGAGCCGGGCGGCGCTGAGGTCCGACTGCTGGGTGGGGACGGGCCTGGTCAGCTCGACCATCGACGGGTGCAGCGCGGCCGCGCCCCAGGCGGCGTAGAAGGCCGCCCAGCCGAGTTCGACGGGCGTGCCGATGCGCCAGGTGCCGTGCAGCTGGATCAGCCCGTACAGCACGTCCGACACCAGGAGGCCGAGGGTGCCGACGGCGAGCAGCTGCAGCGAGCGGGAGTTGCCGCCGCGCGGGGTCAACAGACGCAGCAGCAGGGCGAGGACGACGACGTCGCCGAGCGGGTAGGCGATCGAGACGGCCTTCTGGAGCCAGGTGAGATCCGGGTTCTGGGCGTACGGGAGGATCAGGTAGATCCAGGCGAGCAGGGCCAGGCCGATGGTGGGGATCAACGCGTCGAGCAGTCCGGCGCGGTCCTGACGGGCCGTGCGCCAGCGGATGAAGCCGAGCACGCCGGCCGCGTACAGCACGTACTCGGCGAGGTAGAAGCCGTCCGCGACGGAGGGGAACGGGTTGGCCTCGTGCAGGATGTCCAGTTGGACGGCCTGCACCACCTCGCCCGCGGTGAAGCTCAGGTTGGCGAGCGCCAGGACGTACCAGAAGCGCGCGTGCGCGGGGCGGTTGAGCCGGACGCCGAGCCCGATGGCGGCGACGCCGCCGAGCCCGATGCCCGTCCACCAGACGATCCGCTGGCCCGGATTGGCGTAGTAGATGCCGGTGAACAGCACCATCCAGAGCAGGTAACAGACCATCAGGCGTTGTCGCCGGCGTGTCAACGAGGCTACCTCCTCCACGACATCACCCCGCCGGTCGGGCGGGGGAGTTCGGGCGAGGGCGGCGCCGGGGCGCTCCGGGGCCTTCGGGTGGCCGGGGTCTCCGGGTGTGCCGGAACTCCGGTTCTCCTGGCGCCTCCGGGCGTTCCCCGGCGGGGGACTGGGCGCGTGTCCGCGCGAGGACCCGTCGCGTGTCCGTGCCCGGTGTCGGGCGCGTCCTCGCGCGGGTGTGCGGCGTCCGGTCGGGATGCGACCGGACGTTCTCGATGTGTCGTGAGTGCGTATAGTCGGAAATGTCGCACTCCCAAGCATTCTGCCGCCACAGCACGAGGTCAAGCCGGTGGACGACGCAGCAGACAGCGCACAGGGCGTACCAACGGATGCGAGGTCCGGGCGTCACGCCGTGGTACGCAACGAGAACGGTCAGTACGCGCTCTGGCCCGGGGACTTGACCGTCCCCGCCGGGTGGCACACGGTCCACGGGCCGGCCGGACGGGACGAGTGCCGGGCCTGGGTGGAGCGGGAATGGCGGCCCTCGGGGCTGGGATTCACCGGTGCCGGGGGCCTTTCGGGCCTCCCGGGAGACGGCGGTCCGGGCCTTCCGGGGGAAGGTGGTCCGGGGGCGGGCCCGGGGGGCGGCGGTGGTCGCGAAGCGCCGGCGGCCGGATTCGCGGACACCGTGCACGGGTTGTTCCGCACGCGGGCGGTGCATGACCCCGGGGCGCTCGCCGTCATCGCCGAGGACGCCACCCTGAGTTACCGCGAACTCGACCTGCTCAGCGACCGGTTGGCCGCCGAGCTGCAGGCGCGCGGCACGGGGCCGGAGCAGGTGGTACCGGTCTGCCTGGAACGCGGGACGGACCTGATCACCGCCTGGCTGGGCGTGCTCAAGACGGGAGGAGCCTTCCTGCCGCTCGACCCGGCGCACCCGCAGCGGCGGCTGGCCCGGCTGGTCGAGGACTGCGGGGCGCGGGTGGTGGTCACCGACGGTCACGAGTTTCCGGGGGTGGCGGTGGTGCGGCCGGACGGCGCCGGGGCGACGGCGGCCCCGCCCGATGCCGGCGCGGGCCGGGGTGGGTTTCGGTCCGACGACGGCGCGGGCCCGGGTGGGTTTCGGTCCGACGACGGCGCGGGCCCGGACGATCTCGCGTACCTGATCTACACCTCCGGGACGACCGGCCGGCCCAAGGGGGTCCCGGTCACCCACCGTGCGCTGGTGTTCACCCTCGACCGGATCGTCCACGCGTACCGGCTCGCGCCCGGCGAACGCGTCCTGCAACTGGCCGTGCTGGGCTCCGACACCGCCCTGGAGCAGGTCTTCGGCGCCCTGCTCGCGGGCGCGACGGTCGTCCTGGGCGGCGGCGGGACCGGCGGCGGCACCTGGGCGCCCACCGAACTGGTGCGTCGGCTGCCCGGGCTCGGCCTCGCCGCCGCCGACTTCACCCCCGCCTACGGGCACCACGTGCTCGACCTGCTCCCGCCCGGCGGGCCCGGCCCGGACGGCCTGCGGCTCGTGGTGGTCGGCGGGGACGTCGTGCACGCCGACGACTGCCGCACCTGCCTGGACCGGCTGCCCGGCACGCGGCTGCTCAACGCGTACGGGGTCACCGAGGCGGCCGTCACCTCCACGCTCTGCGAGGTCACGGCGGAACTGCTGGGGGACGGGGCCGGGGGAGGGAGCGGGGGCCCGGCCGCCCCCGTGCCGATCGGACGACCGCTGCCGGGCGTGCGGGTGCACGTGCTGGACGCGCGGCTGCGGCCGGTCCGGCCCGGGGAGAAGGGGCAGATCCACCTCGGTGGGCCCGGCCTCGCCCGGGGCTACTGGCGCAGCCCCGGCCTGACCGCGGAATCCTTCCTGCCCGACCCGTACGCCCCGCTGCCCGGCGAGCGGATGTACCGCACCGGCGACGCCGGACGCTGGCGGGAGGACGGGCAACTGGAGATCCTCGGCCGCTTCGACGACCAGGTCAAGGTCCGGGGCCACCGGGTCGACCCGGCCGAGATCGAGGCGGTGCTGGCCGCCCACCCGGACGTCCGGCAGGCGCGGGTCGCGGCCGACGGGGCGGCCGCGGACGGCAGCCGGGCGCTCACCGCCTACTACACGCTCGCCCCCGGGTCGGTCGGCGGCGCCGAGGCGATCCGGGCGTTCCTGGCCGAGCGACTGCCGGAGTACCTGGTGCCGGCCGCGTTCGTGCCGCTGGAGGCGATGCCGCTCACCGTGGCGGGGAAGATCGACCGGCGCCGGCTGCCGCACGCCTCGGTGCGGGCGGCGCTCCGGGCGGCGCCCGGGACGGCGGGTGAGGGCGAGACCCGGGGCGGGACCGGGACCGGCGGCAGGGAGGACGCCGAGGGCGGTGCCGGGGGAGCGCGGGACGCGGTCCAGGAGGCGGTCGGGCAGCTGTGGGCGGAACTGCTCGGTGCCGAGACCGTCGGCCCGGACGACGACTTCTTCGCGCTCGGCGGCACCTCGCTGCTGGCGATGGAGATGCTGGCACGCGCCCGGATCCTGTTCGGCATCGACGTCGGCCGGGTACGGACGCTCACCCGCACGCTGCTGCGCGAGCCCGTGCTTCGGGCCTTCGCGAGGGCGCTGCAGGAGGCCCGGGCCGACGGCGGGACCGGTACGGGCGGCGGGGCTCGTACGGGACCGGGCGGCGGTGCAGGTGTCGGCGCGGGTACTGACGTGGGCGCGGGTGCGGGCAGCGGGGAAGCGGCCGTCGACTGGTTCGCGGAGGCCCGGCTCACCGAGCCCGTCGGGCAGTCCTGGAGCCCGGCGCCCTCCCGGGCCGAACCCGCCGAGATCCTGCTCACCGGCGCCACCGGCTTCTGCGGCGCGCACCTGCTGCACGCGCTGCTCGCCACCACCCGGGCCCGGATCCACTGCCTGGTCCGGGCACCCGACGAGGAGCACGCGCTGGAACGGCTGCGGGCCACCCAGCAGCGCTTCCTGCGGCACGACCTCGCCGACAGCCGGGTGGTACCGCTGGTGGGCGACCTCACCCGGGCCCGGATCGGGCTGACGGAGCGGCAGTTCGACTGGCTGGCCGGCAACCTGGACGCGGTCTACCACCTCGGCGGGCAGGTCAACTTCCTCTACCCGTACCACCAGCTGCGCGACGCCAACGTGGGCGGCACCCGGGAGATCGTCCGGCTCGCCGGGCACAGCCGGGGCATACCCGTGCACTACCTCTCCACCCTCGCCGTGCTGGCCGGCTTCGGGGCGGCGGGCGTCGACAAGGTCACCGAGCGGACCCCGCTCGCCCACCCCGAACGGATCGGCGTCGGCTACGTCGAGAGCAAGTGGGTGGCCGAGCAACTGCTGCACAACGCGGCCGCCGCCGGACTGCCGGTCACGGTGCTGCGCACCAACGACGTCACCGGGGACCTGGCGAGCGGGGTGATGAACACCGGTACCGAGCTGTGCGCGCTGATCAAGTACCTGGCGGACAGCGGCAGCTGCCCCGACGTGCGGCTGCTGCTCGACTTCGTCCCGGCCGACCGCTTCACCGGCGCCATCGCCCACATCGCCGCGCACGCACCCGCCGACGGCGAGGTCTACCACCTCACCTCCCCGCGGCCGGGCGTCCTCGCCGATCTGGCGGACCGGCTGCGGGCGCGCGGCCACCGGATCGCCCAGCTGCCCTACGGGGAATGGGTGCAGGGACTGGTCCGCTTCGCCGCCGGGAACCCGACGCACCCGATCGCGCCGTTCGTCCCGCTGTTCGTCGACCGCGCGCCGGGGTCGGAACTGTCGATCAGCGAGATGTACTTCCGGCCGACGTTCCCGCTGTTCGACCGGGCCAACGCGGACGCGGCGCTGGCCGGGAGCGGGATCGAACTGCCGCCGGTGGACGCGGGGCTGATCGACCACTATCTGGCGGGGCTGGAAGGGGAAGGGTTCTTGGGGGTGGCGTCATGAGCAAGCCTCATGAGCGGCGACATGAGCGGGCTTCATGGGCCGGCGTCATGAGCAGGTCTCATGGGGTAGCGCGATGAGCAGGTCTCATGAGGGGGAGTGATGAGCAAGTCTCATGGGAGCGGCACGATGAGCGGAACTCATGGGCCGGTGCGATGAACACGTCTCATGCGGGCAGTGCGATGAGCAGCGCTCATGGGGCGGCGTCATGAGCTGGGCTCATGACGCCTTCGGCGCCTTCGGCGCACTGGACGTCCGGCATGGCCTCGCGGACGGCCCGGTGGCCTTCGGCGGCACGCTCGGGCCGCAGGAGCTGCTGGCGGCGTACCGGTGCGGGCTGTTCCCGCTGCCGGCAGGGGACGTGTACGCGAGCGCCTACAGCGAGGCGCTGTACGGGGACGCCGTCGAGGCGGGCGAGGTGGCACTGATGCCGGGCGGGGAGGATCCGTACGCGCTGGCGTGGTGGTCGCCCGATCCCCGGCCGGTGATCGCGCCCGACGGCGTGCGGCTCGGGAGCCGGCTCGCCCGGCGGCTGCGCAACCACTCGGAGTGGTGGACGAGCGCGGACCGGGCCTTCGGCAGGGTGCTGGCGGAGTGCGCCGACAGGCGCCGGACCGTCTGGCTCACCGAGGAGTTGTCGACGGCGCTGGAGCACCTGCACGTGCTCGGGGCGGCGCACAGCGTGGAGGTGTGGGAGGGGGAGGAGCTGGTCGGCGGGGTGTTCGGGGTCGCGGTCGGGCCCGTGCTGAGCCTCGACTCGATGTTCCACCGCCGTCCGGACGCCGCCCGGGTAGCCGTCGCCGACCTCGGCGCCCGGTTCGGTGCGGCGGGAGGTCGGCTGCTCGACGCGCAGTGGGACGGGCCGCACGTGCGCAGCCTCGGGGCCGAGCCGATGGCGCGCTCCCGGTACCTCGCCGAACTTTCCTCCGCGGCCGGGACGGGCCCGCTGTCGATGGAGAGGCTGCCGGCGTCGCGGCTGGGATGACCTGTGGTCGAGCCCGCGTCGGGCGTCCGCTTGGCCTGTCTTCGACAAACTTATTCCTCGTCAGTAACATGACGCCGCGTGTTCAAGAGCTCCATAGGCAGGGCCGCAGGCCCCGCCGTCCTCACCCTCATCCTCGCCGGGGCCGCCGCGTGCGGGCCGACCAGCCCCGGTACCTCCCAGAACGGCGCCGCCCCGGCGGCCGCCACCGTCGCCGACGCGAGCGCGACCGCCGCCGGGGGCAGCCCGGCCGCAGCCGCACCCGCCGGCGGCACCCCGCGCGCCAAGGCGGCCTCGCCCGCCACAGGCCGTCCGACCGCGGGCGCCGTGCCCGTCACCGCGGCGCCCGCCGACGACCGGCAGGCCGCGATCGGCAGCCCCGGCAAGGACGGCGGTGCCGTCACGGCGGCGACCAAGAGCCTGCAACTGACCGCCTACGACCCGGCGGGCGGCACGGCGGTCCTGACGGCGGCCGGCAGCCTGGCGGCCTCCCCGAGCGCGGCGCCGACCACCAAGCCGAGCGCCGCTCCAAGCGCCGCCCCGACCACCGCCGCCCCGACCACCACTGCCCCGACCACCACCGCCCCGACCACCACCGCCCCGAATGCCGCCGCTGCGGCCGTCCAGCCCGGGCAGCTGATCGCCAGCCCGCCGACCGCCGCCGCGCCGCAGGGTGCGCTGGTGGCCGTCACCGGCGTCCGCCCCGGCACGGGCAACACCGTCAACCTGACCACCCGCCCGGCCACCCTCGCCGAACTCCTCGGCGGTACCGAGGCCGACGGCAGCGTGCCCGTCGACCCGCACGGCATCACCGTGACGCCGCTGGTCAAGGACCTCAAGGCGACCGTCGGCGCGGACGGCAACGGCGTGCAGGCCGACGCCTCCGGCACCCTGGAGGTCGACCTCAAGGCCCCCGTGCCGCTGCCCGAGGGCGCCAGCCTGGACGCCTCCGGCTCGCTCCAGCTGCACCCGGCCGTCCACTTCGCCTACCACGGCGCCGCCGCGGGCAGCCCGCGCACCGCGTCCATCGGCTTCGACCTGGGCGCCCACGCCCAGTGGAAGGTCACCGGCGACGTGGCCCGCAACACCGGCGCGGCTCCCGTCCGGGTGCCCTTCGCCAAGCTGCAGGCCAGCCCGGTGCTGACCGTCGCCGGCCTGCCGGTGGTCGTCAACCTCGGTCTGACCTGCTACCTGGAGGTCAGCGCCGACGGCCAGGTCCACCTGGAGGCGGAGCAGGACGCCGCCGGCACCTGGGCCGTGCGCGCCGACTACACCGGCGGCAAGGGCTGGACACCGGTCACCAACGCCGAGACCAAGGTCAACCCGGTCCACGTCCGACTGAACGGCAAGGCGGGCGTGCGGGCCGCGCTCGGCGCCGAGATCAGTCTCGGCCTGTACGACACCGTCGGCGTGGAGACCACCGTCGCCCCCTACCTGAAGGCCCAGGTCGAGGGCTCGTTGGTCGCCGACTCCTCCGGCAACCCGCCGCAGGCGCAGGGCAGTTGGTCGCTGGTCGGCGGCGTGGACCTGAACGGCTCGCTGCTCGCCCACCTGAAGGTCTTCGGCACCCCGATCATCGAGGGCAAGCTGCCGCTGCCGCCGTTCCACCGCGAGTGGCCGCTGCTGGGCGGCTCGGCCGCGCTGCCGTCCCCGCGTCCGAGCAAGAGCTGACGCACAGTCACAAATGCCATCCTTGAGGCCCCTTGACCGGTTCTCCGGTCAAGGGGCCTTGTCATGGGTGGGCTCTGGTCCCGTCCGACGAGGGCGGGGTGAGGGACATCAGGCGGACCTTGGGCGTTCTGGCCGCGCCGCTCCTGCTCGTGTTCGCGCTGGCCAAGGTGGCCAAGGTGGCCGGCTGGGGGGCGGCGCTGGCGGGCCTGGCAGGCCTGACGGTGGGCCTGCTGGGGGCGGTGGCCCTGCTGTCGCTGGGCCGAAGCCGGGGGTGGCCTCGCGGTGCCCGCCGGGTTCGCGTCTACGGCAGCGGGCGTGATCCGATCCCCGTCCACGCAGGGGCGCGCACGCCGCAGGACGTCGAGATCTCGGAAGCCGAGTTGAACGGGACCGTCGTCGAGCTGGAGATGGGCGACGTCGGGAGCGCGATCGCACCCGCCCGGCGGCCCCGGGGCGCTGCGACCGCGCCCCGGCACCGTCAACTGCACGAGTGCGCCGATGATTCACTCACCCCCCCCCGGGCCGCCGCGAGCGTCGCCGACGGGCTGGAGCGGCTCTTCCTCCTCCTCGGCCCGCCCCCGGGCGCCGCCGGCCCCGGCCCCAGCCCCGGCGACCCCGTACCCACGCCCCGAGGTGACGACAGGCGACCACCTCCGAGGAGAGCCGCACCCGGCGTCCCGCGGCGCCGGAGATCGCCACCCAGTGGGCCCAACTCCCGCCCGAGCACCTGCGCGTGGCCCTGGAGCACCTCGAACTGGAACTCCAGCGCGAACACGCCCGCGAGACCGCCCGCTCGCGCCACCGGCTGAGCCTGGACACGGCCCGGATACGGGAGGAGCAGACGATCGAGCGGGCCCGGAGCGCCGCCCAGGAGCGCAAGGACGAGCGCGCCCACCAGCTCTACCTCGGAGGCCTCATCGCGGGCTTCGTCCTGGCCGCCGGAATGCTCGCCGGCTCGGTGGCCGTCGACCTCGACGGCCGTCAGTGGCTCGCCGGGCCGAGCCTGATCGCCCTGCCCGTGGTCTTCGTCCTACGCCGCACCGACCGCCCAGCCCCCACGCCCGCGTCACCCCGCCGCCGGACCGCCTGCCGCCGGACCAGCTGCCGGGCAGTCAAGCGGCTTAGCCGTGTGCCCGGCTCCTTCCGCCGCCGCCGCCCACCGGCATCCTCGATCCACAGCGGCCTGACGGGGTGGGGACGGTCGGCCCCGCCTCGGCCGCTCTGGTCGGGGCGGGTAGTCACCTGGCGGGGCAGCAGCCGGGGGAGACCGCGGACGTCCCGCGTCTCCGTGGACGCCATCTACGCAGAGCGGCCCCGGACGGACGGGCGGACCGGCGGATGGGCGGGTGCGGTGCGGGGCTGTTCGGGGGGCGGGCTGGCAGGATGGCGGCATGGAACGTGTGCTTGGAATCGGTGGGTACTTCCTGCGGGCTGCCGACCCGGCGGCGCTGAGTGCCTGGTACCGCGACCGGTTGGGGCTGGATGCCGACGAGTACGGCCTGTGGCGTCAGGAGGCCGGCCCGACGGTGTTCGCGGCGTTCGAGGCCGGGACGGAATACTTCGGGTCCCGCGCCCAGCAGACCATGCTCAACTTCCGGGTCCGCGACCTGGACGCGATGCTCGCCCAACTGCGGGCCGGGGGCGCGGACGTGGCGGAGGAGACGCAGGACATGGAGGGCGTCGGCCGGTTCGGCTGGGTCACCGATCCCGAGGGCAACCGGATTGAACTGTGGCAGCCCGTCTGAGTGCGCTAACGCCGGCGGCATGAGGGCCGCCGGCGGGCCGGGCGGCCGTCCGCAGGTCTGCACGCACGGTACGGCAGGACCAGTGTGACGGTATGTCAGTAGGGTGGGCGGCCATGAGCATCGAGGAGCCGGGCGGCCGAGTCGAGCGTGATCCGAGTCTGTTGCGTGTCTCGCACGCGGACCGCGACCGGATGGTGGAGATCCTGCGGGACGCGGCGGCGGACGGCCGGTTGGACGCCGACGAGTTGGAGGAGCGGGTGGAGCGGGCGCTCACCGCGCGCACCTTCGCGGATCTGGCGCCGCTCACCGAGGACCTCCCGGTCGCTCCGCCCGCTCCGCCGAGGGTCCTGCCGCCAGCCGTGCCGGTCGTGCCGATCGCGTCGGTCGTGCCGGATGGCGAGGTGGAGCGGTGGCAGGTCAGCGGCCAGCGGTTCCGCCGGGAGGGCGCGTGGGTGGTGCCGCGCGCCATCGAGCTCGGCATGTACGGCGGTTCGGCGCGGCTGGACTACACCGTGGCGCGGCTGCCAGAGGGCGGGCTGAGCGCGCTCCGGATCGCGATGTACGGCGGCAGCGTGCGGTTGACCCTGCCGCTGGGGGTGGCGGTGGACCTGAGCGGGCTCGCGACGCACGGCGGGCGGGTCCGCGACCACGCCTCGCGGCACACGGTGCCGGGGGTGGCGGTGACGCACGTGGTCACGGTGTCGGGGTTCACCCACGGGGGAAGCCTGCGGGTGGTCGCCTCTCGCGCGTGACCGCCGGGCGGGGTACGTCGTGTACGGCCCCTGGGACTACGCCTACACCGGCTCGGCCACCACCCGATCCGCGGCCGCGTCGACCAGCAGGTCGTCGAGGAGATCGGTGCCGGCGCCCGGCTGCTGGTCCTCGACGTGACGGATCCCGACGGCATCGCACGAGCCGTCGCGCAGGTGGACCGCCTGGACGTGCTGGTCAACAACGCCGACATCTCACCGTCGCTCGCTCCGCCGGCCGCCACCCCCGTCGAGTAGTACCGGCGTACCTACGAGACGAACGTGTTCGGGGTGGTGGCGGTGACGGATGCGTTCCTGCCCGCCCTGCGCCGGTCGCCGCGCCCGCGGATCGTCAACGTCTCCAGTGGCACCGCGTCGCCGACCTGGAGCACCCACCCCAATCCCCAGTTCACCGGCCCCACCGGCGGCTTCTTCGCCTGGGACGGGACGCCTGTGCTCTGGTGACGGGTGATCAGGCAGCCGGGCGATCAGGCGGCCAGGCGGATCAGGTGACGATCAGAGCGGCTTGAGGCGGGACTTGAGCAGGCAGAACTCGTTGCCCTCGGGGTCGGTCAGGACGTGCCAGGACTCCTCGCCGGTCTGGCCGATGTCGGCCGGGCGGGCACCGAGCGCCAGCAGGCGTTCGAGTTCGGCGTCCTGGTCGCGGTCGGTGGCGTTGACGTCGATGTGCAGCCGGGACTTGCCCTTCTCCGGCTCGTCCTGGCGGCTGAGGAAGATCGTCGGCTGTGCGCCGCCGAAGCCCTCGCGCGGCCCGATCTCCATCGAGCCGTCGTCCTCGCGACCGAGCACGACGAAGTCCAGGACCTCGCACCAGAACCGCGCCAGCACCTCGGGTTCGCGGCAATCGAGCACGAGTTCGCTGATTCGACACGCCATGAGGAAACCTGCTCTCAGCCTGGGGACTGCCGGACAACCCCGCGACCGTACCGGACGAGGCGAGCGTGGGCGAAGGGGATTTCGGGGCTGTCGAAGCGATGTCGGGCAACGGCGTTGATCGATTGTCTGCCGGGGGCTGGTCCACTTGCCGCACTGACCATTTCGGAATGTAGGAGGACCATCGTGATCAAGCGTGTCGTTGTGGGCGTCGCAGCAGCGGCCGTGGTGTTGGGCATCGGCGCGGGCTCGGCGTCCGCGGCCACCGGTGGGGGCGGATCCACGGACGCCTGGATCGGCCACGAGGAGCACCGCGTCCTGGCGGTCGGCGGCGGGGTGACCACGGACAGCTGGCTCGACAAGCCGCGGCCGGGCGAGCTCTGATCCCTCGGGAGCGCGTCGGAGTGGGAAGTCGGATCGGCCGACTTCCCACTCCGTTCCCGTTGTTACGGGGTGGTGGTGGGGGTTGCGTGGCCTTGGTCTTGGCCCTGGCTATGGCGGGGCTCAGACGGCATCGGGGGTGGTGAGGTCGATTTCGGCCCAGACCGTCTTGGAGTTGGGGTGGCGGGGGATGGTGCCCCAGCGGTCGGAGAGGGCGTCGATGAGGGTGAGGCCGCGCCCGGTCTGGGCGTTGGGGACGTGGACGGTGGGGAGGAGGGGAAGCCGGTCGCCGCGGGGGTCGGAGACCTCGATACGGAGGGTGGTGCCCCGGCGCGTGGTGGTGGTGAGGGAGAGGTGCAGCTCGAACCCGCGCCCCGCAATGCGTCCGTGCGTGATCGCGTTCGCGGCGAGCTCGGTGACGATGAGGAGCGCCGAGTAGAACGGCTCGGTGTGCGTGGAGTTCAGCTCCCAGGCGGTGAGTTGACGTCTGGCGACGCGTCGGCAGATCGCGGCGCCCTTGGGTGTGGCGGCCAGGATGGCGGTGTGGCTGCTGGGGTTGTCGAGGGGGATTTCGGTCGTCATGGGAGAAAGCGTGGTGGCGCGGACGTACCCTGACCATGCATTCGGCGAGTACGGAGAGTGCTTGTACCGGTGCGGACAGCTTTTTGTCTCGTGGCTCAATCACAAGCGGGGTGGTCGCGATGGGTGCGGCGCGTAACAGCGAGTCGGGCGAGGGCCGGACGGAACTGCCGGAGGACCTGACGGAGGTCTCGGACTTCTTCCGGGCGATCGGCAAGCAGATCAGGCTCCTGCGGGAGCAGGCCGGGCTGTCGCGGAAGGAACTCGGCGAGCGAGTCGGGTACGGGGAGCACCTGATCAGTGCGGTGGAGCGCGGGGTGCGGACGCCGCAGCCGGAGTTGCTGGTCGCGGTGGACAAGGTCCTCAATGCCGGCGGGCTGTTGGCGGTTGCGAAGGACGATGTGGTGAGCGCGCGGGCCAAGGCGAAGGTTCGGCACCCGGCCTGGTTCAGGGGCTACGCGGCCCTGGAAGTCGACTCGATCGAGATGCACGACTTGGCCACCCTCGACATCCCTGGACTGCTCCAGACCGAGGCACACGCGCGAGCGGTGTACGCGATGAGGCAGCCACCCTTGTCGGAGGAGGTAATCGAGATGCGGGTGGCATCGCGAATGGCGCGACAGGAGGTGCTGACCCGCTGGCCTCGCGGGATGTTCAGCTGGGTGATTGATGAGAGCGTGCTGCGGCGGCCGCTCGGCGGCTGGGACGTGCACGCTGCCCAGCTTCGTCACCTTCTGGAGGTCGGTCGGATGCGTGGAATGGTCATCCAGGTGCTTCCGCTGGACAGAACCGAGCATGCCGGGATGGGGGGACCGTTCATTCTGATCACTCCGAAGGGGCAGCCCCAGCACGCCTACATCGAGGTGCAGACGAGCAGTAGGCTGATCTCCGACCCGGATGAAGTCCGGATCATGAACGCGCGCTACAACATCCTCAGGGCGCAGGCCCTCGGCCCGGAAGAGTCCCTGGCCTTGATCGAGAAGATCCTGGGAGAACGATGAGCACCGAGCTGGCTTGGTTCAAGAGCAGCTACAGCGGCAACGAGGGCGGCGAATGCGTCGAGGTCGCCTGGCGCAAGAGCAGCTACAGCGGCAACGAAGGCGGCGCGTGCGTCGAGGTCGCTGAGACTCCCGGTGTCGTCCATGTCCGTGACTCCAAGGACAAGAGCGGTCCGCAGCTGGCCTTCGAGCCGACCGCCTGGCAGGCCTTCGTGTCGTTCGCCGCGACCGTCGAGGTCTGACCGCACCTTCCCCTACTCTTCCTCCATGCTCTCTGTGGTAGTGGCCCCTTGGGCGGGCGAGGCGGCGCCGGTTTTCGTCCGTAACCCGGACGAACTGCACGACGCCGCGAGCACGATGAAGGTCGCGGTGCTGGCCGCGCTGACCCGCGGCGGTGCGAACCTCGATGCGGAGGTTCCGGTGGTGAACCGCTTCGAGTCCGTCGTGGGCGGGGACTTCGGCAACGATCCGGACTGGGACAGTGATCCGCTCCCGTGGGAGCTCCTGGGCACCCACGTCCCGCTCCGCCTCCTCGCCGAGCGGATGATCACGCACTCCTCCAACCTCGCCACCAACCTCTGTCTGGCCCGCACCACTCCGCGGGCCGTCGCGGACGTGTGGCGGCACGCCGGGGCCACCCGCAGCGCCAGCCCGCGCGGGATCGAGGACTACGCCGCCCGCGCCGCCGGCATCCACAACCTGGTCAGCGCCCGCGACCTGGTCCGCCTCCTGCACTCGCTCGCCGGGGAGCCGGAGTTGCTGGACCTCCTGGAGCGCAACGACTTCCGGGTGGACCTCGCCGCGGGCCTCCCCCCGTCCACCCGGATCGCCTTCAAGAACGGTTGGGTCCCCGGCGCCCGCCACAGCGTGGGCCTCATTCACCCCCGGGACTGCCCGCCCTACCTCCTCGCCGTCTGCTACACCGGCCCGCTCGCCTCCGGCGCCGACCGCACCGACCCGGCGGCTCGCCTGCTGGCCCGGATCTCGGCGGCGGTCTGGACGCGGCGCCAGGAGATCAGCGGGGAGTCCAGCGGAGAGTTCAGCGGGGAGCTCGGCAGGAGCATCAGCACGGACATCAGCGGGCGAGGGCCGTCAGCCCTTCGAGCGCCGTTTCGTTCAGCAGGTTGATCCGTACGAACCCCTCGTGCCCGGTGAGTTCGAAGTGCCGTTGATCGAGCGCGAGCAGCCGGTCGGCAGGCGCTGCCACCCGCGCGAACAGGAAGTACCCGGTGTCCACCGGCGCGGACGCCCGTAGCGCACCGCTGTGGAACAGCCGCCGGTGGTTGGCGCGGATGTGGTCGACCAGGCGGCCGTTGCCCTCGCCGTCGAGCATCAGGTCGGCCGCCTGGTGGGCGAACAGCCGGTCGGCCACCGTGACGTCCCCGTGCAGGTTGAGGTGCAGCTCGGCGAGCGGTTCGCGCAGCCGCTCGGGGGCCAGCAGGTGGGCGCAGCGGTAACCGTGGACGGACAGGTACTTGGTGGGGCAGACCAGGCGCAGGGTGAGGTCGGCGGGCAGGGCGGCGCTCTCCTCGCGCCGGTCGCCGTCCCAGCGCAGGTACTGGAAGGTGCCGTCCACGAACACCAGTGACCCGGTGGCCCGTTGCCACTCGCCGATCCGCTTGAGGACGCCGGCCGGGACGGGCTGCCCGGCGTACCAGAGCGGGTCGGTGAGCAGCAGGACCGTCCGCTCGTCGGGCAACTCCGGGGCGAAGCCGGGCTGCTGGGCGTGCAGTTCGCTCACCCGGACCGGTTCGATGCCGAACTGCCGGAAGAAGTAGGCGAACTTGTAGTAGAGCGGCGGCAGGTAGTGGACGCGCCGCACGCCGTTCAGGTGCAGCCAGGTGCAGAAGGTGCCGAGCAGGCTGCTGGAGCCGCCGGCCGGGATCACCTGCCGGTGCCCGTACTCGACCTCGTCATACCGGCTGTGCAGTGCCGCGATCTTGGCCCTTAGCGCGCGGTCCTCGTCGATCGCCGAGTACCGGGTGACGTCGCCGAGCAGGTACGGCGGGGTGTCCGCGAGCGGGCCCAAGTAGTCGGCGACGTACGGGTGTCCGCCGTTGTAGTCGGAGACGAACAGCCGCCCGCCCGGGTGCTGCCGCTCGCGCTCCACGGCCTCGTGCAGGTCGAGCATGCGGAACAGGGACGACACCGTACCCCCAGGGCGTCGGTCGGTTCGGGACGGCCGCCAGCCTGCCCCGCGGTCGCGCGTGGACACAAGACCGTCTCCGTGTGCATGACGATCAATCAGAAGTGGTATGGACATGGAGCGTTCCGCTCATGCTGTCGGGGGATAGCTTTGGGGATGGGCTGAAGTGTCGTCACGCTTACGGATGTTCGCCAGACTGGTCACGGGGCTCGCCGTCCTGTCGGCCTACGTCGCCTTGCACCTGCTGATCAGCGTGGGCCTGGGCGAAGGGGCCGGCCCGAGCGCGATCGTGGCGCTGTGGTTCGGGGTGGCCGCCCTGGTGCTGCTCTGGCCCGCCCTGTGGCTGCGGCGCCGCCGGCTGTCCGGGGCCGCGGAACTCGTGGCCCTCGTCAGCCGGTTCGTCCCGCCCCAGGGGCGGTGGCGCAGGGCGCTCAGGCTGGCCAACAGCCTCGGCCTGATCCTGCTCGGCGGTGGGACCTACGCCGTCACCATGTCGGAGCAGCAAGGCCACAAGATGCCCCTGGAGCAGCAGCTCCTGCTGCTCCTCGGCGGCCTGGCATCCTTGGCGGTCGGCTTGCTCATCCTGCGCCGCACCCGCCCGTACGCGGCTCGGTCGGCGGCCCGGACGCTGCGGCTGGACGGTCGCAAACCCGTGCTCTACCTGCGCAGTTTCGGCGATGACGAGACCGCCGCCGAGGTCGACGACGGCGGGGAAGTCAATCTGCACACGCGTGAGGAGCAACTCGCGGCCGCGCTGGGCGCCGTCGGTCCCGTGATTGCGGTGGGACGGCCGGGGGAGCCCCTCCCACAGCTGGGCGCGTCCCGGTTCTACCTGCCGCCCGACGACTGGAAGCCCACCGTTCTGCGGCTGATGGAGATGTCCCAGCTCATCGTCCTGCGCCTGGGGCAGGGTGACGGGCTGTGGTGGGAGATCGAGCAGGCACGCACCACCCAGCCGGCGGCAAAGCTGATCCTGCTCGCTCCGGGCGGCTCGTTCGACCTGGCGGCCCGGCTGAACGAACACCTGCCGACCCCGATGACATCGGACGGGCTGGGCATGGGCGAGCACTGGATCTCCGCCGTCATCGTCTTCGACGACCTCTGGACCCCCGGGGTCTTTCCGGTGGGGCTCAGGCGCAAGGGGATGCTGGGCTGGGGGTGGCGCGTCCTGGCGGTGGAGACGTCCACCTCCCATGTGGCGCTGGCCATGAAATCCGCGCTTGCGTCCGTGGGGCGCCGACGGCGAACGATGATCTGGAGATCCCGATCCGCGACGAACGCGGCCGTGTTCGCGGGCTTCGGGATTGCGGCCGCGCTGGCCCTGGCGGGGTGGCTCGGCTATCGGGTACTGCAGTTGACCGGACTCTGGTGAACACGAACTCTGGGGGAGACATGGAGCATCCACAGCAACGCTCGTCCGTCGGCGCGGGCGCGGGCCGGGCCGGAGCGCAGCAGCACCGGTCCGTCTCCGGACTTGGCGTCGCCGCTTCCATCCTGATCGTGCTGGTGATGGTGTACGACGCGCTGCACACGGTGTCCGACTGGCGCGTCTACCGCGTCGTCGAGGACGTCCTCGCGGGGAAGGCGACGCTGGAGGACGTCCAGTCGGTCGACGACTTCGCGAGTTACTTCGACGGGCTGCAGGTCCTGCTGCTCCTGATCCCGGCCGGGGTGGTGTTCCTGGCCTGGCTGTGGCGGGCTCGGCTCAACGCCGAGTCCGCGGGTGGCCCGGGCAGCCAACGCCGGGCGCGCGGCTGGGTGGTAGGTTCCTGGATCGCCCCGGTGGTGAACCTGTGGATCCCGTACCAGGTCGTGACGGACATCCGGAAGGCCAGTGCGCCCCGGCGGACGCCTCCCGGTCCGCTGCTCGCCGTCTGGTGGGGGGCCTGGGTGATCGGGAGCTGCTTTGGCCGGGCCTACACCTACCAGGTCATGAAGGACACGGTCTCGGAGGACGATCTGCGCCAGGCCGTGTACCTGGGGACCGTCTCTTTCGCGCTGGACGTGCTGGCCGGTGTGCTCATCATCCACGTCATCCGTCAGATCAGCACCTGGCAGACCCAGCGGAGCGCCGAAGCGCTCCGCTGAGCCCACCGACCACCGACCACCGACCGCCGCGGCCGCCAGTAGGGCCGTCAGTACGGCTGGACGAGGGCGTGCGCCGCGCCCGGGATGCCGACCTTGAGGAGTTCGTCCTCCTCCGAGGTGGTCGGGGTGCCGGTCTCCTGCTTGAGGACCGCACGGGACAGGGACTGGACCCACATGGCGCGCGGGCGCCGCCTGGCCTCCCAGGCGGCGAGGGCGGCCGGGACGGTGTCGGCGGCGTCCAGGCTCTGGGCGAGGACGAGCGCGTCCTCGACGGCCATGGCGGCGCCCTGGGCCAGGTGCGGGGTGGAGGCGTGGGCGGCGTCGCCCGCCAGCACGATCCGGCCGACGTGCCAGGGCTCCTCGACGGTGACCTGGGAGATCCGGGTGTGGACCACGGCGGCCGGGTCGGTGACCTGCGCGAGTGCTGCGGCGATCGGGCCGCCGAAACCGGCCAGGCGCTCGCGGAGCTGCTCGTGGGCGCGCTCCGGGTCCGGGCGGAAGTCCTCGGCCTCGGCGAACACCGCGCCCAGGTACATCAGGTCCGCGCTGATCGGGGTCAGCAGGGCCTTCGCCTTGAGGTTGCCGGCGGACATCACCACGCCCCGTACCTCGGGCGAACGCGGCAGCGTCACGCGCCAGTTGGCGAAGCCGGTGTACTCGGGGGCGTACTTCACGCCGTACAGGTGCTTGCGCAGCGGCGAGCCGATGCCGTCGAAGCCGACCACCAGGTCGTAGCGGGCGGCGTGCCCGTCGGTGAGGGTGACGTCGACGCCCGCGCCGTCGTCCGCGATCGAGGCGATGGTGGTGCCGAAGCGGACCGTGGCGCCCGCCCGGACGGCCGCGTCGGCGAGGACGCGGGCGAGGGCGGGGCGCGGGATGCCGTTGTTGGCGGGGGCGTCGCCCATCCGGGGCTGCGGGATCTCGGCGAGGGTGGCGCCGGCCGGGTCGCAGATGGTCAGCACCTCCCACGCGAAGCCGGCCGCCAGGCAGTCCTCCAGGACGCCGATCTCGCGCATCACGTGCAGCGCGTTGGAGGGCTGGATGATGCCGACGCCGAGCGCCTCCAGCTGCTCGCGCAGCTCGGCGACGTCGACGTGGTGGCCCTGCCGGGCGAGGGCGGTGGCGAGGGTGAGGCCGCCGATGCCGCCGCCGTGGACGAGGACGCGCAGGGGTGGTGTGGTCATGGTGGTGCTCCCAGAGAAGTGCGGTTCGGCTGGGGGACGGGTCTGCTCGGGAGACCGGATTCAGCCGACGGGGGCGACGGCGGCGAGGTCCATCAGGTGGTCGACCAGGGCGAGCAGCAGGTCCCGGCCGAAGGCGCGTTCGCGCACGTCGCCGAGCAGCATCGGGACCTGCGGGTCGAGGTCGAGCGCGGTCCGGATCTCGTCGGGGGTGCGGGTGTTGGTGTTGTGGAAGCAGTTGATCGCCACCACGAAGGGGATGCCCCGGCTCTCGAAGAAGTCGATCGAGGCGAAGCTGGTGTCCAGTCGGCGGGTGTCGGCGATGACGATGCCGCCGAAGGCGCCGTTGACCAGGTCGTTCCACATGAACCAGAAACGTTCCTGCCCGGGCGTGCCGAACAGGTAGACGACCAGCTCCGGGCTGACGGTGATCCGGCCGAAGTCGAGGGCGACGGTGGTGGTGTCCTTCTGGTCGACGCCGGACAGGTCGTCGACGCCGATGCTGGCCCGGGTCAGGTACTCCTCGGTGCGCAGCGGGGTCACCTCGCTGACCGAGCCGACCAAGGTGGTCTTGCCGACGCCGAAACCGCCCGCGATCAGGATCTTGACGGCGGCCGGGGCGGTGGCCGGAGCTGCCGGGCCCGCGGGGTGGGTGGGGGTGGGGGTGGCGGAGTGGGGCGTTGCCATGTTCAGAGTCTCCGGAGTCCTTCGCGTACGGCCGTGAGCAGGCCGAGGTCCACGCCCCCGGCGGCCCGGGCCACCGAGAGCGGGGCCCGGGCCCGCAGCAGGCCCTGGGCGACCAGGTCGCCCAGCAGGATCTTGGTGACCGAGACCGGGAGGTCCAGGCCGGCCGACACCTCGGCGACGGCCGCCGGGCGACGGCAGCGTTCGAGGATCAGGCGGTGCTCGGGCTGCAGGCCGCGGGCACCGGCGCGGCTGCCCCGCGCCAGGGCCGCCCCGGCCTCCTCCTCGACCGTCGTGAGCACGGTGATGAGGGTGAGGTCGTCCCGCTCGGGCGCGGTCCGGCCACGGGTGATGGTGTACGGGCGGACCATGACGCCCGTCGCGTCCTCCGCGTCCGCGTCCTCCAGCTCGCTCCAGTGCGGGCCCACCTCGGTCAGCCCCGGTTCCGGGCGGCGAAGACGTCGAACGAGGCGGGGGCGGTCGGCGCGTTCTCGGCGCGGGCCGGGGTGGTGAGCTTCTGGCCGACCTGCTGCACCAGGGTGTGCATCGCGACGGACATCACCTCGGCGTCCACCTCCTGGGAGGCGACCACGGCCAGGTGGGTGCCCTGGGCGGCGGCGATGACGAACAGCCAGCACTCGGCCAGCTCGACGATCACCTGGTGCACCGGCCCGCCGTCGAAGAGCTGCCCGACCCCGCGCGCCAGGCTCTGCTGGCCGGTGGCGACGGCGGCCAGGCGCTCGGCGTCGGCCCGCTCGATGGTGCGGGAGTGGCTGACCACGAGCCCGTCGTCGGAGAGCAGGACGGCGTTCCTGGTCCCGGGCACCGAGTCGACGAGTCCGTCCAGCAGCCAGTCCAGGTCCTGGTGGGTGGCGATCGTGCGGTTCATCACTGGTCATCCGTTCGTGTGGTTCGGGGGTCCGCGGCAGGCAGGGCCCAGGGGGAGGGGCCGGGTGCGGGAGTCGGGGGACCGTCGGGGGTGGGGGAATCCGGTCGGGTCAGGGCCTGGGGCAGCCGGTGCTCGCCGCTGTCCTGGGCCCGGGCGGCCCGGGACTGGCGCTGGAAGGCGCCGATCGTGGCGCCCGAGCGCCGCACCGGGCGGTCGGGACGCTGGAACGGGCCCGCGGGCGGCGCGGCCTGGGACGCCTCGGCGGGACGCTCCACCCACTGCGGGGCGGTCGGCGGCACCCGCAGCTCGGCGGCCAGGCTGGCCTGCCGCACGCGCTGCGGAAGCGGCGGCTGCCCGCCCTCGGTCGGGCTGTACGGGACCGAGGTCGGGTACTCCCGGCTGCCGCGCCGCTCGGCCAGCCGGTAGTGGTCGGCCGGGCGGTACTGCTCGTCGGCGTACGGGGCCTCGGCCTCGGTGACCCGCGCGTAGGCGATGTCCGGGTAGGCCGGGGTGTCGTGCGCGGGCGCCGGGTCGGCCGGGGAGCTGTGCTCGATCGGCTGCTCGGGCTGGAGGGGCTGCCCGGTGTGCAGGGGTTGCCCGGTGGGGACGGGCTGCTCGGGGTGGAACGGCTCCTGGGCGGGTGGTGTCGGCGGCAGCGGCTGGACGGGCAGCGGCTCGGCGGGCGCCGGCAAGTAGGGCGCCTCCTGGAGCAGGGCCTCCTGGACCGGGGCCTCCGCCGGCATGGGCATTGGCATCGGCGCAGGAGCAGGAGCAGGAGCAGGAGCAGGCGCCGGCAGCGGCAGTGGCGCGGCCTGCGCCACGAAGTCGCCCTGCCCGAAGGACTCCACCGGCGCGACCGGCGGCCCGGCCGGTGCCTGGGCGGGCACGTCGTCGGAGGCCGAGCGCAGCGCCCGGCGCGAGCGGCGCACCAGCGGGATCGGCTCGGCGGCCGCGCCGGGGCCACCGTCCGGCAGCCCGGTGTCGCCCTCGATGACCAGCTCGTCCGGGACGAGCACGACCACCCTGGTGCCGCCGAAGGCGGACGGGCGGAACTCGATCTTCAGCCCGTGCAGCGAGGCGAGGCGGGCGACCACGTGGAAGCCGAGGCGGATGTCGTCGGCCCGGGCCAGCACGTCGGTGCGCGGCGGGCGGCTCATCAGCTCGTTGGCCGCGTCGTACTGTTCCGGGTCCATGCCCAGGCCGCGGTCCTCGATCTCGATCGCGAGCCCGCGGCCGACCATGGCGGCCCGGACATCGACCGGCGTGGGCGGCTTGGAGAAGGTGGTGGCGTTCTCCATCAGCTCGGCGATCACGTGCGCGACCGGGCCGACGGCCCGCTCGGACAGCCACGGGTGGCCCTCGACGTCGAGCATGATCCGGCGGTAGTCCTGCACCTCGCCCTGCGCGGACCGCAGCACGTCCAGCAGCGGGACGGGCTTGCGCCAGCGCCGCTGCGGCTGGCCGCCGGCCATGATGACCAGGTTCTCCTCGTAGCGGCGCAGCCGGGCGGTGAGGTGGTCGAGGTCGAACAGGCCCTCCAGGACCTCCGGGTCCTCGTGCTTGCGCTCCAACTCGTCCAGCTTGCGCAGCTGGCGGCCGATCAGCAGCTGGGTGCGGCGGGCGATGCGTTGCAGCAGGCGTTCGAAGCCGCGGTGCTGCTCGGCCTGGCCGACGGCGGCCTTGAGGGCGGAGGCGCGGGCCAGGTTGAGCGCCTGGCCGAGCCGGGCCAGCTCGTCGGTGCCGCTGCCGGTGCCGGTGCTGTTGTCGGTGCTGTTGCCGCTGTCGGTGCCGTTCGGGCCGGCGGTGATGGTGCGGGTCTCGGCCTCGACGTCCACCTGCTCGCCGCGCCCGAGGCGCTCGACCACCTCGGGCAGGGTGCGCTGCATCTCCTCGGCCTGGGTGTGCAGTTCCTTGATGCGGCGGCGCATCGAGCGGCTGAGCCGCCAGGAGGCGACGACCACCGCGATGACCGTGATCAGGCCGATGACGGTGGTCAGCACGACCCGGGTCAGCAGGCTCATGATGGTGCCCTTGCCGACCTCGACGACGCCGCTGGTGCGGGTCTCGATCGCCTTGACCAGCTGCGGGTTGAGCTGGTCAAGGGCCTGGCGCCACTGATCCTGGGAGGCGGGGAGCCTGACGGTGCCGTTGGCCTCGGCGGCGGTGGGCTTGGTCAGTTGCTGTTCGACGGCGGCCTTGGCCTGCCAGGCCGGGCTGTTCATCAGGTCGTGCCAGGCGGCGGCCTCGCCGTCCGGGACGTACGGGACGACCTGGACGGTGAGCAGGTGGTCCTGTGCGCCGATGGCCTGCTGGACGGCTTGGTAGTCGGCGGTGCTCAGGCGGCCGGTGGGCCAGCCGCGGGCCAGGACGGCGTCCTCGCGGGCCAGCATCTCCTTCGCCCAGAAGGCGTTCACCAGGGTCTTGGAGATCCAGGTGACCTCGCCGGTGCCCCCGTGGCTGAGCGCGGTGAACAGCCGCAGGTCCACCGCGATCAGGTCGGTGTAGTAGGTGAAGACGGTCTGCTGGTCGGCCGATCCGCGGTCCACGGCGGCGCGCTGCTCGGCGAGCTTTCCCATGGCCTGACGGGCCTCGGCGACCGAGGTGCGCACCTCGTCGGGCGCGTTGTCGGCGGTCTCGCCGGACAATGTCTGGAACTGGCGCACCGCGTCGTCGGTCGCCTGCCGTTGGCGGCGCAGCTGGTCGGTGTTGGCGCCGGGCCGGGCGAGCGCTTCGGCGCTGAGCCGGCGCTCCTCCTGGAGGTTGTAGTAGACGATGTTCGACGGCTGGCCGGCCTTCTGGGCCAGCAGGCCCTGGGCCGCCTGCTGCTGGAAGTCGAAGACGGTCTCGCCGCTGGTGACCGCCCAGAGGACGACGAGGGCGATGCTGGGGACGACGGCCAGGACGAGCAGCGCCGTCCGCAGGGACAGGCGTGACCGCCTGCGAGGGCCCTTCGGCGTCGGGGGCCGCCGATTCGCACGCGCGCGCAGAGCAGTCTCCTTGGGGATGGCGGCCGGCCGGTGAGGGGCGGGCCGTCCGGGCACGGGCTTTTGACGAAGCGATACTAGTCATACCGTGTGATTGCAGTGAAAGCCCGTTCGCTGCCCGGGTGGCGCTTGCACACGCATTGGACACAATGTCATTCAGCCATTGGGCGTTCGTATGCGGAGCAGGCGGTTCCGGACTCGCTCGACACAGTGTCAACGCGCCGCGCGGCCGCCGGATGGCCTCCGTGTGAAAACTGTGTGACGTCGTATCGGAGGTCGACCGGTCAGTCGCTCCACCGGACCCAACGGGCTCGGTGCCGCTCCGCGTTCATTCGCCCCGGCGTCGGTCATTCGCCCGGCGTCGGTCGGCCAGTCGGTCGGCCGGTCGGTTGGTCAGTCGGTCGGCCGGTCGGTCGGTCGGTCAGTCGGTTGGTCGGTCAGTCGGACAGGAGGCGGGAGCGGGTGGCCTCCAGCTCGGCGGTCAGGACCCGGCCGGCAGCCTCCGGGTCACCGTCGTGCACGGCGCGCACGAGGTCGGCGTGCGAGGCGTAGCCCTGGTTGGGATCCTCGGCGCGGATGCCGAACAGGCCCACCAGGAGGACCAGCTGCTCCCGCAGCACCGGGGCGAACTGGGCGAAGAGGTCGTCCAGGACGGGGTTGTGGGCGGCGGCCACCAGGGCGGTGTGCAGGGCGATGTCGGCGTCGACGAAGGCGGTGTCGTCGGCGCGGCCCGCCGCGTGGCGGGCCGCGAGGGCGGCGTCCAGCGCGGCCAGGTCCGCCTCCGTGCGGCGGGTGGCGGCGAGCCGGGCGGCCTGCACCTCGACCATCGTCCGCACCTCGTAGACGTGCGCCAGCTCGGCGCGGCGCAGCCGGGCGGGCCAGTCCTCGGCGCGGCGGTCGGCGGTGACGAACACCCCGGAGCCCTGGCGGCTGCGCACCATCCCGGCCGCGGCGAGCGTGCGCAGCGCCTCGCGAACGGTCGAGCGGCCGACGCCCAGTTCCTTGGCCAGCGCCACCTCGCCCGGCAGCTTCCCGCCCACCGGCCACTGGCCGCCCCGGATCCGCTCCTCGATCCGTGCGGCGGCCTGTTCGGCGAGGGGGGAGGGGCGCAGCGGGATCATCGGGCTCACCTGTCAGGTTGTCTGAGGACTTCGGTCATGGTTACTCTACCCGGCATGCAGCCGTGGATCCTCCCCGTGGGGGGCCTTCTTCTTGGTGGCCGCAGCGGGGCGTGACCGGACCGGCACCCCGCTGCGGGGCGCCGTCCTGCCGGTCACCGGTACAGCCGATGAGGAACTCTCATGCGATCCCCCGCACCCTTCCCCACCCTGCACCCCGATCTGCACGCCGATCTGCGCGCCGACCTGCACGCCCCCGCCGGGCCCGTCCCGGCCGGGGCCCCCGCCTGGAACCCGCAGCGCGGCGGTGCCATGCCCTCCCACCGCTACCGCCCCGCCCACGAGCGGGTCCACGTCCCCGCCCTGATGCGGCGCTGGCCCGGCCGGCGGATCGAGCGGGCGCCGCTGTGGGTGCCCGTCGACCTGCGCGACGGCAACCAGGCGCTCGCCGAACCGATGGACCCGGCGCGCAAGCAGCGGATGTTCGACCTCTTCCTCGCCATGGGGTTCAAGGAGATCGAGGTCGGCTACCCCTCCGCCAGCCGGACCGACTTCGACTTCGTCCGCCAACTGGCCACCACCCCCGGCGCGGTGCCCGAGGACGTCACCGTCGTCGTCTTCACCGCCGCCCGGGCCGACCTCATCGAGCGCACCTTCGAGGCCGTCGCCGGCCTGCCGCGGGTCGTCGTCCACCTCTACACCGCGACCGCGCCGCTGTGGCGGGAGGTCGTCCTGGGCAAGGAGCGGGTGGAGCTGCGCAAGCTGATCACCGAGGCCGCGACGCACATGGCCCGGCTCGGCGACGGACGGGACGGCCTGCGGTTCCAGTTCTCACCCGAGGTGTTCAACCTGACCGAGCCCGACTACGTGCTGGAGGTCTGCAACGGGCTGACCCGGCTGTGGGACGCGAGCCCGGACCGCCCGGTGGTCCACAACCTGCCGGCGACCGTCGAGATCGCCACACCGAACGTCTACGCCGACCAGATCGAGTACACCGACCGCCACCTGGAACGGCGGGACTCGGTGATCCTCTCCGTCCACCCGCACAACGACCGGGGCACCGGCGTCGCCTGCGCCGAACTGGCCGTGCTGGCCGGCGCGCAGCGGGTCGAGGGCTGCCTGTTCGGCAACGGCGAACGCACCGGGAACGTCGACCTGGTGACCCTGGCCCTCAACCTGCACACCCAGGGCGTCGACCCGATGCTCGACCTGTCCGACATCGACGGGATCCGGCGCACCGTCGAGCACTGCAACCGGCTGCCCGTCCACGAGCGGCACCCGTACGCCGGGGACCTGGTGCACACCGCCTTCTCGGGCACCCACCAGGACGCCATCCGCAAGGGCTTCGCCCGGCACGCCGAGACCGCGGCCGCACTGGGCCTGCCCGAGCGTGAAGCGCCCTGGTCGGTGCCGTACCTGCCGGTCGACCCGGCCGACCTCGGGCGGGACTACGAGGCGGTGATCCGGGTCAACAGCCAGTCCGGCAAGGGCGGGATCGCCTACCTGCTGCGGACCGAGGAAGGACTGGAGCTGCCCCGGCGGCTGCAGATCGAGTTCGCGCGGGTCGTGCAGGAGGCGGCGGACGACAGCGGCAAGGAGGTGACGGGCGAGGAACTGTACGGGCTGTTCCGGGCGGAGTACCTCGATGAGAGTTCCTCATGGGCCTGGCGAGTGGGTGACGACTGGGCCGAAGTCGACGGCCGGCGCGGCACCGGCGCCGGGCCACTGGACGCGGTGGCCGACGCCGTCGGAGCGGAGATCCTCACCTTCAGCGAGCACGCGGTGGGCTCCGGGCCGGACGCGGTCGCGTACGTGGAGGCGCGGGTCGACGGCCGGGTGGTGTGGGGCGCCGGACGGGACGCGTCCGTGCTCACGGCAGGCGTACGGGCAGTGCTCAGCGCCGCCGGTCGGGCCGCTGCCGGTCGTGCGGGCGGCATGAGCGGGTCTCATGGGCCGAGGTCATGAGCGGAACTCATGTGGACAAGGTCATGAGCGGAACTCATGGGGCAGGCCATGAGCGGGACTCATGGGGACAAGGTCATGAGCGGCCCTCATGGGGCAGACCATGAGCGGGACTCATGGGGACAAGGTCATGAGCGGCTTTCATGAGGCAGACCATGAGCGGACCTCATGGAGAAAGGGCATGAGCAGGGCTCATGAGCAAAGGCATGATGGGCCGATGACCTCCTCTTCCCTCCCCACTCGGAGCATGGCCGTCGCCGAGGCGCTGGCGGCAGCCGGTGTCCCCGGTGAGATCGTCGTCCTGCCCGACTCCGCCCGCACGGCGGCCGAGGCTGCGGCCGCCCTCGGCTGCGAGGTCGGGGCGATCGCCAACAGCCTGGTGTTCCGGTGCGACGGCGAGCCGCTGCTGGTGATGACCAGCGGCGCCCACCGGGTCGACACCGCCTACCTGGCCAGGCAGTTGGGCACGGGGGCGATCACCCGGGCGAGTGCCGCCCAGGTCCGCGAAGCGACCGGCCAGGCCATCGGCGGCGTCGCCCCCACCGGGCACCCGTCGCCGCTGCGCACGGTGGTCGACACCGCGCTGCAGCAGTACGAGGTGCTGTGGGCGGCCGCCGGGCACCCGCACACCGTCGTGCCGATGTCCTACGAGGAACTGCTGCGAGTCACCGCAGGAACGCCGTGCGCCGTCGAGCCGGACGGAGCCACCCAGGCAGGTCCCTGACAGCCCCGTCGGGTGCGGGAGTCGGGGCCACCCGGCACCCTTTCCGATCCGTGATCCTCTACGGCCCCCACCGGACCCCGCGGGCCGGTAGCGTCTGCTCCGACCTACCGATCCCCGAGGGAGTGCGGCCATGCAGCCACTGGGTCCTGACGACCCGACAAACCTGGGTGCGTACCGGCTGCTGCGGCAGCTCGGGGCGGGCGGAATGGGGCAGGTCTACCTGGGCCGGACCCCCGGCGGGCGGACCGTGGCCGTGAAGACCGTCCGCCCCGAGCTGGCCCGGGACGAGCAGTTCCGGGCCAGGTTCCGCCAGGAGGTCGCCGCCGCCCGGCGAGTCGGCGGCACATGGACCGCGCCGGTCCTGGACGCCGACACCGAGAGCCCCCAACCCTGGGTCGCCACCGGCTACGTGGCCGGCCCCTCCCTCTCGGCCGCCGTCCACGAACACGGCCCGCTCCCCGAACCCACCGTCCGCCTGCTCGGCGTCGGCCTCGCCGAAGCGCTCGCCCACGTCCACGGACTTGGCCTGGTCCACCGCGACGTCAAACCGTCGAACGTGCTGCTCACCCTCGACGGCCCCCGGCTGATCGACTTCGGCATCGCCCGCGCCCTGGACGCCACCACCGGCCTCACCCAGACCGGCCACGTGATCGGCTCGCCCGGCTACATGTCCCCCGAGCAGGCCCAGGGCCGCCCGGCCGGGCCCGCCGGCGACGTGTTCTCGCTCGGCGCCGTCCTCGCACTGGCCGCCACCGGGCGTCAGCCGTTCGGTGAGGCCGTCGGCAGCGCCGTCCTGCTCTACCGGGTGCTGCACGAGCAACCCGACCTGGTGGCGCTCGACCAGTCGCTGCGCTCCGTCATCCTCCGCTGCCTGGCGAAGGACCCGGCCGCCCGGCCCACCCCGCAGCAACTGCGCTCGCAACTCGACCCGGACGGCACGGCCGGCGCGCGGCTCGGGCGCAGCAGCTGGCTGTCCGCGGAACTGTCCGCGGCGGTCGGCCGGGCGGCGGTCCGGCTACTCGACCTGGAGTCGGACGTGCCGGACGCGCCCGCCGCCGCGGCTCCTCCGGTGGCGCCGCCCGCCCCGGTCACGCCGCCGACCCCTGCGCCGGTGGCGCCGCCGACCGCTGCCCCGGTGGCGCCTCCCGTTCCGAACGGGCACTACCAGCCGACCGTCACCGCCCCGGTCCCGCCCGGGCCGGCGCACTCGCAGCCCGTGCCGTACGTCCACCCCGTGCCGTACGCCCCCACCGGCCCCACCGGCCCGGCGGCCGCCACGGCCCCCACGGCCCCGAGCGGGCGGCGAGGGCGTGGCGCCCGGACGGTGGCGCTGGTGGTCGCCGGGGCCGTGGCGGTGGCGCTCGCGGGCTACGGGATAGCCAAGCTGGGCAACGGCAACAGCGACGGCGACGGCTCGTCCTCGGCGAACGGCGCCCGGGCGACGACCAACCCGCCCGCCGCGGTCGCGCCCGCGGTCGGTACGACACCCCCGGCGGCCGCGCCCGGCACCGGCGGACCGACGGCCCCGCCCGCAGCACAGTCGCCCTCCGACTCCCCCTCCCCGGAGCCCTCCCCGGAGCCCTCCGACTCCCCCTCCCCGGAGCCGTCCGACGGCTCGATGCCGCCGAGCGTCGTGCCGCCCGCCTTCCTCGGCACCTGGGAGGCCCAGCACGCGGGCGGCGACGGCAACGGGAAGCTCTCCGTGCTGGTCGGCGAGAGCTGGATCGGCTACTCCTTCGCCGCCCAGGTCAGGTTGGAGGGCTCCGGAGGCGGCTACTGCTCCGGGGCCTGGACCCTCACCGTCGTCGGCAAGACCCAACTCCGCTACACCTCACGGCTGATCAGCAGCAACAACATGCAGTGCGGCACCAACGGCGAGCGGGTCCTCGACCTCCAGCAGGACGGCAACCTCCGCTACTCGGTGACCGGCGGCAACGCGACACCGCTGGTGCTGCACAAGGTGAGTTGAGCCCTCGGGGCATCGGCCCGCAGGCCGGGGTCAGCGCGCGACCTCGGCCTGCGACCGGAGCCGGCGCAGGTCCTCGGCGGTCTTGGCGACGTCCATGCCGGAGAGGCCCTCGCTCTCGGAGAGCTCGATCATCGTGTTGGTGCCGATCGCCACGCACTGGACCGAGCTGAACCAGTAGTTCCCGAGGACGTCGGGCTGGCTGCGCTTCGAGTACGCCGTCGCGCACTGCGCGGTGCCGCCCAGCGGTCCGGGGTCGACGTCCTGGACCGGGCCGTAGGTGGTCCGCACATCGCTCATCGGGTCCGGGCGCCACAAACCGGCCAGCGTCTTCTGGCGCTCGGCCTCGCTGAACGGGTGGTCCACGCTGCCGCCGATGACGGTGGCGAACCGCTCCCCGAACTGGCCGCCCACGTAGACCGAGGCGTCGACGACCGCGGACGGGTCGTCGGCCTTCGCCGCTTGTTTGATCGCCGACAGGCCGGGAAAGCCGTTGTTCCTGCTCAGGCCCAGGAAGGAGGGTGGCAGCTGGACGCTCTGCAACGGTCGGGCCGCACTGCCGCCGCCGTTCCCGGCGCTCCCGTTCCCGCCACCGTTCCCGCCGCCGCTGCTCCCGCCGGTCGAACTCCCCTCTGCTGGTGCGGCGTTGGCCGCCGATCCGCCGCTGTTGCCGCCGGATGCGGGGCCGCCGGAGTCCGAGCCGGTCAGCGCGTAGACGCCGCCACCCACTGCCAGCGCGCCGACCAGGCCGAGGGCCACCCACAGGCCGGTGCGCGACGGCCGGGCGGCGGCCGGCGGACCGTAGGCGGGCGGTGGACCGAACCCGGGTGGCGGACCGAACCCGGGCGGCGCCGGCGGGTAGCCCGGTGGGGGAGGGGGAGGAGAGGTGGGCGGGGGAACCTGCCCGGGCGGGTCGGAGGGGGCGCCAGGCTGCTCGTTCATCGGAGAACTCCAGGGCGAGTGGCGAGTGGGCGGATTGTGTTGCCGCTGCGGACGGTTCGCGCTGTCGTTGTGAACGATGCCGATGCGCCGCCGCGCCTGCCTGGACTTCGCTGAGCCTGTTGCCGATCTGTAGCACAAGCCGCCTCGGAGCGCGCGGCCGGCTTGCTCCGCGCCAGGGGGTCGACGAGCCGGGATCAGGCCGGGTAGACGATCGAGCCCAGCGGCGGGCAGGGGATGAGCAGGGTGGAGACGCCCGGTCGTTCGACGAACGCCCGGGCTGCGGAGGCCTGGTGGCGATGGGACTCCAGCTCGTCGGCGCGCCAGGCGTCGCGGCGGGCAGCGGCGTAGTCCCACGAGTCGTCGACGAGGCTGAGGCTGACATTGCCGGAGCTGCGGCTCATGTCCGACTTCATGGCGGCCCGCTGGAGTGCGGTCTGCGCCGCGGCGAGTTCGACGCGGGCGATCAGGATGCCCGGGGTGTTCGGGACCCGGGTCGGCATGGGGGCCTGGGGGAGCAGCGACACCCCGGTGTCGTGGCGGTTGATGTTGTCGATGCTCGCCCGCGTGGCGTCCCGGGACATGATCAGCACCTCCCGGTGCAGCCACTGGAGTTCGTCCAGGTCCGCCAGGGTGATCCGCATCCGCTGGTACGCCGCGCGGAGTCGGGGGTCGTCGTGGAACGGCCGCAGGGCCGGCGAGTGCAGCCCCACGCAGTCGTTGTAGCCGGCCGTCACCGCGGCGTCGAGGTGGAAGAACGCCTGGTCGATCTGGCTCCGCTTGAAGGCCAGGCCGGCGAGGCCGCCGTGCCCGGCGGCGACCAGCCAGCCGGCGTCGGGGCCGAGTGCCAGGGCCCGCCCGATGACGTCGTGGAAGCCCGCGGTGAGGTCGACGCCCTGCGGGGTGCCCATGAGGGCACGGGCGAAGGTGGCGAGGGCGCCCTGTCCCGGGATGGCCGCCGCGGCCGGACTGGACAGGTGCGCCACCAGCAGGTCGTGGACCCGGGAAGCGAGCGAGCTGACGGTGTCGACCATGGATTTCCTCGGAGCTCGGTGGAGAACGGGAAACGGGGTACGTCGAGCCGGCGGCCACCGACCGTACGGGTGAGCCGACGTGGTCGGGATGACGCTAGCGCCTGCGGGCCGTCGGGCGGTAGCCGCGCGTGGCTACCGCCCGACGGCCGGCTCCGCCTGGGCCCCGGCTCAGTGCCCGAGTGCGGCGACGGTCTCCCGGGCCAGGTCCCGGGCCAGGTCGACGGTCTCGGCCAGCGCCGCGGCCGTCCCGCCCGGGGCGGCCAGCAGGGTGCGTACGCGTGGGCCGAAGTCGGCCGGTGCGCCCGGCAGTTGCTCGGCGACGGCGAGTGCGCCCTTCTCGTTGAGGCACCAGCGGCGGTCGTGGGCGTACAGCGCCTGCACCAGGACGCCGACGGCTCGGGACAGGCAGAGCGAGACGTGGAGGGTGTCCGCCCGGGCGGCGCCCTTCGCGGCGACGTCGAGCAGGAAGCCGGCCTCCCAGGCAGCCGCCGTCAGGGCCTCGCGGAGCGGTTCGGGGTACTGCGCGGTCTGCCGCTTCAGCTCCGTCAACTCCCCGGTGGGATCGGCCAGTAGCCGTCCGAGGGCGACCTCGCCCGGGTAGCAGGGCGACCAGAAGCCGAGCGGATGCCCCGGCTGCACGCCCACCTCGTACCGGCCCGCACGGCAGTCCGCCCACACCCGCTCGACCCGGTCCAGATCCCGTAGGATCCAGTCCACCGCGACGCCGTCGATCCGCAGCCACGCGCCGCCGTTCACCCACGGCCCCCAGTCGCCCGGCCCGGCCACCTCGACCCCCGGACCGGCCAACTCCCGTAGTGCGCCGAGGTCGAGGGCTCCCCGGTAGTAGACGCCGAGGTCCCAGTCCGAGCCGGGCCGGTGCTCGCCGCGCGCCCGGCTGCCCCCGAGCATCACGCCCACCACGCCCGGCACCCTTGCCAGTTGCCCGGCCATGTCCTCGATGATCGCTCGCATGCCGAGAGTCTGGCAGAGCGGAAGCGGGGAGGGAGGGGGAGGAGGGGTGGGCCGAGAAGGGGGGTGGGGAGGGGAGTTGGGGAGGTGTCCGCACTCCCCGCCACTCTCAACTTATAGCGCACGGGGGGCCTTGCGGCAAGGCCCCGGTGATGCCGCAGAATCACCGACTCAAGGACGGTACCTGGGGAAACGGGAGAATCACGACGTGCGAGTGGTGTTGTCGACGTATGGGTCGCGCGGGGACGTCGAACCGCTGGCCGCACTGGCGTTGCGGCTGCGGGAGTCGGGCGCGGAGGTGAAGGTCTGCGCGCCGCCGGACGAGGAGTTCGCGGCGCGGCTGGCCGAGGTCGGGGTGGAGACGGTGCCGGTCGGGCAGTCGGTGCGCGGGCTGGTGACCGGCCCGCGCAAGGGGCCGTCGGACTTCCCCCGGCGGGCGGCCGCACTGGTCGAGCAGTTCTACGAGGGGGTGCTCGCGGTGGCCGAGCCGGACGGCGTGGTGGCGGCGACCGGGCTGTTCCCGGCCGTGGCCGGTGCGCAGGCGGCAGCAGAGAGGCTGGGCGCCCGCTTCGCGTACGTCGCCCTGCAGCCGACCGTACTGCCGTCCCCGCACCACCCGCCGTTCGAGTACCCGTGGCAGCCGTACCCGGCGGGGGTGACCGACAACCGGGAGCTGTGGGAGCTCAACATCGGCACCATGAACGCGCTGTTCGGCGAGCCGGTCAACACCCACCGCACGGCGGTCGGGCTTCCGGCGGTCGACAACGTCCGCGACCACGTCCTCACCGACCGTCCGTGGCTGGCGACCGACCCGACGCTCGACCCGTGGCGGCGGCCCACCGACCGCGAGGTGGTGCAGACCGGCGCGTGGATCCTGCCGGACGAGCGTCCGCTGCCGGCTGACCTGGAAGCCTTCCTGACGGCCGGTGAGGCACCGGTCTACGTCGGCTTCGGCAGCATGCCGCTGGGCGACGCGGCCGGCGCCGCCCGGGTCGCCGTCGAGGCGGTCCGCGCCCAGGGCCGCCGGGTGCTACTCGGGCGCGGCTGGGCCGAACTGGCCGAGGCCGACGGCTCGGCCGACTGCTTCGCCGTCGGCGAGGTCAACCAGCAGGCGCTGTTCCCCCGGGTCGCCGCCGTCGTCCACCACGGCGGCGCGGGCACCACCACGACGGCCACCCGGGCCGGGGTGCCCCAGGTACTGGTGCCGCAGATCGTGGACCAGCCGTACTGGGCGTCCCGGGTGGCCGACCTGGGCATCGGCGTCGCCCACGACGGCCCCACCCCGACGGTCGACTCCCTCACCGCGGCCCTCCGGCAGGCCCTCACCCCGGAGACCGCCGAGCGGGCCGCCGCCGTCGCGGGCGAGGTCCGCACGGACGGCGCGGCGGTGGCGGCGGAGCTGGTGCTGGAGGCGGTGGCGGGGGCGGACGTGGCGGCGGGCTGAGGCTTGCCCCGGCGCGGCCTCGGCCTCGGCCTCGGCGCGGCCCGGCCTCGGCAGAGGAGTGGGAAGTCGGCGGGGCCGACGTCCCACTCCCGCCGGGTCGGCGAGGGAGTCACCCGACCGCCGTCGGGGCCGCGCTCAGGAGGCGGGCTCGGTGAGGTACTTGGCGCCCGCGTCCGGGAGCTTGTTCCCGTTGGTGTCGAAGAACTGCCAGGACTTCGCCCGCATCGCCCCCGGACGGGCGACCACCAGGTGGCGCGTCGGGGAATCCCCGACGGTGACGGGCTGGGGCTCGGTGGTCGTGCCGTCCGCCCAGGTCACCACCACCCGGCCGACGGCGGGGCCGATCGACAGGTGCACCACGTCCAGCGGGGCCACGGTGTCGCCCTTGCCCCGGTGGCCCTCCAGGCCGCCGCCGAACAGGTCCGCGGCCCGCGGGTCGAGCTTGCCCGGGGACGGGGTGATGCCCTCCGAATCGTGGCCGAGCCGCACGCCGTCCAGGGTGAAGTAGGTGTTGGTGACATCGGAGTCCGGGTCGTAGTAGTGCAGGACGAAGTCCTCCGTCGGCTTGGTGACGGCCGGGTCGTAGGGGGCGCGCTCCTGCCACACCGCCAGCGCCTGCTCGTACGCCCGCTCCTTCGGCGCCACCGGCCAGAGCGCCTGCCAGAGTTCCCAGGTCCTTCCGTTGACGACGCCCTGCCCCAGCCGTACCCGGACCGGGGTGAACGGGTCGCGCACACCGGGGGTGGCGGGGGCGGACGGGCCGGCCGTCGGGGCGGCCGCGGGGGCGACTGCCGCGCCGCCGGTGCCGGCGGGGGAGAGCCGGTGGGAGGCCGCCGGGGCCGGGCGCAGCTCCGCCAGCGCCCCGCCCGTCAGCGCCACCACCGAGGCCAGCGCCACCGCGCCGACCACCGTCCGGCGGCGGTGCCGCAGCCGCCGCCCGCCCGCCAGGATGTCCGCCACCGGCGCCGGGCCCACCTTCGCGCCGGCCGCCGCCTCGGCCAGACCGAAACCGACCCACAGGCCCGCGTCGTCGCTCCTGTTCGCGCTCGTGCCGTCCGCGTCCGGGTTCATGCCGCTCCTCCGATGTGTTCCGTGCCGCTGTGGGCTGTGCCGACGCGTTCCGTGCCGACGCGTTCCGTGCCGACACGTTCCGTGCCGGCGTGTTCCGTGTCCTTGAGGGCCACCAGCTCCGTGATCTGCCGCAACCGCGCGATGCCCTTCGCCGCGTGGCTGCGCACCGCGCCCACCGAGCACCCCATGGCCGTCGCCGTCTGGCTGTCGCTCAGGTCCTCCCAGTGCCGCAGCACCACCGCCTCGCGCTGACGCGGCGGCAGGGTGGCCAGCGCGGCCAGCAGGGCCCCGCGCTGGTCGGACCGGGCGAACCCGTCCTCCCACCCCGCCGCGTCCGGCACTGCCTCCACCAGCAGCTCCGGCGGGCGGCGCCGCCAACGGCGGGCGTGCTGGTTGACCAGGATCCGCCGCACGTAGGCGTACGGATCGTCCGCCCGCCGCACCTTCGACCAGGCCGCACAGGCCTTCTCCGCCGCCGACTGCACGAGGTCCTCCGCCGCGTACTGCTCGCCGGCCAGCAGGTACGCCGTCCGCACCAGGTGCGGCCAGACCCCGACGATGAACGCCTGGAACTCGTCGTCCCGCCCGCTCTTCGCTTCTCCCATGAGCACCTCCTCACCCACCCAGAGCCCGTCCGCGACCGGAAGCGCTTACTCCGGCCCCGGACCCCGCTCACCCGGTGCTACGGGCGGCGGGAGCGGCGAGGATCGGTGGGGGGCGATGGGGACCGGTGGGGGACCAGCGGGGACCGGTGAGCGTGGCAGGCGGAGGCGGTGCGGCCACGGAGAAAACGGCTTGGGGACCGGTGGTGAAGATCAGTACGATCGTCCGGATGATTCTTTCTCATGACGTATCAGGCAGCGGGCCCACCGTGGTGCTGCTGCACTCCGCGGTGTGCGACCGGCGGATGTGGGACGCGCAGTGGCAGCGGCTGGTGGACGCCGGGTACCGGGCCGTCCGGTGTGACTTCCGGGGGTTCGGCGACTCGCCGCTCGCGGACGCGCCGTACAGCGACGCCGGGGACGTGCTGGCGCTGCTCGACCACCTGGGCATCGAGTCCGCGGCGCTGGTCGGCTCCTCCCACGGCGGGCGGATCGCGCTGACGGTGGCCGCGCTGCGGCCGGAGGCCGTCACCGCGCTGGCCCTGCTCTGCCCGGGCAGGCCCGGCCACCAGCCCAGTGACACGCTGCGCGCCTTCGGGGCGCGCGAGGACGCGCTGATCGAGGCCGGGGACATCGCGGCGGCCGTGGACCTGAACGTCGAGACCTGGCTGGGGCCGGAGGCGGACGACGCGACCCGGGCGAGCGTCCGGCAGATGCAGCGGCACGCGTTCGACGTGCAGGCGGAGGCGACCGTCGGCCCGGACCGGGAGGACGTCGACCTCTCCCTGGTCGCGGCTCCCACCCTGGCCGTCGGCGGTGCGCACGACGTGCCGGACTTCCGCGAGATCGCCGCCGAGCTCCCCGCGCTCCTCCCGAACGCCCGGCACCTCGAACTGCCGTGGGCCGGCCACCTGCCGAGCCTGGAGCGGCCGGAGGAGACGACCGCGCTGGTGCTGGAGTTCCTGCGGGAGGCCGCGGCAGCCGGCTAGCGGGCGCCCTTTCGGGCCAGTTTTCAGGGAGTGGGAAGTCGGCCGGGCCGACTTCCCACTCCCCGTCTGTTTTCTCAGTGCCTTGCCGCTGTCGCAGCCGAGATCGAGCTGTCCGAATTGCCGGATGGTGGCGACTTTGCGCCGGATTCCTCGACATGGGCGGATTCCGGGTGTCGTCATATGTCAGTAAAACTTCGCAAAGAATTTCTCAATTCAACGAACTTGACGGGCACCTGACTCAACAGGATGTTGCAGCTCAGGGGCATGTCGGTGACCCTTCGTCGACTTTGCGTAACCCGCCGTGCCCGTTCACCTCCGCAATCCGCAGCGGTACGGTTCCGAAGGAATCGCCGGGGGCTGCTTCCCAGTACCCCGGCCGTACCGGAAATTGGTGCGAGGCATGGGTCAGGGAAACGACGAGGGGAACGGCGCGGCAGCCGTTCATCCGAGATCCGTGACGTTGGTCGCCGAAGTCCTGCGCAGCGTCGCACAGGTCGATTTCATGCCGTCCGTCGTGTGCGGACTCCTCTTCGCGGCCGCACTGTTCGCCGCCGGCCCGCGGTACGGCCTCTACGGTCTGCTCGGCAGCACAGTCTCCACCGCCGCAACCGTCCTGACCCCGGCGCTCGCGGCGGTCTCCGCGCCCTTCGGCGGCCACGCCTTCACCTGGCCGTTCGTTCTGACCACGATGCTGTTCCTGGCGGCGGTACCGGCCGTTCCCCGCCTGCGTCGGATCTGATTGTCCGTCAAATTTCCTTGCATTTCATCGGATACTCGGAAAGGAAGAGTGATTCCCGTGAATCTCTCGCCGCGTGAGATGGACAAGCTGTACATCTACGTCGTGGCCGATCTGGCCCGCAAGCGCCGCGACCGCGGCGTCAAGCTGAACTACAGTGAAGCCTGCGCGCTGATCAGCGAGGCGATCATGGAGGGCGCCCGGGACGGTCGCACCGTCGCCGAGTGCATGGAGATCGGCAAGCAGGTCGTCCGCAACGCGGACGTCATGCCGGGCGTGCGCGAGATGCTGCCGCTGCTCCAGGTCGAAGCCGCGTTCCTGGACGGCACCAAGCTGGTCTCCTGTCACGACCCGGTGGGTGCCTGAGCCATGGCACGACCTCAGGGCGGTGTCGCGGCCACGGGAACGGCCACTGCCACCGTGGTGCTGGCCGGCGGGCACGAGAGCGACGGCGCACGGGACCTGGCGGCGCTGGTCACGGCCGACCCGAGCCTGCGGGCCGGCGGGGCCACCACGCCCGCCGGGCCTGCCACGCCCGCCGGGCCTGCCGCGCCCGCCGGGCCCGCCGCGTTCGCCGTGCGCGCCGCCGCCCCGGCGGGCCGACAGCTCGTCGAGGCCGTACGGTCCGCGCTGGCCGCGGGCGACGGGCCGGTGTGCGTCGTCCCCATGACGCTCGGCCGCGACCCCGAGCTGGTGGCCGACACCGCCCGGGCGCTGCGCTGGCTGGCCGCCGGGGAAGGCCGGGGCCGGCTCGCCCTGACCGCGCCCTTCGGCGCCGCCGAACACCTCATCGGCTGGCTGCGCGCCGCTGCCGCCGCCGCCCCTGACGGCGCGGTACTGGTCACCGCACCGGCGGCCGGCCCCTTCGAGGACGCCGAGCTGTTCCGGATCGCCCGACTGGCCCGCCAGTACGGGCGGCACCGCTGGGTGGAGGTGGCCTTCGAGGGCGGCGACCCCGACCCGGCCGAGGGCGCCGAACGCTGCCGCCTGCTCGGCGCCCCGCAGGTGACGGCCGTCCCGGCCTCCTTCGGTCCGGCACTGCGCACCGCACTGCCCGGCGTACGGGACGGCGGCCCGCTGCTGCGGCCGTCCGCGATCGCCGGAGTGGTCGCCGCCCGGGTGGCGGCGGCGCTGCACCTGCTCGGGCACGGGGAGGACGGCATCCGGGCCGGCCTCGACGCCGAGCACGGGCACGGCTACGCGCACAGCCACGGGCCGGGCGGAGACCACCACCCGCACCCGCACGCGGACTTGCCCGAGGACTCGCACAGACACCCCCACGCACACACCCCCCACTGAACCGGCAGAGAGGAAGGCCAGCCATGTCTGGTGGCGCCGCATACCTGTACGGCGACGACCCGGTGGAGATCAACGCCGGCCGCGCCAAGGCCACCGTCACGGTCAGCAACACCGGCGACCGGGCGATCCAGGTCGGTTCCCACTACCACTTCTTCGAGGCCAACCGCGCCCTCGACTTCGACCGCAACGCCGCCTTCGGCAAGCACCTGGACATCCCGGCCGGCACCGCCGTCCGCTTCGAGCCCGGCGACACCAAGGACGTCACGCTCGCCGAGTTCGGCGGCCACCGCCGCCTGGTCGGCTTCAGCAACCTGGTGGACGGCGGCATCACCGCGCCCGACACCCGCGCCCGGGCCGTCGAACGGGCCATCGCCCGCGGCTTCAAGGGCACCAACCTCGACCACAAGGAAGACCGGCCCCGGGACTTCCGCACGGAGATCCACCCGGAAGGCGACCGCTGATGGCCATCCTCTCCCGCAAGCAGTACACCGACCTGTTCGGCCCGACCGTCGGCGACCGCTTCCACCTCGCCGACACCAACCTGGTGGTCGAGGTCGAGCAGGACTTCAACCAGGGCCACTACGGGGACGAGGCCGTCTACGGCGGCGGCAAGGGCATCCGCGACGGCATGGCCCAGGACCCGGCCGCCACCTCCGTCCAGGGCGCGCTCGACCTGGTCATCACCAACGTGGTCGTCATGGACGCGGTACTCGGCGTCGTCAAGGGCGACATCGGCGTCAAGGACGGCTTCATCACCGCCGTCGGCAAGGCCGGCAACCCGCACACCCAGAGCGGCGTGCACCCGAAGCTGGTCATCGGCCCCGGCACCGACGTGATCTCCGGCGAGCACCTGATCGCCACCGCCGGCGGTGTCGACACCCACATCCACTTCATCGCCCCGCAGCAGGTGCAGGAGGCGCTCAGCAACGGCATCACCACCCTGATCGGCGGCGGCACCGGGCCCTCCGACGGCACCAACGGCACCACCTGCACCCCCGGCCCGTGGAACATCCACCGGATGTACCAGGCGGTCGAGGACCTGCCGGTCAACGTCGGCCTGCTCGGCAAGGGCAACGGCGCGCTGCCCGGCGCCCTGCGCGAGCAGGTCGAGGCGGGCGTGTGCGGCCTCAAGGTGCACGAGGACTGGGGCAGCACCCCGGCCGCGATCGACAGCGCACTGAACGTCGCCGACGAGTACGACGTCCAGGTGGCCATCCACACGGACACCCTCAACGAGTCCGGCTACTTCGAGGACACCCTGTCCGCGATCGACGGCCGCACCATCCACACCTTCCACACCGAGGGCGCGGGCGGCGGCCACGCCCCCGACATCATGCGGATCGCCGGCGAGCCCAACGTCCTGCCCTCCTCCACCAATCCGACCCTGCCCTACACCGTCAACTCGGTGGACGAGCTGCTCGACATGGTGATGGTCTGCCACCACCTCAGCCACGACATCCCCGAGGACGTCTCCTTCGCCGACTCCCGGGTGCGCGCCGAGACCATCGCCGCCGAGACCGTGCTGCACGACGAGGGCGTCATCTCGATCTTCTCCTCCGACTCGCAGGCGATGGGCCGGATCGGGGAGACCTTCACCCGCGCCTTCCAGACCGCCCACCACTGCAAGGACCAGCGCGGCAAACTGGCCGGCGACAGCGAGCGCCACGACAACTTCCGGGTGCTGCGCTACCTCGCCAAGCTCACCATCAACCCGGCCGTCGCCTCCGGCACCGCCGACCACATCGGCTCGCTGGAGCCCGGCAAGCTCGCCGACATCGTGCTCTGGCCGATCAACTCCTTCGCCGCCAAGCCCAAGATGGTGATCAAGGGCGGGGTGATCAACTGGGCGCTGATGGGCGACCCGAACGCCTCGCTGCCCACCCCGCAACCGGTGTACTACCGGCCGATGTTCGGCGCGTACGGGCGGGCCCGGCAGGCCACCCGGGTCTCCTTCATGTCCCAGGCCGCGGTGGACCTCGGCGTCCCGGCCGAACTCGGGCTGGAGAGCCGGGTACTGCCGGTGCGGCGGTGCCGCTCGATCGGCAAGCAGCACATGGTGCGCAACGACGCGCTGCCGAAGATCGCGGTCGACCCGGAGACGTACAAGGTCACCCTGGACGGCGAGCCCGCCACCATCGAGCCGGCCCGCGAACTGCCGCTCAACCACCTGTTCTACCTCGCGTGATCACCGACACCGCGGCGGGTACGGCGGCCGACACCGCCACCGCCGCCGATGCCGCCGATACCGCCGCCGATTCCGGGTTGGACGCCCTGCTGGTCTGCCTCCAACTGACCGACTCCGCCTTCCCCAGCGGCTTCTACACCCTCTCGCACGGCCTGGAGGGCTACGCCCAGGCCAAGGCCGTCACCGCCGACACGATGCCCGCGCTGCTCACCGACCTGCTGCGGCACGGCGTCGGCCCCTCCGACGCCACCGCACTCGTCCTCGCCCACCGGGCCGCCACGGCGGGCGACTGGGAGCTGCTGGCCGAGACCGACCGTCGGCTGCACGCCACCAGGCTCAACCGCGAGCTGCGGCTGGCCGCCACCCGGACCGGACGCCAACTCCTGGACATCGCCCGGGAGTCGGTGGGCGGCGAGCCGCTGGAACGGTACGCGGAGCTGGTCGCGGACAAGCGCGCCCCCGGCTGCCAGGCGGTGGCCGCCGGGGTGGCGTACGCCTCGGCCGCCGTGCCCGTCGAACAGGCCGTCACCAGCGACCTGTTCGCGTTCTGCACGAGCTTCGTCGGCGCCGCGCTGCGGCTGCGGCTCACCGACCACCGCCGGGCACAGGTGGTGCTGCGAGCGGCCGCACCGGTGATCCGGGAGGTCGTCGCGGCAGCACTGGAACGGGACTTGGCGGACCTCGGCGGCTGCGTGCCGGTCGCGGACGCGATGTCCGGACGGCACGAGCGGGCCGAGGCCCGGCTGTTCGCGACCTGAAGACCCCGAAGACCCCATGAGTGGAGGACACCCCATGACCGAGAACGTGCTCCGCGTGGGCATCGGCGGGCCGGTCGGCTCCGGCAAGACGGCGCTGATCGAGGCGCTCGTCCCGGTGCTGATCGCGGGCGGCCACCGCCCCGCCGTCATCACCAACGACATCTACACCCAGGAGGACGCCGAGCACGTGCGCCGCACCCTCGCCGGGGTGCTCGACCCGGAGCGGGTGGTCGGCGTGGAGACCGGCGCCTGCCCGCACACCGCCGTCCGCGACGACCCGACGATGAACCTCGCGGCCGGCGCCGAGATGCTGGAGCGCTTCCCGGACGTCGACACCCTGCTGTACGAGTCCGGCGGCGACAACCTCACGCTGACCTTCAGCCCGGTGCTGGTGGACCTGTTCCTGTTCGTCCTCGACACCGCCGAGGGCGAGAAGATGCCCCGCAAGCGCGGCCCGGGCATCACCGAGTCCGACCTGCTGGTCATCAACAAGATCGACATCGCCCAGTACGTCCGCGCCGACCTCGGCATCATGGAGTCCGACGCCCGCCGGGTGCGCGAGGGCGGGCCGGTGGTGCTCACCAACTGCCTGACGGGGGAGGGGCTGGAGGAGATCGCCGCCTTCCTGGAGACCTTCCGGAAGGTGCCGGCGTGACGGCCTCCCCCGAGGCGGTGGAGGGCGTCGCACCGGCGGCAGTACCCCGGCTCGACCCCCGGCACTACGAACCGGCCCGCGTCCCGTACGAGGTCCGCCGGCACGCCGGGACGCCCGACACCCTCGGGGTCGGGCGCCCCGGCAAGGTCGGGCTGCTGGAGCTGGCCTTCGAGAACATCGGCGGGCGCACCGAACTCACCGGCCACTACCAGAAGTCGCCGCTGCAGATCATGCGCCCGCTGTACTACGACCCGGCCCGCCCCGACCTCGCCGTCACCTTCCTGATGTCCACCGGCGGCGGCATCCTGCAGGCCGACCGGCTGCGGACGGACGTGCGCTGCGGCGCCGACACGGCCGTCCACCTCACCACCCAGGCGGCCACCAAGGTCTACCGGATGGAATTCGACTACGCGACGCAGCTCCTCCACCTGGAGGCCGGCCCCGGCGCCTACGTCGAGTACCTGCCCGAGCCGGTGATCCCCTTCGTGGACTCCCGGCTCTACCAGCGCACCGTCCTGACCGTCGACCCGGGCGCGACCGTCCTGGCCGGTGAGACGGTGCTGGCCGGCCGCCTGGCCCGCGGCGAGCGCAATGCCTACCGGGTGTTCGCCTCGGACCTCGAAGTGCGGCGCCCGGACGGCGAGTTGGTGGCGGTCGACACCGTGCGGCTGGAGCCCTCCGGCCGTGGCGGCGGGGCCGGCGGCGGCGGAGTCACCGGCGGCGGAGTCACCGGGCCGGCCGTGCTCGCCGGACACGACGTGATGTCCAGCCTGTACGTCCTCAGCCCGCTCGCCCCGGCCGCCCGGATCGCGGACGCGCTGCACGAGGCCCTGGCCGACCGCGGCCTGCTCCACGGCGTCAGCGTGCTCCCGCAGGACAGCGGCGCCTGGCTGCGCCTGCTCGGCTCCGACACCCGCGCGTGCGCGGCCGCCCTCCGCGCGGCCTGGGACGCGGTGCGGCGGCTGCTGATCGGCGTCCCGGCACCGGAGCTGCGCAAGACGTAGCCGATCGGAACACCTGGGGCAGGCCTAGGGCAGGCGCTGGGAGTCCTCGCCCGCCAGGCGGGCGATCTGGCGGTGGCTGAGCTCCACCGTGCGGTTCATGTGCCGTAGCAGGAAGGCCAGTTCGGCCTCGCTGTCCTCGTCGAGGACCGCCGCCCAGTCGGCGCCGAGGCTGCGCCACACCTCCCCGAAGCGCTCCAGCGCCTCGGGGAGGACGGCGACCAGGACCCGGCGGCGGTCCGCGTCGTCCCGCTGGCGGGCGACCAGCCCGGCCTTCTCCAGGCGGTCGACCAGCCGGGTGGCGGAGCCGCTGGTGAGTCCGGTGAGTTCGGCGATCCGGCCGGTGGTGACCGGGCCGTCCTCCAGGGTGAGCAGGTTGAGGCACTGCACGTCGGTCGGGTGCATGCCGAGGTGGTCGGCGACGGCCTGGTTGAACAGCACGTAGGAGGCCAGGTAGCGGCGCGAGACCGGCCACAGCTGCGCCATCAGGGCATCGCGGGTCGTCATGGGGGAAGGGTAGCGGGCACCTCGATTAATAGTTGCGCTACGCAGGCATTTCTCTCTATGTTGTCTGCATGGCGCAGATATTCGAGCCTTCGCTTCCCGTCGCCGTCACCGGTGCCACCGGCGCCCAGGGCGGCGCCACCGCCCGCGCCCTGCTGCGCGCCGGCCGCCCGGTCCGCGCCCTCACCCGCGACACCGGCTCCCCGGCCGCCGCCGCACTCGCCGCACTCGGCGCAGAAGTGGTCCGCGCCGACTTCGACGAGCCCGCCTCGCTGGCGGCGGCGCTGGACGGCACCGGCGCACTGTTCGCGATGTCCACCCCGTTCGGCAGCGACCCGGGCACCGAGGTCCACCAGGGCACCACCCTGCTCGACGCCGCCCGCGCGAGCGGCAGCGTCCGGCACGTCGTCCTCGCCTCCGCCGCCAATGCCGACCGCCCGACCGGCATCCCCCACTTCGAGAGCAAGCGCCGCATCGAGCGGCACCTGGCCACCCTCGGCCTGCCCTGGACCGTCCTCGGCCCGGCCGCGTTCATGGAGAACTACGCCAACGGCTGGACGCTCCGATCGCTCCGGGACGGCGTCTTCCACCTCCCCATGCCCCCCGGAGTCCCCCTCCCGGTGATCGCCGCCGACACCATCGGCGCCTTCGCCGCCCACGTCCTCGCCCACCCCGAGGCCTACACCGGCCGGCGCATCGACATCGCCTCGCAGTGGCGCACCGGCGAGCAGATCGCCGCCGCCATCGGCGCGGCGAGCGGACGCGACATCCGCTTCGAGGAGGTGCCGCTCTCCGTCGCCGCCGGGTACTCGGAAGACCTGGCCGCGATGTTCCGCTACTTCCAGGCCCCCGGCCTTGACATCGACACCGACGCCCTGCATGCCGCCCACCCGGACATCGCGTGGCAGTCGTTGGAGTGCTGGGCGGCCGGCCGCAGCTGGGACATCTGAGGCGTGCCCGTCCGGGCCTTGTCGGTCGGGGTGCCCGTCGGTCGGGGGCGTACGGTGGCGGGATGGCCCCGAGGACACCGCGCAGGATCCACGTCGACGGCCGCGACTACCGGTGGATCATCCGTCCCCGTGACGCCTCGCACGTGGTGGTGCGCGCCTGGCTTGACACCGGCGGCCGCTCGGGCCGCCCGCTGGAGGTCGCCCGCTGCTTCGACGACCCCTGGCTCAACCACGGCATCCTGCTGACCGCCCCCGCCGACCGCATCGCCGAGGTCTTCCAACTCGCCCCGGTCACGCCCGCCTTGACCGCGGCCCTGATCCGCGCCGGCCTCGCCGCCGGCTGGCACCCCGAGGTGCCGGGCGCACCGCAGCGCTTCACCATGGACGGCGAACCGGCCGACTTCACCCTCCTCCCGGAGGAGTGAACCCCCGGGCAGAGCGAGGCCCGAACGGGCGCGCGCAGGAGCACCGTACAGGCCGGGTCCGTCCGCCGGGGCCGACCGGATACCGGGCGGCCCGTTCGGCCGCCTAGGCCAGCCGCTCGACGAACTTCCGTTGCCACGGCGTCTCGACGGCGTGCCGGCTGTAGTGCTCCCGTACGTAGGCGACCGCCTCCGCGGCCGGGACGCCGTCCAGGACGGCGATGCAGGCGAGCGCCGTGCCCGTACGTCCGCGCCCGCCCGCGCAGGCGAGTTCGACGCGTTCGGTCGCGGCGCGCTGCCAGGCCTCGCGGAAGGCGTCGGCCGCGTCCGCGCGGTCGCTCGGCAGCCGGAAATCGGGCCAGCGCAGCCAGCGGTGCTCCCACTCGATGTCCCTCGGCGGCCGGCCCAACAGGTAGAGGCCGAAGGCGGGTCGGGGTCCGGGCGGCAGCGGACGGATCAGGCCGCGGCCGCGCAGGAGGCGGCCGGAGGGCAGCCGCAGGAGGCCGGGGGTCTCGGGATCCCAGGTGGTCGGCCGGTCGGTCATGTCGCCCCTCTCCGATGGACGTCGTCAGTTGCCACCGTAGGTCAGCACGCCGACCAGCTCCTCGACGAGCAGGTCGTCGAACTCCTGCCCGGTGGCCAGCAGCCGGTACCAGACGACGCCGAACACCAGGTCGATGCCGGTGCCGACGGACAGGCCGGGCGGGAGTTCGCCGCGCAGCCGGGCCCGGTCGAGCAGGGCGCCGAGCGCGTCGCGGCGCGGCTGCAGGAAGGACGCGCGGAACCGCTCGCCGAACGCGGGGTCGATCTGCGCCTCCGCCATGAGCGCGCGCAGTCCGGCGGCGACCTCGGGGCGGCGGCCCAGCACCATGCTGGCGCGCAGGAACTCGCGTAGGTCGGCCGGGTGGCTGCCGGTGTCGGGCACCGCCACGTACAGGTCGGCCTTGGTGGCCAACGCGTCCATCAGGACGTCGGCCTTGGCGGGCCACCAGCGGTAGATGGTCTGCTTCCCGGTGCCCGAGCGGGTCGCGATGCCCTCGATCGTGAGGGCGGCGTAGCCGACCTCGCCGAGGAGTTGGAAGGCGGCGGTCAGGATCGCCAGCCGGCTCTCCTCGCTGCGCTTGCGGCCGGGGCGGGGGAGATCTTCTCGTTGCTCGGTCACGCTTGCCACGCTACCGCAATTCGAGACGAGACGTCACGGTTTGAAATTGACTCCGGCGTCGGGCCGGGAGTTTTTCCATCGGGGAGATGAGAGTTCGTGAGCAAGCACACCGCACTGGTCGTCGGCGGGACCTCCGGCATCGGGCTGGCCACCGCGCGTCGGCTGCACGGCCTCGGCGCCGACGTCCACGTCGTCGGCCGCGACCCGGAGAAGCTGGCTGCCGTCGCCGGCACCGACCCGGAGCTGACCGGCCACCGGGCCGACGGCGGCGACCGGGCACAGATCACCGGGGTGATCGAGTCGATCGGGCGGATCGACTGGCTGGTCGTCACGCTCGCCGGCAGCGAGGGGCCCGGCCCGATCGCCGACCTGGACCTCACCATGCTGCGCCGCGCCTTCGACGCCAAGTTCTGGGGGCACCTCACCACCGTCCAGGCCGCCCTGCCGCACCTCGCGCCCACCGGGTCGATAACCCTGCTCGGTGCGACCACCGCCCGCTCCGGCATCCCCGGCACGGCCGGCATCGCGGCGATCAACGGCGCCGTCGAAGCCCTGGTCAAGCCGCTCGCGGCGGAGCTGGCGCCGATCCGGGTCAACGGCGTCTCCCCGGGGCTGGTCGACACGCCCTGGTGGAACGGGCTGCCCGCGGAGGCGCGGAAGGCCTACTTCGCCCAGGCCGCCGAGCAGCTGCCCGCCCGGCGGGTCGCCACCGCCGAGGACATCGCGGACGTGGTGGTGCTGGCGGCGACCAACCGCAACCTCACCGGCACCGTCATCGAGGCGGACGGCGGGGCCCGGCTGGTCACCTTGGGCTGAACTCCGTCCGGGTGTCGGCGGGGCTCAGGGCGCCACGTGCAGCCCGACCGTGCCGGCCGGCATCCCGGCACGGTGGGCCAGGGCCGCGGCCTCGCCGCGTGAGGCCACGCCCAGCTTCGCCAGGATGTTGGCGACGTGGAACTTCACCGTCGACTCGCTGATGTGCAGCGCCGCGGCGATGTCGCGGTTGCGGCGGCCCTGGGCGAGCTGGTCGAGGACCTCCGACTCCCGTGGCTGGAGGCCGTCCAGCGGGTCGGTGGCGAGGGACGGCTCGGGGAGGCTGAGCGGCAGGTCGACCGTCACCGTGGTGCCCCAACCGGGGACGGCCTCGACGGTGCAGCGGCCGCCGAGGGCGGCGATGCGGTCCGTGGTGCGGTGGACGGCGAGGGCGTCGACGGCCAGCACGCCGAGGCCGTCACCGCGGACCACCGCCCGCAGGGCGTCCTCCGGGGTGAACTGCCAACTCACGTGCAGGCGGGTCGGCTTCTCCTGCTCCAGCATCAGCAGGACCGCCGCCCGGACGGCATCGCGGGCGGTGTGCGCGGCGTCGGCCGGGACGGAGCGGGTGGCCTCGGCGGGCGGCGCCGAGTCCAGCCGGACCCGGGTGTGCCGCAGCAGCGGGCGCAGCTCCCGGGCGAGCCGGGCGAACGCGGCCCCGGCGGGCTCCTCGCTGAGCGTACGGTCCAGGTCGGCGCCCTGGCGCAGGTCGAGCAGGGCGGTGACGGCCAGCTCGGTGGCGCTGCGGCGCGCGGTCGCGTCGTCCAGGTCGGCCGAGCGCAGCGGCGCCAGGATCGCGCTGAGCGCGGCGCTGTGCGTGCCGGTGAACTCGGCGATCGCCCGGGCGCGGGCGTTGGCGGAGGCGCGGGACGCGGCCGCGTGCTTGGGTGCGGCGTCGGTGGCGCGGTGGTCGGAGTGGGCGACGACCAGCTCCCACAGCTGCTGCAGCACGGCGAGCGCCCCCGGGGCCACGGGGGTGGCGTCCGCCCGGACGAGGACGAGGACGGCTCCGTTGACGGAGCTGGTCGGTACGTCGCTGGTCGGCGCGGCGTCGTCGGTCGGTGTGGCGCCGCCCGATGCGGCCGAGACGACCACCACCGGCCGGGTGCGGCCCGCGAGATCGGCCTCGCCCTGCCAGGGGCGGCCGGTCGCGATGGTCGCGGTGGCGCGCTCGGCCAACCGGGACAGCTCCAGGCCGCTGATGCCGTCGGCCAGCTCGGGCAGGCCGTGGGCGTGCGTGGGGGAGTAGGTGCAGACGCCGCTGAGCTGGGCGACCGCCACGTGCGGCACGAGGGTGGCGAGGGTGCGGGAGAGGCGGGGCAGGATGTCCGGCCGCGGTGCGCGCAGCACCTCCACGGCCCGCGCCAGGGCGTCCTCGGGGCGGGCCCAGGCCTCCTGCCACCGTCCGTTCGCGCCGCTCGCGCTGGTCGTGCTCTTTGCGCCATTCGCGTTGCCCGCGTTGCCCGCGTTGCCCGCGTTGCTCGTCCCAGTCACGCCGTCCGCACCGTCCATTCCGTCGAGTCTAGTCCGGTCGGGCCCGGCACTGCCTGGCCGTTCGGACAGGTCGAACCGGCCGAAAGCCCAGGGGCCCTGACCGTGGCCCCGGACCAGGATGGAAACCGTCGGAGGTGCCAACTCCACGCAATCCCAAGGAGCTTCCATGACCAAGGCGATGGCCTTCAACGAGTACGGCGACGCGGACGTGCTGCGCCCGATCGACATCGAGCTGCCCGCCCCCGGGCCCGGCCAGGTGCGGGTGGCGGTCCGCGCGGTGGGCGTCAACCCGCTCGACCACAAGGTGCGCAGCGGCGCGATGGTCGACATGTTCCCGGTGGCCTTCCCTGCCGTGCCCGGCTACGAGCTGGCCGGCGTGGTGGAGGCCGTCGGCGAGGACGTGAGCGGTCTCGCCCCCGGCGACGAGGTGTTCGGCGCCGTGATGGGCGGCGCGTACGCCGAGCAGGTGCTGGTGCCCGCCGGGCAGCTGAGCCGCAAGCCCGCCTCGCTCGGCTGGGAGGAGGCCGCGGCGCTCCCGGTGGCGGCCGAGACCGCCGAACGGGCCCTCGACGTCCTCGGCGTGCAGCCGGGCGAGACCCTGCTGGTGCACGGCGCGGCGGGCGGGGTCGGCACCGTGCTGCTGCAGTTCGCCCGGGCGCGCGGGATCACCGTGATCGGCACCGCGAGCGAGGCCAACCACGACCACCTGCGCGCGCTCGGCGCGATCCCGGTGGCGTACGGCGACGGCCTGGCCGAGCGGGTGCGCGCGGTCGCCCCGGACGGGGTGGACCGGGCCCTGGACGCGGTCGGGCAGGGCGGGGTGCTGCCGCTGTCGGTCGAGCTGACGGGCGGCGCGGACCGGGTCCTGACCATCGCCGACTTCGTGGGCGCGGAGCAGTACGGCATCCGCTTCACCGGCGGCACCGAGGGCGCGTCCTACCACCAGCGCGCCTACGCCACCGCGCTCGCCCTGCACGAGGCCGGCACCCTGCGGCTGCCGCTGCACCGGGTGCTGCCGCTGGCGGAGGCGGCCGAGGGGCAGCGGATCAGTGAGGGCGGGCACCTGCGCGGCAAGGTCGTCCTCACCGTCTGACGGCGCGTCCGCCGTCTCCGCGGCGGCGGGCACACCGGGCACCGTACGGGCGCGCCCCGGCCGCTTCTGCGACCGGGGCGCCGCAACCGCCTTGGCCCGTACGGCCGTTGTCCTCCCGGCCGGACCGTCCCCCGGGCACGCCCCACCCCGCCGACGCGCCGACCGCGGGTTGTCGGCGGAAGCCCGACCTCCGCCCGCCCGGTCGGTAGAGTCGCGCCCATGGTGACGACGAACGCGGCGGGAACTCCGGCGACCGGTCGACTGGCAGGCCGTTCCTGCGTGGTGACGGGCGCGGCCAGCGGCATCGGACGGGCCGTCGCCGAGCGCTTCGTCCGCGAGGGCGCGTCGGTGGTCGCCACCGACATCGACGCCGACGGGCTGAGCCGCCTGGCCGACCGTTTCCCGGGCGCCGTCAGCACGGTGGTCGGCGACGTGGCCGACGACGCGGACGCCCGCCGGATGATCGATGCCGCCGCCGAACGGCACGGGCGGCTGGACGTCCTGGTGGCCAACGCCGGGGTGCTCCCGCTGATGGAGGTCACCGAGGCCACGGCCGAGGACTGGGACCACGTGATGGCCGTGGACGGCCGCGGCATGTTCTTGACCTGCAAGTACGCGATCCAGGCGATGACCGCCCAGGAACGGCCCGGCGGCTCGATCGTCTGCCTCTCCTCCATCTCCGGCGAGGCCGGCCAGCGCGGCCAGGCCGTCTACGGGCCCGCCAAGTTCGTCGCCTCCGGCCTCACCAAACACCTCGCCGTGGAATGGGCCGACCGCGGCATCCGGGTCAACGCCGTCGCCCCCGGCACCATCACCACCGAGCGGGTCGCCCGCCTCAGCGACGAACCCGGCGGCCCCGAATACCTCGCGGCGATCGAGAAGCTCCACCCGATGGGCCGCCTCGGCGCCCCGGCCGAGGTCGCCGCCGCCGTCCTCTTCCTCGCCTCCGACGACGCCTCCTTCATCACCGGCGCCGTACTGCCGGTCGACGGCGGCTACTTGGCGCAGTAGCCCCGCAGGAGCGGACGAAGAAAATCCGGATGACCCGGGGCCGTGGACGTTCCTACACTCACTCCCCATGGCCGTCGACCCGCACCCGCACCTGCTGAACGTGATCGATGTCGAAGCGACCTGCTGGGAGGGGCAGCTGCCACCCGGGCAGGTCAGCGAGATCATCGAGATCGGACTCACCGTCGTCGATCTGCGCGCGGGTGAACGCCTCGCCAAGCACCGGCTGCTGGTGCGCCCGGCCCGGTCGAAGGTGAGCCCCTTCTGCACGGAGCTGACGGGGCTGACACAGGCCGAGGTGGACGGCGGCCTCCCCTTCGGCGAGGCCTGCCGGGAACTGGCGGCCCACCACCGTACGGGCTCGATCCCGTGGGCCAGTTGGGGCGACTACGACCGCAACCAGTTCACCCGCCAGTGCCGTCACACCAACACGGAATACCCCTTCGGCGACCGCCACACCAACGCGAAGATCGCCTTCACCGCCTCCTACGGCCTGCGCCGACGCCCCGGCATGGCCGAGGCGCTGACCGTGGCCGGCCTCCCCCTGGAAGGCCGCCACCACCGGGGCGACGACGACTCCTGGAACATCGCCGCCCTGGTGCTGGACCTGGCCGGGCGGGGGGACTGGCCGGCCGACCGGAACTCGTGAGGCGGTGTCGCTCCCGCGGCGGCCCCTGCCGTCGTTTCGACGGTTGGGACTCGGCTTCGACGGTTGGCTCGGTTTCGACGGTTGGGACTCGGTTTCGGCGGTGGGGACTCGCGCCGTCCGGCCTCAGGCGGAGAGCAGTTCGACCAGGGAGGACACCCCGTCCGGGCCGTGACCGGCCGTGACCGCCCGCCGGGTGAGGGCGAGCGCGGCGTCCAGGACGGAGGTGTCCAGGCCGCGGGCCCGGGCGGTGTGTGTGACGTGCGCCAGCCCGGCTGCGGCGGAGGCCACGCTGCTGCGGTCGCCCGGGTGGTGACGGTCGTCCGCGCGGCGGGCGAAGTCCTCGATCAGCGGGGGCAGCAGGCGCGACAACCCCTGGGCGTACGGCGCGAGTTCGGCGCCGCCGATGCCCTCTGCGCGGGCGAGGGCCAGGGCGTGGACCCAGCCGTGCACGGTGGTCCAGAACAGATCGAGCAGGGCCGCGTCGAAGGCCGCCGCCCGGCCCGGGTCCGCGCCCACGTGGCGTACGGTGCCCAGGGCCCGGAGCGTCCCGGCGTGCGCGGCGAAGGCCTCGGGATCGCCGCTGAGCAGGACGGTGCCCTCCGGGCGGCCGATGGTCGGGGTGGGGGTGAGGATCGCGGCGTCGAGGAGGCGGACGCCGAGGGCTTGGGCGTCGGCGGCGTTCGCGCGCGCGTCGTCCGGGCCGATCGAGGTGGCGTTGACGACGGTGCGGCCGGTCAGGGCGGGCCCGGCGGTGTCCAGCACGGCCCGGGCGGCGGCGTGGTCGCGGACGCAGAGCAGGACGAGCGGCGCGTCCGCCACCGCCGCGGCGGCGCTCCCGGCCGACCGTGCCCCGAGGGCGAGCGGTTCGGCGTCCCGGCCCGGCGTGCGGTTCCAGACGGTGACCGGATGGCCGGCCGCCAGCAGCGCCCCGGCCAGCGCCCGGCCCATCGGGCCCAGGCCCAGCACGGCAACGGCGTTACGGGAAGGGCCGGTTGAGGAAGATCGTCGGTTCGGCATGGCGGTTACGCTAGACCTTCACGCCGGCGGCAGAGTCAAGGCGGAGGCCCACCCAGGAGGTGCCCGCGATGCGGATCGGAGAACTCGCCCGGCGGACCGGGGTCACCCCCCGTGCCCTGCGCTACTACGAGGAACAGGGCCTGCTCACCCCCGAGCGCCGCCCCAGCGGCTACCGCGAGTACGGCGAGCGGGACGTGGACGCCGTCCACGGCATCCGCACCCTCCTCGCGGCCGGTCTCAACAGCGCCGCCATCGCCGAGATCCTCCCCGGCCTGCCGTCCCCGGGGCACCGCCGGCCCGGCCCGACCTGCCCGGAACTGCGTGCCGGCCTGGCCGTGGAACGCGCCCGGATCACCCGGCGGATCGACGAACTCGCGGCCGCGCGCGACGTGTTGGACGCCATCATGGGCGCGGAGGCGCCGAGCGAGGTGATCCGCGCTGGCCGGCCGTCCGGCCGCTAGTCTGGTCGCTAGTCCGGCTGGCCGCCGGACCCGCTGTCCGACCGGCCGGGGTCTGGTCGGGGGTCCGGCCTCGGGACCGGTCGTCGGGTGCACCGGAGGCGGCCGGACGGAAAGTCGATGGCGCTCGTTCCCGCGCCGTGCTGGAGTGAGCGGATGGATCATGACGAAGTGCTCGCCCTGTTCGACGACCGGATCCGGCGCAACGCGCAGCCGGACGGCCCCGGCGTCCGCGTCGAGCGGGACGGTGCGGTGGTGCGGCAGGTGGGTTCGGAGGACTCCTGGAACGGCGTGGTGTGGTCCGGCCTGGACGAGGCCGGGGCGGACGCGGCGATCGCGGCGCAGGTGCGGCACTTCGCCGCTCTGGGCCTGGAGTTCGAGTGGAAGGCGTACTCCCACGACCGTCCCGCCGACCTCGGGAAGCGGCTGCTGGCGGCCGGGTTCACGCCCGAACCGGTCGAGGCCCTGATGATCGCCCGGATCGAGGACCTGCCCACCGACGTGGTCCTGCCCGAGGGCGTCCGGCTGCAGCCGGTGACCGACCCGGCCGGCGTGGACCTGCTGGTGCAGGCCCACGAGCAGGCCTTCGGCACGGAGGCGCCCCGCCTGCGCGAGCGGATCCTCGACCACCTCCGGCACGGCACCGACACGCTCAGCATGGTCGTCGCGATGGCCGGCGACCGCCCGATCTCCGGGGCCCGGATGGAACTGAACCCGGGCACCGGATTCGCCGGCCTCTGGGGCGGCGGCACCGCACCCGAGTGGCGCGGCCGGGGCATCTACCGCGCCCTCGTCGCCCACCGGGCCCGCCTCGCCGCCGACCTCGGCTACCGGTACCTGCAGGTCGACGCGAGCGACCAGAGCCGCCCCATCCTCCAGCGGCTCGGCTTCGCCTGGGTGAGCACCACGACGCCGTACGTGCGCGGCCTGGCGTGACACCCGTGTCCTCCCCTGCCGATCGGCAGGGGAGGACACGGCGCTTACTGCTCAGGGTTGTGCCGTTCGGTACATGCGCGGGGTGGGGTGGCGGGGTCAGGGTTGAGGCACTTGCGAACGGGGGTCGTCAGGGCCCCCGGGAAGGGAGCCGCACCGTGATCCGCATCCGTCTCCGCCGCCCTCGCGTGGCTGCCGTCGCGTTCGCCCTCCTCGGGCTCGGGCTCGGGCTTGGGCTCGCGTTCGGGCTCGGGCTCGGGCTTGCGCGCGGGCTTGCGTTCGCGCGTGCTCCCGGGCGGCGGCGATCAGGTCCGGAGCCGTGCCACCCGGACGGTGGCAGGATCGGTCGCGCCCGTGGTCCCGCCCAGCCCGAAGCAGGTGCTTCGCTGCGCCCCGGTGTCGTGCGCGGCGGTCTGTGCGAGGGCGTACTGGAGTGGCACGCCGATCGCCGCCACCGGCAGCAGTACGCACACCAGAGCGTGCCCGAGGCCGAGCCGGAACGTCCTGCGCCGGACGGCGGTGACGAGTTGCCAGCCGCCCCACACCACCGCGCCGACACCCAGCACCAGCCCCGCCCAGGCGAGCGGCAGCACATGGGCCGGGGCGCCGGGGCTGTCGTGGCAACGGCTCACGAGCCCGTGGATGGAGTCGTCCGCGGCGAGCGTCGGCACACTGCACACCCACCCCAGGCACCCGAGCAGCAGCGGGCCGCCTGCCCGGAGCCACCAGGGGGAGCGCTGGTTCGCCCGGGCGTGGATGTGGCTCACGGTTCGTTCCCCCTGCCCAGCTGTGCCGACTGGAATCGACATGAGCGATCGACATGAGCGATCGACAGGTGCGGTCGACATGTGCGGTCGGCACGGGTGCGGCCATCGTAGCGACCGGAACGGAAGGAAAGGGTCAACTGGAAGCAACGGGACCGTAGTCGGGCGGATGCCAGGAGCTTTCCTCCCAGTCGGGTCACGCTGACGCGGTCGGCCGGTCGGCCACCTCCCCCGGCTCGCCCGAGAAGACCACCTCGCCCCGGTGCAGCACGTGCACCACCGCCGCCCCGGCGAGGGTGCGGGGCAGCGACTGGGCCGCGACCACGACCGTACGGCCGCCGGTGGCGCCGGCCAGCAGATTGGCGTGCAGCCGGGCGGCGACGGCGGGGGCCAGGCCGCGTTCGGGCTCGTCGAGCAGGAGGAGGGTGGGCCCGGCCGCCAAGGCCCGCCCGACGGCGACCAGTTGCTGCTGGCCGCCGGAGAGGGTGCCCGCCCGGCGATTCAGCAGGGCGGTCAACTCGGGGAACAGTTCGAGCGCCTCGTCCCTCCCCGGGCCGCCCAGGCTCAGGTTCTCGGCGACGGTCAGCGACCCGAACACCCCGCGCTCTGCGGGCACCAGGGCCAGCCCCCGCCGTACGCGCTGGTGCACCGACAGCCCGCCGATGTCCCGGCCCCGCCAGATCGCCCGGCCGCCCGACAGCGGGACGACCCCGGCGAGGGCGTGCAACGCGCTCGTCCGCCCGGCGCCGTTGCGGCCGAGCAGGACGGTGACGGCGGCCGAGGGGAAGGCCAGGTCGACCCCGTGCAGCGCCTCCAACGGGCCGTACCGGACCCGGGCGGCGCGCAGCGCGGCTTCGACGGGCATCAGCTCACCCCTCCCCAGGCCCGGGAGACACGGGGGTCGGCGAGGACGGCCGAGGTCGGACCGCCCGCGACCATCCGGCCCTCGGCCATCGCGTAGACGGAGTCGGCGAGTTCGGCGACCAACTCGGCGTCGTGCTCGACCAGCAGCAACGCCATTCCGCGCTCGGCGAGCCCCCGCAGCACCGACACCAGACGGGCCGTCTGCGCGGCGTCGAGCCCCGCCGCCGGCTCGTCCAGCAGCAGCACCCTGGGCCCACCCGCCAACGCCCGCGCCAACTCCACCAACCGCAGTACGCCGGAGGGCTGCGCCCCGGCCGGCTCGGCGGCGACAGCCTGCAGCCCGAACAGCCGCAACGCCCGGGCAGTCCGCTCGGCCACGGCCCGGGCGTCGGACCGCCCGGCCCGCCTGCTCTGCTGCTCGGCACCCACCCGGACGTTGTCGGCCACCGAGAGGGTCGGGAAGACGGCGATCTGCTGGAAGGTCCGCGCCAACCCGAGCCGCACCCGCCGATGCGCGGGCAGCCGGGTGACATCCCGCCCGCCGAGCAGCACCCGCCCCGCATCGGGCCGGACGGTGCCGGCCAGGCAGTCGAACAGCGTGCTCTTGCCCGCCCCGTTCGGCCCGATCAACGCGGTGATCCGCCCCGGCAAGGCCACCAGATCCACCCCGGCCACCGCCTCGATCCCCCCGTAGCGTCGAACGACACCCCGAGCGGTCAGGCGCGCGGCGCCATGAGCGTCGCTCATGACTGCCCGCCCGGTGTCTTGAGGGCAGTTCGGCGCACCGGGGCGACTCCGATGCCAGGAGGGCCGGTGAGGCGGCATACGCGATGAGTGTTGCTCATGGCCGACCGTTCCGCGCCGCGATCGCCTCCCGTATCCGGGGCTCCGACGGGCCGCTTCGTCCCGCCGGCGCGCCCGGTGACATGTGTGATGCTCATGGCCGCCTCCCCTGCCCCCGCGCTGTCGCCCGCAGCCCGCCCGGTTGGAGTACGGCGCCCTGCCGGGGCGGCGGGATGAGCGGTGCTCATGGCTGTTCCCCTCTCTGCTGTCCAGCCCGCCGCCGGCCCCGGGACCGTCCGGTTGCGGCGGCGGCCCACCCGGTCGGGTGATGAGCGCTGCTCATGACGATCCCGTCTCGCCGAGGGGCCGCGGGTGGCTGGGAACCGGCCGTTGTCGCGAGGCGCGCTCGGGTGATGAGTGCGGCTCAGGGCGATTGCCTGGTGGCTCGGGCCGCCTGCCCGTACCTGCTGGCCTGTTGGCGCTGAGGGGGGCCACTCGGATGGGTGATGAGTGGTGCTCATGGGTGGCTCCGTCTCCCCGGGGCTCGCTGGTATCCGGCACCGTTGCGTTGCCGTGGGGCCCGCTCGGGTGATGAGCGGTGCTTATGGCGACCTCGTCCCGGCCGGGGGTGGCCCGCATCCGGGCAGGATCGCGCTGCCGCGGGGCCCACTCGGTTGGGTGATGAGTGGCGTTCATGACGGGTTGCCCGGTGGCTTGGGCGGCCTGCCCGTACCTGCTGGCATGGCGCCGCGGCAGGGGCCCACTCGGATGGGGGATAAGGGTTGCTCATGGCAGCCTCCGCCCCGGCCCGGGCCGGCCCGCATCCGGTGGGATCGGGCTGCCGTGACAGCCACTCGAACAGGGCATGAGCGTCGCTCATGGCCGGCCCTCCCGGGCTGTGATGGCATCGCGGATGCGGCGGCCCGCTGGGGTGAGGCGGGAGGGTGGCAGGGCTGGGGT
>NZ_JNWQ01000018.1 GCF_000716875.1 Streptomyces novaecaesareae | reverse complement strand
GCCCCCACCCTGACCCCGAGCTGGCCCGCCTCCCCGGCCCCCAGCCACGCCTCCACCGCCCGCCGCATCTACGTGGCGGCCATCCCCGGCGGCCTCCCCGGCGCCGCCGACATCTACATCCGCGCCACCGGCTGACCGGCCGGGCCGCGCCGGGCCGGAGGCCGACGGGCGACGCACCGAAGCGCCCCGCCGACCGGTGTCGGCGGAGCGCGGGTGTCCTGGTCTCGGGTGTCCTGGCGTCGGCTGTCCCGGTGCCGGCTGTCCGTCAGGCGGCGAAGGCGAGCAGACGGCCCCGGAAGGGCTCCATGGTGGCGCCCACGTTGGCGAGGTAGTGGCCGAGCTCGGCGTCGGGGGTGTGGTCGGTGCGGGTGATGACGACGTAGTGCACGGCGTTCTCCTCGTGGATCGGTGCGTGTCGATCAGCGGGCGACGGGCGTGAGCCTGGGGCCGGCAGGGGTGACAGGGGTCTCGGATGCGGGGGCCGGCTTCCGGGCGGCCGGGGCCTGGCCGGCGACCAGGGCGCCGAGGGCCACCAGGAGGCCGAGGACCTGCCAGACGGTGAGGGTCTGGCCGAGGACGACGAGGCCGCCGATGGTGGCGACGACCGGGTTGACCAGGCCGAGGAAGGAGGTCGGGCCGGCGCCCAGGTGGGCGATGGCGCGGAACCAGAGGACGTAGCCGAGCGCGGTGCTGACCAGACCGAGGTAGGCGAAGCCGGCCAGGTTGGCGCCGCTCAGGGCCGGCGGCGCACCCTCGACGACCGCCGCGAGCGGGACCAGGAAGACCGATCCGGCGAGGAGCTGCCATGCGGTGACGTCGAGCAGGGTGGCGCCCTCGGGGCGGCCCCAGCGGCGGGCGAGGACGGTGCCCATGGCCATCAGCGCGATCGCGGCGACCATCGCGGCGATCCCGACGCCGTCCAGTCGCGCCCCGCTCTTGAGTACCAGGAGCGCCACCCCGCCGACCCCGGCCAGTCCGGCGAGCAGGGCCCGCCGCCCGGGCCGGACGCCGAGGACGCCGATGGAGAACCCGGCGACGAGCAGCGGCTGGATCGCCCCGATGGTGGCCGCGACCCCGCCGGGCAGGCGGTACGCGCCGACGAAGGTGAGCGGGAAGAACAGCCCGATGTTGAGCATCCCGAGCACCGCTGCCCGGCCCCACCAGCGTCCCTTGGGCAGTTTGCGGCCGATCAGCAGGAGCAGCAGCCCGGCCGGCAGGGCCCGCAGCGCGGCGAGCAGCAGCGGACGGCCCTCGGGCAGCAGCTGCGTGGTGACCAGGTAGGTGGTGCCCCAGGCGGCCGGGGCGAGTGCGGCGGTGGCGGCGATCCCAGCGCGCTTGCGGTCCATGACGACGATCCCCTCAACGTTGATTATCTGAACGTTGAGATAAGTTCTACGCTCCAAAGTGAGTGAACGTCAAGTATGTGAAGGTTAAGATATTCAGGCAGGCAGCAACCGACCCCCGGAGGCGGCAGACCATGACGCAGCGCGACACCATCGACGACATCGTCGAGCAGTGGACCAGGATCCGCCCCGACCTCGACCTGGAGGTCATCGCCCTGGTCGGCCGCCTGCGGCGGCTGGGCGTACGGGTCGACAACGCCCTGCGCGAGTACTTCACCTCCTGCGGCCTGGACTCCTCCGAGTTCGACGTCCTCGCCACCCTGCGCCGCTCCGGCGAGCCCTACGAGCTCAACGCCCGCGCCCTCCTCAAGTCCGCCATGGTCACCTCCGGCGCCATCACCAACCGCGTCGACCGGCTGTCCGCCAAGGGCCTGGTCGAACGCAACCCCTGCCCCACCGACCGCCGCGCCGTCCTGATCCGCCTCACCCCGGCCGGCAAGGACCTGATCGACGGCGCCCTCGACGGGCACGTCCGCAACGAGGAGCGCATCCTCGCCGCCCTCGACCACGACGAGCGCGCCCAACTCGACGCCCTGCTGCGCAAACTCCTCATCGCCCACGGCGACACCGAGTCGCTCCTCGACTGAGCCGACGGCCGTGCCTGTGCGGCGCCGACGTGCGGGAGGGCGTGTCCGGCGCCCTCCCCGGCGCGTTAACCCGAGGGGGACACCGCGCCGGAGGAGAGGCCCGATGAAGGAGAAGACGCCCGGGGAGATCGCCGTCGACGACCAGTTGCGGGCGGCCGGGGCCGAGGGGGCCCAGTGGCTCGCCGCCGCCGGATGGGGGCCGCCGGTGACGGTGCCGGTGCAGAAGGCCGCCAGATGGCAGCAGGAGGTCCGGGCCCGGATGCTGGCGGCGCAGGCAGACGAGTCCTGCACGTGGTGCGTCCACCTGCTCGACGGCGGGCCGCAGCCCGTCGTCGTCCATGCCGAGCACCCGACCCACCTGATCTGCCGCGCCTGCTCGGTCGCCGCCCGCCCGCACCGCCCCTGCCTGGACTGCGGGAAGCCCGCCGCCTCCGCATCCCCCCTCGACGGCCGCGAGGACGTCTTCATGGGCGCGGTCTCCATCTACACCCGCCTCCGCTGCCGCGCCTGCCACCGGAACGAGCCCCGCAACGGGACCTTCGGCAGCGGGAGTTGACGGAATGACGTCGGACTGGGCCCGGCACCTGTCGCCCGAAGAGGTGCGGGAGTTCGCCGTCGACTTGGTCGACGCGGTGCGGAACGGTGCGGGCCCGGACGTGCACGCCAACCTGTACCGCGTGATAGCCGAATGGCGTGCCACCGCCGGAATCCTCGCGGATCCCGAGCTGGCGGCGGAGCTCACCAGGCCTCTTCCCGGTGACGATCACGGCGAGGTGCCCGAGCGTGGCGACGACGTCCCGCCGCCAGTAGCTCGCGCGGCTCGCCGCAGGCCGCCGCGCCCCGGAGCTCCGGGGGCTGCCAGTCGTACGTCGGGGCCGAGCGGCTGAGGAGGGCGCTGCGCGTCGTCTACGACCGCCTGGGCGCGCGCTTCGCCGACCTCGCCGCCGTCCTGCTCGCCCGGGCCGGCTCCATCGACCCGACGGCCGACGCCCGCCGGCTGATCCGCTGGTGCGACGGCCTGCTGTTCAACGCGACCGCCGGCAGCGGCCATTGGTACGTCCCGATGCCGGAGGAACTGCGCGACGAGGTGGCCCACTACCTGGCCGCGCTGCTGGACGAGGACTTGTAGAAGCCGGACGCGCGGACGCGATCCGCCGGGCCCCTGTAGTGCCGAACGCCCCGCCCGCCGTCGCGCCGACCGCTCCCCTGCCCGGCCCGGCCGCGACCACCCCGATGCCGCAGCCGTACGTCCCGACGCAGGAACGAGCGCTGTAACGACCGCTGTAACGACCGCTGTACCGGGCGCTTCCGGGGCGGTCAGCCACCCGCCAGGACGCGCTCCGCGATCAGCCCGGCGCAGTCGGCCGCGGAGGCCTGCGAGGTGTCCACGAGGAGGTCGTACGCGACCCCCTCGTGCACCGCCTCGGCCTGGGCGGCGGCCATCCCGGGGGCCCGGTCGCCGCGGGCGGCCTCCCGGGCCGCGGCCACCGCCGGGTCGCAGCGGACGCCGACCCAGAGCACCTCCAGGCCGTCCAGGGCGGCGCGCCAGCGGGCCTGCGAGGCGGTGGTGCCGAGGAACACCTCGTCCACCACGATCCGGGCCCCGGCCCGGGCCATCGCCGCCACCCCGACCGTCCAGGCGGCGTCCAGCGCGGCGAAGACCGGCCCGACCTCCACCGTGCCGCCCCCGTCCTCCAGGCCGCCGATGCCCTCGCCGCCGGCCAGCAGCCGCGGCGGCAGCGCGCCGACCATGGTGTCCGCGCCGAGGTGCAGCCACGGCTCCGGCAGCAGCTCCTGCAGGCAGTGGGCGATGCTCGACTTGCCGGAGCTGGAGCCGCCGTTGAGGACGATCACGTTCATGCGGGCAGCCTACGGCCGGGTGCCCGGCGACGTCGCGACCTTAAACACCGCTCCGGAAGGCCGCCGCCGCAGCGGCGAACGAGGACGCCAGCGTCGGCGCCCCCGCCCAGTGCAGGTGCAGGTACGAGGCGTGCACGTTGCCCCCGGCGAAGCCCTCGGTGCGCGGGCCGGTGGGCAAGTGCCAGCCCCAGGCGGGGTGTTCGCCCGCGCCCGGTTCGCAGACCGTCCGGTGGAACTCGTGTCCGCGCAGCCGGGTGCCAGCCGCCGCGAGGGGCGAGTCGTGCAGGGCGACGGCCTCCCGGTAGCCGAGGGTGAGCCGTTCGGTCATCCGGGCGCCGGTGTCCAGCACGCCGCACATCGGCAGGCCGTCCAACTCCCGGCCCAGGTACAGCAGTCCGGCGCACTCGGCGGCGATCGGCCCGCCTGCGGCCGCGAACTGCCCTATGGCCGAGCGCAGTTCGGCGTTCCCGCTCAACTCCCTGACGTACAGCTCCGGGAAGCCGCCGCCGATGACCAGCCCGGCGGTGCCCTCCGGGAGTGCGGTGGCGTGCAGCGGATCGAAGGGGACCACCTCCGCCCCCGCCGCGCCGAGCAGTTCGGCGTTCTCGGCGTAGGAGAAGGAGAACGCCGCCCCGCCGGCCACCGCGATCCGCGGCCGCCCGGCCACCGGTGCGACCTCCGTCGCAGGATCCCATGGCTCGGCATCCAACTGCGGTGCCGTGCGCGCGAGTTCCAGCAGGCCGTCCAGGTCGACGGACGAAGCGACGAGCGAACCCATGTCGGCGACGGCCTTCAGCGCCTCCGTCGAGCGCTCCACCGCCGGGATCAGCCCGAGGTGGCGGGAGGGCGTGGCGACCGCGGCCGAGCGGCGCAGCGCGCCCAGCACCGGCACGCCGGAGCCCTCCTCCAGGGCCTCGCGCAGCAGGTGCTCGTGCCGGTCGGAGGCGACCCGGTTGAGGATCACCCCGGCCAGGCGCACCTGCGGGTCCCAGGAGGCGAAGCCGTGCACCAGCGCGGCCACCGAGCGGGACTGCGAGGAGCCGTCCACCACCAGCACCACGGGCGCCCGCAGCAGCTTGGCGACGTGCGCGGTGGACGCCAGCTCCCCGCGCCCGGAGGCCCCGTCGAACAGGCCCATGACGCCTTCGACGACGGCGACGTCCGCCCCCGCCGCGCCGTGCAGGAACAGCGGGGCGATCCGCTCCGGCCCGCACAGGAAGGCGTCCAGGTTGCGGCCCGGGCGCCCGGCGGCGAGCGCGTGGTAGCCCGGGTCGATGTAGTCGGGGCCGACCTTGTGCGGCGACACCGTCAGCCCGCGCGCGGCGAGCGCCGCGATCAGGCCGGTGGCGACGGTGGTCTTGCCGGCGCCCGAGGAGGGCGCGGCGACGACGAGGCGGGGGATGTTCACGGGCGCGGGGGCGTTGCTCAAGAGGTCACCACTCGATACCGCGCTGGCCCTTGCGGCCGGCGTCCATGGGGTGCTTGACCTTGGTCATCTCGGTGACCAGGTCGGCGAATCCGGTCAGCGCCTCGGGCGCGTACCGGCCGGTGATGACGACGTGCTGGCTGCCCGGGCGGTCCTTGAGCACGGCCACCACCTCGTCCGGGTCGATCCACCCCCAGTGCATCGGGTAGGTGAACTCGTCGAGCACGTAGAAGCGGTAGGTCTCGGCCGCGAGGTCGCGCTTGACCTGCTCCCAGCCCTCCTTGGCCGCCTCCTCGCTGGTCATCTCCTGCTCGGCGGAGCGCTGGATCCAGGACCAGCCGGAGCCCATCTTGTGCCAGTCGACGGTGCCGCCCTCGCCGGAGGCGCCGAGCACGCGCAGCGCGTTCTCCTCGCCGACCTTCCACTTGGCGGACTTCACGAACTGGAACACCCCGACCGGCCAGCCCTGGTTCCAGGCCCGCAGGGCCATGCCGAAGGCGGCCGTGGACTTGCCCTTGCCGGGGCCGGTGTGCACGGCGGTGATCGGCAGGGTACGACGCTGACGGGTCGTCAGGCCGTCGTCGGGAACGCTCTCGGGGACACCCTTGGGCATGTCGGCTCAGGCCGCCTTTCGCATCGAGGAGTTGGTCGCACGGGCGTCGCCGCGGCCGGCCGCGGGACGGTTCTCGCGGACGAGCGAGGCCACGCCCTCGGCGCGCAGCTCGTCCAGGCTGACGGCGCTGCCGCCGAGCTGCCCGGCCAGGGTGCGGGCCAGGCCCAGGCGGACCGGGCCGGACTCGCAGTCCAGCACCACGCTCGCCGTGCCCTGCGCCGCGAACAGCGCGGCCGCGCGGTGGGACTGCGCGAGCGCGTCCCGCCCGCCGGTGGCCCGGCCGTCGGTCACCACGACCAGCAGCGGGCGCCGGCTCGGGTCGCGCAGCCGCTCGACCCGCAGCACCTCGTGGGCGCGCAGCAGCCCGGCGGCCAGCGGGGTCCGGCCGCCGGTGGGCAGCGACTCCAGCCGGGTCGCGCCCACCTCCACCGAGGAGGTGGGCGGCAGCGCCAGTTCGGCGCCCGAGCCGCGGAAGGTGATCATGCCGATCTTGTCGCGGCGCTGGTAGGCGTCCATCAGTAGCGACAGCACGGCGCCCTTGACGGCGGTCATCCGCTGCCGGGCGGCCATCGAGCCGGAGGCGTCGACCACGAACAGCACCAGGTTGGACTCCCGCCCCTGGCGCACCTGTTCGCGGAAGTCGTCCTTCTGCAGCACCAGCGCCCGGCCGCTGCGCCCGCGCGCCACCTGGTGCGGCGCGGCGGCCTGCAGGGTGGCGGTCAGGTGCAGCCGGCCGAGCGCGCCCTGCGGACGGCGGGAGCGGATGGTGTGCCCGCCGGTGGTCTCGGCGGGGGAGCGGCGCCCCTGGGCGCCGTGGCCGGTGCCCCGGACGGTGAACAGCTTGGTCCGGTACGGGTCCCCGGCCGCGACGGGCGCCGACTCCCGTGCGGGGGCGGGCTGTTGGGCGGGTACTGGCTGCTGCGGCTGCTCCTCGCCGTCCGCCGCGGAGGCCTCCGGGGCGGCGCCGTCGGAGGACGGCTCGGGGGCGCCGCCGCCGTCCGGTCCGCCGCCGTCCGGTCCGCCGCCGTCCGGGCCGCCCTCGGGGCCGCTGTCGGGGCCGCCGTCCGGCCCCGGGCCGTCGCCCTCGGGCTCCGGGTCGTCGTCCCCCTGGGCGTGCTCCTCCAGCGTCCGGTCCAGCTGCTCCTCGTCCAGCCCGGGCGCGTCGAAGGGGTTGCGCCGGCGCCGGTGCGGCAGCGCCAGCTGGGCGGCCTTGCGGACGTCCTCCTCCAGCACCTCGGTGCGCCCGTCCCAGGCGGCGAGGGCGACGGCGGTGCGGGCCATCACGATGTCCGCGCGCAGCCCGTCCACCTCGAACGCGGCGCACACGGCGGTGATCTGACGCAGTGCCACCTCCGTCAGCTCGACCTTGGGCAGCAACTCCCGTGCCGCGGTGATGTGTTCGGCGAGCGCCCGCTCCTGCTCGGCGAACCGCGCGGCGAAGCCGGCCGGGTCCGCGTCGTACGCGAGCCGGCGCCGGACCACCTCGGCGCGCTCGGCCGGGTCCCGGGTGGCGGCGATCTCGACGGTCAGGCCGAAGCGGTCGAGCAGCTGCGGCCGCAGCTCGCCCTCCTCCGGGTTCATCGTGCCGACCAGCAGGAACCGGGCCGCGTGCCGCACCGAGACGCCCTCGCGCTCGACGTACGAGCGGCCCATCGCGGCGGCGTCCAGCAGCAGGTCCACGACGTGGTCCTGGAGCAGGTTGACCTCGTCGATGTAGAGCACGCCGCGGTGCGCCCTGGCGAGCAGCCCGGGCTCGTACGCCTTGACGCCCTCGGCCAGCGCGCGCTCCAGGTCGAGCGAGCCGACGATCCGGTCCTCGGCCACGCCGACCGGCAACTCGACCAGCTGGGAGGGGCGTTCGTGGCCCGAGGGGGCGGAGTGCGGCCCGTCCGGGCACTGCGGGTCGGGCGCGGCCGGGTCGCAGGCGAAGCGGCAGCCGTCCACGGCGGCGATGGACGGCAGCAGGCCGGCCAGCGCGCGCACCATGGTCGACTTCGCGGTGCCCTTCTCGCCGCGGACCAGCACGCCGCCCACGGCCGGGGAGACCGCGTTCAGCAGCAGCCCGAGCCGCAGGTCGGCCATGCCGACGATCGCGGTGAACGGATAGCGGACGTCAGTCATGCGTCACTCCCAGGTGCCCCGGGCGCCAGGAACGGCAGCGATCCGGCCGCCGGCACCCCGCCCTCGATCAGCTTCCACAGCGCGTCGGTGTCCGCGTGTTCCTCGATCAGGTCGCCCAGCCGGTCCAGCCGGGCCTCGCGGGCCGCGGCGAAGCAGGTGTCCGGCGCGGGCACGAACGCCCGGCCGGCCAGTTCGGCGACCTCGCGCAGGAGTTCACGGCGGAAGCCGTCGTTCTCCAGTGCGCCGTGCCAGGTCGTGCCCCAGACCGAGCCCACCCGGCAGCCGTCGAGGAAGGCGTCCCCGCCCTCCACGGTCACCACCCCGTGGTGGATCTCGTAGCCCTCGACCCGCTGCCCGTACGCCTCGCCGACCGGCCGGGCCAGCACCTTCTCGGCGCCGAACCGCACCTGCGTCGGCAGCAGGCCGAGCCCGTCGACGGCGCCCGCCTTCGACTCCACCTCGTCGACGATCCCGTGCGCCAGCATCTGGTAGCCGCCGCACACCCCGAGGATCGGCAGCCCGGCCGCCGCCCGCGCCTTCAGCGCCGGCTCCAGGCCGCGCTCGCGCAGCCAGGCGAGGTCCGCCACGGTGGCCCGGGTGCCGGGCAGCACCACCAGGTCGGCGTCGGCCAGCTCCTCCGGCCTGGTGGCCCAGCGCACCAGCACGCCGGGCTCCTGCGCGAGCGCGTCCAGGTCGGTGAAGTTGGACAGCCGGGGGAAGCGCACCACGGCCACCCGCAGCACGTCCGCGCCGAGCGGCCCGCGGCCGTCCACCCGGTCCACCACCGTCGACAGGTCCAGCGAGTCCTCGGCGTCCAGCCACAGCCCGGGCAGCATCGGCAGGGTGCCCAGCACCGGACGGCCGGTCAGCCCGTGCAGCATCTCCAGCCCGGGTGCGAGCAGCCGCGCGTCGCCGCGGAACTTGTTGACGAACCAGCCCGCGACGTGCCGCTGGTCCTGCGCCGACAGCAGCGCCAGCGTCCCGTACATCGCCGCGAACACGCCGCCGCGGTCGATGTCCCCGACCACCACCACGGGCAGTCCGGCGGCCGTGGCCAGGCCCATGTTGGCGATGTCGCGGTCGCGCAGGTTGATCTCGGCGGGCGAGCCGGCGCCCTCGCAGACGACGACCTCGTAGCGGCGGCGCAGGTCCGCCAGGCACTCCAGGGCGCGTTCCAGCAGGACGGGCTTGCGCTCGCGGTAGTCCAGCGCGCCGACCTCGGCGACCGGCCTGCCCAGCAGCACCACCTGGCTGCGGCCGTCGGCGCCGGGCTTCAGCAGCACCGGGTTCATCGCCGCCTCCGGCTCCACCCGGGCGGCCTGCGCCTGCATCGCCTGGGCGCGGCCGATCTCGGCGCCGTCGGCGGTGACGAAGGAGTTCAGCGACATGTTCTGCGCCTTGAACGGCGCGACCCGCACGCCCTGGCGGGCCAGCCAGCGGCAGATGCCGGCCGTCACCACGCTCTTGCCCGCGTCCGAGGTCGTCCCCGCGACCAGCAGCGCGTTCGTCATGCCCTTCCCCTCTTCCCCAGGAGCGCGCGCAGCAGGACGTGCCCCGCGACCGTCGTACCCAGCGCCAGCGCACCCACCCGCCGGGAGAGCGCACAGGCCCGTTCGATGTCGTCCACCGTCACCGGCCGCAGCTCCGCGCCCAGCACCGGCCGGTCCTCCACTCGCTTGCCGTACTGCAGCCTCCCGCCGAGCCGCACGCCCACCGCGCCCGCGAACGCCGACTCCGCCTGGCCCGCGTTCGGGCTCGGGTGTGCGGAGCCGTCGCGCCGCCAGACCCGCCAGGCGGTCCGGGGCTGCGGGGCGGCGGCGACGGTCAGCAGCGCCGTCAGCCGGGCGCCCGGCCAGCCCGCCACGTCGTCCAGCCGGGCCGAGGCCCAGCCGAACCGGGCGTAGCGCGGCGAACGGTGGCCCACCATGGCGTCCAGGGTGTTCACGGCGCGGAAGGCCAGCAGTCCGGGCGTGCCCGCCAGGGCGCCCCAGGCCAGCGCGTTCACCACCGCGTCGGCGGTGTTCTCGGCCACCGACTCGACCACCGCGCGGGCGATCTGCTGCTCGTCCAGCGCGCTCGGGTCCCGTCCGCACAGGTGCGGCAGCCGCTCCCGGGCGGCGCGCAGGTCGCCGTCCTTCAGCGAGCGGCCGATGGTGCGCGCCTCCCGGGTCAGCGAGGTGCCGCCGAGCACAGTCCAGGTCGCGGCCGCTGCCAGTGCGGCCCGGCCCAGCGGTCGCCGGCCCACCGTACGGTCCAGGGCGAGCGCGCCCGCCGCGACCGCGCCCACGCACAGCGCCGTGTACCCGGCGCCGGCCGTACGGTCGTCGCGCCACAGGCGTCTCTCCAGCCGGGTCGCGGCGCCGCCGAAGACGGCCACCGGGTGGCCCCGGCGCGGGTCGGCGAAGCGGGCGTCGGCGGTGTAGCCCGCGACGGCGCCCAGCGCGAACGCGGCGGCGCGGACCGAAGGGCGCCCGGCCACCGGACGGACGGTCATCGGCCGCACGGCGGAAGGCAGCTCGTCGGAAGGCTGGTCGTCGGAAGGCTGGTCGCGGGACGGAAGCTCGGCGGAAGGCAGCTCGGGGTCCGGCAGGGCTGGGCAGCCTGCATCGCGGGCGTGTCCTCACTCAGGGTCCGCGCCCTGGATCGACGTAACGGGGGCCGAGAGTCTCCTGGCTTCCGGGTCGGACGCACCCCCGGGCCTTCCAGCGGCTTCTGACGGCCCGCCGTGATGGGCCCCTCCTGGCCGATGGCGGGCAAGGAGGGAACTCCGAGCGTGCTCCCCGGTGACAGTGGCGGGACCGCGCCGGACTCGCACCGGCTTCCTCTCCATGCCTCCGATTGGCCCCAGGATCCCATCACGCGGCCGAACCGGCAGTCAACCGAGGTCACGGAGGGGTTGGTCACACGCCGGGCGCGCGGGGCGGCGGCCGAGGAGCTGTGGGATCGCCCAGCGCAGCAGCGCCCCGGCAGTGGCCGCTTCGTGGCTTCGGTGCTGGGGCCGCACCGCGCTCGGCCCCTACCGTTCGGTGGCATGCGTCGCACAAAGTCCCCCGCCGCCCCACCCCCGGTGCCGTTCTCACCCGCGGCCGCCCGCGCCCACCGGGCCGGCCTCGGCCTGACCCCCGAACAGGTCGCCGAGGGCATGGCGGCCCACGGCGTCCGGCTGCTGCCCGCCCACATCCTGGCCTGGGAGAGCGGCGAGCTGTGCCCCAGCGAACCGGAGTTCATCGCCCTCGCCCGCGCCCTGTGGTGCCCGGCCGCCCACCTGATGGACACCCGCCCGGTTCGGCTGCGCGACCACCGGGTCGCCTGCGAACTCGGCCAGGCCGTCGTCGCCGAGCGCACCGGCACCACCCTCGCCGCTTACCAGCAGGCCGAACTGACCGGCCACTGGGACGGCGACGAGGACCAGACCCACGCCCTCGCCGACGTCCTCCACCTGAGCCTGCCCGACCTCGTCGAGGCCACCGGCCGCCGGGAGGCCCTCGACCACCTCCTCCGCCAGTGCGTCGCCGGCCGCTGGCAGCCCCACCTCCGCGCCCTCGCCCGCATCGTCCCGGCCCCCGACGACACCCTCGCCGCCGTCCTCACCACCCTCCACCAGGAACACCACGTCCCCACCCACTGGGGCACCACCGCCCGCGCCACCTCACCCCCCACCACCGACAGCCTCACCTCCCGGTTCTGGCACCACCTCGCCGCCGAGACCGTCTGACCCTCCGCCCCTCCGCCCCTCCGCCCCTCCGCCCGCTCCGGGTGACCCGGACGGCCCAGTCCGGTGGCCGGGCGGACGGGCCGCCGGTGAACTGGTGCACGAACGCCGTCCGGTCCGTGACCAACAGAGCGGGGAACGATATGCGCTGGGGAACCGCTGCCGTCGTGGCGGCCGCCGCCGTCGGGGCGGGGGCCGTGGTCCTGGTGGTCGGCCGCCGGGCCTCCGAGCGGATGGTCCGCCCGGTGACCACCGTCCAGGAGTCCGGCCCGGTCCTGGTCCGGAGCCTCGGCGTCGGCCGGATCACCTTCAGCCGCAGCCCCGAGAGCCTGCGCCCCGGCCGCTGGGCGGTCGAGTGGGGCGAGGACGGCCACGCGGTCGTCGAGGAGGTCCTGCACAGCGACGAGCAGGACGTCACCCGCCGGCTGGTCCGTGCCGACCAGGGCACCCTCGCCGCCGGTACCGAGGTCCGCTTCACCCCCCGCGTGCACCTCGGCGACCCGACCCGGGCGTTCGGCCTCGCCTACACCGAGACGGCCGCCGACGGCGAGCTGGGCGACCTGCCCGTCTGGTACCTCGACGGCAAGCGCGGCACCTGGGTGGTCCTCGTCCACGGCCCCGGGGCCGACCGCCGGCAGACCCTCCCGGTCCTCCCCGTCCTCGACCGCCTGGGACTGCCCGCCCTCTCCGTCACCTACCGCGGGGACGAGGGCGCCCCCGCCTCCCCGGACGGCTACAGCCACTTCGGCGAGACCGAGTGGCGCGACGTCGAGGCGGCGGTACGACTGGCGCTGGACCACGGCGCGGGCCGGGTGATCCTGTACGGCTGGTCCCTGGGCGCCACCATGGTCCTGCAGGCGGCGGCCCGCTCCGCCTGGGCGCACGCCATCAGCGGGCTGATCCTCGACTCGCCGGTCCTCGACCTCCCGGCCACCGCCCGCCGTGACGCCAAGCGGCTGGGCTTCCACGGCGCCGCCGCCGAGCTCGGCGCGCTGGCCGCCGAGGGCCGCACCGGCGTCGACCTCGCCGACTTCACCCGGATCGCCGAGGGCGGCGACCTGCGCGTCCCCACCCTCGTGCTGCACAGCCCGACCGACCGGGTCTCGCCCTTCAGCAGCGCCGAACGCCTCGCCGCGGCCCGCCCCGACGTGGTCAGCCTGCAGCCCTTCCCCGGCGCCGACCACGCCACCCTGTGGAACACCGCCCCCGACCGCTACACCGAACTCCTCCGCCGCTGGCTCACCCCTCTCCTCTAGAGCCCCTCTCTCCTCTCGCGCGTGTTTCAGCACCGGAAGTCGGCCCCGCCGACTTCCGGTACCGGAGGAATCCGGCCGACCGGTCCGCGATCCGTCCGGAATCGGGCTGGACAGTGACGTCGCGCGGCGGGGGCGCGGGCCGGATCCGGGCCGGCCGTTGGCACGCCAGGGGCACATTGTGGCCCCCGGCTCGAAACGCCCCCACCACGCTCCGTAACCGACCGAACGGGCCCAGCGACCGGTACGGTCCACCTGGCATGAGCAGGCCAAACGTTTCCGGCCAGGCGGTTTGCCTCTGTTGCCCGATCTTGCGGAGGTGCGGTCACCGGTCGCCCGGCCGTGCAGACAACCGGATGTGACAGAAGGCCCGTACAAGGGGAAGACTGCTCGACGTGACGTCTCGGAACCCGCGCGACCGTGATGCCCCGCTCCCGCCGACGATCGGTACCGGTGCGACGGTGACCCGTCTCCCCGGTACGGCCCACCGGCCCGCCGGTGGCAGGCCGGCCGGGGCGGGTGTCCCCCGTAACGGCGTACCCCGGCGGCGGGGGCCCGCGCCGGCGCCCGGGCGGGGCCGGGTTCCCGTACCCGAGGGCTTCCCCGCGCCCGCCGAGCTGGCGCCGCTGGCCCGCCGGATGCTGGTGGACGCCGTCCGGATCGCCCGCTGGGCCGGGGAGCTGGAGGAGGTCGACAAGCGCGGCGAGCTGCTCCCCGAGGACGCCCGTGCGGCGGGCCGGGCGCTGGCCATGACGGTCGGCGCCGCCGCCAAGGCGTGGGGGCAGGCGCTGCTGGTGGGCCTGGTGGAAGCCCGGGACGGCGGTGCCGGCCCCGGCTGGCGCCTGCACGCCTGGGAGCACGACGACGAGGCCGTGGTGCGCGGCTGGTCGGCGCTGTTCGACGCCTGGACGCTGCTCGCCCCGGTGCCGCCCGCCGCGCTGCGCGGGGTGTTCGCCGTGCTGGCAGGCCAGGCCGTGGACCAGGCTCCGCAGCTGCTCTCCTTCCTGCACCTGGTGGACGGCCCGGTGGCCGAGAGCGAGCTGCTGGAGCTGCTGCGCCGGGGCCTGGACGAGCGCCGGGTCGGCGGCGGGCCCGGCGGGCCGGGCCTGTCGCCCGTGCCGCACGCCGCCTCCGCGGTCTCGGCCGTCCGCGGCACCTGCCGGGAGCCGCAGATCGACACCCCGCCGGCGCCCTCGGACGTGGCCGCCGTGCTGGACTGGATGCTGGACGGCCTGGCGGCGGTCGGCGCGCTGACGCGCAGGAACGATGCCGCTGAGCTGTCGCCGCTCGGCCACTGGGCGGTGCGGGCCAAGCTGGAGGAGATCTGCACGGTCGCGCAGACCGCGGCCGGGCACATCGAGCAGAGCGCCTTCGAGCTGCTGAACGCCTGCGCGGACTACTCGCCGGGCCCGGCCCGCGCCGAGTACCGCGCCTGGGTCGCGGCGCGCCCCGCGGACCGGGCGGTGGCCGAGCTGCTGGACGCGGCGCAGGGCGACGACGCGCTGGTGCGCGGCCTGGCCTTCGAGGCGCTGCGGGTGGCCGGCGGGCCGGCCGAGCAGGCGGTGCGCGCGGCGGTGGACGAGCCGGTGCTGCGCCCGTACGCGCTGCTGTGGCTGGCGGAGCGCGCGGACGAGGGGGTCGCCCCGGCGGACGTGCTGGGCGCGGACGACGCGGCCTGGCTCTGGGTGGACACGGCCGCGGCGGTGCTCGACCACGGTGAGACGGAGCTGCTGGTGGGTCATGTCGAGGGCGCCTCGGCCGGCGATCCGGTCCGGCTGTTCGCCCGCGCGCGGCAGTCCGGGCACCCGAGAGCGGCCTCGGTGCTGACGGCTGTCTCGGGCGTGCACCCGGACCCGGGCGTGGCCCGGGCGGCCCGCCGCTCGGCCTTCAGTGTCCACAACGGCGGCGGCGCGTAAGCACAACAGCAGCACACAGCAGCGCAGATGACAGCAGGGCACACCAGAAGGGCCCGGAACCAGCAGGTTCCGGGCCCTTCTCCGTACGAACAGCAGCCTCAGCCGAGCCGCGACTCCGCCCGCCGGGCGCGGACGTCGCCGACCTTCTGCCCCACCTTGCGGCGGATGACCAGCAGCGGCGCCATCGCGGCGAGCGTGATCTGGGCGAACGCGCCGACGTGCATCAGCGCGTCGCCGCCGGGCAGGCCGGTGGCCCAGGCGGCCAGGCAGCCGATGGAGACCACGATCCAGCAGAGCGTGGCGGTGGCCAGCAGCCCCTGCGGCTTCGGGTACTCGATCCGGCTGACCATCAGGTACGCGGCGCCGAAGATGGCGAGCAGACCGGGCAGGAACGGCGGGTCGAGCAGCACGATCGCGATGACCGTCATCGCGCCCATCGGGCAGGGCATGCCCTGGAACACCCCCGGCCGCATCTTGACGGCCGAGAAGCGGGCCAGCCGCAGTACCACCGCGAGCAGCACGGTGATCGCGATGAGCGCCGAGAGCTTGCTGTTGGAACCCTGGGAGACCATGCCCCAGACCGCGACGAAGTAGGCCGGCGCGATGCCGAAGCTGATCAGGTCGGCCAGGTTGTCCAGTTCTGCTCCGAGGGCGGAGGAGCGCAGCTTGCGCGCCACCAGCCCGTCGAAGAGGTCGCACATCGAGCCGATCAGCAGCAGCGTGACCGCGGTGGCCGCGCTGTGCCGGTCCGGAGCGGCGTCCGGGTTGGTGATGTGCGGGACGAGGACCCCGGTGGTGATCGAGTAGATCGCCAGGAAGCCGCAGACGGCGTTCCCCAGGGTCAGGAAGTCGGCGGTGGACAGGTGCTGCGGAGAGCGCGGGGCGCGCAGCTCGCGGTCGCGCGCCCAGCGGCGGCGGCGCAGGGCCGTCTCCTCGTCGTCCAGGCCGACGATTGTCTCAGGATCAGTCACGGTCAAGGCGCGTCACCCCGGCTGTGGTCTTCTGGCCGACCTCGACGCCGACCTCGACGCCGGCCGGCAGGTAGGTGTCGACCCGGGACCCGAACCGGATCAGACCGATCCGCTCGCCCTGCTCGACCTTGGTTCCGGCGGCGACGTACGGCACGATGCGACGGGCCACGGCCCCCGCGATCTGGACCATCTCGATGTCGCCGAGCTCGGTGTCGAAGTGCCAGACGACCCGCTCGTTCTGGTCGCTGTCCTTGTTGAACGCCGGGACGAAGCCGCCCGCGACGTGCTCGACGGACGTCACCGTGCCCGGCAGGGGCGCGCGGTTGACGTGGACGTTGAGCGGGCTCATGAAGATCGCGACCCGGGTGCGGCCGTCCGGCCAGGCGTCGATGCTCTGCACCACGCCGTCGGCGGGGGAGATCACTCTGCCGGTGCCGATCTCACGCTCGGGGTCGCGGAAGAACCACAGCATGCCCGCGCTGAGCGCACAGGCGGGTACCGCCGCCAGAGCCCACTTGCCGCTGCGCCGGGTGAGGGCGGTGCTCACGGCGGCCGTGGCGAGGGTGGGGACGAACCAGGGGGTGGCTCCGCGCGCGATGGTCACGCGGGGTCGCCGACCGGCCGTCGGGGCTGCGAGGGCATCGCGGTCCGTGACGGAGGTGCGAGGGGACGGGCTGATGGGCATCGAAGACCTTTGTCGCGGGGGATCATGGCCGCTGGACGGGGGCCACCGCGGAATCGGTAATAGAGGGACGGCTTGCTGTCCCGGTGGATGCTATCGGGAGCACACGGTGGGTGGGCAACCCGCCTGCTCGTTCACGTGTCCGGTGGGAGCGCGTGTGCGCGTCCCACCTCTACGACCGTAGCTCGACCCGGTCCGGTTCCCAAGGGACCCGACACGGCTGGTGAGACTTGTCTCAACAGGCACGCGGACGGAACCCGGTGGGGGAAACGGCCGTAGGCGCCGGGAGCAGGTGTGCGGAAGCGGCCGCAGGGCGCGTCGTCGCAGCTGTACGCCCTGCGGCCGCTTCCGGAGGGCCGTGCCGGGCCCAGGCGGACCAGGCCGGGCCCGTGACGGGGCACGGCCCTGCGCCGGGACGGGCCCGCACGCCCGTCGACCGGCGGTTCGAGGGGCCGCCCGGCGACGTGGTCCGTCGGCGGGCGGCCCGGGGATCACTCGGCGATCCGGTACTCCTCCAGGAGCCGGCGCCCGACGATCATCTTCTGGATCTCCGCAGTACCTTCACCGATGAGCAGCATCGGGGCCTCGCGGTAGAGGCGCTCGATCTCGTACTCCTTGGAGAAGCCGTAGCCGCCGTGGATGCGGAAGGCGTCCTCGACGACCTCCTTGCAGTACTCGGAGGCGAGGTACTTGGCCATGCCGGCTTCGAGGTCGTTGCGCTCGCCGCTGTCCTTCTTGCGGGCGGCCATGACCATCATCTGGTGGGCGGCCTCGACCTTGGTGGCCATCTCGGCGAGCTTGAACTGGATGGCCTGGTGCTCGGCGATCTTCTTGCCGAAGGTGGAGCGCTGCTGGGCGTAGGAGATGCCCAGCTCGAAGGCGCGGCGGGCGACGCCGCAGCCGCGGGCGGCGACGTTGACGCGGCCGACCTCGACGCCGTCCATCATCTGGTAGAAGCCGCGGCCCGGGACGCCGCCGAGGATCCGGTCGGCCGGGATCCGGACGTCCTGCAGGACCAGCTCGGTGGTGTCGACGCCCTTGTAGCCCATCTTCTCGATCTTGCCGGGCACGGTCAGGCCGGGAACCTTGGGGTTCGGGCCGAAACCGGCCTCCTTCTCGATCAGGAAGGTGGTCATGTTCTTGTACGGGGTGTTGCCGCCCTCGTCGGTCTTGCAGAGGACCGCGACCAGGGTGGAGGTGCCGCCGTTGGTGAGCCACATCTTCTGGCCGTTGAGGACGTAGAACTCGCCGTCCTTGACGCCCTTGGTGGAAATGGCCGAAACGTCGGAGCCGAGGCCGGGCTCGGACATCGAGAAGGCGCCGCGGATCTCGCCGGCGGCCATCTTCGGCAGGAAGTAGTCCTTCTGTTCCTGGGTGCCGTGGGCGTTGATCATGTGCGCCACGATGAAGTGGGTGTTGACGATGCCGGAGACCGACATCCAGCCGCGGGCGATCTCCTCGACCACCAGGGCGTAGGTGAGCAGGGACTCGCCGAGGCCGCCGAACTCCTCGGGGATGGTGAGGCCGAAGAGGCCGAGCTGCTTCATGCCCTCGACGATGGCGGTCGGGTACTCGTCCTTGTGCTCCAGCTCGGTCGCGACCGGAATGATCTCCTTGTCGACGAAATCCCGCACGGTGGCGAGGATGTCCCGCTGGATCTCGGTGAGGCCGTCGGTCTGTGCGAGGCGTCCCATCGTGCGGCTCCGGAAAGGTCTAAGGGGGCGGGGGGGGGATTGCGGGGGCCCTGCCGGCGTGGCTGCGGCAGCAGGGCCCCCTTCCGGGTGGGGATCGGCCGATGACGGCGGCCTGCCCCTCCGGGGTCTCCGGGTTGAAGGGGAGAGGTCAGGAGAGCGGGGTCGGGCGGCCGGGCTGCTCGCCGCCGCGCTCCTTGATGTACGTCTCGGTCGGCACCATCACCTTGCGGCGGAAGATGCAGACGACCGTGCCGTCCTGCTTGTACCCCTTGGTCTCGACGTAGACGATGCCGCGGTCGTCCTTGGACTTGGACGGCCACTTGTCGAGGACGGTGGTCTCGCCGTAGATGGTGTCGCCGTGGAAGGTCGGCGCGATGTGGCGCAGCGACTCGATCTCCAGGTTGGCGATCGCCTTGCCGGAGACGTCCGGGACGGACATGCCGAGCAGCAGCGAGTAGATGTAGTTGCCCACCACGACGTTCTTGCCGAAGTCCGTCGTCTTCTCCGCATAGTTGGTGTCCATGTGGAGCGGGTGGTGGTTCATGGTGAGGAGGCAGAACAGGTGGTCGTCGTACTCGGTGACCGTCTTGCCGGGCCAGTGCTTGTAGACCGCGCCGACCTCGAACTCCTCGTAGGTGCGTCCGAACTGCATGGCTCAGCTCTCCGGGATCTCGAACTTGGTGGTGCGCTCCATGCCGGCGGCCCGGCCCTTGCCGGCGATGACCAGGGCCATCTTGCGGCTGGCCTCGTCGATCATCTCGTCGCCGAGCATCGCGGAGCCCTTGGCGCCGCCCGCCTCGGAGGTGCAGTAGTCGTAGGCGTCGAGGATCAGCTCGGCGTGGTCGTAGTCCTCCTGCGAGGGCGAGAAGATCTCGTTCGCGGCGGCGACCTGGTCCGGGTGCAGCACCCACTTGCCGTCGAAGCCGAGGGCGGCGGAGCGGCCGGCCACCTCGCGGTAGCCCTCGGCGTTGCGGATCTGCAGGTAGGGGCCGTCGATCGCCTGCAGGTCGTTGGCGCGGGCGGCCATCAGGATGCGCATCAGGATGTAGTGGTAGGCGTCGGCGCCGTAGCCGGGCGGCTGCTCGCCGACGACCAGGGACTTCATGTTGATGGAGGCCATGAAGTCGGCGGGGCCGAAGATGATGGTCTCCAGCCGGGGCGAGGCCTCGGCGATGGCGTCGACGTTGATCAGGCCCTTGGCGTTCTCGATCTGCGCCTCGATGCCGATCTTCCCGACCTCGAAGCCCATGGTCTTCTCGATCTGGGTGAGCAGGAGGTCGAGCGCCTTGACCTGCTCGGCGTCCTGGACCTTGGGCAGCATGATGCAGTCGAGGTTGGGGCCGGCGCCCTCGACCACGGTGATCACGTCGCGGTAGGTCCAGTGGGTGGTCCAGTCGTTGACCCGGACGACCTTGGTCTTGCTGCCCCAGTCGCCGTTGTTCAGCGCGTCGACGATGTTGTGGCGGGCGCTCTCCTTGACGAGGGGGGCGCAGGCGTCCTCCAGGTCGAGGAAGACCTGGTCGGCCGGGAGGCCCTGGGCCTTCTCCAGGAAGCGCGGGTTGCTGCCCGGTACGGCGAGGCAGGAGCGGCGCGGGCGCAGACGGTTCACATTGCTCATGAGGGTGGTTCGGTTCCTTCCCAGTGGTCAGCTGGTCAGCTGGTCAGTTCGTGGCCGCGGTCGGTGCGGGCGTCCACGGCTGGAGCTTGTTGGCCAGCCGGATCTCGTCCACGATCCGGCCGATGATGGTGGTGATGCCGAAGTCCTTCGGGGTGAACACGGCGGCGACGCCGGCGGCCTTGAGGGCCTCGCCGTCCGCTGCCGGGATGATGCCACCCACGATCACCGGGACATCCTGCACCCCGGCGCGGTCCAGGCGCTTGAGGACGTCGGGCACCAGCTCGCAGTGCGCGCCGGAGAGGATGGACAGGCCCACGCAGTGCACGTCCTCCGCGACGGCGGCGGAGACGATCTGCTCCGGGGTCAGCCGGATGCCCTGGTAGACCACCTCGAACCCGGCGTCCCGGGCACGGACGGCGATCTGCTCGGCGCCGTTGGAGTGCCCGTCCAGGCCGGGCTTGCCGACCAGCAGGCGCAGCTTGCCGGCGCCCAGCTCCTCGGCGGTCGCGGCGACCGCGGCGCGGACCTGCTCCAGCTCGCCGCCCGGCTCGGCGGCCACGGCGACGGGCGCGCCGCCGACGCCGGTGGGGGCGCGGTACTCGCCGAAGACCTCGCGCAGGGCGAAGGACCACTCGCCGGTGGTGACGCCGGCGCGGGCGCAGGCGAGCGTGGCCGGCATCAGGTTGGCCTCGGTGGCGGCGACGGCCTTGAGCTCGGCCAGCGCCTCCTGGGCGGCGGCCTCGTCGCGCTGTCCGCGCCAGGCCTCCAGGGCGGCGAGCACGGACTGCTCGGAGGCCGGGTCGACCACCATGATCGCGGTGTCGAGGTCGGCGGTGAGCGGGCTCGGCTCGGTGGTGTCGAAGCAGTTGACCCCGACGATCTTGTCCTCGCCGGACTCGATCCGGGCCCGGCGGGCGGCGTGCGAGGAGACCAGGTTGGACTTCAGGTAGCCGGACTCGACGGCCGGAATGATGCCACGATTGCCAGCGTTGGCGCCCATCTCCAGCACCTTGGCGATCTCCGCCTCCGCGCCGGCCAGCAGCGCGGCGGTCTTGGCCTCGATCACCTCGGAGCCGTTGAAGATGTCGCCGTACTCCAGCAGGTCCGACTCGTACGCCAGCACCTGCTGGATCCGCAGCGACCACTGCTGGTCCCACGGCCGCGGCAGGCCGAGCGCCTCGTTCCAGGCGGGCAGCTGGACGGCCCGGGCGCGGGCGTCCTTGGAGAGGGTGACGGCCAGCATCTCCAGGACGATCCGCTGGACGTTGTTCTCCGGCTGGGCCTCGGTCAGGCCGAGGGAGTTGACCTGGACGCCGTAGCGGAAGCGGCGCTGCTTCGGGTCGGTGACGCCGTAGCGCTCCAGGGTGACCTTCTCCCACAGCCGGGCGAAGGCGCGCATCTTGCACATCTCCTCGACGAAGCGCACGCCGGCGTTCACGAAGAAGGAGATCCGGGCGACGACGTCACCCATCCGCTCGGCCGGCACCTGCCCGGAGTCGCGGACGGCGTCGAGCACCGAGATGGCGGTGCACATCGCGTACGCGATCTCCTGGACGGGCGTGGCCCCGGCCTCCTGCAGGTGGTAGCTGCAGATGTTGATTGGGTTCCACTTGGGGATGTTGCCGACCGTGTAGGCGATCATGTCGGTGATCAGCCGCACCGACGGGCCGGGCGGGAAGACGTGCGTCCCGCGCGACAGGTACTCCTTGACGATGTCGTTCTGGGTGGTGCCGGTGAGCTTGGCGATGTCGGCGCCCTGCTCCTCGGCGACCACCTGGTAGAGCGCCAGCAGCCACATCGCGGTGGCGTTGATCGTCATGGAGGTGTTGGTCTGTTCGAGCGGGATGCCGTCGAACAGGGCGCGCATGTCGCCGACGTGGCCGACCGGGACGCCGACCCGGCCCACCTCGCCGCGGGCGAGGATGTGGTCGGAGTCGTAACCGGTCTGGGTCGGCAGGTCGAAGGCGACGGACAGGCCGGTCTGGCCCTTCGCCAGGTTCCGCCGGTAGAGCGCGTTGGAGTCGCTCGCGGTGGAGTGGCCGGCGTAGGTGCGCATCAGCCAGGGGCGGTCGCGCTTCTGAGGGTCGGTCATCACACGTTCCGGAAGCGGTTGATGGCGTCGATGTGCTGGGCGCGGAACTCGGCGTCGCGCACGCCCAGGCCCTCCTCGGGGGCCAGGCAGAGCACGCCGACCTTGCCCTGGTGCTTGTTGTGGTGCACGTCGAGGGCGGCCTGGCCGGTCTCCTCCAGGGAGTAGACCTTGGACAGGGTCGGGTGGATCTTGCCCTTGGCGATCAGGCGGTTGGCCTCGAACGCCTCGCGGTAGTTGGCGAAGTGCGAGCCGACGATCCGCTTGAGCGACATCCACAGGTACCGGTTGTCGTACTGGTGCATGTAGCCGGAGGTGGAGGCGCAGGTGACGATGGTGCCGCCCTTGCGGGTGACGTACACCGAGGCGCCGAAGGTCTCGCGGCCCGGGTGCTCGAAGACGATGTCCACGTCCTCGCCGCCGGTGAACTCGCGGATCTTCGAGCCGAGGCGCTTCCACTCGCGCGGGTCCTGGTTGTGCTCGTCCTTCCAGAACCTGTAGCCCTCGGCGGAGCGGTCGATGATCGCCTCGGCGCCCATGGCGCGGCAGATCTCGGCCTTCTGGTCGTTGGAGACCACGCAGATCGGGGTGGCGCCGCCGGCCAGCGCGTACTGGGTGGCGTACGAGCCGAGGCCGCCGCTGGCGCCCCAGATCAGCACGTTGTCGCCTTGCTTCATGCCGGCGCCGTTGCGCGAGACCAGCTGGCGGTACGCGGTGGAGTTGACCAGGCCGGGGGAGGCGGCCTCCTCCCAGGTGAGGTGCTTCGGCTTGGGCAGCAGCTGGTTGGTCTTCACCAGGGCGATCTGGGCCAGGCCGCCGAAGTTGGTCTCGAAGCCCCAGATGCGCTGCTCCGGGTCCATCATCGTGTCGTTGTGTCCGTCCGCGGACTCCAGCTCGACCGAGAGGCAGTGCGCGACGACCTCGTCGCCCGGCTTCCAGGCGTTGACGCCGGCGCCGGTGCGCAGCACCACGCCCGCCAGGTCGGAGCCGACCACGTGGTACGGCAGGTCGTGGCGCTTGGTGAGCGGCGACAGCCGGCCGTAGCGCTCCAGGAAGCCGAAGGTGGAGACCGGCTCGAAGATCGAGCTCCAGACGGTGTTGTAGTTCACCGCACTGGCCATGACGGCGACCAGGGCCTCGCCGGGGCCCAGCTCGGGCAGGGCGACCTCGTCGAGGTGAAGGGACTTGCGGGGGTCCTTGTCGCGGCTGTCGAGGCCCGCGAACATCTGCTCCTCGTCCTTGTGGAGCGTGACCGCCCGGTAGGACTCGGGGAGCTTGATCGCTGCGAAGTCGGCCGACGTGCTGTCGGTGCTGAGGATCGCGTCGAGGATTTCCTGCATGGCTGCCTCCGAAGGCGTACCTGTGCGAGGGTCACAGGGCGTCTGGGGGAGCCGGGAGCGGACACCGGCTTCGCTGAGGTGGGTGGTGGGCGGGTCAGGTCGGGTGCCCGGCGTGGACCGGGCCGTGCTGGCTGCTCGTGACGGGCTCTGCTCGTGACGGGCGCTGCCCGCTGGCTCTGTTCCCGGGGTGTGGGAACGCCGGACGACGGCGCGCCGAGGTGGGGAGCCGCGGCGCCGCGACTGGTGAGTAACAAGGTAGTGGCACCCTGTGCCACTCGTAAAGACACCGGGTGCCAGGAATTCCGGCGGTCCGAAACGGGCCGAAACGGCGCTCGACGCGCGTTGCGCGAGCATGCGAAAGGCCCGCGCCGAAGAATCGGCGCGGGCCTTTGATGCTGCTCTGACCTGCGTAAATGCTGAGCCTGTTACCCCCTGGCGCTGCTCAGTGCGGCCCGGATGCTGTCCACCACGACCTCCAGCGGGGCGTCCGTCCGGGCGACTGTGATGAGCACCTCACCTCCGGGGCTGGCACTCAGTGCGCTCTCGGCCAGGACGTCCCCTGGTGTCCCACTGGCACCGGGTGCCACCAGAGATCCCCGGCGTCTGGCACCGGGCGCGCTGGAGGCCCAGAAGGTCCGCCGGATCACCTCGAACGAGTGGTCCAGCTGCGCCTCCACGTCCCCGCGGCCGCCGGCTCGCAGCCAGCGCCGCAGCACGTGGTTGTGCGCCGCGACGACCGCCGCCGCCGAGACCTCGGCCAGCATCGAGTCGTCCTCGCCGCCGCGCTGCCAGCCGGACGGGATGGACTCCCCGGTGTCGAAGCGGCCCAGCAGGTAGCGGGTGAACAGCCGCTCGTAGCGGGCCACCACGGCGATCTCCCGCTCGCGCAGCGCCGGGACCTGACGGATCAGCTGGTACCGCGCGACCGACACCCCCGGCGTGGAGGCGTACATCCGCAGCACCTCCTTGATGCCGCGGCAGACCACGTCCAGCGGGTGCTCCTCCGGCTCGGCGCTGGCCAGCAGGTCCGCCACCCGGACGAGGGTGTCGTCGTGGTCCGGGAAGATCGCCTCCTCCTTCGACCGGAAGTACCGGAAGAAGGTGCGCCGGGCCACCCCGGCGGCGGCCGCGATCTGGTCGACCGTGGTCTCCTCGTAGCCCTGCGAGGCGAACAGCTCCATCGCGGCCGTGGCCAGGTCCTGGCGCATCTGCTGGCGCTGCGCCGCCGCCCGGCGGCTGCCCGGCCCGCCCTCCGGTCCGGTGCCCCCGGTCGAGGGGGCCGTCCGGTCGGCGCCGTGCGAACCGGCGGGGTGCTGCGGGGAGGCTGACTGAACCCGATCCATGTCCGGAACGCTACACGGCCCCGGGGGCACGGCCACGGCCCTTCCCCGGCGCACCGACGCGACCGGGCCGGTCACCGCCGGCCGCGGCCAGCGGGAGGACACCGTCCCGGGGCTCCAGCCGGGGCGTGCGGAGGGTGCACCCCCGTGCGCCGCGTCGCCCCCGGGCTGGGGCGTGGTCACCGGCGCGCGTGGTCGCGGAAGCCGCGGCCGGTCTTGCGGCCCAGGCAGCCCGCCGCGACCAGGTGCTCCAGCAGCGGCGCGGCGGCCAGGCCGGGCTCGCGGAACTCCTGGTGCAGCACCTGCTCGATGGTCAGCGAGACGTCCAGGCCGACCACGTCCAGCAGCTCGAAGGGGCCCATCGGGTAGCCGCAGCCGAGCTTCATCGCGGTGTCGATGTCGTCGACCGTCGCGTAGTGCTCCTGCAGCATCCGCACCGCGTCGTTCAGGTAGGGGAAGAGCAGTGCGTTGACGATGAAGCCGGCCCGGTCGCCGCACTCCACCGGGTGCTTGCGGACCTTGGCGGTCAGCTCCAGCACCGTCGCGGTGACGTCCGGCGCGGTCAGCACGGTGGAGACCACCTCGACCAGCTTCATGGCCGGCGCCGGGTTGAAGAAGTGCATGCCGATCACGTCCTGCGGCCGCGAGGTGGCGGTCGCGCAGCTGATCACCGGCAGCGAGGAGGTGGTGGTGGCGAGCACTGCGCCCGGCTTGACGATCTTGTCCAGGGTGGCGAACAGCTCCCGCTTGACCGCCAGGTCCTCGGCGACCGCCTCGACCACCAGGTCGACCCCGGCCAGCTCGGCGTACTGGCCGACCGGGGTCACCAGCGCCAGCGCGGCGTCCCGCTGCTCGGCTGCCATCCGGCCCCTGGAGACCGAACGCTCCAGGGACTTGGCCAGCTGCGCCTTGGCCCGGTCGGCCTTCTCCTGGCTGCGGGCGGCCAGCAGCACCGGGTGCCCGGCCTTGGCGAACACCTCGGCGATGCCGGTGGCCATGGTGCCCGAGCCGCAGACACCGACGGTGCGGACCTCGCGGCCCGGCACCTTCGGCAGGGCCGGCCCGGTGGCCGCGTCCACGGCCCTGGAGGAGCCCGGCGCCTCGTAGGCGTAGAAGCCGCGGCCGGTCTTGCGGCCCAGCAGCCCGGCCGCGACCAGCTGGCCGAGGATCGGGGCGGGGGCGTGCAGGCGGTCCCGGGACTGCTCGTACATCGCCTCCAGGACGGTGCGGGCGGTGTCGATGCCGATCAGGTCGAGCAGCGCCAGCGGGCCCATCGGCAGGCCGCAGCCGAGCCGCATCGCCGCGTCGATGTCCTCCCGCGAGGCGTACTTGGACTCGTACATCGCCGCGGCCTGGTTCAGGTAGGCGAACAGCAGGCCGTTCACCACGAAGCCGGCCCGGTCGCCGGCTGCCACCGGCTCCTTGCCGAGGTCCCGGGCGAAGGCCGCGGCGTCCTCGGCGGTCTGCGCGGAGGTCAGCACGGTGCGGACCACCTCGACCAGCTTCATGGTGTGCACCGGGTTGAAGAAGTGCAGGCCCAGCACGCGCTCCGGACGGGCGGTCGCGGCGGCGATCCGGGTCACCGAGAGCGCGGTGGTGCCGGTGGCCAGCACGGTGCTCTCCGGGCAGATCCGGTCCAGCTCGGCGAAGACCTCCCGCTTCAGCTCCAGTTGCTCGGGCACCTCCTCGATCACCAGGTCCGCCGCGGCGGCGGCCGTCAGCTCGTGGCCGACCGAGATCAGCGCGAGCAGCGCGGTGCGCTCCTCGGCGGTGATCCGCTCCCGGTCGACCGCGTGCGCGGTGGCCTCCTCGATCCGGGCCAGCGCCCGGGCGGCCGAGTCCTCGGTGGCCTCGATGCCGATCACCCGGCGGCCGCTCTTGGCGACCGCCACCGCGACACCGGCACCCATCGTGCCGAGGCCGACCACGGCCACCGTGGGGAAGGGACGCTCCATGGTCCTGACTCCTAGTCATGAGAGCCCGCGCGTGCTCCGGCGGGCAGGCCGCCGCGCCCGTACGACGGGGGCGGCCGCCGCCGGAGGAGGGTCCACGCGCGGGGGCTGGGGAGATGACGGGTTCCGGCGCACCGGGCAGCGGCCGGTCCGCTCCGGCCGAACTGCGGGTGTGCCGTGGTACTCAGGCGCTCGAAGGTGAAGGAAGCGGCTCTGATACGAGGAAGAGAACCCGGCCCGCCGCGGTTCGCGGCACCGGCCGGTGAAGACGCACCGCGCGAGCGCCGCAGACACGGCGACCGCGAGCCCCGTCGGTGCGGCTCCCGAAGCCCGACGGTGGTGCGTGCGGCCACTGTAGCGAAGCTACTCGCCGGTAGGAAGGGGGCTGCGGGCGGAAAACCGTTCGGGGGGGCGGGGCGGGCGTTCGCTGGGGTGATCGGCGCGGGGGCGGCTCCGTGGCGTGCTTCCTTCTCACTCATCTCCGCAATGAACCCGAGTGCGCCCACTCTCCGCCCCCGCTTCGTCGTACCTGCCGGGGGAAGAGCTGTGAAGAAGCCGAGCGCCGTGGAGCCCGAGACCGGGCTGGACGCCTACCTGCTGCGCCGTCACGGGATGGTTCGGGTCGCACCCGGCGCCGCACCCGAGGAACCGCTGCCGTGGTCGGCCCAGGAGCTCGGGGCACTGGAAGCCGACCTGGCGCAGCGCGGCTACGTACTGACCCGCGACCTGCGCGCCGCCCTCGGCCGGCTGCGCCCGCTGGACCTGTCCGCGGCCGGCACCCGACTGCTGTGGCGGATCGACGCGCTGCTCGGCGCCAACCGCAGCCACCAGCCGCTGTTCCGCAGCTTCCCCGAGGGCGTCCCCTCCGCCAGCGGCTGGACCTCGCCGGGGACGCCAGGATCTGTGTGCCGATGATCGTCGACCTCCAGGCCCGCACCCACACCGAGCGGCTGCGCGGGCGCCACGTGAGCGACCGGCGCACCGAGCAGCGGCCGGACGACACCGCCCGGCTGATCGCCGAACGCCTCACCGGCGCCAAGGCGTTCGCGGCGCTGGTGCACGCCGACGTGCCCGCCCCGGCCGGCGCGCACGGCACGTTCTGCCGGCTCTACCCGGGCCCGACGGACGCCGCCCCGGACGCCCTGGAGCGGATCACCGCGGGGGAGTTGACGGCCCGGTTCGCCCCGAACGAGTGAACGGACGGACGGTCGTCCGTCCGGACCACCCGATAGGGGAGTTACACAAGCCCAACCGCCGGGGCAGCATGGTGACATGACCACCGGAACCGCCACCGCCGGCTCCACCGAGCCGCCCGGCCCCGCCGACGCCGCGGCCGCCGTCGCGCTGCCCCCGCGCGCCGAACGGGCCGAGCGCGCCGATGCGGCCGCCGACCGGCTGCGCACCGCCGCGGTCGAGGCGGTGGCCGTCACCTGGGTGGACAACGCGGGCGTCACCCGGGTCAAGGCCGTGCCACTGGCCGCGCTGACGCACGCCGCGCAGTGGGGCGTCGGCACCGCGCCCTGCTTCGACGTCTTCCTCGCCGACGACGCGATCACCACCAGCCCGATCATCGGCGGCCCCACCGGGGACCTCAGGCTCTACCCCGACCTGGAGCGGGTCGTCCCGCTGGCCGCCCAGCCCGGCTGGGCCTGGGCCCCGGGGGACAGGTACACCCAGACCGGCGCCCCGCACCCGGGCTGCCAGCGGCTGTTCGCCCGCCGGATGGAGGCCGCGGCGGCCGGGCGCGGGCTCAGCCTCAAGGCCGCCATCGAGGTCGAGTGGGTGGTCGCCCTCGCCGGCTCCCCGCAGGAGGAGCCGCAGTACCCCACGCACGGCCCCGCGTACGGGATGCACCGGCTCACCGACCTCTCCGACTACCTGCGGGACGTCCTGCGTGCCCTCGGCGCGCAGGGGTTGAGCGTCCTGCAGATCCACCCCGAGTACTCCCCGGGCCAGTTCGAGGTCTCGGTCGCCTCCGAGGGCCCGGTCGGCGCCGCGGACACCTCCGTCCTGGTCCGGCACACCATCCGGGCCGTGTCCGCCCGGCACGGCCTGCGGGTCTCCTTCGCGCCGGTGGTCGAGGCGGGCGCGGTCGGCAACGGCGGGCACCTGCACCTCAGCCTCTGGCGCGGCGAGCGCAACCTCGGCCACGGCGGCCCCGGGCCGCACGGTCTGACCGCCGAGGCCGAGGGCTTCCTCGCCGGGGTCCTCGACGCGCTGCCCGAGCTGCTGGTGCTGGGCTGCTCCAGCCCGGCCGGGTACCTGCGGCTGGTGCCCTCGCAGTGGGCCGGCGCCTACCAGTGCTGGGGCCTGGAGAACCGCGAGGCCGCGCTGCGCCTGGTCACGGGGTCCACCGGGGAGCGGGCCACCGCCGCCAACGCCGAGGTCAAGTGCTTCGACGCCAGCGCCAACCCGTACCTCGCGGTCGGCGCGGTGCTCGCGGCCGGCCTCGCCGGGCTGGACCAACGGCTGGCGCTGCCACCGGAGTTCACCGGGGATCCAGCGGCCGCCGAGCCCGGCACGGTGCCCCGGCTGCCGCAGAGCCCGGCCGAGGCGCTGGCCGCGTACGAGCGTTCGGCGGTGCTGCGCGAGGCCCTCGGCGAGCCGCTGTACCAGGCGGTGCTGGCGGTGCGCCGGGCGGAGGGCGAGCAGTTCGCCGCCGCCACGCCCGAGGAGTCGGTGGCGGCGACGCGCTGGCGGTACTGAGCGGTGGCCCGGCTGCGGCTCGCGTCACCCGAAGGGGCGCTCGCGCTGGTCGACCACCACTGCCACAGCGTGGTGGCGGCCGACCTCGCCGACGACGCCCTGGCCGGGCTGCTCACCGAGTCCGACCGTCCGCCCGCTCCCGGCTGTTCGCCCTTCGACAGCGCGCTGGGCCTCGCCGTACGACGCTGGTGCCCGCCGGTGCTCGGCCTGCCGGCGCACGCCCCGGCCGCCGACTACCTGGCCCGGCGGCGCGAGTTGGGCGCCGCCGAGGCCGCCCGGCGGCTGCTCGGCGCGGCCGGGCTGGACACCTGCCTGGTGGACACCGGGCTGACCGCCGCCGCGGGCCTGCCGCTGCTGCCCCTCGGCGAACTGGCCGAGGCCGCGGGGGCGTCGGTGCGCGAGGTGGTCCGGCTGGAGGCGGTCGCCGAGACGGTCACGGCCGGTGCCGAGGACTGGCCGCGGGCGGTGGCGGAGGCGTTGGCGGCGGCCGCGGGCGGGGCCGTCGCGGTCAAGTCGGTGCTCGCCTACCGGCACGGCCTGGCCGCCCCCGCCGAACGGCCCGCCCGGTCGGCCGTGGTGGCCGCCGCCGGCGCCCGGCTGCGCGGCGGGCGGCAGCGGCTGACCGATCCGGTCCTGCTGCACCACCTGCTCTGGACGGCCGTGGACGTCTGCGCCGAGCTGGGCCTGCCGCTGCAGCTCCACACCGGCTTCGGCGATCCGGACCTCACCCTGCACCGGGCCGACCCGTCCCTGCTGACGGACTTCGTGCGCGCCGCCGAGCCCAGCGGCGTCCCGCTGGTGCTGCTGCACTGCTACCCGTACCACCGGCAGGCCGCCTGGCTGGCCCAGGCCTTTCCGACGGTGTACACCGACCTCGGGCTGACGGCCTCCTACACCGGCCCGCGGGTGGCGGCGGTGCTGGGTGAGATGCTGGAACTGGCACCGTTCGGCAAATTGCTGTTCTCCACGGACGCTTACGGGCTACCCGAGTTTTTCTTGGTGGGCACCTGTCAGTTCCGTTACGGACTTGGTGCGCTGCTGGATCGTTGGCAGACGGACGGTGCGTGTTCCACGGCCGATGCACAGCGACTGACGCGGCTGATCGCCGCCGACAACGCGCGTCGGCTGTACGCGTTGTAGCTGCTCCGCGGCGGTGCGGTCGAGTGGTCGGTCGCCGATTCCACGTGCATGGCCGAACGTCGGCGAACCATCACTTTTTAACAATCTTGCCCCTGTTTCCCTTGTTCACCTGCGGACTTCCGGTCTTCGTTGCTGATCTAGATGTGACGATTAGATGACTACCTCTTGCGCATCTCATCGAATATTCATTAACGTCCCGGTCATTCCCTGCGCACCTGTCAACCGCAGCTGCCGCATGACGACTCGGGAGGGCCAACCCCAATGAGAGTTCCTCGGATCAGCCGGACCCGGTACGCGGCAGTGGGCGTCGTGCTCGCCACCGCCGGCGCCCTCGCGCTCCCGGCCGGCACCGCCGTCGCGGCCCCCTCCGCCGACCCGACGACCGGTCCGCTGCTCAGCTACGTCGTCAACACCAAGGCCAACCACGGCCAGGTGCAGAAGGTCGAGCAGGCCGTCAAGAGCCTCGGCGGCACGGTCGTCTACTCGTACGACCAGATCGGCGTCGTCATCGCGCGCTCGACGGACACCAAGTTCGCCGAGAAGCTGCGCCTGGCCAAGGGCGTCGACTCCGTCGGCGCCAGCCGCACCAAGGGCATCACGGCCGCCGACCAGCAGCAGGCCGAGGTCGCCGCCGAGCCCACCGCCGCGCCCGCCCCCGGCGAGGAGCCGTACGAGGCCAACCAGTGGGACATGCGCCAGATCGGCGTCGACAAGGCCCACAAGATCTCGCTGGGCAGCCGCAACGTCACCGTCGGCGTGCTGGACTCCGGCATCGACGCCACGCACGAGGACCTGGCCGCCAACGTGGACGCCTCGCAGTCGGTCTCCTGCATCGACGGCGGCAAGCCGAACACCGACTGGAAGGCCTGGCAGCCGGGCCCGGACGGCGCCCACGGCACCCACGTGGCCGGCACCATCGCCGCCGCCAAGAACGGCAAGGGCATCGTCGGCATCGCCCCGAACGTCAAGCTGGCCGCCGTCAGGGTCGTCGACGACGGCGGGTTCATCTACCCCGAGTACGCGGTCTGCGGCTTCGTCTGGGCCGGCGAGCACGGCTTCAAGGTGACGAACAACAGCTACTACGTCGACCCGTGGATGTTCAACTGCCCGAACGACAAGGACCAGGCCGCGATCAGCGCCGCCGTCCGCAAGGCCGTCGCGTTCTCGCAGCGCAAGGGCGTCCTCAACGTCGCCGCCGCGGGTAACGAGAACATCGACCTGGCGCACAAGACCACCGACGTCTCCAGCCCGGACGACACCACCCCCGGCACCCGTCCGGTCGGCAACGACTGCCTGTCGCTCCCGACCGAGCTGCCGGGCGTCATCGCCGTCTCCTCGGTGGGCGTCAACGGCGACAAGTCGTACTACTCCAGCTACGGCAAGGGCGTCGTGACCGTCGCCGCGCCGGGTGGCGACAAGCGCTACCAGATCCCGAACACCCCGGACAAGGACGGCCGCATCCTGTCCACCATCCCCGGTGGCAAGTACGGCTACATGCAGGGCACCTCGATGGCCGCGCCGCACACCACCGGCGTGCTCGCCCTGCTCGCCAGCACCTTCCCGTGGGCCAGCCCCGACGAGCTGACCGAGATGCTCACCAACCAGGCCGAGTCCCACGCCTGCCCGACCGGCGAGTTCAACCCGGGCGGCGCCGGCCAGTGGAAGGCCACCTGTGAGGGCGGCGCGGACGACAACGGCTTCTACGGCGCCGGCATCATCAACGCCGAGAAGGCGGTCCAGTGGTGGCGCTGAGGCGCTGACCACGGCGACTCCTGACCGCTGAGCGGGGGAGCGGGGCCACTGGGCCCCGCTCCCCGGTCGCGTTTGAGTACCCGTACTCAGGCCGCCGCCGCGCCCGCCGCCCAGGATGGATCCGTACCCACCGGAGCCACCACAGGAGTCGATCGGCATGGCACAGACCCGTCCCGGCGAGCAGGCCCTTCCCGGCGGCCCGGCCGCCCCCGGCCGGCGCAACCGGCTCGCCCTGGCCCTGGGTGTGGGTCAACTGCTGCTCGCCGCCCCGATGCTCGCCACCGTCGCGACCGGCGGCCTGGTGGTCGCGGTGATGGGCCTGGCCGCCGGCGGTCCGGCCGTCGCGGTGCTGCCCCTCGTGCTGCTGCTCACCGTGGGCCCGCTGGTCGGGCTGGGCCTCGCGGCCCTGATCGCCCGGACACAGGGGCTGCCCCGGGACGTCAGGTTCCCGGTGATCGCCTTCGGCCTGCTGCTCGGCACCGCGGTCGAGTACTTCGGCTGGGTCCGCCCCGCGATCGGCTGACGCCCGGGGCCCTACTCCTCGTCGAAGTGGTGCTCCCAGGCCGTCTCCACCGACGGCTTGCCGTGCAGGTCCGGCACGTCCCGCAGCCAGGCCGGCCGCCCGGCCCGGGTCCGGGCCGCCCGCCGCCGTTCGGCCTCGCGCAGCTGATCGGGCGTGGCGAAGCCCTCCGGGAGCCACTCCTCGGAGAGCACCGCCCGGGCGGCCAGGTGGGCGACGTACGCGTGCCGGACGGCGTCCACCGAGTCGAAGCCGGGCTCGTCGGCCAGCCACTCGTCCGGGACGAGGGCCAGCACCTCCTCCAGCAGCGGCACCGTGACCAGCGGGCCGAGCTCCTCGTCGGCCAGCCGGACGTCCGGGGCCGAGCCGCCGAGCGCGTGCGCGCTGAGGTCGTAGCGCTTGCCGACCGCCGCCTCGGCGCCCGCCCAACGGTGGTGGAAGATCAGCGCGGCGCCGTTGTCGATCAGCCAGAGCCGCTGGTGCCAGACCACCAGGTTGGGGTTGTGCACGGTGCGGTCGACGTTGCCGGTGAGCGCGTCCAGCCAGACCACCCGGCCGGCCTCGACGGAGTCCACCGGGACCAGCCCGGGCCGGTAGTCCCGCGCTCCGGGCAGCAGGTCCATGCCGAGGTTGAGGCCGGCGCTGGCCTTGAGCATGTCCTGGATCTCGGTGTCCGGCTCGTCCGCGGCGACGACCGGGTCGAAGTCCACCAGCCGCAGCTCCGGCACCCGCAGGTCCAGCCGCCGGGCCAGCTCGCCCACGATCACCTCGGCGATCAGCGCCTTGCGGCCCTGCGCGGCCCCGGTGAACTTGACCACGTACGTTCCCAGGTCGTCGGTCTCCACCACACCGGGCACCGAGCCGCCGGCCCGCAGGGGGTCGACGTAGCGCACCGCAGTCACCAGATCGAGCACACCGGCCACCCTATCCCGCCGCGTCACGGGCGTGACCCTGTGATTGGCTTGCCGGTGAGAGCGCGACCCACCACACGAGGAGAGCAAGGTCATGGGACAGGTGCAGGCCACCACCGAGCGGGTCTACGATGCCACCCCCGAGCGGGTGTACGAGGCGCTGGCCGACTACCAGGTGACCCGCCCGAAGCTGCTGCCCGCGCAGTACAGCGAGTACGAGGTCCGGGTCGGCGGCACCGGCGCGGGCACCCAGGTGCACTGGAAGCTGCAGGCCACCGAGAAGCGGGTGCGCGACTGCCTGTTCACCGTCTCGGCGCCCACGCCCGACCGGCTGGTGGAGAAGGACGCCAACTCCAGCATGGTGATCACCTGGACCGTCTCGGCCGTCGGCGAGGGCCGCTCCAAGGTCACCGTGACCGCCACCTGGCAGGGCGCGACCGGCATCGGCGGCTTCTTCGAGCGCACCTTCGCCCCGAAGGGCCTGAACCGGATCCACGACCAGGTGCTGGCCAACCTGGCCGCCGAGGTCCGCTGAGCCCCGCTGAGTTCTGCTGAGGCCCGCCGAATTCCGCTGAGGACCGCCGGAACCGGAATCGCCGGGATCGCCGGGATCACCGTGATCGCCGGGGCCGCGCGAATCGAGCCGTGCATTCTTCAACACGCCTGAATCGCCCCGAAATTCGATTGGCTCGGCCACCCGTACGAGCAGCAAGCCGTACGGGTGGCCGAACCGCCACCTGCGGGTGACGAGGGCCGCTCGGCGCGGGGGAGCCATCCTAGGCTCGCCGCCGTGCATATGACGATCCTTCACATTTCGCAACCGGTGGACGGCGGCGTCGCCCGCGTCGTCACCGACCTGGTCCGGGGGCAGCGCGCCGCCGGCCACCGGGTGCTGGTCGCCTGTCCGCGCGGCGGGCGGCTCGCCGAGGAGGCCACCGCCGTGGGCGCGCTGGTCCAGGACTGGCCGGCCGAGCGCTCGCCCGGCGCGGGCACCGCCGCCGAGGCCTGGCGGCTGCGCCGGATCGTCCGGGCGGCCGCGCCCGACGTGGTCCACCTGCACAGCGCCAAGGCCGGGCTGGCCGGCCGGCTGGCGGTGCGCGGCGCGGTGCCGACCGTCTTCCAGCCGCATGCCTGGTCCTTCGCCGCCGTCGACGGCGCGCTGGCCGCAGCCACCCTGCGCTGGGAGCGCTTCGCCACCCGCTGGGCGCACCGGCTGCTCTGCGTCAGCGTCCAGGAGCGGGCCGACGGTGTGGCCGCCGGGGTGCACGCCGACTGGGCCGTGGTGCCCAACGGCGTGGACGTCCGGCACTACGCGCCCGCCGACCGCCGGGCCGCCCGGATCGCGCTCGGCCTGGACCTGGACGCCCCGCTCGCGGTCTGCGTCGGGCGGCTCTGCCGGCAGAAGGGCCAGGACGTGCTGCTGGCCGCCTGGCCGGAGGTGCTGCGCCGGGTGCCGCAGGCCCGGCTGGCGCTGGTCGGCGGCGGTCCGGAGGAGCAGCGACTGGCGGAGCTGGTCCGGGCGACCCCGGAGCCCTCCCGGGTCCGGCTTGTCGGTGATGTGGCGGACCCGCGCCCGTGGCTGGCGGCGGCGGACCTGGTGGTGCTGCCCTCGCGCTGGGAGGGGATGGCGCTGGCCCCGTTGGAGGCGATGGCGGCCGCCCGTCCGGTGCTGCTGACCGACGTGCCGGGTGCGCGGGAGTGCCTGCCGCCGTCGGAGCGGGAGCAGGCGGTGGTCCCGTCCGAGGACGCCCCGGCCCTCGCCACCCGAATGGCCGAGGCGCTGTCCGATCCGATCGAATGCGAGCGACGCGGCGCACGGCTGCGCGACCACGTCGTCGCCCGTCATGACGTGCGCACCGTGGTCGAACAGGTGGACGTCCTCTACCGCCATCTGCTGGGTGCCGGACCGGCCGCGGGGCGGGGCCGGTCCCGTGTCCCAGAGCGGATCTGATCGTTTCACATGCCGTGAATGCCCGCCGTTTCGGCGTTGTCGTATTCGCACCCTCAACCGGATATGGGGCGAGGCGTCAAATCCGAAGTAACTATTAATGGGTGGCGGGAATGAAACGGCAAGTCAACTTCCAGCCGGTGCCATCGGGTTATGTATGGTCGGATTTCGCCTGCTTCGTTCATATTTTTTTCCGGGAATTCACGGCCGAGCCCCTCGCAACCGAGTCTTTCGTGACCGGTCCCGTCGCGATCGGCCCCGCCGAGGGAGATCCGAACGCCGCCAGCGGCAGCAGGTGCTGTCAGGACCGCGCCCGCCGGGCCGGGACGGCCCCGCGCCAATCGGTGCCGGGGCACCGTCACCCCGGGCACACAGCAGGGGAGATCGTGCGCTGATGACCATTGACCACGACAGTGTGCCGCGAGCGGGCGGGCCGCTGTCCGGCCCCCGCCGACCCGGCACCGGCCTGCTCGACCGCCCGGCCGGAACGGCGCGCCAGCGCGCGGTCCCGGCGCCGCGCCGGCACCGCGGGGCGGTCCGCAACCGGCTGGCCCTGCCGCTCGCCCTGGTCCAGGCCGACACCATCGCGTTGTGCTCCGCCACCGGCATCGCCAACCGGGCCCTCGACCCGGGCGCCCCGCTCGACCCCCTGCTCGGCGTCCCCGCCGTCCTGCCCCTGCTGCTCCTGCTCAACCTGGCCGGCGGCCTCTACCGCTCCCGGCTCACCCTGTCCGTCCTGGACGAACTGCCCGCGCTGGCCGCCCGGGCGGTGGTCGCCGCCGCCTTCGCGGTCACCCTGTCCGGCTGCCTGGGCGGCCACTGGCCCGAGTGCGGCCCGGCCACCCCGGCCCGCCTCACCGTCCTGCTCGGCGCCCAGCTGCTGATCGCCGGCGTCGGCCGCGCGATCCTCTACCACATGGTCCGGCGGATCCGCCGCAGCCGCCCCAGCCCCGTCCTGGTTCTCGGCGCCGGCCGGCTCGGCCGCCGGATCGCCGCCGCCCTCCGCGAGCACCGCCAGTACGGGATGCGCCCGGTCGGCTTCCTCGACACCGCCCCGCCACTGCCGACCGACGACACCGACCTGCCCGTCCTCGGCGGTTGCGAAGTGCTGGAGCGCGAGGTGCGCCGGCACCGGATCCAGCACGTGATCGCCACCGCCGGCGGCGGCGACGAGGCCGAGACCGCCACCGCCCTGCGCGAGGCCGCCCGGCTCGGCTGCCAGGTCTGGCTGGTGCCGGCGCTCCGTGAGTACGGCTCGCTGCCCACCACCCCGATCGCCGGCACCGACCACCTGTGGGGCTTCCCCTGCCTCCGGGTCGGCCGCCCGGCGATGCGCCGCCCCGGCTGGGCCGCCAAGCGTGCCCTGGACATCACCGTCGCCGCGATCGGCCTGCTGCTGCTCGCCCCCGTGCTGGTGCTCTGCGCCCTCGCCGTCCGCTTCGACACCGGCCCCGGCGTGCTCTTCCGCCAGCAGCGCACCGGGCTGGACGGCAAGGTCTTCACCGTCCTCAAGTTCCGCACCCTGCGCCCGAGCAACGAGCACGAGTCGGCGACCCGCTGGAACATCGCCCAGGACCACCGGATGGGCGCCGTCGGCCGACTGATGCGCAAGAGCTCGCTGGACGAGCTGCCGCAGCTGTGGAACGTCCTGCGCGGCGACATGAGCCTGGTCGGCCCGCGCCCCGAACGCCCGTACTTCGTCATGCGGTTCGGCCAGGCCTACCCCGAGTACGCCGACCGCCACCGCGTCCCGGTCGGCCTCACCGGCCTCGCCCAGGTCAACGGCCTGCGCGGGGACACCTCCATCGAGGACCGGGCCCGGTTCGACAACCGGTACATCGAGAGCTGGAGCCTCTGGCAGGACGTCAAGATCCTGTGCCGCACCGCGGTCCTGATGCTCCACCCGGACGGGAGCTGACCGCGTGGCCCTGCCCCTCACGGCCCTTCCCCGCCCATCCTTACGGCGCGCCCTGCCCGCCGTCGCGGACCGGCCCAGCCTGCTCGCCGCGGCCACCGTCCTGCTGGTCTGCGTGCCCACCGGCGAGAAGGACGTCACGGCCGCCGTCCACATCACCGCCGCCGACCTCGCCTCGCTGGCCCTCGTCGCCCTCACCGCGCTGAACCTGCTGCGCGGGCGGCTGCCCGCCGTCGACCGGACCACCTGCCTGCTGTTCGGCGGGATCGTCGTCGCCGCCGCCGTGGCCACCGTCGGCTCGATCGACCCGGCCACCAGCGTCACCGGCTTCGTCCGGCTGACCCAGGTGTTCGTGCTGGTGCCCGCCGGGGTCCTCTGCTCGCTGCGCGACCGCACCGACCAGCGCCTGGTCCTCGGCTCCTTCGTACTCGCCGCCCTGGTCCAGGGCGTGGTCGGCGCGAACCAGTACCTCACCCGCACCGGCGCCTCCTACACCGGCCAGCCGATCCGCGCCGTCGGCACCTTCGGCGCGCTGGACATCATGGCGATGTCCACGGTGGTCAGCTACGGGCTGCTCGCCGCCCTCGCCCTCGCGCTCGGCGAACGCGGCACCGGCGGCAACGCGCGGCTGCGGCGGGCGATGTTCGCCGCCGCCGCCTTCCTCGCCTTCCCACTCGCCGTCTCCTTCAGCCGCGGCAGCTGGATCGCCACCTGCCTCGCCGCCACCGTGCTACTGCTGCGCGCCGACGCCCGGCTCGCCGTCCGCAGCGCCGTCCTCGGCCTGGCCGCCGTGGTCGTGCTGGTCGGCGGCCTCGGCCTCGGCGGCTCCGGCGTCACCAAGCGGATCAGCTCGATCGGCTCCGTCTCCGCCGCCCCCGACCAGTCCGTCTCCGACCGCTACGACCTGTGGGCCACCGCCGGGCGGATCTGGCAGGACCACCCCGTGCACGGCGCCGGCCCCAAGGCCTTCCAGCAGCTGCGCGACAGCCACGCCCCGCTGCGACTGTCCTCCGGCAGCGACGCCGCCGACGCCACCATCGGCTTCCAGCGCGAGCCGCTGCTCTCCCCGCACAACATGTACTTCCTGGTGCTCAGCGAGCAGGGCCTGATCGGCATCGTCGCGTACGCCGCGCTCTTCCTCGCCCTCCTGATCGGCTGCCTGCGCCGCTCCCGCGGCCCCGGCCTCGCGGCGCTCGCCCTGCTCACCTGGGTGCTGGTCGACTTCCTGTACGCCGACATCGGCGGCACCACCACCGTGCTGACCTCCGTCGTCCTCGGCCTGGCCGCCCGCGCCGCCGCCGGGGACGCGGGCCGCCCCGAGCGCCCCGGCGGCGAACGGGCGATGACACCGTGACCACCGACCAGCCGGCCGCCCTGACCCCCGCCCTCCCGGCCCCGCGCAGCGCCCCCGGCGGGCGGTGGGCCCCCGGAGCCGGCCCGCCGCCCCGCGGCGGCTTCCTCGCCAAGGCCTTCGGCGTCACCGCCGTGCTCAGCGCCGCCGGCTCCGGCCTCGGCCTGCTGCGCGACCTCCTGCTGGCCCGCTACTTCGGCGCCAACCAGGGCACCGACGCCTTCCTGGTCGCCTGGACCGTCCCCGAGACGGCCGCACCGCTGCTGATCGAGGACGCCATGTCCTTCCTCATGGTGCCCGCCTTCGCCCTCGCCCTGGTGCTGCGCGAGGAGGACCCGGACGCGCCGGACCCGGTCCGCCAGCTGGTCCGCGCCACCCTGCCCTGGCTGCTGATCGCGCTCAGCGGCCTCTCCCTGGCCGCCGCCCTCGGCGCCCCGCAACTGGTCGAGCTGCTCGCCCCCGGCCTGCCCGACCCGGGCCTGGCCGTCACCTGCACCCGGATCACCGCGATCACCGTGCTGCCCTTCGGCGTCGTCGGCTACCTGGCCGCCGCGCTGCGCGCCCACCACCGCTTCACCGCCCCGGCCGGCATCTACGTCGTCTACAACCTCGGCATCCTCGCCGTCCTGCTCGGCTTCCACTCCGCCCTCGGCGTGAGCTCCGCCGCCCTCGGCGTCGCGGCGGGCAGCCTGCTGATGGCCGGACTGCTGGTCGGCCCGTTCCTGCGCGGGCTGCGCCGGGGCCCGTCCGGCACCGGCCGCGGCCGCGGCCGCCGTCCCCGGCCGGCGCTGGTGCTGATGCCGCTGGCCCTGCTGCCGGTGGGCGCCTTCACCCTGACCCGCCAGTCGCAGGTCTTCGTCGAGCGCTACCTCGGCTCGGCGCTGCCGCCCGGCACCATCTCGCACCTCAACTACGCCGCCAAGGTCTCCCAACTCGCCATGACGGCAGGCATCCTGATCTGCACCGTCACCTTCCCGCTGGTCGCCCGGGCGCTCGCCGCCGGGGACCTCACCGCCGCCCGCGACCGGGTGGAGAAGGACCTCGGCCAGGCGGCGGCCGTCGTCCTGCTCGGCACCGCCTTCCTGATGGCGTGCGCCCCCTCCGTGGTCTCGCTGCTGTTCGAGCGCGGTGCCTTCGGCCCCCACGACACCGCCGCCACCGCCGACGTCATCCGGGTGTACAGCTTCGGCCTGCCGGCCCAGGCGCTGATCGGCGTGATGATCCGCCCGTACTTCTCGCTGCGTCCGGTGGTCCGCCGGGCCGACGACCCGGCCACCGAGGACGGCGGCCGCCGACTGCTGGACTGGTACCCGGCCGCCGCCATGGTGCTCGGCCTCGGCGTCACCGTCGCCACCGGCCTGCTCGCCACGTCCCGTTTCGGCGCCCTGGGGCTCGCGGCCGGAAACGCCGCCGGCATCACCACCACCGCCGCGCTGCTGCTGCGCGGCCTGGTGCTGCGCGGCATCCCGCTGCGGCTGCGCCGGGTGCTCGGCGGCCACGGCCGGCTGGTGGCCGCCGCCGCCGGGGCCAGCCTGCTCGGCACCGCCGCCGCCGGACTGGCCGTCGACCCGCTGCTCTCGACCCTCCTCGGGGGCCTCACCGTGGCGCTGGCCTTCGCCGCCCTCGGCACCGGTCTCGGTGCCCGCGAGGTGCGCGGTCCGGTCCTCGCCGTCGCCCGGGCCGTTGGGCCGGCCCGGACCCCGCCAACCGCCGCCGAGCCAACCGCCGCCGAGCCAACCATCGGCGAAGAAGGGAAGCGTCCCGATGGACAATGAACGGGGAACCGTCCGTTCGGCCCGGAAGGGCGTCGGCAGTGTCCCGCCGCACCGGGCACGACTGCCCAGGAGCCGTCACCCGGTCGGCGAACCACCGAACCCGGGCTCCGGCTCGCCGTGGATCCTGATGTACCACTCGGTGGCGGTCGAGAAGGAGGACCCGTACCAACTGACCGTCAGCCCCGAGCGGTTCGCCGAGCAGATCGCCTGGCTGCACCGGACCGGCCGGCGCGGCGTCGCGGTCCGCGAGCTGATGCGGGCCCACGCCCTCGGCCGGGACGACCGGCTGGTCGGCCTCACCTTCGACGACGGCTACGCCGATTTCGCCCGGTACGCCGTGCCGATCCTCCAGGCGTACGGCTTCACCGCCACCGCGTACGTGGTCCCCGACCTGCTCGGGCGGGACAACGACTGGGACGTCGAGGGCCCGCGCAAGAAGCTGCTCACCGTCCATGAGGTCACCGAACTCGCCGCCGCCGGCTGGGAGATCGGCTCGCACGGCCTCGGCCACCAGGCGCTGCCCGGCCTGCCGGCCGAGGACCTGGCGGTGCAGGCCCGGGAGAGCCGGCGCCTACTGGAGGAGGTCGTCGGCGGCCCGGTCACCGGCTTCTGCTACCCGTACGGCGCCGTCGACCTGCCCGCCGCCCAGGCCGTCCGTGACGCCGGCTACGACTACGCCTGTGCCATCGCGCACTCCCCGCTCACCGGCCGCTTCGCCCTGCCCCGCTGCTACGTCGGCGACCGCGACGGCGCCTGGCGGCTGCGTGCCAAGAAGGGCCGGCTCCGGCTGCGCGACGCCGTCACCGAGCTACGCCGCGCGCGCCGTGAAGGCGAGCGGGCGGGGACGGAGCGCCGGCCATGAAGGTGCTGCACATCGTCACCGGGCTCGCCTCCGGCGGCGCGGAGCGCCAACTCCAGCTGCTGCTGCGGCACTTGCCGGCGCACCAGCAGTGCGAGGTGCTCGCCCTGACCAACCCCGGCACGGTCGCCGCGGCCCTGCGCGCCGACGGCGTGACCGTCCACCACCTCGGCATGCGCGGCAACCGGGACCTCGGCGCGCTGCCCCGGCTGGTCCGGCTGGTCCGGGCCGGCCGCTACGACCTGGTGCACACCCACCTCTACCGGGCGCAGCTGTACGGCCGGCTGGCCGCGCGGCTGGCCGGGGTGCGTGCGGTGGTCTCCACCGAGCACTCGCTGCACGCCGGGGTGATCGAGGGCCGCCCGGTCACCCGGGGCGTCAAGGGCCTCTACCTGGCGGCCGAGCGGCTCGGCAGCACCACCGTCGCGGTCTCCCGCCAGGTCGCCCAGACCCTGCGCGCCTGGGGCGTCCCGCCGGCCCGGATCGAGCTGATCCCCAACGGCATCGACACCGGCCGCTACCGCCTCCCGCCCGTCGAGCGGGCCGCCGCGCGCCGCCGGCTGCGGGCCGAACTCGGCCTGCCGCAGGGGAGCTGGGTGGTCGGCGGGGTGGGCCGGCTGGTCCCCGGCAAGCGCTTCGAGGTGCTGGTGGAGGCGCTCGCCGAGCTCGACCCGGCGACCCGGCTGGTGCTGGTCGGCGAGGGCCCGGAGCGCGCCGCGCTGCAGCGCCGGGCCGACGAACTCGGCGTCCGGGAGCGGCTGCTGCTCACCGGCGAACGCGACGACGTGCCCGAGCTGCTGACCGCCCTGGACATGCTGGCTGCGCCCTCCACCGCGGAGACCTTCGGCCTCGGCGTCCTGGAGGGCCTCGCGGCCGGGCTGCCGGTGCGGCACAGCGCCTGCCCGGCGCTCGACGAACTGCCGCCCAGCGCAGCCCCGCAGGCCCGCCGCATCCCCTCCGAGCCCGGCGCCTACGCCGCCGCGCTGCGCGACCTGCGGCACCTGAGCGAGCACATCGCCGACCCGCTGCCGCACCCCCCGGCCGTCGGCCACTACGACATCGCCCGGGTCGCCGCCGACCTGGGCGCCCTCTACGACCGGCTGGCCCGCGCCTGACCGCCCGCCACCGCCGGAACCGCCGTCCCATCCCCAAGGAGCCACACCCATGACCACACCGCGTCGAACCGCCCGCCGCCTGGCCCGCCGTTGGTGGCCGGTGGCGCTCGCGGTGCCGCTGGGCGCCGCGGCCGGCGCCGGGTACGCCGTCGTCTCGCACCCCTCGTACTCCGCCAGCGCCTACGTCCTGGTGGTCCCGCAGAACCCGGGCGAGGCCGCGACCGCGACCAACTTCGCCCAGGCGTACGGGCGGCTGGCGGGCCAGCCGCAGGTGCTCGCGGTGGCGGCCGGCGAGACCGGCCACACCCGGACCGAGCTGGAGTCCCTGGTGCACGGGACGACCTCCCCGGACGCGCCGATGATCGAGATCACCGGCACCGGGCCGCGCGCCCAGGAGGCCGCCCGGACGGCCGACGCGGTGGCGGACTCGCTCGTCGCCTTCGCCAACACCAGCAGCAAGGACACCAACGTCCGGTTGGTGACGCTGGCCCCGGCCGCCGCGCCGGACAAGCCGACCACGCCCTCCGGGAAGCTGGACGTCGCGGTCGGCGGCGCGGCCGGGTTGCTGCTCGGCGCGCTGGTGATGACGACCCGCCGCCGGGGCGGGGCCGGGGCGCCGGAGGTCGCCGAAGGCACCGGGAGCCCGGACGGCGCCGCGGCCCCCGAGTCGACAGCCGCCCCCGAGCCGGCCGAGGCCCCCGTGACGCCGCGCCCGCGCAGCGAGGAGCAGCCGGCCGAGGCCGAGGAAGGCGCGAAGGCCGCCCCGAAGGCCGGCGCCAAGAGCGACCCGAAGACCGGAGCGAAGGCCGGCGCGAAGGCCGCGGCCGGGAGCGGACGATGAGTACCGAGACCTGCGGCGCCGACCTGCCGGCCCAGGCCGCGGCGCCGTCCTGGACCACCGAGCTGCGCCGCGAGGACGACGCCCTGGACACCGTCGCCGAGGAGTGGGACGACCTGGCGGCCCGCTGCCGGATGGCCACCTTCTTCCAGGCCGCCGACTGGCAGCGCTCCTGGTGGCGCCAGTACGGCCGCCCGGGCGCCCTGCTCGTGGTGCTGGTCCGCCGGGACGGCCGGCTGGTCGGCGCCGGCGCCTTCATGCGCCGCGGCGGCCCGCTCGGCGGCCTGACCGGCCTCGGCTCCGGGCTGGTCGACTACACCGACGTCCTGCTCGACGACGAGTGCGCCGACCGGGCCGCCGCCGAATTCGCCGCCGCCCTCCCGCTGACCCGCCCCTGGCACTCGCTGGAGCTGCGCGAGGTGCACCCCGAGGCCGCGGTGCAGCGGGTGTACGAGCACTGGCGGGGCAGTCGCCGCCGCTTCCAGGACTCGCTCTGCCAGTACCTGCCCGCCGTCCCGATGGAGCGGCTGCTCAAGCGGCTGCCCGGCAAGACCGCCCAGCGCAGCCGGGTGAAGCTGCGCAAGATCGCCGAAGCCGGGGTGCAGGTCCGCTCGACGCCGCCGGCGGAGGTGCCGGAGGCGCTGGAAGGGCTGCTGCGGCTGCACTTCCTGCAGTGGCAGCAGCGCGGTGTCACCCCGGAGCACCGCACCGAGCGCTTCGCCCGGCACCTGATCGAGTCCACCACCGGCCTGGTCGCCACCGGCAAGGCCGTCGTCCACCAGTTCCACCTGGACGGCCAGCTGGTCGCGGTGAACCTGCTGCTGCTCTGCCCGTCCTTCGGCGGGCTGTACCTGTACGGCGCGCACCCGGTGCTGCGCGAGCGGCTGGACATCGCCGGGCTGCTGTTCACCGCGGCGCTGGACGAGACGGTCGGCGCGGGCATCCCGGTGCTCGGCCTGCTGCGCGGCCGGGAGCCGTACAAGCAGCGCTGGCGGCCGGACGCGCTGCCCAACCAGCGGCTGCTGCTCGGCCCCGCGGGGGCGGCGCCGGTGGCGGCCGTCCGGGCCGGGGCGGTGCGGGCCCGGCAGGAGGCGGCGCTCCAGCTGCGCACCCGCTTCCCCCGGCTCAAGGAGGCGCTGCTGGCCCGCCGCCGCAGCTGACCGCTCAGCGCCGGGTCGGCGTCGGGGCCGCCGAGGGGCTCGCGGCCGGGCTCGGCGTCGGCCTCGGTGTCGTCGGAGTCGGAGTCGGCGTCGGGGTCGGCGTCGGGGTCGGCGTCGAGGTCGGCAGGGCGGGGATGCTCGGCGTGGCGGGCACGGAGGGCAGTGCCGGGACGGTGGGGACCGGGGGCGCGGTCGGCACCACCACCGGCGCGCCCTTCGAGCCGGACATCAGCTGCTTGAACCGCGCCGTCGAGCGCGGATTGCCGGAGCACTGGAAGAAGCCGTGCGGGCAGTAGTCGGTCACGGTCTGGTAGGCGGTGTCATGGGTGCGCATCCACTCGACCATCCGCTGCACGTACTCGGGGTTGTCGCCGTTGCGGAACAGCCCCCACTCCGGGTACGAGACGGGCTTGCCGCGCCGGGCGGCGAACTCGACCTGGTCCTGAAGGCCGTACGGCTCGCGGACGTAGTCGTCGAAGGTGCCCCCGGCGGGCTGGTCGTAGCTGTCCATGCCGATGATGTCGACCACGTCGTCGCCGGGGTAGCACCTGGTCCACGGGATCGCGTCCAGGCCCCGGCTGGGGGCGAAGTCGAAGCGGAACCGCTGCCCGGGCACCGAGCGCATCACGCCGACGATCCGCCGCCAGTACGACTTCCAGGCTGAGGGGTCGGGCTTGCAGCGGTGGGTGTAGGTGGTGCCGTTCATCTCCCAGCCGAGGGTCAGCACGGTGTCCGCGCCGCCCAGCGCGACCAGCCGCCGCGCGAGCTTGAGGAAGTGTCTGTCGAAGTCCCCGCGCGCGCCCTGGGCGAGCAGCCTGGCCACCTCGCCGTCGGGCACGTCCGCCTCGTTGGGCACCAGCATCGGCACGCCGAGCACGAGCAGCCGGGACGGGTCGTCCAGCCGCCACTGCGACCACATGCCGAGGACCACCGGCTCGCCCTCGATGTCGGCCCAGCCGTTGCCCGCCAGGTAGGTGTGGCCGACCTGCATGTTCGCGCCGCCCAGCCATTGCGCGTACCGGCCGATCTGCGGGATGTAGTCGTCCCAGGAGCCGACGAAGGCGCCGAACGGCGGCTCGTGCCTGGGCCGCTGCACCGGCGGGCGGGGGGCGGCGCCGCGGGGCTCGAAGGCGTCCGAGGAGAGGGAGTGCCGGTCGGTCTGGCTGAACGGCGTCCCGGCCGGGACGCTGGCGGTGGCCATCAGCAGCAGGGCGGCGGCGGCCAGCGTCAGGCGGCCGATTCGCATGGTCTCTCCTCCGGACGTCGCGTTGGCGGGGCGCGCGGCCTCGGCGTGGACGGACCGTGGCGCCCCGGTCGCCGACAGTAGGCCCGGCGGGGGAAGGGAAAGCCGAATGTCACCCTAAAGTGGGCGATAATCGAACGCCGTCTGCCGCAACGGCGGCCGGCCCCCCGCCATGTATCAGCTCTGTAACGGTCCGGCCGGGCCCGCGCGGGCCGCTCCGGCACGCCCCGCGGAGCGGCCGGGGCGCCGACGACGCAGGTGGGCGGGCGGACGTCCGGGCGAGTCGGCCGGGCCAGGGCCCGCGGTCGGCGGCTCGGGCGGGGGAGTGAACCGAGCTGACTCGCGTGCCCGCCGAAAGGTACGCTCCGGCCGTGTCCCGGAAGCCGATGCGTGTACTGACCCCCCGCTCGATCCTGCCTGCCCTGGCGGTGATGCTGGTCCTTGCGGCCGGCGCGGCGGCACACGCGAACAAGCCGGTGCCGTTCGGCGACCGGGTGGCGGGACCGGGCGCGGAGGCGACGCCGGTGAACTCGGAGTCGCTCAGCGCGGCCGACCTGGACCTCCGGGTGGGCCCGGGCCTGGAGGCCTTCCACAAGCAGACCGGCGAGCAGGCCTGGTCCTACCGCCGCGAGGGCGCCGAGGCGCTCTACCTGGCGATGGCCGGGGACAGCGCGATCGTGGTCTGGGACGACGGCCTGGTCACCTCGGTGCGCCCCGGCGACCACGAGGTGCGCTGGCACCGCGCGGTGCCCGGCCTGGCGGACTGGCTGCGCGGCGACGGCGAGCCCGGCGCCGACAAGCGGACCGACGCCCAGCGCAAGCAGCTCGCCAAGCAGCGGGCCGCGGCCGCGCTGCACACCGTCCAGCGGGACGGCTCGCCCTGGCTGGCCCTGGTGACGCCCAACCTGACCATGGGCCTGCGCGACGCCGACGGCGACCTGCGCTACAACGACAGGCCGTCCAACGGCTGCGTCTACGACCCGCTGCGCGCCGTGCACACCGACTACGCGGTGCTCATCCCGCGCACCTGCACCAACAGCGCCGGGCAGGCCGTCTCCGGCGGCATCACCGGCTACCGGCTGGACAGCAACGGCTGGGCGACGAGCACCGGCCCGGCCGCGACGGTCAAGGTGCTGGACCGCAGCCGGGTGGAGATCACCGACGGCCCGGTCGTCCCGCCCCGGGTGTTCGACACCAAGGCGGCCGCGCCCGAGACGGCCTGCGGCAGCCTGGACGCGCCGTTCGCCGCGGTCCGTCCGCAGGGCGGCTGCGCGGACCCGGCGGCGACCCCGACCGTGGACGCCCCGGTGGCCCCGGTGGCCCCGGCCGGGTCGGACGCCCCGGCGGACTCCGCGGGGGACCAGCCGGCCGCGCAGCAGCAGTAACCGGCGGTTCGTCGGGCCGGTCGGCACCCGGGGCGGTCGTCCCCCAAAGGGGTGTTCCGGACGGCCCGGTAGACTTGCCGCCATGGCTATCTTCTCCGGGCAATAGCGGGCGGCGGCGCTCCGTGTGCCGCGCCGACCGTCGATGAAGCCCCTTCCCGCCAGCCCGGCCCCGGGCCCCCACCCGGCCGCCCGCCCACGTCCCAGGAGTAGTTCCCAGCCATGATTTCCGCCAACGCCCTAGAGCTGCGCGCCGGTGCCCGGATCCTGATCGAGTCCGCGAGCTTCAAGGTCGCCGCCGGCGACCGGATCGGCCTGGTCGGGCGCAACGGCGCCGGCAAGACCACGCTCACCAAGGTGCTGGCCGGCGAGGGCCTGCCCGCCGCCGGGACCGTCACCCGTTCGGGCGAGGTCGGCTACCTCCCGCAGGACCCGCGCACCGGCGACCTGGACGTCCTCGCCAAGGACCGCATCCTGTCCGCCCGCGGCCTCGACACCGTGCTGAAGAAGATGCGCGAGAACGAGGACCGGATGGCGAACGGTCAGGGCGCCACCCGGGACAACGCGATGAAGAAGTACGCCCGGCTGGAGACCGAGTTCCTCACCAAGGGCGGTTACGCCGCCGAGGCCGAGGCCGCCACCATCGCCGCCGCGCTGGGCCTGCCGGACCGCATCCTCGGCCAGCCGCTGCACACCCTCTCCGGTGGTCAGCGCCGCCGCGTCGAGCTCGCCCGGATCCTCTTCTCGGACTCCGACGTGCTGCTCCTCGACGAGCCCACCAACCACCTGGACGCGGACTCGATCGCCTGGCTGCGGGACTTCCTGAAGACGTACAAGGGCGGCTTCATCGTCATCTCGCACGACGTCGACCTGGTCGAGACGGTCGTCAACAAGGTCTTCTACCTGGACGCCAACCGCTCCGCGATCGACGTCTACAACATGGGCTGGAAGCAGTACCAGCAGCAGCGCGAGGACGACGAGAAGCGCCGCAAGCGCGAGCGGGCCAACGCCGAGAAGAAGGCCGCGACCCTCAACGCGCAGGCCGACAAGATGCGCGCCAAGGCGACCAAGACGGTGGCCGCGCAGAACATGGCCCGCCGCGCCGAGAAGCTGCTCACCGGGCTGGAGCAGGTGCGGCAGAGCGACAAGGTCGCCAAGCTGCGTTTCCCGGACCCGGCCCCCTGCGGCAAGACCCCGCTGACGGCCAGCGGGCTCTCCAAGTCCTACGGCTCGCTGGAGATCTTCACCGACGTCGGCCTGGCCATCGACCGCGGCTCGCGGGTCGTCATCCTCGGCCTCAACGGTGCCGGCAAGACCACCCTGCTGCGGATGCTGGCCGGGGTGGAGCAGCCGGACACCGGCGAGGTGATCCCGGGTCACGGCCTGAAGATCGGCTACTACGCCCAGGAGCACGAGACGCTGGACCCGGAGCGCTCGGTGCTGGAGAACATGCGCTCCTCGGCGCCGGACACCGACCTGGTGCAGATCCGCAAGATCCTCGGCTCCTTCCTGTTCTCCGGCGACGACGTCGACAAGCCGGCCGGGGTGCTCTCCGGTGGTGAGAAGACCCGTCTGGCGCTGGCCACCCTGGTGGTGTCCTCCGCCAACGTGCTGCTGCTCGACGAGCCCACCAACAACCTCGACCCGGCCAGCCGCGAGGAGATCCTGGGCGCGTTGCGCGAGTTCTCCGGCGCGGTCGTGCTGGTCACCCACGACGAGGGCGCGGTCGACGCGCTCCAGCCGGAGCGGATCATCCTGCTGCCGGACGGCGTGGAGGACCTCTGGAGCCCGGCCTACGCCGATCTGGTCTCGCTGGCCTGACCGGAAGTAGACGCGGCATCCGCTTTTCGGACCAGAAAAACTAGTCCTTACGGCGTGTCCGGGAATGAAGTAGACCCGGATTCCGTTTAAGGACTTCCTGTCGGCCCGCCACTCGATCGTGGTCGGGCCGACGCTGCTGATCAGCTCTTTCTCGGCGAACGGCGGCACCCGCCCGGGGGCGTGCACTCTGCGTGAGCGCCCTGGTGCGCTCGGATCACCACCGGAGGACCACGCATTTCCGACATCGACCTTGTCGAATGGGTGGCCAGGACGCGGTGGATGGGTGATCATGGGAATCTGACCGAGCAACGCTACGAGGAGGCACGGGTGGCCGAGACTCTGAAAAAGGGCAGCCGGGTGACCGGTGCCGCGCGTGAGAAGCTCGCGGCCGATCTCAAGAAGAAGTACGACTCCGGGGCGAGCATTCGCGCTCTCGCGGAGGAGACCGGTCGTTCGTACGGCTTCGTGCACCGGATGCTGAGCGAGTCCGGAGTGATCCTCCGGGGCCGCGGCGGTGCCACGCGGGGCAAGAACAAAGCGACTGCCGGGGCCGGTTCCTGACGGTTCATCAGTCATTGGCTGGATGACGCGGCGGCAGGGCGCCGACCGAGGAGACGACAGCTGGACCGTCAGCTGGGCGTCCGCCCTCGGGTCGTGTGGACCGGCCGCCGATCGTCATGTCCGGGGTGTCGTCCGCCCCCTCCTCTCCCTTTCCGGCGGTGCCCGAAGGCCCCGCCGATCTTTCCGGGCCGGGCCCCTGCCCTCGCGCGCCCAGGTTTGTTACTCTCCGGTAGCCACGTCCCTCGCCACCGGAGGTCCCCGCATGACCGCCCCCGCCACCGAACCGCAGGCCCCGAGCTGGGAGCGGGACGGCGTCCGCCTGGAGATCGAAGGCGAACTCGCCGTCGTCACCCTCTGTCAGCCCAAGCGGCGCAACGCCCAGTCGCCCGCGCTCTGGCGCGCCCTCGCCGCCGCCGGCCGCGAGCTGCCCGGCAGCGTCCGGGTGGTCCTGCTGCGCGCGGAGGGCGTCTCCTTCTCGGCCGGTCTCGACCGGGCCATGTTCACCGCCGAGGGCATCCCGGGCGAGCCCACCTTCCTCCAGCTCGCCGCCGCCGGCGACAAGGAACTGGACGACACCATCGCCTCGTACCAGGAGGCCTTCACCTGGTGGCGCCGCCCGGACCTGATCTCCATCGCCGTCGTCCAGGGCCACGCCGTCGGCGCGGGCTTCCAGCTGGCGCTCGGCTGCGACCTGCGGGTCGTCGCCGAGGACGTCCAGTTCGCGATGAAGGAGACCTCGCTGGGCCTCGTCCCCGACCTGGCCGGAACCAAGCCGCTCACCGAACTCGTCGGCTACGCCCGGGCGCTGGAGATCTGCGCCACCGGCCGCTGGGTCGGCGCCGAGGAGGCCGCCGCGATCGGGCTGGCCAACCTGGCCGTGCCGGGGGCGGAGCTGGACGCCGCCGCCCGCGACCTCGCGGGGGCCCTGATGGCCGCTCCGCGCGGCGCGGTGATCGAGACCAAGGCGCTGCTGCAGGGGGCCGCCGGGCGCTCCTTCGAGGAGCAGCGTACGGCCGAACGGGCGGCCCAGGCCCGTCGGCTGCGGGAGCTGGCCGGGATCGGCGACTGACCTTCCGTCGCCGATCGGAGGCCCGGCCCCGGGGACACCCCCGGGGCCGGGCCTTCCGCGTTTCCGGGGTGCTCCGGGGGAGTCGGAGGGGCGCCGCTCGGCGGGCGGGGAACGTGGCGAAATGCCAGAGTTGGGGAGGTTTGCGATATAGCTGGAGCCGTACGACGGGAGATTCGCCCATGCCTGACACTCCGACGCCCGCGACCCTGCACAAGAACGCCGGTGGCACCCCGACCCCCGGACCGCCGCCGAGCGCCGGCGGCGGGAAGCCGATCGGGGAGCGCGGTCGTACGGCGCTGGCCGTCGGCGTGGTGGAGAAGATCGCCGGGATGGCCGCCCGGGAGGTCCCCGGGATCCACGCGCTGGGCTCCGGGCTCGCCCGGACCTTCGGCGCGATGCGGGACCGGGTGCCCGGCGGACGGCCCAGTGTCGGCCGGGGCATCAAGGCCGAGGTCGGCGAGAAGCAGACCGCGATCGACATCGCCCTGGTCGTCGAGTACGGCGTGGTCATTCCCGAACTCGCCCGCCAGGTGCGGGAGAACATCATCAACGCGGTCGAGCGGATGACCGGCCTGGAAGTCGTCGAGGTCAACATCGCGGTCAACGACGTCCACCTCCCGGACGAACCGGAGTTCGAGGAGGAAGAGGAGCCGGTGTCGGTGTCGGGGCAGCGGCCCAAGCTCAAGTAGGGCCCGCCCGGGCGGGCCCTGACAGGACGAGGCAGCGCGGAACGAGGGAGTAGCGGATGAACCTGGCCATCGTCGGCCTGGTGGTGGGCATGGCCCTCGGCTTCGCCGGGTACTTCGGGGGGTTCGCGGCGTTCCTGCTGGTGGGCGTACTCGGACTGGTCGGCTTCGTGATCGGACGTCTACTGGAAGGCGACATCGAGCCGGGCGAGCTCGGGGACCTGCTCCGCGGCCGCGACCGGCGCCGCTGATGGCGACCCCCGTTCCCGCGGCCGTCCCCGCTTCGGGGCGCCGGGGGCGGCTGCGGGTCGCCGACCGCGTCTACGCCCGGATCGCGGCCCGGGCCGCCCGGGAGGTGCTGGCCGAGGCCTGGCCCGCCGGGCGGGCGAAGGGGGCGCCGCCGCACGTCACGGTGGCCGTGCCGGGCAGCACGGTGACGGTGCGGGTCGCGGTCGAGCTGCCGTTCCCGTCCGATGTCGCGGCGCTGGCCGGGGCGGTGCGCGCGCGGATCGCGGCGCGGGTGGTGGGGCTGACCGGGACGCGGGTGTCGGACGTGGTGATCGTGGTCGAGAAGCTGGTGACGGGGGGAGCGTCGTGAGCTCGGAGGCGGCCGAGGGCGAGGCCGACGGGGCCGGCGAGGCAGGTGGGGCGGGGAAGGCCGAGCGGCTGCGGGCGCCGCGGACGGCGGCCGCGGCCCTGGTGGCGACGGGGCTGCTGGTGCTCGCGGTGGCGCTGCTGTACGACGTGATCGCGGTCCGGGCCGGGCGGCCGGCGCGCAGGTGGCGGGCGCAGATCGTGGACGAGCTGGCGACACGGCACCTCGACGACCTGGGGGTGCTGGTGGGGGCCGGGGTGGTGACGCTGCTCGGCGGATGGCTGCTGTGGCTGGCGATCGCGCCCGGGCTTCGGCGGTGGCTGGTGCTGCGGCCGTACGGCGGGACGGCCGCGGTCATCGAGCGGACCGGGATCGGGCACCTGCTGGCGGACCGGGCGGCGGGGCTGGACGGGATCGACCACCTGCGGATCCGGGTCGGGCGGCGGAAGGTCCGGGTGTCGCTGGTCGGGCGGGCGGACCCGGCGGCGGTGGAGCGGCAGTTGCGGGACGAGCTGGGGAGGGTGGGGCTGGCACGGCCGCCGCGGCTGGACGTACGGGCGGCGGGCGGCCGGGCCGCCGGCGGAGCGGGGGAGAGCACGGAGGTGGCGGAGTGAGGCGGGCGGTCGTCAACCGGGTGCTGCTGGGGGCGGTGGGGGCGGTACTGCTGGGAGTCGGGGTGCTGGTCCTGCTGGGCGGGCTCGACCTGTACCGGCGGGTGGGCCTGCACCCGCCGGGGTGGTGGCCGCTCACGTCCCCGGACCAGCCGGTGGTGAGCGCGCGGTCGCGGGGGCGGTGGGTGTCGTCCTCGTGGTGGTGGCCGACGGTGATCGGCGGGCTGACCGTGCTGGTGGCGGGCATGGCGTGGTGGCTGGTGGCGCAGCTGCGGCGGACCGGGCTGTCGAGCATCACGGTGCCGACGCCGGAGGTGAGCGGGCTTCGACTGCGCGTCAGCGCGCGGGCGTTGGAGGAGGCGCTGGAGACCGGGACGGCGGTGCTGCCGGAGGTCGAGCGGGCGGGGGTGCGGCTGGTGCGGGCGCCCGGGCACCCCCGCCTGCGCGGGGCCGTGCGGTTGACGCCGGGCGGGGACCCGGCGGCGCTGGTGGAGCACTTCGAGGACGGGCCCCGGACCGATGCGCTCTGCAGTCTGCGGCTGCCCGAGCTGCCCGCCGACCTGCGGATCCGGGTGCTGCAGGCGGCCCCCGCCGAGCCGCGGCACCGGTGGCCCCGGCGGCGCCGGAGGCAATCGAGGGTGGTGTAGGGCGGCGGGGGCCGGACAGGCCCTAGAGGGTGCGGAGGGCGCCGCCGTCGACCGGGATCATGACGCCGGTCAGGTAGGAGGCGGCGGGGGAGAGCAGGAAGGCGGCGACCTTGCCGAACTCCTCGGGGGTGCCGTAGCGGCCCAGCGGGATGCCGGCGCTGGCCTGGGCGCGGGCGGCCGAAGGGTCGGCGGCGAGGGAGTCGAGCTCGCGGACCCGGTCGGTGTCGATCCGGGCGGGGAGCAGGCCGACCACCCGGATGCCGCGGGGGCCGAGTTCGTCGGCGAGGGCCTTGGCGGCCATCGCCAGGCCGGGACGCAGGCCGTTGGAGATGCCCAGCCCGGGGATCGGCTGGCGGACTGAGCTGGAGAGCACGAAGCCGATCACACCGCCGTCGGAGAGCGCGGCGGCGGCGGTGCGGGCGAGACGGAGGGCGCCGAGGAAGACGGACTCGAAGGCGTCGCGCCAGGCCTCCTCGGGGGTCGTCTCGACCGGGCCGGCCTGGGGGCCGCCGACGCTGATCAGGATGCCGTCGAGACGGCCGAAGTGGTTCCGGGCCTCGGCGATGAGGCGCTCGGGGGTGTCGGGGGCGGCGTTGTCGGCGACCAGGCCCCGGGCGGTGCCGAGGGTGTCGAGTCCGGCGACGGCGGCGTCCACCGCCGCCTGGGTGCGGCCGCTGACCAGGACGCGGGCGCCGTCGGCGGCGAGCTCGCGGGCGGCGGCGAGGCCGAGGCCCCGGGTGGCGCCGGTGACGATGTAGGCCTTGTCTTTCAGTCCGAGATCCATGGGGGACATCTTGCCGGGTGGGCGGGACCGGGGGTCGGGGGTGGGGCGCCCGGAAGGGCGCCGGTCGGGGCTGGCGTTGACGTCGGGGGCAAGGTTTACGGTCGGTACCGGCTGTTCGGGAGGAGTGGTTCGGCATGCGGATCGGGGAGTTGGCGGAGCGGGCGGGGACGACCACGCGGGCGTTGCGGTACTACGAGCAGCTGGGGCTGCTGCCGGCCCGGCGGGCGGGCAACGGGTACCGGGCGTACGACGAGGCGGACCTGCGGCTGCTCCGGGAGATCCGGATGCTGCAGGACGTCGGGTTCGAGCTGGAGGAGACCCGGCCGTTCGTGGAGTGCCTGCGGGCGGGGCACCCGGAGGGGGACTCGTGCCAGGCCTCGCTGGAGGTGTACGAGCGCAAGCTCGCGGAGCTGGACGACTGCATCGCACGGCTCCGGGAGGCGCGGGCGCGCGTGGCCGGGCAGTTCGAGCGGGCGGTGCGGGCACGGGACGGACTCGCGGCCTCCGAGCAGCCGCCACGGTGTGAACTGACGAGGGAGTAGGCGATGGTGGAGATCGCGGGTGTGCCGGCGGTGACGGACGAGACGTTCGCCGCGGAGGTGCTGGCGGCGGACGGGCCGGTGCTGGTGGACTTCACGGCGGACTGGTGCCCGCCGTGCCGGATGATGGCGCCGGTGCTGGCGGACATCGCGCGGGAGGAGGCGCACCGGCTGCGGGTGGTGAGCGTGGACGTGGACCGCAATCCGCGGACGCAGGCCGCGTACGGGGTGCTGTCGATGCCGACGCTGATGGTGTTCCGGGGCGGGGAGCCGGTGCGGTCGGTGGTGGGGGCGCGGGCGAAGGCGCGGTTGCTGCGGGAGCTGGACGACGTGCTCCGGGACGACGTGCCCCAGGACGACGTGCGCTAGACCGGGACGGGTTCGGTGACCGTCTCGGGCTCGGCGGCCTGCTTGGCGCGGTCCCTGGCCTCGCGGCGGGCGAGGATCCAGACACCGACCGGGATCATCGCGGTGAACAGCCACCACTGGATGGCGTAGGCCATGTGCGGGCCGATGTCGGAGTGGTTGGGCTCGGGGATGAGCTGGGGCTGGTCGGCCGGGGCCGGGGTGGTGGCGGCCAGTTCGAGGTAGCCGCCGAGGAGGGTGGCGCCGGTCTCCTTGGCCTGCTGGTCGGTGTTGATCAGGTTGAACTGCCGGTCCGGCAGGCCGGCGCGGTCCTTGATGCCGCTGGCGCCGTACGTCTCCTCGGCGCGCAGCCGGCCGGTGAGGGTGACCTCGCCGGCGGGGGCGGCCGGGACGGGCGGGTACTCGGTGGCGGTGGCGCCGGAGGCGACCCAACCGCGGTTGACCAGGACGGTGCCCTTGCCGTCGGAGAGCTTCAGTGGGGTCACCACGAAGTAGCCGATGGTGTCCCCGCTGGAGTCGGTCCGCTTGCGGACCACGAACTCGTGCGCCGGGTCGTACTGGCCGGTGGCCGTCACCGCGCGCCAGGTGAGGTCCTTGGGGACCGCGAAGCCCGGGGCCGGCGACAGGCTGTCGTACGGGACGGGCGGGTCGGTGAGGGCCTTGCCGATCAGCTCGTTCCGGGCCACCCGTGCCTCGTGGCGGTGCAGCTGCCAGAAACCCAGCTTGATCGTCGCGGGGATCAGCAGCAGCGCGATCAGCATGGTGATCAGCCACTGGCGGGTCAGCAGAAAACGGTACACATGGGAACCGTACGCCGACCTCACAAGCGGCTCACGCACCGGGGTGCGGGGCGACCTCGCGCAGCAGTTGGAGGAAGGCGTCCTCGGTGACCACCGGGGTGCCGACCTCGCGGGCCTTGCGGGCCTTGCCGCTCCAGCTGTCCGGCTCGTTGGTGACCAGCAGGCTGGTGAGGCGGCTCACCGAGGTGGCGATGTGCAGGCCGGCCTCGACGGCGCGGTCCTCCAGGAGTTCGCGGTCGGTGGAGGTGTCGCCGGTGAAGGCCACCCGCATGCCCTGGACGAGCGGCTTGCCGTCCTCCCAGCGCCCCGGGTTGGGGTACGGGCAGGCCGGGCGCTTCCGGGCCTGGCGGTAGGCGGCGCCCGTCCAGGAGGCGCGGCTGGGGCCGGCGGGCTCGTCCTCGCCGAGGTCGGTGACCGCGACGCAGTTCTGCAGCGGCAGGGCGACCCCGCCCAGGCGGGCCAGGTGCAGGCTGGGGCGGAACGCCTCGGCGAGCACCCGGGCGTCGTCCAGGGCGTTGTGGGCGTGGCGCTGCCGGACGCCGAAGTGGGCGGCGAGCGAGGACAGCTTGCCGTTGGGCAGCGGCAGGCGAAGGTCGCGGGAGAGGACCATGGTGCACAGCCGCTGCTCGACCGGGGCGTGCAGGCCGGCCCGGGAGAACTCGCGGGAGATCATGTTCCAGTCGAAGAGCGCGTTGTGCGCGACCAGGACCCGGCCGCGCAGCCGGTCGGCGAACGCGTCGGCGATCTGCGGGAAGGTCGGCGCGGTGGCGAGCAGTTCGGCGGTGAGGCCGTGGATCCAGACCGGGCCCGGATCCCGCTCGGGGTTGACCAGGGTGTACCAGTGGTCGGTGACCTCGCCGTCGGCGTCCAGCTGGTAGACGCCCGCCGAGATGACGCGGTCCGAGCGACCGAGACCGGTGGTCTCGACGTCGACCACCGCGAAGCCCTCGGTGGGGGCGGCGGAGCGCTGGGCGGGGACCGGGGTGGTCCGCGGCGCGCCGTACGTCTCGGGCTGGATCGGTTGCATGGTCCAACAGGATAAGGGGCGGGACGGAGGGGCCCGGCCGAAATGTTCCGACCGGGGGCCCGGAATAGAGTGGTCGAAGGGGATGTCGTACACCTGGTCGAGTTCGTTTCCAGCTAAGGAACAGCGCATGCGTGCCACCGTGATCCACGGCCCCAACGACATCCGGATCGAAGAGGTACCGGACCCGGTGATCCAGCACCCGACGGACGTGGTGCTCCGGGTGGTGAACGCCTGCATCTGCGGCAGCGACCTGTGGGCCTACCGCGGGGTGGCGCAGCGGGTGGCCGGGCAGCGGATCGGGCACGAGTTCCTGGGCGTGGTCGAGGAGGTCGGCGCCGAGGTGCGCGGCTTCGCCAAGGGCGACCTGGTGGTGGCGCCGTTCGTCTGGTCGGACGGGACGTGTGATTTCTGTCGCGAGGGCCTGCAGACCTCCTGTCCGCACGGCGGCTTCTGGGGCCAGGTCGGCTCGGACGGCGGCCAGGGCGAGGCCGTGCGGGTGCCGTTCGCGGACGGGACGCTGGTGAAGCTGCCGAAGGAGGCGGCGGGCGACGAGAAGCTGCTGCCCGGGCTGCTGGCGCTGTCCGACGTGATGTCGACCGGGCACCACGCGGCGGTCTCGGCGGGGGTGCGGCCCGGTGCGACGGTCGCGGTGGTCGGCGACGGCGCGGTGGGCCTGTGCGGCGTGCTGGCGGCGCACCGGCTGGGCGCGGGCCGGATCATCGCGATGGGGCGGCACACCGCCCGCACCGAGCTGGCCCGGCGCTTCGGCGCGACGGACGTGGTGGCCGAGCGCGGGGACGCCGCGATCGAGGCGGTCAAGGAGCTGACCGGCGGCCAGGGCGCGCACGCGGTGCTGGAGGCGGTGGGCACCGAGGAGTCGATGCGGACGGCGGTCTCGATCACCCGGGACGGCGGCGCGGTCGGGTACGTCGGGGTGCCGCACGGCGGCAGCGCGGGCGTGGACATCGGCCAGATGTTCGGCCGAAACGTTTCGCTGAACGGTGGCGTCGCGCCGGCCCGCGCGTACATCCCCGAGCTGCTGCCGGACGTCCTCTCGGGCGCCATCGAGCCGGGCCTGGTCTTCGACCGCACCGTCGACCTGGACGGCGTGCCGGACGGCTACCGGGCGATGCACGACCGCTCGGCCCTGAAGGTCCGGATCGCGTTCTGACGCTTCGTCAAGAGGGGCGGCACCGTTGGCCGGTGTCGCCCCTTCGGCATGCGGAGAGGGTGCTCCGAGGGGCTCCGAGGGGCTCCGAATGGTGGTTTTCGGCCATTCGGGTGGCGTGAGGGGGTGAACGTCCGACTGATCGCCGTCAACCCCTTTCGGGGTGGGCGCGACGCTCCTAGCATTGCGCGGCGCACCCGAGGATTGTGACGCCCCTCACGTCCGCTCGTTCCCTCGTGTGACCGCTACGCCGAAGGAGTGAGGAGACAGAGTGGATTCGCCGCCGATCACCACTGGCCCTACGGAAGTCCAACTCATCGATGACAGTGAGGAGTTCCGGACCCTGAGGCGCTCGTTCCGGAGCTTCGCCTTCCCGGTCACCATCGGCTTCGTGCTCTGGTACCTGCTCTACGTCCTGCTCTCGTGCTACGCCCCCGGCCTGATGCGCGCCAAGGTCATCGGGCACATCAACGTGGCGCTGGTGCTCGGGCTGCTGCAGTTCGCCACCACCTTCGCCATCGCCGCCTGGTACGCCCGCTACGCGGACCGGCGGATCGACCCGGCCGCCACCGCGATCCGCGAGGCGCACGGTGCCGTCGTCCACGCCCCCCGGGAGTCCGCCGAATGACATTGCTCGCCAGCTCCGCCACCGAGCACCGCACCCTGACGATGACCCTGTTCGGGGTCTTCGTGGCGGCCACCCTGGTCATCACCGTCTGGGCCGGGCGGCAGAACCGGAGCGCCTCCGACTTCTACGCCGGCGGCCGCGGCTTCACCGGCTTCCAGAACGGCCTGGCCATCTCCGGCGACTACATGTCCGCCGCCTCCTTCCTCGGCATCGCCGGGCTGATCGCGCTCAACGGCTACGACGGCTTCCTGTACTCGATCGGCTTCCTGGTCGCCTGGCTGGTCGCGCTGCTGCTGATCGCCGAACCGCTGCGCAACTCCGGCCGGTTCACCATGGCGGACGTCCTCGCGTTCCGGATGCGCCAGCGCCCGGTGCGCACCGCGGCGGGCATCTCCACCATCGTGGTGTCGATCTTCTACCTGCTCGCCCAGATGGTCGGCGCCGGGGCGCTGGTGGCCCTGCTGCTGGGGGTCACCGGGGACGGCGCCAAGCGCTGGACCATCCTCGCGGTGGGCGCGCTGATGATCATCTACGTGGTGATAGGGGGCATGAAGGGCACCACCTGGGTGCAGATCGTCAAGGCGGTGCTGTTGATCGCCGGCGCCGCGCTGATGACCGTCCTGGTGCTCGCCAAGTACCACTTCAACCCCTCGGAGCTGCTCGGCGCGGCCGCCTCCGCCAGCGGGAAGGGCGCGGCCTTCCTCGAACCGGGGCTGAAGTACGGGGCCACCAACACCTCCAAGCTCGACTTCATCAGCCTCGGGATCGCACTGGTGCTCGGCACCGCCGGCCTGCCGCACATCCTGGTCCGCTTCTACACCGTCCCCACCGCCAAGACCGCCCGGAAGTCGGTGCTGTGGGCGATCGGCATCATCGGCGTCTTCTACCTGATGACCCTGGCGCTCGGCTTCGGTGCGGCGGCGCTGGTCGGCCGCAGCGGCATGGTCGCCGTCGAGGGCAAGACGCCGTCCGGGAACACCGCGGCGCCGCTGCTCGCCGAGCAGCTCGGCGGCGGGACCGGCAGCACCGGCGGGGCGATCATGCTCGCGGTGATCTCGGCGGTCGCCTTCGCCACCATCCTCGCCGTGGTGGCCGGGCTCACCCTCGCCTCCTCGGCCTCCTTCGCGCACGACCTGTACGCCAACGTGATCCGGCGCGGGAAGGCGAGCGAGAAGGAGGAGGTGCGCTCGGCGAAGTGGGCCGCGGTCGCGATCGGCGCCGTCGCCATCGTGCTCAGCCTCTACGCGGGCAAGCTCAGCACCGCCGCCCTGGTGGCGCTGGCCTTCGCGGTGGCCGCCTCGGCGAACCTGCCGACCCTGCTCTACTCGCTGTTCTGGAAGCGCTTCACCACCGCCGGCGCGGTCAGCTCGGTCTACGCCGGGCTGATCTCCTCGGTGGTGCTGGTGGTGTTCTCCCCGGTGCTGTCCGGGGCCAAGAACTCCCTCTTCCAGGGCGTCGACTTCCACTGGTTCCCGCTGGAGAACCCCGGCCTGGTCTCCATCCCGATCGGGTTCCTGGCCGGCTGGCTCGGCACCCTGCTCTCCGCGGAACGCCCCGACCCGGAGAAGTACGCTGAACTGGAGGTCCGCTCACTGACCGGACTGGGCGCCCATTGATCGTCCCGCGATGACTATGCTGGCCCGGCCCGCCGTGACGGTGGCCGGGCCGGCCGCTTCTCGGGAAGGACGCACGTGCTGCTCGACACCTTCGGACGCCAGGCCGTCGACCTGCGGGTCTCCCTCACGGACCGGTGCAACCTGCGGTGCACCTACTGCATGCCCGAAGAGGGCCTGCAGTGGCTGGCCAAACCGGACCTGCTGACCGACGAGGAGATCGTCCGGCTGGTCACGGTCGCCGTGCGCGACCTGGGCGTCCGCGAGGTCCGCTTCACCGGCGGCGAACCGCTGCTGCGCCCTGGGCTGGTCGCCGTCGTGGCCGCCTGCTCGGAGCTGGAGCCGCGCCCCGAGCTCTCGCTGACCACCAACGGCATCGGTTTGGCCCGCACCGCGACGGCGCTGCGGGAGGCCGGGCTCGACCGGGTCAACGTCTCGCTGGACACCCTCGACCCCGAGGTGTTCCACACCCTCACCCGCCGCCACCGCCACCAGGACGTGCTGGACGGGCTGGCCGCCGCCGAGGCCGCCGGGCTGGCGCCGGTGAAGCTGAACGCGGTGCTGATGCGCGGGGTCAACGACCACGAGGCCGCCGACCTGCTGGCCTGGTGCCTGGAACGCGGCTACGAGCTGCGCTTCATCGAGCAGATGCCACTGGACGCCCAGCACGGCTGGGACCGTTCGTCGATGGTCACCGCGACGGAGATCCTCGACCTGCTGCGCGCCCGCTTCACGCTCACCCCGGAGCCGTCCGCCCGGGGCGCGGCGCCCGCCGAGCGCTGGCTGGTGGACGGCGGCCCGGGCCGGGTGGGCGTGATCGCCTCCGTCACCCGGCCGTTCTGCCGGGCCTGCGACCGGACCCGGCTGACCGCCGACGGCCAGGTGCGCAACTGCCTGTTCGCGACCGGGGAGACGGACCTGCGCACCGCGCTGCGCTCGGGCGCGGACGACGCCGAGCTGGCCGCGCTGTGGCGGGCGGCGATGTGGGGCAAGAAGGCCGGGGCCGGGATCGACGACCCGGAGTTCCTGCAGCCCGAGCGGCCGATGTCCGCGATCGGCGGCTAGGCCGGCTCTGCGGGGGCTTCAGGCCCCTCGGGAGTCCTGGGGTAGTCGGCGAAGGCGACGACCTCCTTGAGGAAGCCGCGCACGCCGAGGAACTGGGACAGGTGCTCGCGGTGCTCGTCGCAGGCGAGCCAGGTCTTGCGGCGGTCCGGGGTGTGCAGCTTGGGGTTGTTCCACACCAGTACCCAGCCGGCGTCCGCCCGGCAGCCCTTGGCGGAGCAGATCGGCGGCTGCGGGGTGTCCATCGGGCGTCCTCAACGGTAGGCGGGAAGTCTGCGCCGCCAGTCTGTCACGCCCGGTCGAGGCGCCTGGCCGAGGCGTCCGGATCCGGGCATGGCGACGCCGGGCAGCCACGGGGGGAGCCGCCCGGCGTCGGTCCGTCGCTCCGACGGGGGATGCGGAGCGCGTACGCAGTATGTCACGCCAGGACCCTCGGATGGGGAGGTCTTGCATGATTAATCTGAGCTTCTTCTGAGCTTTCCGCGGGCCGTACGGGGGTGAAGCGGGGTGAAACGGACGGTCAGTTCACGTCCTGTGAAGGATCGGTGGCAGGCGCCTTTGCCTCTCCTGTACCGGCTGTCGCACCGGCCCCTCCCCTCCCACCGGGGCCCAGCATCAGCGGGGTGTCCAGCGGGATGTCGAAGGTGCTCGGCAGGCCCGGCGCCCGCTCCCGGCCCGCGTTGGCGATCAGCACCGCGAAGTACGGCAGCAGCACGGCGCCCGCCAGCGCCCCGAACGCCAGCCACCGCTGGACGTCCCACAGCACCACCGCGAGCAGCACGCAGACCGTACGGAGCAGCATCGAGATGACGTAGCGGCGCTGGCGCCCCCGGACGTCCTCGCTGAGGCTGCTGCGCGCTCCCGTGATCCGGAAGACCTGCCCGTCGTCGGCGCTCTTGCCCATGTGTCCTACCGCCCTCGTGACGCCCCCCGCGCGCCTTGCCGCGCGGCCTCCTCACGGTACGCCCGGGCGCCCGCGGCGACGAGACCGGGTGGGGCGGACGCACCCGGTCGGGTACGCGAAGGGCCTGTCCGGCGGAGCGGACAGGCCCTTCGGGGACGCCGGGCTAGGAGCGCCGGGAGAGGTACTGCGGGGGTACGGCGCCGGTGAGCCAGACGCCGTTCTCGCTGAGCCGGAACTCGTGGCCGGCCGCCGTCATCGCGGCCGCGTTGACGGTCAGCACCACCGGGCGGCCGTGCCGGGCGCCGACCCCGGTGGCCGTCTCGGTGTCCGCCGAGAGGTGGACGTCCTGGCGGGCCATCGGACGCAGGCCCTCGCGGAAGATCGCCGCCAGGTGCCGGTCGGCGGTGCCGTGGTAGAGCACGTGGGGCGGCACGGCGGCGGCCAGACCGAGGTCGACCGCCACCGTGTGGCCCTGGTTCGCGCGGATCGAGAGACCGTCCGGTGAGTAGCCGAAGCGGCGCTTGTTGTTGGTGGCCACGACGTGGTCCAGCTCGGCCCTGGTCAGCCGGTTGCCCTTCGCCCTGAGCGCGGCGAGCAGCACGTCGATCCGGACCCAGCCGGCCTCGTCCAGCGTGACGCCCACCCGGTCCGGGTCGTGCCGCAGGATGCGCGACAGCATCTTGCTCGTCTTGACCAGCCGTTTCTCGTCCATCATGTCTCTCGTATCCCCCGTCGGTCAGCGGCTAAGAGGCCTGGCTGACCGAACTCATGTTGAAGTCCGCGACACGCACGGGTGGCATCGCGGTGCGGGTGAAGTAGTCGCTCCACTCGCGGGGCAGGCAGCGTTCGGTGCGGCCCGCCTCGGTGATCCGGCCGAGCAGGTCGACCGGGGACTCGTTGAACCGGAAGTTGTTGACCGCGCCGACGACCTCGCCGTTCTCCACCAGGTAGACGCCGTCCCGGGTGAGGCCGGTGAGCAGCAGCGTCGCCGGGTCGACCTCGCGGATGTACCACAGGCAGGTGAGCAGCAGGCCGCGCTCGGTGCGGGCGATCATCTCGTCCAGGGTCGGCGCCGACTCCTGGTCGGCCGTCTCCAGCACGAGGTTGTCGATGGCCGGGCGCACCGGCAGGCCGGTGAGGCCGGCCGCGTGGCGGCTCGTGATCAGCTCGTGGAGCACGCCCTCGCGGATCCACTCGGTGGCGGCGATCGGCTCGCCGTTGTCGAAGACCGAGACGTCCCCGCCGCTGGAGTGCGCGAGGACGAACGGCGGGGCCTGCAGGCCGGGCTCGTGCGGGTCGGAGCGCAGCGTCAGCGGCAGGCCGCTGAGCTTGTCGCCGAGCCGGGTGCCTCCGCCGGGCTTGGAGAAGACCGTCCGGCCCTCGTGGGCGTCCCGGCCGCCGGAGGCCCAGTTGAGGCAGATCAGCAGGTCGGCGACGGCCGAGGGCGGCAGCAGCGTCTCGTAGCGGCCGGCCGGCAGGTCCACCTTGCGGGCGCCCCAGCCGAGGCGCTTGGTCAGCTCGGTGTGCAGGGCCGGGACGTCGATGTCGGCGAAGTCCCGGGTGGCGGCGCCGACCCAGGCCGAACCGGACAGGTCGGCGGTCTTGGCGTTGATCTCGACCATGCCGGTCGGCTGGTCGTGGCGCAGCCGCAGGCCGGTGGAGCTGCCCAGGTAGCTGGTGGTGAGCTCGTGCCGGGCGAAGCCGTACAGCAGCTCGCCCTGGGCGGCGGCGCGGGCGAACGCCTCGCCGAGGGCCGGGCCGAAGGCCTCGAACACCTCGATCGAGGTCTGCGCGGGCGGCCGGGTGAACTCCGGGGACGACGGCTGGTCGGCGACCAGGGGCTGGGCGTCCTCGGCCGGGCCGGCCGCGCGGGCGGCCTCCTCGGCGGCCCGCACCAGGGACTCCACCTCCTCCGGCGTGACGGCCTCGCGGGAGACCACGCCGGAGGCGGTGCCCTCGGCGCCGGCCACGGTGGCGATCACGGTCAGCCGGCGGCCGCGGGTGACGCCGTTGGTGGTCAGGGCGTTGGCCGCCCAGCGCAGGTTGGCGGTGGACTCCTCGTCGGCGATCACCACGCAGCCGTCGGCGCGGGAGAGGCCGAGCGCCAGCTCGACGAGTTCGTGGGGCTGCATCGCGGTCATCAGTGACCCGCCTCCTGCTGGGTGTTGAGCACGTTGACGTTCCGGAACAGCGCCGACGGGCAGCCGTGGCTGACCGCCGCGATCTGGCCGGGCTGCGCCTTGCCGCAGTTGAAGGCGCCGCCGAGGACGTAGGTCTGCGGGCCGCCGACCGCCGCCATCGAGCCCCAGAAGTCGGTGGTGGTGGCCTGGTAGGCGAAGTCCTTGACCTGGCCCGCGAGTTCGCCGTTCTTGATGGCGTAGGCCCGCTGGCCGGTGAACTGGAAGTTGTAGCGCTGCATGTCGATCGACCAGGAGCGGTCGCCGACGATGTACAGGCCGTTCTCCACCCCGGCGAACAGGCCCTCGGTGTCCGGGCCGTCGGCGGCGGGCCGGAGCGAGACGTTGGCCATCCGCTGGACCGGGACGTGCGCGGGGGAGTCCGCGAAGGCGCAGCCGTTGGAGCGCTCGAAGCCCTTCAACTTGGCCATGCCGCGGTCGAGTTGGTAGCCGACCAGGACGCCGTCCCGGATCAGGTCCCAGGACTGGGTGGCGACGCCCTCGTCGTCGTAGCCGATGGTGGACAGGCCGTGCTCGGCGGTGCGGTCGCCGGTGACGTGCATCAGGTCCGAGCCGTACCTGAGGCTGCCGAGCCGCTCGAAGGTGGCGAAGGACGTACCGGCGTAGGCGGCCTCGTAGCCGAGCGCGCGGTCCAGCTCGGTGGCGTGGCCGATCGACTCGTGGATGGTCAGCCAGAGGTTGGACGGGTCGATGACCAGGTCGTAGCGGCCGGCCTCGACGCTCGGCGCCTTCATCTTCTCGGCCAGCAGGACGGGCAGTTCGGCGAGCTCCGCGTCCCAGTCCCACTCGGTGCCGGTCACGTACTCGTACCCGCGGCCGACCGGCGGGGCGAGGGTGCGCATCGAGTCGAAGGCGCCGGTGCGCTCGTCGACCGAGGTGGCCTCCAGCTCGGATTCGAGCCGGATCCGCTGCTGGGTCGTCACGGTGCCCGCGGTGTCCGCGTAGAACTTGTTCTCCTGGACGGTCCGCAGGGCCGCCTGGACGTGCGAGACGCCCTCGGCGGCCAGCAGCCGGGCGCTCCGCTCGGCGAGCAGCGCGGTCTTCTCGGCGTCCGGCACCTCGAACGGGTTGATCTCGTACGAGGAGACCCAGGTGACGTCCCGGTGGACGGGCTCCTCGGCCAGCTCGACCCGCTCGGCGGTGCCGGCCGCCCGGCTGATCCCGCCGGAGAGGCGGGCCACCGCGACGGCCTGCTCGGCGACCCGGGCCGCCGTGCCTGGGTTGAGGTCGACACCGGCGGCGAAGCCCCAGGCGCCGTCCAGCAGCACCCGGACGGCGAAGCCGAGTTGCACGCTGTCGGAGGTGCCGGCCGGGCGGGCGTCGCGCAGCCGCCAGGAGGCGCTGCGGATCCGCTCCAGGCGGAAGTCGGCGTGGCTCGCGCCGAGTTCGCGGGCCCGGGTGAGGGCGGCGTCGGCGAGGGTGCGCAGCGGCAGGGCGAGGAACAGCGGATCGACGGCGCGCCCGGGCGCGGCGCCGGCGCGGTCGGCCGGAAGGATCGGAGGCAATCGGGCTCCCAGGTCGCGGAGGGTGACGGTGCGGCGCCACAGGGCGCCCACACCGCATCATTTCCCGTCCACCGGGTTTCCGGCCAGCGCATTTCGACCGGTGCGCTGCGGTTTCGGCCAGCGACGGCGCCGCCCCGTCGGCGCCGTCGGGCGGGGCGTCAGCCGACGGACTCCCACCAGCTGTCGAGCTCCGGCGGGTTGTCGACGTCCACCCGCTCGCCGGGGCGCGGCACGGCCAGCGGGACGGCGTGCTCCTTGGCCTCCGCCACCAGCCGCTCGACCGGCTCGGCCCAGCGGTGCAGGCCGAGGTTGAAGGTGCACCAGTGGACGGGCACCAGCAGGCCGGCGGTGAGGTCGCGGTGCGCGAGGACGGCGTCCTCGGGGGTCATGTGGATGTCCGCCCAGGCCTCGTCGTAGGCGCCGATCTGGACCAGCGCGGCGTCGAACGGGCCGTGCTGCTCGCCGATCCGGGCGTAGCCCTCGAAGTAGCCGGAGTCGCCGGTGTAGAAGACCTTGCGGTTCGGGCCGGCGATCACCCAGGAGCCCCACAGGGTGGTGTTGCGGGTCAGGCCGCGGCCGGAGAAGTGGTGCGCGGACGTCAGGGTGAGGACCAGCTCGCCCAGGTTGCAGGTCTCGTCCCAGTCCAGCTCGATGATCCGGTGCTCCGGGACGCCCCAGCGGCGCAGGTGGGCGCCGATGCCGAGCGGCACCGCGAAGGGCGCGGACTGGCTGCGCACCAGGCGCTTGACCGTCGCCATGTCGAGGTGGTCGTAGTGGTCGTGCGAGATCAGCACGGCGTCGACCGGCGGCAGCTCCTCCAGCTCGACCGGCACCGGGTGCAGCCGCTTGGGGCCGACGTGCGCGGAGGGCGAGCAGCGGTCGCTCCAGATCGGGTCGAGCAGCACCCGGAAGCCCTCGATCTCCACCAGCGCGGAGGCGTGCCCGTACCAGGTGAGCTCCACGCCCTCGGCGGCCGGGCCGGGAGGGGTGGCCGGGCGGACGGTCGGCACCGGGTGGGCGGGGACGCGGCCCTCGCGCTCGAAGAGCATCCGGCGGGCGGTGGCGCGGTCGAAGCCGGGGGCGCCGGCGTTGCGGGCGAGCGTGGACGGCGCGTTGTGGAAGACGCCGTCGCGGTACTGCGGGGAGTTGCGCACCCGCTCCTCGCGCTCGCCGTCCGGCCGGCGCCCGAACGCCGCCGGAAGGTCGCGCAGCGACCAGGCGGCCGCGCCCAGGCCGGTGGCCAGGGCGGTGAGGGTCAGCAGTCGTCCGCGTCGGTGGGTGCTCCCGGGCCGTGCCTTGGTCATCCGCTCTGCCTTCGTCGCTCGCCGGGATGGGTCGGGTGAACGGTACGACAGGCCCGGGCCGGTCCCTACCTCGGGGGCAACGGGTGCAGCGGCCCGTGTTGTTCCCGTACAGTCGCCCCGATCCGGGCAGGGCCCGGGCCTGGTGCGCTGTCGCCGACCGGACGGGAACGGCGGGCGCGGATTGTCGGATTGCGACAGTTCCTTCCGTGCGGCGCTGTGGGAGACCGATGCGCCGCCACCGCCGACCGCCCGATAGCGTCACAGTGCGTACGCATTCCGACGTATGCGCTCATACACGGAGAGAGGTGGATCGTTGAGCCGCTCGGTTCTCGTCACCGGAGGAAACCGGGGCATCGGCCTCGCGATCGCCCAGGCCTTCGCCGAGGCGGGCGACAAGGTGGCCATCACCAGCCGCTCGGGCGAGGTGCCCGAGGCCCTGGTGAAGTACGACGTCCTCGCGGTCCGCTGTGACATCACGGACGCCGCGCAGGTCGACGCCGCCTTCACCGAGATCGAGCAGAAGCACGGCGCGGTCGAGGTGCTGGTCGCCAACGCGGGCATCACCAACGACACCCTGCTGCTGCGCATGTCGGAGGAGGACTTCACCTCCGTCGTGGACACCAACCTGACCGGCACCTTCCGGGTGGTCAAGCGCGCCTCGAAGCTGATGATGCGCGCCAAGAAGGGCCGCGTCGTGCTGATCTCCTCCGTGGTGGGCCTGTCCGGCTCGCCGGGCCAGTCCAACTACGCCGCCTCCAAGGCCGGCCTGGTGGGCTTCGCCCGGTCGCTGGCGCGCGAACTCGGCCCGCGCAACATCACCGTCAACGTGGTCGCGCCCGGCTTCGTCGACACCGACATGACCGCCGTGCTCACCGATGAGCGCCGCGCGCAGATCGTCGCGGACGTGCCGCTGGGCCGCTACGCGGCGCCCGCCGAGGTCGCCTCCACCGTGCGGTTCCTCGGGTCGGACGAGGCCGCGTACATCACCGGAGCCGTCATTCCCGTCGACGGCGGATTGGGCATGGGTCACTGAACATGAGCGGAATCCTCGAAGGCAAGCGGATCCTGATCACCGGCGTGCTGATGGAGTCCTCCATCGCCTTCCACGCCGCGAAGCTCGCGCAGGAGCAGGGCGCGGAGATCATCCTCACCGCCTTCCCGCGCCCGAGCCTGACCGAGCGGATCGCCAAGAAGCTGCCGAAGCCGGTCAAGGTGCTGTCGCTGGACGTCTCCAGCGAGGAGGACCTGGCGGGCATCGCCGACCAGGTCCGCGAGCACCTGCCGACCCTGGACGGCATCGTCCACTCGATCGGCTTCGCCCCGCAGGACGCCCTGGGCGGCAACTTCCTGAACACCCCGTGGGAGTCGGTGGCCACCGCGATGAACGTCTCGGCGTTCTCGCTGAAGTCGCTGACCATGGCGCTGCTGCCGCTGATGCCGGACGGCGGCTCGGTCGTCGGCCTGACCTTCGACGCGCAGTACGCCTGGCCGCAGTACGACTGGATGGGCCCGGCCAAGGCCGCCCTGGAGTCGACCAACCGCTACCTGGCGCGCTACCTGGCCGAGCGGGACATCCGCTGCAACCTGATCTCGGCCGGTCCGATCGGCTCGATGGCCGCCAAGTCCATCCCGGGCTTCAGCGACCTGGCCGACACCTGGAACCACCGCTCCCCGCTGAAGTGGGACCTGAGCGACCCGGAGCCGGCCGGCCGCGGCATCGTCGCCCTGCTGTCGGACTGGTTCCCGAAGACCACCGGCGAGATCATCCACGTCGACGGCGGTCTGCACGCCATCGGCGCCTGACGCTCCGCCCGTACGCCGCTGCCCGGTACCCCTCGTGGGGTGCCGGGCAGCGGCGTTCCTGCTGTTCGGGGGGCTGGAAGGCGGGCCCTTGCGCGTCGGCTCTCCGTCTCGGCCGTCACGCGTCGGCTCTCACGTCTCGGCCGTCACGTCTCGGCCGTCACGCGTCGGCCGTCCCGCAGGCGCCGATGGCGCGGCCGGCCTCGACCGAGGCGCGCTGGGCGTCGCCGGCCCGGATGGCGTCCAGGATGGTGTCGTGGCCGATGTAGCGCTCGGCGATCAGCTCCGGGCCGACGTCGTGCCGCAGGTGGGCGCGGGTGACCTCGCCGAGGTCGGCGTAGACGGCGAGCAGCACGTCGTTGTGGGCGGCGGCCACCACGGCCTGGTGGAAGGCGGCGTCGGCCTGGATGAAGTCCTCGGCCTCGCCGGACTGCCAGGCGGCCTCCCGGCGGGCCAGGGCGCCGTCCAGCAGCTCCAGGTCGCGCTCGGTGCGGCGGTGGGCGGCCAGGCCGGCCGCGGAGGTCTCCAGGGCCGCGCGCAGCTCGGCGACCTGCGCCTGGTCGGCGTCGGCGAAGCGGCGGTGCATCACTCCGGCCAGCTCGCTGGTGGCCAGGACGTAGGTGCCGGAGCCCTGCCGGATGTCGAGCAGGCCGTTGTGCGCGAGGGCGCGGACGGCCTCGCGCACGGTGTTGCGGGCGACGCCCAACTGTTCGACCAGGGCGGCCTCGGTGGGGATGCGCGAGCCGACCGGCCACTCCCCGGACGTGATCTGGGCACGCAGCTGTGCGATCACCTGGTCGGACAGCGGGGTGCGCCTCGGCGAGGACAGCGCCACGGGGACTCCTTGCGACTACGGATCGGGGGGCCTGGGTGGAAGGTGGCCGGTGGATGAACGGTCGGCACATCATGCCAATTCCGAGGTGCGTCAATTCATCCCATCATTCTATGATGGCCCGTATGCCCGCAGCAGACACCGCCGCTTCCCCGCGGAACGAGGCCCGGCCGCAGACCGAGCGGCCCGCCGGTTCCGCCCCTTCCACCCCCTCCACCAGGTACCTGGGCTGGCTGTTCGCCATCGCGATCGCCGCCGCCGCGTTCAACCTGCGCCCCGTGGTCACCAGCCTCGGGCCGCTGCTCGACCAGGTCCGCGCCGACCTCGGGATGAACCCCACCCTCGCCGGGCTGCTCACCGCCGTGCCCTCGCTCTGCTTCGGACTGTTCGGCTTCGCCGCGCCCGCGATGGCCCGGCGGATCGGCCCGATCGCGGTGATCACCGCCGGCCTGGGTGCGATCACCGCGGGCGTGCTGGCCCGCTCCTTCGCCGGCGGCACCGCGGTGTTCCTGCTGCTGACCGCGCTCGCGCTGGCCGGGGTGGCGGTCTCCAACGTGCTGATCCCGGTGGTGATCAAGCGGTACTTCCCGCAGAAGGTCGGTCCGATGATCGGCCTCTACTCGATGGCGCTGTCCGCCGGCACCGCGCTGGCCGCCGCCGTCACCGTGCCGCTGACCAGCTCCCTCGGCGGCGACTGGCGCTACGGCCTGGGCATCTGGGCCGCGCTCGGCGCGCTCGCGCTGGCGCTCTGGCTGCCGGTGCTGATCACCAGGCGCGAGCGCGGCGAGCGGGCCGGCGGGGCCGCGGCCCCGGCCAGGCTGCCGATCGCCCGCAGCCGTACGGCCTGGGCGATGGCCTGCTTCTTCGGCCTGCAGGCCACCGGCGCGTACGTGGTGATGGGCTGGCTGCCGAAGATCTTCCAGGACGCCGGGATCGACAAGGGCACCTCCGGGGTGCTGCTCGCGGTGACCATGGTGATCGGCGTGCCGGTCTCCTTCGTGCTGCCCAACCTGGCCGCCCGCCGGGGCGACCAGCGGCTGTTCGTGGTGGTGCTGGCCTCCTGCGGGATCGCCGGGTACGCCGGGCTGGCGCTCGCCCCGGCCGGTGCGCCCTGGGTCTGGTCGGTCCTGGTGGGCCTGTCCAACTGCGCCTTCCCGCTGGTGCTGACGATGATCGGGCTGCGCGCCCGGACGGCGGGCGGGGTGGCGCAGCTGTCCGCCTTCGCCCAGAGCGTCGGCTACCTGATCTCCATCCCCGGCCCGATCCTGATCGGCCGGATCTACCAGGTCACCGGCGAGTGGTACTGGCCGCTGGGCTTCCTCGCGGTGCTGCTGGTCCCGCAGATGCTGTTCGGCCTGCGGGCCGCGATGCCCCGGCACGTCGAGGACGAGGCGCTCCGGGCGGCGGGGCCGGTCAAGGCCTGACGGCGGGGCCGGTCAAGGCCTCACGGCGGGGCCGGTCAAGGCCTGACCAAGAACGCGGGGCCACCTCGGGACGGGCGTGTCAGGGATGGGAGAATTCCCGACATGCCCGTTCTCGACCCGAACCCGACCGACGGCCGCAAGCAGCTCGGCCGTATCGCCCTGGCCTTCGCCGCCATCGTGGTGCTGGTGGCGGTCATCGCCTCCGTCGCCACCTCGATGGGCTGACCGCCGACCGTCCGCCGTCCGACACCCCGGTGAACGGGGCGTGACGGCACCCGCCACCCCTGCGAGTGGCGGCATCCGGGAGCATCGCGCCCCCGGGCGGCTTTTCTGCCAAGCTTGCTGGGTATGAGCGCCGACACGCCCCGCAGGATCATCGTTCTCCGCCATGCCAAGGCCGACTGGCCGAACGGCGTGGACGACCATGAGCGGCCGCTGGCCGACCGGGGCCGCCACCAGGCCCCGGACGCCGGCCGCTGGCTGGTCGACTCCGGCATCAATCCCGACTACGTGCTCTGCTCCACCGCCCTGCGCACCCGCGAGACGTGGAAGCTGGCGGCGCACGAGTTGCCCAAGCGGGCCCGCAAGACCGTCTACGAGGACCGGATCTACGAGGCCAGCCCCGGCGAGATCATCGCCGTCCTCCAGGAGACCCCGGAGGAGTACGCGGACGTGGTGCTGGTCGGCCACAACCCCGGGGTGCTGGGGCTGACCCAGGTGCTGGCGGGGGACGCGGGCGACCGGGACGCGCTGGAGCGGCTGCGCCTCGGCGGCTTCCCGACGGCGGCGATCGCGGTGCTCAGCTTCGACGGCTCGTGGAAGGGCGTCGAGCCGGGCGTGGCCGAGCTGGTCTCGTACTACACGCCGCAGGACTGACCTCGGGAACGCGGGATTGACGTCCGGAACGGACGTGAGGGCGCGCGGATCGATCCGCGCGCCCTCACGTCCGTCCGTGGGCCCTCCTCGGGAGCCCGGGAGGGTCCGTCACTCGGTGGGGGTGCCGTGCAGCGCGTCGGCCGCCTCGACCTCCTCACGGGTGATGCCCAGCAGGTACAGCACGGTGTCCAGGAACGGCACGTTCACCGCGGTGTCGGCGGCCTCGCGCACCACCGGCTTGGCGTTGAAGGCCACCCCGAGCCCGGCCGCGTTCAGCATGTCCAGGTCGTTGGCGCCGTCGCCGATCGCCACCGTCTGCTCCAGCGGCACCTTCGCCTGCTCGGCGAAGCGGGCCAGCCAGCGGGCCTTGCCGGCCCGGTCCACGATCTCGCCGACCACCCGGCCGGTGAACTTGCCGTCCACCACCTCCAGGGTGTTGGCGGCCGCGAAGTCCAGCCCCAGCTCCGCCACCAGGTGGTCGGTGACCTGGGTGAACCCGCCGGACACCACCGCGACCTGGAAGCCCAGGCGCTGCAGCGTACGGATCAGGGTGCGCGCGCCCGGCGTGAAGCGGACCTCCGCGCGGACCTTCTCGGTCACCGAGGCGTCCAGCCCGGCCAGCAGCGCCACCCGGGCGTGCAGCGACTCGGCGAAGTCCAGCTCGCCGCGCATCGCCGCCGCCGTCACCTCGGCGACCTGCTCCTCGCAGCCCGCGTGGGCGGCGAACAGCTCGATCACCTCGTCCTGGATGAGCGTGGAGTCGACGTCCATGACCACCAGGCGCTTGGCCCGGCGCTCCAGCCCGGCCGCCACCACGGCGACGTCCACCCGCTGGGCGGCCGCCTCCTGGGCCAGCTCGGCCCGCAGTTCGTCGGTGGCGACACCGGAGACGAACAGTTCGACCGCCGTCACCGGGTACTTGGCGAGTCGGAAGACACGGTCGATGTTGCCGCCCGCCGCGGTGATCCGGGAGGTCAGCGCGGAGACGGCGGCGGCGGTCAGCGGGTTGCCGAGCACCGTGACGTGCGAACGGCCCTCGCGGCGCGGCCGGTTGTCGCCGATGCCGGAGAGGATCTCGGCCTGGAGCTTCTGCGCCTCGGCCCAGCGGTGGACGGTGGCCCGCAGCCCACCCTCGGCACCGGGGGCGGTGGGCGGGGTGACCAGGGCACACAGCGTGATGCGCCCACGGGTCACGACCTGCTCGATGTCGATGACGTCGACGCCGAAGCCGGCCAGCGTCGCGAAGAGGCCGGCGGTGATGCCGGGGCGGTCCTTGCCGAACACCTTGACGAGCAGGGTGCGCTCGTCCGCGGTCCGGTGCTGGGCGGCGGGGAGGGGCTCAGCGGCCAGGGGCGATGCGTTCATGGTGCCTCCCACGCTACCCGTCGCGCGGTGCGCCGAGAGCACCTGTCCCACCTCGCGGGACGCCGCGGGTCAGGGCTCCGGTAGCAGCCTGGTCACAGTCACCCGGGGTGACTTTCATCGACGGTCGGCGGGCTGGAATGATTCCCCCCGTCAGTCACAGGAACATCGCCCTCCCGGCCGGGGGCACAATTCGGGGGACCGAGAGAGCGGGGCAGGCGAGCAGTGCCGCAACTCGTCATCGAGATCAACGGACAGCAGCGGACTCTTGAGCCCGGGCGGTCCTACACCATCGGGCGCAACCCGCAGTCGGACTTCCCGTTCGACGACGCCAGGGTCTCCTGGCACCACGGGACCATCAGCTTCAACGGCAGCGGTTGGCAGCTGGACGACCACGGCAGCACCAACGGCACGTACGTGGCCGGCGCCCGCACCATGCAGGCCCAGCTGTTCCCCGGAGCCGTGGTCAACCTGGGCAACCCGGAGAACGGCCCCCGGCTCGGCTTCTCCGCGCCCGCGCACGCCGCGGCCCCGCAGGCCACCCCGATCCACGAGGCCGCGACCAGCCGCGGCCCGGTGCCGACGCCGCAGCAGCCGGGTTGGCAGCAGCAGGACCCGTACCAGCAGCAGGCACCGCAGCAGCAGGGCTGGGCGGGCCAGCCGCAGGCCCAGCAGGCGTTCCCGCAGCAGCAGCCGTACGCGCCGCAGCCCCAGCCGCAGCAGGGCGGCTTCCCGCAGGACCAGGGCTTCCCGCAGCAGCAGGGCTTCACGCCCCCGCCGCAGCACGGGGGCGGCGGCCCGCAGCCGACGATGATCCGCAACCTGACCTCGTCGATGCGCACCGCCCGGATCGGTCGCGCGCTCGACAACGACATCGTCGTGTCCGACCTCCAGGTCTCCCGCCACCACGCCGAGCTGCGCCAGCTCCCGGACGGCCGCTACGAGATCGTCGACCTCGGCAGCCACAACGGCATCTTCCTCAACGGCCAGCGGGTGCAGCGTCAGCTGATGGGCCCGCAGGACCGGCTGACCGTCGGCCACTCCAGCTTCGTGCTGGTCGGCGACCAGCTGCAGGAGTTCGTCGACACCGGCGCGGTCTCCTTCTCCGCCCGCCACCTGACCGTCGAGGTCGAGCACAAGGGCGCCAAGAAGATCCTGCTCAACGACGTCAGCTTCGGCGTCCCGGAGAAGTCGCTGGTCGCCGTCATCGGCCCGTCCGGCTCCGGCAAGTCCACGCTGCTGCGCGCCCTCACCGGCTACCGCCCCGCCGACCGCGGCGAGGTGCTGTACGACGGGCGCAACCTCTACAAGCAGTTCGCCGAACTCCGCTCGCGCATCGGCCTGGTGCCGCAGTCCGAGATCCTGCACCGTGAGCTCACCGTCCGGAAGGGCCTCAAGTACGCGGCCCGGCTGCGCTTCCCCGGCGACACCGAGGCCCGCGAGCGCGACGCCCGGATCGACGAGGTGCTGTACGAGCTGCGCCTGGACAAGCGCGCCGACAACAAGATCACCGCGCTCTCGGGCGGCCAGCAGAAGCGCGTCTCGGTCGCCCTGGAGCTGCTCACCAAGCCCTCGCTGATCTTCCTGGACGAGCCCACCTCGGGCCTCGACCCGGGCATGGACCGCGAGGTCATGCAGATGCTGCGCGGCCTGGCCGACGACGGCCGCACCATCCTGGTCGTCACCCACTCGGTGGCCGAACTCGCGCTCTGCGACCGGCTGCTGGTGATGGCGCCGGGCGGCTCGGTGGCCTACTTCGGCCCGCCGGACGAGGCGCTGCACTTCTTCGGGTACGAGACCTGGGCCGACGTCTTCCAGGCCTTCGAGAACTACCCGGACCACGACTGGGCCGGCCGCTACCGCGGCTCGGTGCACTACCAGCAGTACTCCGCCCCCACCGTGGAGGCGGGCGAGGTGCAGCACGTCCAGGTGGCCCAGGAGGCGATCCGCCCGCCCAAGCCGCAGAGCTGGGGCTCCCAGCTGTGGACGCTGATGCGGCGCTACATGTCCGTGCTCGCCTCGGACCGCGGCTTCCTCGCGCTGTCGGTGCTGCTGCCCGCGGTCATCGGCGCGGTCAGCGTGCTGATCCCCAACGCGCCGGGGCTCGCGCCCAACCCGAAGTCGCAGCTCGGCCTCAACAGCGGAGCCGCGACGATCATGCTGATCCTGGCGATCGGCGCCTGCTTCTCCGGCGCGGCCAACTCGGTCCGCGAGTTGATCAAGGAGCGGGCGATCTACGAGCGAGAACGGGCCACCGGCCTCTCCCGCTCGGCGTACATGATGTCCAAGATCATCGTGCTGGGCATCTTCAGCGTGATCCAGGGCGCCATCATCTCCGCCGTCGGCTTCCTGCCGCGCAAGCTCCCCGCGCACGGCCTGATCGTCAAGAACCTGCCGATCATCGAGATGACCATCGGCATGATCCTGCTGAGCTTCGCCGCGATGATGTTCGGCCTGATGATCTCCGCGCTGGTGAAGACCGCCGAGAAGACCATGCCGCTGCTGGTCATGTTCGCCATCGTCCAGGTCGTCTTCACCGGCTGCCTCTTCCAGATCTTCAGCAAGCCCGGCCTGGAGCAGGTCGCCTGGCTGATGCCCGCCCGCTGGGGCACCGGCATCGTCTCCACCACGCTCGACCTGTCGAAGTTGATGGGCCCCTGGAACAAGGACTTCCAGAACCCCAAGTACGACCCGCTGTGGGACCACACCATCGCCCAGTGGTCGATCGACGCGGGCGTGCTGGTCGTGATCTCGGTCGTGATCGGCGTCATCGTGACCCGGCTCCAGCGCCGGCACGAGCCGGAGGTCATGCAGAAGGGCTGATGCCCGGACCGGATGCCTGAAGGGCGGCCCTCCCCACCCGGGGAGGGCCGCCCTTCAGTTATTCGCCCGCTCGCCTCCGGGGCGCTCGGACCCGGTGCCGACGGTCGGCGCTCCGATGCCCCTGTCCCCCAGCCTTCGGCCGGGGGTACCCCCATCTCGGGGCCTCCTCGCTTCTCCCTTTCGGCACCGGCGCGCCCCTTCGGCTCGGGGCGGGCGGGCCCAGCGGACTAGGTCCCCGGACCTGCGGCCGGGGCGGCCGCAGGCGGACGCGACCGCCCCGGCCGCGGCGGTAGTTTGGCGGTATGTCCAGCACCATCGGAGACCACCGGGACCACCGGGCCCACCACGGCCCGTTGCCCGCCTGCGAGCCCTGCCTGTCCGGGATCGAGGCCGTCAGCCAGGCGCTCCTCGCCATGAGCCGGCACCTGGAGGTCCGCGAGGTGCTGCGCCGCATCACCGCCTCCGCCCGGGACCTGCTCGGCGCCGAGTACGCCGCCCTGGGCGTGCCCGACGACCACGGCGGCTTCGCCCAGTTCGTGGTCGACGGCATCACCGACGAGCAGTGGCGGGCGATCGGCCCGCTGCCCCGCCAGCACGGGGTGCTCGCCGCGATGCTCCACGAGACCGGACCCACCCGCCTCGCCGACGTCCGCAAGGCGCCGGCCTTCGGCGGCTGGCCCTCCGCCCACCCCGACATGGACGCCTTCCTCGGCATGCCCATCCTGGACACCGACGCGGCCGAGGACGAACCGCAGGTGATGGGCGTCATCTTCCTCGCCAACAAGCGCATCGGCGGCCTGTTCACCGACCACGACGAGGAACTGCTGCGGATCCTCGCCGCGCACGCCGCCCTCGCCCTGTCCAACGCCCGGCTGTACGAGCGCAGCCGGGAGCTCACCCTGGCCGGCGAGCGCGCCCGGATCGCCCACGACCTGCACGACGCCGTCTCGCAGAAGCTCTTCTCGCTGCGGCTGACCGCCAAGGCCGCCGCCAAGCTCGTCGACCGCGACCCGGCCCGGGCCCGGGCCGAACTCGCCGAGGTCGCCCGGCTGGCCGCCGAGGCCGCCGACGAACTGCGCGCCGTCGTGGTCGAACTGCGCCCGGCCGCGCTGGAGGAGGACGGGCTGAGCGCCACCCTCGCCTCCCAGGTGCAGGTCCTCGACCGGGCGCACACCGCCGACGTCGCCTTCGCCGCCGACGGCGTCCGCGCCCTGCCGCCCGCCCAGGAGGCCGCCCTGCTGCGCGTCGCCCAGGAGGCGCTGCACAACGCGCTGCGCCACTCCGGCGCCCGCCGGGTCACCGTCACCCTGGCCGGGACGCCCGCGCGCGGCGCCGTACTGCGGGTGCACGACGACGGGCACGGCTTCGACCCCGAATCCGTCCGCCGGGCCGGCCGCCACCTCGGCCTGGCCTCGATGCGCGACCGCGCGGCCGCCGTCGGCGGCACGCTCACCCTGGAGTCGGCCCCCGGCCGGGGGACGCTCGTCGAGATGGAGGTCCCCGGTGCCTGAGAGCACACCGTCGATCCGCGTCCTGCTGGTCGACGACCACCAGGTGGTCCGGCGCGGACTGCGCACCTTCCTGGAGGTCCAGGACGACATCGAGGTGGTCGGGGAGGCCGCCGACGGGGCGGAGGGCGTCGACCGGGCCCGCGAACTGGACCCCGACGTCGTCCTGATGGACCTCAAGATGCCCGGCGTCGACGGGATCGAGGCGCTGCGCACGCTCAAGGGGGAGGGCAGCCGGGCCCGGATCCTGATCGTCACCAGCTTCACCGAGCACCGCACGATGGTCCCCGCGCTGCGGGCCGGCGCCGCCGGGTACGTCTACAAGGACGTGGACCCGGAGGCCCTGGCCGGTGCGATCCGCTCGGTGCACGCCGGCCACGTGCTGCTCCAGCCGGAGCTGGCCGAGGCCCTGCTCTCCGAGGACGGCCCGCGCGCGCCGCAGGGCCGCGGCGGCACCCTCACCGAGCGCGAGCGCGAGGTGCTCGGCCACATCGCCGACGGCCGCTCCAACCGGGAGATCGCGCGCAGCCTGCACCTGTCGGAGAAGACGGTGAAGACCCACGTCTCCAACATCCTGATGAAGCTGGACCTCGCCGACCGCACCCAGGCCGCGCTCTGGGCCGTGCGCAACGGCGAGGCCCGGGAGGGCGCCGGCCCCCACGCCTGACGGATTGTCAGTGTCGTGTGCAAGGGTGGCCGCTGACGCCGCAGCACGCGGCGGCACGGCACATGACACCGGAGCGGGGAGGGGGCGCCGTGGGGAGTCGAGCAGTGGGTACGGGGGCGGTTTCCGGCCAGGTGTCGGAGCGGCTCCGGCGGGCCGTCAGTGCGACTCGCGCTCGTCCACCAGGGCGTTGTAGGCGGCCACCTGGGCCCGCCGGGCGGTGCGCCGCAGCGGCGCCAGGACGGACTGCCGCGCGGCCATCTCGGAGGCACTGACGGCCGCGCCGTGGCCGCCGGAGGCGATCGCCAGCAGGGCGGACACCTGGCGGGCCGACTCCAGGACCCGGACGGCCCGCGGCGGGTAACCCGGCGCGAGCAGCTCGGCGTGCCCGCGTCGGCGGTACGCCTCCAGGGCGCGCAGGGCCTCCGGCCCGGCGCCGGCCACGTCGAGCCGGGTGAGCAGGACGGTCGCCTCGCGCAGCCCGTCCGCCAGCTCGCGCTCGGCCTCGTGCAGCGACGGCACGTCCGCCGGCGGCGCGTCGACGACCTCGGAGCAGCGCCACAGCACGGTCGCCGAGCGGTCCCCGACCGGGCCGTACACCTCCACCTCCGGCACCAGCCCGAGCGGGACGCCCACCGCCAGGACGGCCTCGCCCGCGGCCATGGCGCGCTCGTTGAACGGCGCCGGACCGCTCAGCCCCAGCGGATGCCCGGCCGAGGGCAGCGCCAGGCGCAGGCCCTTCACCCCGAGCACCCGCAGCCGGCCCAGCGCCCAGGTCAGCCCGTGCTGCTCGCCCGGCTCGTCCCCGGGCAGCCCGGTCACCCGGTGGCTCTCATCGGCGCCCAGCACAGCCGTGGCCGCGTCGTCGGGTGCCACCAGGCCCGCCAGCAGGGCGTTGCCCCAGGCGGTCAGCCGCCCCGAACGGGGCTCTTCGTACGGATTGTCGGCAGGAGTCACGAGCATCCGGCCAGCCTACGGAATCGGCGGTCATCCGCGTGGCGTAGGTTTGCCCATGCGTGTGCGGCGCACCCACCCCGTGCCCACCGGCTGCCGGAGTAGGCTCGCCGCCCGCATCGACGGCCGAGATTGTTGTTTTTTGGGGAAGGCGTGGGCATGAGCGACGTGCTGGAGCTGGTGGACGTATCCGTGGTCCGGGAGGGGCGCGCGCTGGTCGACCAGGTCTCGTGGTCCATCTCCGAGGGTGAGCGCTGGGTCATCCTGGGCCCGAACGGCGCCGGCAAGACCACCCTGCTGCAGATCGCCTCCTCGTACCTGTTCCCGACCTCGGGCAAGGTCTCCGTGCTGGGCGAGAAGCTGGGCGAGGTCGACGTCTTCGAGCTGCGCTCCCGGATCGGCCTGGCCGGCGCCGCCATGTTCGACAAGCTGCCGGCCGAGCAGACCGTGCTGCAGACGGTGCTCACCGCCGCGTACGGCATGACGGTGAGCTGGCAGGAGACCTACGAGCAGTCGGACGAGGGCCGGGCCCTCGCGCTGCTCGACCGCCTCGGCATGGCCGGCCTCACCGGCCGCAAGTTCGGCACCCTCTCCGAGGGCGAGCGCAAGCGCACCCTGATCGCCCGCGCCCTGATGACCGACCCCGAGCTGCTGCTGCTCGACGAGCCCGCGGCCGGCCTGGACCTCGGCGGCCGCGAGGACCTGGTCCGCCGGCTCGGGGCGCTCGCCCAGGACGAGTTCGCCCCGGCCATGGCGATGGTCACCCACCACGTCGAGGAGATCGCGCCGGGCTTCACCCACGTCCTGATGATCCGCCAGGGCAAGGTGCTCACGGCCGGGCCGATCGACACCGAGCTGACCGCCCGCAACCTCTCCAAGTGCTTCGGCCTGCCGCTCACCCTGGAGCGCCACGGCGACCGCTGGTCGGCGCAGGGCCTGCCGCTCGGCTGAGGCCCCGTCCGCGAGCTTCTCGGGGAGGCCGTCGGAACCGGTCGCACGTGCGACCGGTTTCCGCCCCTCGACCTGCGGGAACTGTCCGCCTCGAAGGCCTTCGCTCCCTAGGATGGACACGTGGACAGCTGGATCTGGTGGCTCCTGGCCGCCGCAGGGCTCGGCATACCGCTGGTGCTGACCGCGATGCCGGAGTTCGCCATGTTCGCGGTGGGAGCGCTGGCCGCCGCGGGAGTGGCCGGGCTCGGCGGGGGAGTGGTCCTGGAGGCCGTGACCTTCCTGGTGGTCTCGGTCGCGTTGGTGGTCTTCGTCCGCCCGATCGCCTACCGGCAGCTGCAGAAGGGCCCGCAGATCAAGATGGGCATCGAGGCGCTGCAGGGCGCCACCGCGGTCGTCGCGGAAACCGTCGACGGGGAGGGCGGACGGATCAAGTTGAACGGCGAGATCTGGTCGGCCCGCGCGCTCCATCCGGACCAGGTGTACCGGCCCGGGCAGCAGGTCGACGTCGTCGAAATCCAGGGCGCGACCGCCCTGGTCGTCTAGGGGAGAGTCCGTGGAACCCGTCCTTATCGTCCTGGTCGTCCTGGTCGTGGTGGCCTTCATCGCGCTGATCAAGACGATCCAGGTCATCCCACAGGCCAGCGCGGCGATCGTGGAGCGCTTCGGCCGCTACACCCGGACGCTCAACGCAGGGCTGAACATCGTCGTCCCGTTCATCGACCGCGTCCGGAACCGGATCGACCTGCGCGAGCAGGTCGTGCCGTTCCCGCCGCAGCCGGTGATCACCCAGGACAACCTGGTCGTCAACATCGACACCGTCATCTACTACCAGGTCACCGACCCCCGGGCGGCCACCTACGAGGTCGCCAGCTACATCCAGGCGATCGAGCAGCTGACCGTCACCACGCTGCGCAACATCATCGGCTCGATGGACCTGGAGTCCACCCTGACCTCGCGCGAGGTCATCAACGCCGGCCTGCGCGGCGTCCTGGACGAGGCCACCGGCAAGTGGGGCATCCGGGTCAACCGCGTCGAGCTGAAGGCGATCGAGCCGCCGACCTCCATCCAGGACTCGATGGAGAAGCAGATGCGCGCCGACCGTGACAAGCGCGCCGCGATCCTCACCGCCGAGGGCCAGCGCCAGGCGCAGATCCTCAAGGCCGAGGGTGAGAAGCAGGCGGACGTGCTCAGGGCCGAGGGTGAGGCGCAGGCCGCGGTGCTGCGCGCCGACGGTGAGGCGGCCGCGATCCGGACGGTCTTCGAGGCCATCCACGACGGCGACGCCGACCAGAAGCTGCTCGCCTACCAGTACCTGCAGACCCTGCCCGAGCTGGCCAAGGGCGACTCCAACAAGCTGTGGATCATCCCCAGCGAGGTCGGCGACGCGCTCAAGGGCCTCGGCGGTGCCTTCACCGGCCTGGCCGGCAACGGCGGCGGGGCCAACGGCGGCGCGGTCGCGGCGCCCAGCGTCCCGAAGGGCGCCCCGGCCACCCAGGTGCCGATCGACCCGGCCGCCGGGCCGCGGCCGGTGGACACCGACAAGGGCGCCGCCCGTCCCCGGGTGGAACCGACCCGGGAGTACCCCAAGATCGACCCGGAGTGAGCGGAGCGACCGGAGTGACCCCGGAGTGACCGGAGTGAGTGGAGCGACCCGAGCGGGTGGCTGAGCGTGCTTCGCCGAGGGCCCGCCGCCGTACGTGTTCCGTACGGTGGCGGGCCCTCGGGCTTTCCGTCTGCGGCGCGGCCGTGTGGCGTACGTCCCGAATGGTGGGCGGGCCTGGTCCGGCGGTCCGGTGGTCCGGCATGATCGCCTCGGACAGGACCGAGAGGAGAGGTGACCCATGACGCTCTGGGAGGCGATCGCCGTCCTGGTGGCCGGAGTCGGCGCCGGGATGATCAACGTGATCGTCGGTTCCGGAACCCTGATCACCTTCCCGGTCCTGCTCGCCATCGGCCTCCCGCCGGTCACCGCCAACGTCTCCAACACCTTCGGCCTGGTGCCCGGTTCGCTCAGCGGCGTGATCGGCTACCGCCGCGAACTGGCCGACCAGGGCCGCCGGGTGCTGCGCCTGGGCACCGCCTCGCTGCTCGGCGGGCTGGTCGGCGCGCTGCTGCTGACCAAGCTGCCGAGCGGGGCCTTCGACGCGATCGTCCCGGTGCTGATCCTGCTCGCGCTCGTCCTGGTGGTGATCCAGCCCCGGGTGGCCAAGGCCGTCGCCGCCCGCCGCCGGCCCGGCGGCGACCCGGACGGCAGCCCGGTGCTGCTGGCCGGGGTGTTCCTCACCGGCATCTACGGCGGCTACTTCGGCGCGGCGCAGGGCGTCCTGCTGATGGCGCTGATGGGCATGCTGCTGCAGGAGGAGCTGCAGCGGATCAACGCGGTGAAGAACGCCCTGGCGCTGATCGTCAACGCCGTCGCGGCGCTGTTCTTCCTCTTCACCTCGACCGTGAACTGGGCGGCTGCCGGGCTGATCGCGGCGGGCTCGGTGGTCGGCGGGCTGCTCGGGGCCAAGGTCGGCCGCCGCCTTCCGCCGGCCGCGTTGCGCGGGGTGATCGTGGTGGTCGGCCTCGCGGCCGTCACCAAGCTGCTGGTGGGTTGAACGACCGTCGGATCATGACGTCGGATCATTGCGTCGGATCGTATGAATGCCTGAACGTCGAAGGAGTGTGCCGTGGCCCTGGAGATGCGTGAGACCTGCGAGCGCTGCGCGGTGTCGCTGACCGCCGAAGGCCCCGCCTCGATATGTTCCTTCGAGTGCACCTTCTGCCCGGACTGCACCGAGGCCATGGCCGGCAACTGCCCCAACTGCGGCGGCGAACTGGTGGCCCGTCCGCGTCGGAAGGCCGCCTGACACCTCCGGGGTGATCCGGACCGACGACGCACCAGGAGCACAGCGATGAGCAGCAGGGCACGGCTGAGCGAGGACGAGATCACGGCGGCGCTGGCGGCGCTGCCGCAGTGGACGCGGGAGGGCGACGCCATCGCCCGCAGCGCCGACGCCCCGGACTTCCCGGCGGCGATCCGGGTGGTCGTCGCCGTCGCCGAGCAGGCCGAGGCGCTCGACCACCACCCCGACATCGACATCCGCTGGCGCACCCTGCGCTTCGTGCTGTCCACCCACAGCGCGGGCGGCCTCACCGGCCTGGACGTCACCCTGGCCGCCCGCATCGACGAGGCCCTGAGCGCCGAGTCCGCGGCCTGACGCCGTGCCGTCCCGGTGCCCGGCCCGCGCCCGGCCGGGCACCGGGACGGTAGGCCGAGGGCCCGGGTCGTGCCTCCGGACGGGCGTGAGATGCTGACTGCCGCATCGGCAGGCAGGCGGCTCGGGAGGGACGGAACGGATGGCGCAGGAGCCCTTCGGAGACGCCCACTCCCCGCAGCAGTGGCACCCCCAGGGCCAGTCGGACTGGCAGGGCGGCGGCTCCTACGGGCAGCAGCCGCAGGAGCAGGTGCACTGGCAGCAGCAGACGGGGTACGGCTCGGCCGGGTACGGGCCGCAGCCGTCGTACGACCAGGCGGGCTACGGCCAGAGCGGCTATCAGACCGGCCATCAGACCGGCCATGACCAGAGCTCCTACGGGCAGACCGGGTACGTCGAGGGCGCATACGTCGAGGGCGGCTACGTCCAAGGGCAGTACGGCGGCCAGGAGCAGTACCAGCCGTACCCGGAATATGCGGAGCACCCGCAGCAGTTCCCGCAGTCCCCGCAGTACGTCGATCACGCGCAGCAGCAGTACGCGCCGTACGCCTCCCCGGAGCAGCCCGCCGGGGAGGGGCTGTACGTCCCGGCGGGGGCGGAGTACTCGGCGGACGGCTACGTGCACGTCGAGGAGGCCGAGCCGGAGCCCGCGCCGGCCGGCCCGGAGAAGACTTCGGAGAAGGCCTCGGGAAGGGCCTCGGGGAAGACCCCGGAGCGGGCCGCGGAGTCCGCGGCCGGGCCCGGCGCCGGGCGGTCCCGGAGCGCCGGGCGGCGGGGCGGTGACGGTGGGGCCGGTTCGGGCTCCGGCTCCGGCTCCGGCTCCTCCTTCTCGGCCAAGGCCCGGAAGGCCGCCGACGCGGTGCTGACCGGGGAGCACGTGCCCAGCCGGAAGGCCCTGCTGGTGCGGGCCGGCGCCGGGGTGGCCGCGCTCGGGGTGCTGGTGGCGGCCGGGCTGATGGTCGGTGCCGAGGGCGGCGGCAGCGCGGCGGCGAGCAGTGGCGGCGAGCCGGGGTTCGCGGTGGCGCACACCCGGGCGTGGTCCGCGCAGCCCGCCGCGACGGGGCAGCCCGCGGGTGACGACACACTGGTCGGCAGCTGGCTGCTCACGGACGCGGTGGTCCGGGCCGACGGCTCCGGGGTGCACGCCTACGACCGCGCCGGCGGCAAGCCGACCTGGTCGGTGGAGCCCCCGGCCGCCGGGGCCGTTCCGTGCGGGCTGTCGACGGGCGTGAACCAGGCGGGCCTGGGCGCGGTGCTGTTCCGGCCGCAGGCCGATCCGAAGAGTCCCTGCGCGCTGGTGGCGGCCGTGGACACCAAGACCGGCAAGACCGCGTGGACCAAGTCCGTCTCGGATGCCAAGGGCGCCTACTCGGCGCGGGTCGGCGTCACCGAGGACAAGGTGATCGCGATCGGCGACGACCGCGCGGTGGCCTGGGCCTCGGCGGACGGCAAGGACATCTGGCAGTACACCGGCCAGGGCAAGTTCTGCACCCTCTCCGGCGGGGTCAGCGGCAAGACCGTGCTGGTCGCCTCCTCCTGCGCCGACTCGACGCCCGCCGACCAGGCCGTCGCGCTGAACACCGCGGACGGCAAGGTCGGCTGGTGGCGGGGCCTGAACAACCAGCCGAAGACGGTGACCGTGCTCTCCGCGGAGCCGGCCGTGGTCCTCACCACCGGCGTCAAGCCGGAGAACGACCGGGTGTTCGCCTGGGGCGCCGCCGGTGACCCGGCCGCCGAGATCCCGGTGGTCACGGACGGCGGCCGGCTGGACGTCGCCCACGGTGCGTTCGCGGCGACCCCCGAGGTGTTCTTCGAGGGCCGCACGATGGTCACCACCCTCACGCCGGCCAACGGCGGCGGGCCGGTGGCCGCGGTCGGCTACGACCTGGACACCGGCAAGCAGCGCTGGAAGGCGCCGACCGCCGCCAAGGGCACCGTCCGGGCGGTCGGCATCGACGGCGGCTCGCTGGTGCTCGCCGCCGACGAACGCCGCGACCAGCCCGCCCGCCTCGGCCGGTTCCCGCTGATGGGCGGCCAGGAGGCGACCGGCGGCAACTTCCCGGCCGGCACCGGCTCGCTGCTGGTCTCCGGGCGGGTGCTGATCGGCGGCGGGCAGGTGGTCGTGGTGCCCGAGCACTCGGCCAACTACGGCACGGCGGCCGGGTACCAGGCGAAGGGCTGAGGCTGCCTCGTACGTGGGCACCCGGCCCTCGTACGTGGCTGCCCGGCCCTTATGCGTGGCTGCCCGGCCCTTATGCGTGACTGCGCGGCCCCGCGTGTGGCCACCCGGCCCTCGTGCATGACTACGCGGCCGGGGCGGGCACGCCCGGTACCGGCGGCAGCCAGTCGGAGAGCTCCCGCACCTCCGCGCTGCGCAGGCCGAGCGCCAGCATCAGACTGGCCTGCGGGGTCGGCACGAATGGCCGGCGCAGCAGCTGCATCCCGGCCTGCTCCGGTGTCCGGTCCGCCTTGCGCTGGTTGTCATCCGCGCACGCGGCCACGGTGTTCAGCCAACTGTCCGCGCCACCACGCGACTTGGGCTGTAGGTGGTCCACCGTGGTGGCCCGCCGCCCGCAGTACGCGCACAGGTGCTGGTCCCGGGCCAGGACACCCCGCCGAGACCACGGAGCCTGTTGTCGGAACGGCACCCGTACGTACCGTTGCAGTCTGATCACCCTCGGGACCGGAACGGCTACGCCCGTCCCCCGGATCGAGCGCAGCGGATGCGCCTGCTCCACCACCGCCTTGTCCTGGAGCACCAGGACGACGGCGCGCTGAAGCGACACCGTCGTCAGGGGCTCGTAGCTCGCGTTCAGAACCAGCGTGTTGCGCACTCGGCACACCCTTCCCACGGGCGTGCCACGGCGGCACGACCGTCTCCACACACGTCACTGCCGCCGCACGGCGGTGACACCACTCTGAATGGACCCACAGCCGACGAACAACGGAATTTCCGGTATCGCGGAGGCACCCGGGGGAGTGGGCCGGCGGGCCGGAGGGGGCGCCTCGGGGAAAACTCGCCGGTCGGAACCGCGTAGGCTCTGACAGGCTGGAGTCGTTCCGACCCGGGGCCCTACCGAACCGGGCCGCCGCCGGGCGGACGCCCGACAGAAGGAGAAGCGTGACCGTGACGGACATCGTCGACGAGCTGCAGTGGCGTGGGCTGATCGCCCTGTCCACTGACGAGGACGCACTGCGCAAGGCGTTCGCGGACGGCCCGGTCACGTTCTATTGCGGCTTCGACCCGACGGCCCCCAGCCTGCACCTCGGCAACCTCGTGCAGATCCTCACCATGCGCCGCATCCAGCATGCGGGGAACCTCCCGCTCGGCCTGGTCGGCGGCGCCACGGGCCTGATCGGCGACCCGAAGCCCACCGCCGAGCGCGTGCTCAACGACCCCGAGACGGTGGCCGGCTGGGTCGAGCGCCTGCGCGGGCAGATCTCCCGGTTCCTCGACTTCGAGGGCCCGTACGCGGCGCGCATGGTCAACAACCTGGACTGGACGTCCGGGATGTCGGCCATCAGCCTGCTGCGCGACGTGGGCAAGTACTTCCGGGTCAACAACATGATCGCCAAGGAGGCCGTCGCCCGGCGGCTCAACTCCGACGCGGGCATCAGCTACACCGAGTTCAGCTACCAGATCCTCCAGGGCATGGACTACCTGGAGCTGAACCGCCGCTACGGCTGCGCCCTGCAGACCGGCGGCAGCGACCAGTGGGGCAACCTGACCGCCGGCACGGACCTGATCCGCAAGGCCGACGGGAAGTCCGTCCACGCGCTGGCCACGCCGCTGATCGTCAAGGCCGACGGCACCAAGTTCGGCAAGACCGAGTCCGGCACGGTCTGGCTCGACCCCGAGCTGACCACCCCGTACGCGTTCTACCAGTTCTGGCTGAACGCGGACGACCGGGACGTCTCCAACTTCCTGCGGATCTTCAGCTTCCGCTCGAAGGAGGAGATCGAGGAGCTGGAGCGCGAGACCACCGAGCGCCCCGCCGCCCGCCTCGCCCAGCGCGCCCTCGCCGAGGAGCTCACCACCCTCGTCCACGGCGCCGAGCAGTACGAGCGCGCGGTCGCCGCGTCCAAGGCGCTGTTCGGCCAGGGCGACCTCGCCGACCTGGAGGCCCCGACCCTGGCCGCCGCCCTGGCCGAGGTCCCCAAGGCCGAGGTGCCCGAACTCCAGCCGGTGGTCGACCTGTTGGTCGCCGTCGGCCTGGCGCCGAGCCGCTCGGCCGCCCGCCGGACGATCAAGGAAGGCGGTGCCTACCTCAACAACGTCAAGGTGACGGACGAGGAGGCGGTGCCGACCGAGGCCGACCTGCTGCACGGCCGCTGGCTGGTGCTGCGACGCGGCAAGCGGAACCTCGCGGCAGCTGAGCTGGCGCCGGCGTCCGCGTCGGCGTGACCGAAATTCGACGCTGCTGACCTGCGGCTTCGACAGTCGAGGGCGGGATCCAGCCGGATCCCGCCCTCGACGTTTGACGATGTCGTCCAGGTGGCCTAGTGTTGAACGAGTCGCTGAAGCGGCCACCTCACTCAGCAGGACCCACCCTCACACTCTCGATGCCCATTCGTTTGGGTTCGTTGGCGTTTTCGTCAACCGGGTGTGAGCGTGAATTTCGAGTAACTCTCGGAATGCGCTAGCGTAGTGGTCGTCGCGGAAAGCGGCCCCGGCCAGTTCGGGAAATTCGGATGAATGAAGTTCCGGAAAACGGAGCGGAAATCGTCTGGTAAGCTGGGAACACGAAAGAACGAAGCCCGGAGGGTCCGCTGGAAGGCGGTCCGAAGGAAGCGTCCGTTCCTTGAGAACTCAACAGCGTGCCAAAAGTC
>NZ_JNWQ01000017.1 GCF_000716875.1 Streptomyces novaecaesareae | reverse complement strand
GTCCACCTCCGCCGCGAACGGAGCGATCTTCGCCTCGGCCAGCGAACGCACCGCCTCACGAAGCATCTCGTGCTCCTCGGAGATACGGAAGAGATCGAAGTCAGCCGCGCTGCCCGCCATGATGCCTGCCTCGTCGTCCAGTGACCGAAGTCCAGTGCCGCAGTCCAGTGACCCGGGCCCGGTGGCCGGAGTCGGTTCCGGTCCGATCGAACCGGTCCGATCGGCGTCGAACCCGGGGTTAACTACCGTTCAGTAGAGATCCTAGGGCTCCGACCTGCGGCTGCCTAGCGTCCCGGGCGTGCAGGCGATCCGTGCACGCCCGGGCAGGGCGGATAGCATCAGGGGAATCCGTACCGGTCGAGTCCGTTTCCAGACCGGTCGAGTCCGCCTCCAGGGAGAACCCGTGACCCTCCGCATCTCCGTGATCGGCACCGGCTACCTCGGCGCCACGCATGCCGCCGCGATGGCCGAGTTCGGCTTCGAGGTGCTGGGTCTGGACATCGACCCCGACAAGATCGCCATGCTCACCGCCGGCCGCGTCCCGATGTACGAGCCGGGGCTGTCCGAGCTGCTGCTCAAGCACGTGGCCGGGCACGAGGGTTCGACCGGGCGACTGCGCTTCACCACCTCCGCCCAGGAGGCCGCCGAGTTCGGCGACGTGCACTTCATCTGCGTCAACACCCCGCAGCGCAAGGGCGAGTTCGCCGCCGACATGTCGTACGTCGACACCGCGATCGACGAGCTCGCGCCGCACCTGACCCGGCCCGCCCTGGTGGTCGGCAAGTCGACCGTCCCGGTCGGCTCGGCCAGCCGGCTGGCCGAGCGGCTGACCGCGCTGGCGCCGGTCGGCGAGGGTGCCGAACTCGCCTGGAACCCGGAGTTCCTGCGCGAGGGCTTCGCCGTCCAGGACACCCTGCGGCCGGACCGGATCGTGATCGGCACCCAGAGCGAGCGGGCCGAGCGGCTGCTGCGCGAGGTGTACGCCGAGCCGATCGCCGCCGGAGTGCCGTTCGTGGTCACCGACTTCGCGACCGCCGAGCTGGTCAAGGCCGCAGCCAACTCCTTCCTGGCCACCAAGATCTCCTTCATCAACGCGATGGCCGAGGTCTGCGAGGCGGCCGGCGCGGACGTCACCCTGCTCTCCACCGCGCTCGGCTACGACGAGCGGATCGGCCGCAAGTTCCTCAACTCCGGCCTCGGCTTCGGCGGCGGCTGCCTGCCCAAGGACATCCGCGCGTTCATGGCCAGGGCCGGCGAGCTCGGCGCCGACCAGGCACTGACCTTCCTGCGCGAGGTCGACTCGATCAACATGCGCCGCCGCTCCCGGATGGTCGAGCTGGCCCGCGAGCAGTGCGGCGGCGGTTTCCTGGGCCGCCGGGTCGCCGTCCTCGGCGCCGCCTTCAAGCCCAACTCGGACGACATCCGGGACTCCCCCGCCCTCAACGTGGCCGCCCAGATCCAGCTTCAGGGCGCCCAGGTCACCGTCTACGACCCGAAGGCCGTGGACAACGCCCGGAAGATGTTCCCCTCCCTCACGTACGCCGGCTCCGCCCTGGAGGCCGCCGAGGGCGCCCACGTCGTCCTGCACCTCACCGAGTGGGCCGAGTTCCGCGAGCTGGACCCGGCCGAGCTCGGCGCCGTGGTCGCCGAACGCCGCCTCCTCGACGGCCGCAACGTCCTCGACGCCGAAGCCTGGCGCGCCGCCGGCTGGACCTACCGCGCCCTGGGCCGCCCCAGCTGACCCCTCCCGCTTCGGGGGTCCGCCCCCAGGCCTCCCCTGGGGGCGGACGCGTTTCCGGGGCACCCTCGGAGTTTGAACACGTTCAGATCCCATGCGAGTTCGGGCGGCTGATCGGCACCGCGACAGCGGCCGCCGTCCTCTCGCCCCTCGCCTACGCGGGGTGGGCGCTCGACAACTGGGACGGAGCCTTCGACGTCTGAGCCCGCGGCCGGAATCCCCCACCCCCGGCCGTCGTTGGTACCGGCATGACGAGCTACGGCGACGAAGCGACGGTCCGCGAGATCCTCACCGGCACCGGGGACACCTGGGCCGTGGTCGGTCTCTCCACCAACACCTCCCGGGCGGCGTACGGCGTGGCCCGGGTGCTCCAGAAGTACGGCAAGCGGATCGTGCCCGTGCACCCGAAGGCCGAGACGGTCCTCGGCGAGCAGGGCTACGCCTCGCTCGCCGAGATCCCGTTCCAAGTTGACGTGGTGGACGTGTTCGTGAACAGCGCGCTGGCCGGGGAGGTGGCCGAGCAGGCGGTGGCGGTCGGGGCGAAGGCGGTCTGGTTCCAGCTCGGTGTGGTGGACGAGGCCGCGTACGAGCGGACCCGGGAGGCCGGGCTGGCCATGGTGATGGACAAGTGCCCGGCCATCGAGATCCCGCTGCTCGCTTAGGAGTTGCCGTCCAGCCCGCCGATGGTGGCGATGGACGGCCGGCGGGTGGCTCGCAGCGTGGCGGCGACGGACTCGGCGTCGCGCAGGACGCGGACGGCGTTGTGCCAGGTGAGCTTGGCGAGGTCGGCCTCGGACCAGTGGCGGCGCAGGAGTTCGGCGACCAGGTTGGGGTAGCCGGCCACCGAGTCCAGGCCGTCCGGCAGGAAGGCGGTGCCGTCGAAGTCGCCGCCGATGCCGATGTGGTCGATGCCGGCGACCTCGCGCATGTGGTCGAGGTGGTCGGCGACGGTGGCCGGGGTGGCGATCGGGCGCGGGTGCTCGGCCTCGAAGGCGTGCTGGCGGGCCATGGCCGCCGGGGTGGTGTCCAGCGGGTGGAAGCCGTGGGCGCGCATGTTCTCGTCGGCGGCCAGGGTCCACTCGATGGCGGCGGGCAGGATGAACTTGGGCACGAAGGTGGCCATCGCCACGCCGCCGTTGGCGGGCAGCTGGGCGAGCACGTCGTCCGGGATGTTGCGCGGGTGGTCGCAGACCGCGCGGGCGGAGGAGTGCGAGAAGACGACCGGCGCCTCGGTGACCCGCAGGGCGTCCCGCATGGTGTCGGCGGAGACGTGCGAGAGGTCGACGAGCATGCCGAGCCGGTTCATCTCCCGGACGACCTCCTCGCCGAAGCGGGTCAGCCCGCCGGCCACCGGCTTGTCGGTCGCGGAGTCGGCCCACGGCACGTTGTCGTTGTGGGTGAGCGTGAGGTAGCGCACGCCCAGCTCGTACAGGGCGCGCAGGGTGGCGAGCGAGCAGTCGATGGAGTGGCCGCCCTCGGCGCCCATCAGGGAGGCGATCCGGCCGTCGGCGCGGGCGGCCTCGATGTCCGCTGCGGTACGGGCCAGGCGGAGGCGGTCGGGGTAGCGCTCGACCAGGGCGTGGACGAAGTCGATCTGCTCCAGGGTGGCGCTCACCGCGTGGTCGCCGGCCAGCGAGGCGGGGACGTAGACGGACCAGAACTGCGCGCCGACGCCGCCTTCCGCGAGGCGGGCGAGGTCGGTGTGCAGGCGGTCGCTCTGGTCGGCGGCGAGGTCGAGCGCGCCGAGGTCGTAGCCGACCTGCTCGCGCATCGCCCAGGGGAGGTCGTTGTGCCCGTCGACCACGGGGGCGGTGCGCAGCAGGGCGCGGGCGCGGTCCAGCGGGGTGGGGGAGTCCAGGTCAGAGGTCATGCGAGCTGTTCTACCCCACCCCCGTGGGCGGACGAACCACCGGCCGGAGCGCGGGCTACTTGCCGAAGCCGAAGGAGGAGGAGCCGGCCACCTTGGCCCGGAGCTTCTTCCCCTTCTCGGTGGCCTGGGTGTTCAGCTCGGCCTGGAAGTCGGCCATCCGCTCGGTGAGTTCGGGGTCGAAGGCGGCGAGCATCCGGACGGCCAGCAGGCCCGCGTTGCGGGCGCCGGCCACCGAGACGGTCGCGACCGGCACGCCGGCCGGCATCTGGACGATCGACAGCAGGCTGTCCATGCCGTCCAGGTAGCGCAGCGGCACCGGCACGCCGATGACCGGCAGCGGGGTGACGGAGGCCAGCATGCCCGGCAGGTGGGCCGCGCCGCCGGCGCCGGCGATGATCGCCTTGAGGCCGCGCTTGTGGGCGTTCTCGCCGTACGCGACCATCTCGCGCGGCATCCGGTGGGCGGAGACGACGTCCACCTCGTACGGGATCTCGAACTCGTCGAGGGCCTGGGCTGCGGCCTCCATGACCGGCCAGTCGGAGTCCGATCCCATCACGATGCCGACGACGGGGCTCGTAGCGGTGGAGGTCATTCGGTGATCGTTCCTCGCAGGTAGGCGGCCGCGTGGCGGGCGCGCTCGCGGACGTCTTCGAGGTCGTCCCCGAAGACGTTGACGTGGCCGACCTTGCGGCCGGGCTTCACGTCCTTCCCGTACATGTGGATCCGCAGCCCGGGGTCGCGGGCCATGCAGTGCAGGAAGGCGTGGTACATGTCCGGGTAGTCGCCGCCGAGGACGTTGACCATGACGGTCCACTTGGCGCGGGGCCGGGGGTCGCCGAGCGGGAGGTCGAGGACGGCCCGCAGGTGGTTCTCGAACTGCGAGGTGACCGCGCCGTCCTGGGTCCAGTGGCCGGAGTTGTGCGGGCGCATGGCCAGTTCGTTGACCAGGATGCGGCCGTCGCGGGTCTGGAACAGTTCGACGGCGAGGTGGCCGGTGATGCCGAGCTCGCCGGCGATCCGCAGGGCGAGCTGCTGGGCCTCGTCGGACAGGGCCGGGTCGAGGTCCGGCGCGGGGGCGGTGACCTCGGCGCAGACGCCGTTCTCCTGGATGCTCTCCACCACCGGGTAGGCGACGGCCTGGCCGCTGGGCGAGCGGACCACGTTGGCGGCCAGCTCGCGGACGAAGTCGACCTTCTCCTCGGCGAGCACGGGGACGCCGGCCAGGAAGGGGGCCTGCGCCTCCTCCTCGGTGTCCACGACCCAGACGCCCTTGCCGTCGTAGCCGCCGCGGACGGTCTTGAGGACGACGGGGTAGCCCTCGCCCTCGTTCGCGAAGGCGGTGACGTCGGCCGGGTCGGCGACGATCCGGTGCCGGGGGCAGGGCACCTCGATGGAGTCCAGCTTGGCCCGCATCACGCCCTTGTCCTGGGCGTTGACCAACGCGTCCGGGCCGGGGCGGACGGCGATGCCGTCGGCTTCCAGGGCCCGCAGGTGCTCGGTCGGGACGTGCTCGTGGTCGAAGGTGATCACGTCACAGCCGGCCGCGAAGCGGCGCAGGGTGTCGAGGTCGCGGTAGTCGCCGAGGACGACGTCGGAGACCACCTGCGCGGCGGAGTCCTGGGGCGTGTCGGCGAGGAGTTTGAACCTGACCCCGAGCGGGATGCCCGCCTGGTGTGCCATGCGGGCCAGCTGCCCGCCACCGATCATGCCCACCACTGGAAAATTCACATTGCCCGGGGAAGTCACCCCGCCAGGATATCCGGGCCGGTCGGGGGCATTTCCGCCGCAGGTGGGCCCGGTGGAGCGGACGCGCGTAGACCTCGACACGGGGATCAGCGGACCTCAACCCAGGAGTCAAGCGGCTCAGCCGTTCGGTGGGAGCAGGTAGCCTGGACGGCTAGGTCCTGGTCTACGCGGTCTGATCATGTGCGTGCACGCAGGGCTCAAGGGGCGGCCGTGCCGCCGCGCTCAGCCCTTTCGTCCCGCAGGCACATGGAGGCAGTCCGGTATGGCGACGACCACAGCTTCGAAACCCTCACTCGCGCAGAAACTGCGTGGGCTCAAGGGCGAAGTCGTGAAGTTCGGCATCGTCGGCCTGAGCGGCGTGGTGGTCAACTTCGCCGTCTTCTGGGTCTGCATCAATGGCCTGGGCCTGGCCTCGGTGCGGTCGAACATCGCAGCGACGGTGATCGCGATCGCCACCAACTACCTCGGCTACCGCTACTGGCTGTACCGGGACCGCGACGCCGCCTCCCGCAAGCGGGAGATCACGCTCTTCCTGGTCTACAGCGGCATCGGCATGCTGATCGAGACCGGCGTGCTCGGCTTCTCGGTGTACGTGCTGCGCCTGGACTCGCACTACGAGCAGCTGGGCGCCAAGGTGATCGGCCTCGCGGTGGCCACCGTGTTCCGCTTCGTCTCGTACCGCACCTGGGTGTTCAAGCCCGCGCCGGAGCCGGTCGAGCTGCCCGCCCAGCAGGCGCCGGACGCCGCCGGCGACCAGGGGCCGGCCGCCCAGGCCGAGCTGCTGCTGGCCGCCGAGCCGATCCGCTACGCCAAGGCCGACTAGGGCCAGTCCGGCGGATCCTGCCGGGCGCACGACGCCGGACAGGCCCTTACCCGCGCAGGAGGTCCCGCTCCGCTTGCCGCCTCCGGCGCAATCGGAGGACAGTGGTTTCCGAGGGCGAGCACGGCGCGCGGACGACCATGGCCGAGGGGGGTCAGGAGGCTCGCCATGACGTTCGTTCAGATCATCGACTGCAAGACCGACAGGCTCGACGACCTCAACCGGCTGATGGACACCTGGGTCGAGGCGACCAGGGGTAAGCGGACGGCATCCCACGCGGTGGTCGGCACCGACCGTGCCGACACCAAGCACGTGGTGGAGATCGTGGAGTTCCCCTCCTACGAGGAGGCGATGAAGAACTCCGGCCTGCCCGAGACGGACCGGATCTTCCGCGAGATGGTGGCGCTCTGCGACGCGCCGCCGACCTTCACCGACCTCGACGTGGTCCGCGACGCGCAGTTCAACAAGGCCACCGCCAGCCGGGTCCTCGACGAGCTGTCCCGCGGCAACCTCGACGTCATCGACGAGTGCATGACCGCCGACTACCGCGACCACGACTACGGCAGCGAGGGCGACGCGGTCGGCATCCAGGCGTTCCGGGAGCGCTGCGCCGGCTACCTGGCCGCCTTCGACTTCACCTTCACCACCGAGAGCCAGATCGCCGAGGGCGACGAGGTGGCCACCCGCTGGACCTGGCACGCCACCCAGAAGGCCGACTTCATGGGCGTGCCGAACACCGGCAAGTCGGTGGTCGGCCGCGGCACGACCACCTACCGCTTCAAGGACGGGAGGATCTGCGAGGGCTGGTGGCAGTGGGACGTCATGGGCCTGATGCGCCAGCTCGGCGTGCTGCCGAGCTGACCGGCCCGCCTGAACCGCCTGACCGGCCCCGCCCGAACCGCCAGGGGCCCGTCCTCAGTCCTCGTGGCTAGTCCTCGTGGCTGCGCCCGAGGAAGAGGGCGAACACCGCCGGCTTCAGCGAGAGCAGTTCGAGCCGCCCGCCGTCCGCCTCCGCGAGGTCGCGGGCGACGGCGAGGCCGATCCCGGTGGAGTTGCGGCCGCTGACCGCGCGCTCGAACACCCGGTTGCCGAGGTCCGCCGGCACGCCGGCCCCCTGGTCCTGCACCTCGACCACCACCGAGGTGCCGGACGGCCGGACCCGCAGGGTGATCGTCCCGGCGCCGTGCATCAGGGAGTTCTCGATCAGGGTGGCCAGCACCTGGGCGACCGTCCCCGGGGTTCCGACGGCGGTGATCCCGTGCAGGCCCTCCAGGGACAGCACCCGGCCCTGCTCGCGCAGCGTCGGGCCCCACTCCTCCACCTGCTGCTTGATCACCTCGTCCAGGTCGAAGGCGACGGCGGTGGGGCTGCGCGGGTCGCGCTGGGTGGTGAGCAGCCGCTGGACGACGTCGGTGAGCCGCTCGACCTGCTGGAGGGCGATGGTCGCCTCCTCCTTGACGGTCTCCGGGTCCTCGGCGACGGAGGTGATCTCCTCCAGCCGCATGGAGAGCGCGGTCAGCGGGGTGCGCAGCTGGTGCGAGGCGTCGGCGGCGAGCCTGCGCTCGGCGGTGAGCATCCGGGCGATCCGTTCGGCGCTGGTGTCCAGCACCTCGGCGACCCGGTCGAGTTCGGGCACTCCGTAGCGGCGGTCGCGCGGGCGCGGGTCGCCGGAGCCGAGCCGTTCGGCGGTCTCGGCGAGGTCGGTGAGCGGCCGGGCGAGCCGTTTGGCCTGCCAGACCGCGAGCGCCACGGCGGCCTGGACGGCCAGCAGGGCGACCACGCCGAGCAGCAGCAGGTTGTTGGCGATCTCGTGGTCGACGTCCTCGCGGGACTGCTCGACGGTGACGGTCTCACCGCTGTTGCCGCGTTCGACGGCCTTCAGCAGGTGGTTGCCGGCCGGGCGTTCACCGACCGAGACGACCTGCTGGCCGGGCACCTGCACCTCGACGTAGCTGCCCTCGGTGACCTGGCTCTCGAAGGCGCGCCCCTCGGTGACCGACTCGCCCGCGGCGATCCTGCTCTCGACCAGGGCGAGCACCCGGACGGCGGCCGCGTCCACCCGGTCCTGGGCCGAGTTGACGATGGTCCGCTTCTCGACCAGGGCGAGCGGCACGCAGAACACCACGACCACCACCAGGACGACGCCCAGCAGCGAGTTGATCATCCGGCGTTTCACGCTGCCGCTCCCCGAGGTGTTCCGCTTCATCGGCCGTGGCCCGGCCTCGATCTCCGTACGGGGTCAATTCTTCTCGAACCGGAACCCCACTCCGCGCACGGTGGCGATGTAGCGCGGGTTGGCGGCGTCGTCGCCGAGCTTCTTGCGGAGCCAGGAGATGTGCATGTCCAGGGTCTTGGTGGAGGTCCACCAGGTGGTGTCCCAGACCTGCCGCATGATCTCCTCGCGGGTGACCACCCGGCCGGCGTCCCGGACGAGGACGCGCAGCAGCTCGAACTCCTTGGCGGAGAGGGTGAGCTCCTCGTCGCCGAGCCAGGCGCGGTGGGACTCGATGTCGATCTTCACGCCGTGCGCGCCGGTGGTGAGCTGGTCGACGTTGCCGCGCCGGAGCAGGGCCCGGACACGCGCGAGCAGCTCGGCCAGGCGGAAGGGCTTGGTGACGTAGTCGTCGGCGCCGGCGTCCAGGCCGACCACGGTGTCCACCTCGTCCGCGCGGGCGGTGAGCACCAGGACCGGGCAGCTCTTGCCGTCGGCCCGCAGGCGGCGGCAGACCTCCAGGCCGTCCATCTCGGGCAGCCCGAGGTCGAGGACGACGAGGTCGACCTCCTCGGTGAGGCCGGCGGCCAGCGCGGTCGGACCGTCCTCGCGGACGAGCACCTCATAGCCCTCGCGTCGCAGGGCCCGGGCGAGGGGTTCGGAGATCGCCGGATCATCCTCGGCAAGCAGCACACAGGTCATGTGGTGATGGTAGTCCGACGGGGTATGCCCGTACGCCCTGTGAGGTAGTTCACAGAGTGTGATCGTTATACAAGCGTCCAACTACTCCCAACAGGGCATGGTCGACCGCCCGTTCGGCGAAGAATCTCCTTTTGGATCTTGAAACCGAAGGGAGAGTCGGCCATCTACCATGGATAGAAGGGGAGGATCTGTCGCGAGCTTTGCCATTCCCGTACCTGATTCACGGCTTTTGTCATCCGATAAAGCCAAATACCGCCACGTAGAGTGGTTTCGTCCACGTCCGCCGCCACCCCCCTAGGCGGACGCTTCAGGCAAGGAACCACTACACATGGCGTCTACGACCCGGGCCGCCGACCTCGCGTCGGCTTCTCCCAGCGGCAAGACCTTCCTCGGCCACCCCCGAGGGCTCGCCACGCTGTTCATGACCGAGATGTGGGAGCGCTTCTCCTACTACGGCATGCGCGCCCTGCTCATCTACTACCTGGTCTCCGGCGGTGCCGACGCGGCAGCCGGCAGCCAGGGCGGCGGGCTCGCGATGAAGGCGACGATGGCCACGGCCATCTACTCCGTCTACGTGTCCATGGTCTACCTCATGGCCTACCCGGGCGGCTGGTTCGGCGACCGGGTCTGGGGCGCCCGCAAGACCGTCACCGTCGCCGGTTTCGTGATCATGGCGGGCCACCTCGCGCTGGCCGTCCCGGGCCAGGCGGCGTTCTTCGTCGGCCTGCTCCTGGTCGCGGTCGGCTCCGGGCTGCTGAAGGCCAACATCTCCACGATGGTCGGCCACCTCTACAACGGCCCCGAGGACCCGCGCCGCGACGGTGGTTTCACCGTCTTCTACATGAGCATCAACCTCGGTGCCTTCGCCGCCCCGTTCGTCATCGGAACGGTCGGCAAGGAGTACAACTGGCACCTGGGCTTCGCGCTGGCCGCCGTCGGCATGGGCCTCGGCCTGACCCAGTTCCTCATGGGCACCCGCCACCTGAGCCCCAAGAGCAGCAAGGTCCCCAACCCGCTGCTGCCCGCGGAGCGCAAGAGCCTGCTGGTGAAGGTCGGCGCCGTCGTCCTCGCGGCCGTCGTCTTCTACGCCGCCGTCGTCGCGCTCGGCGTCTACACGCTGAACTGGGCGCTCGTCCCGCTGACCATCGCCGGTCTGCTCATCCCGGTCGCCGTGCTGGTCCGCATCAAGCGTGACAAGGACCTGGACGCCGGCGAGCAGTCCAAGATGACCGCCTACATCTGGTTCTTCATCGCGGCCGCCGCGTTCTGGATGATCTACGACCAGGGCGGGTCCACCCTGTCCCTGTTCGCGGACAAGAACACCGCCGACTCCGTGCTCGGCTTCGGCTTCTCGTCCACCTGGTACCAGTCGCTGAACCCGCTGTTCGTGATGGCGCTCGCGCCGGTCTTCGCCTGGCTGTGGCTGTGGCTGTCCCGCCGCAACAAGGAGCCCAACACCATCACGAAGTTCGCGATGGGCCTGATCCTGATCGGCGCCTCGTTCTTCGTCTTCATCGTCCCGATGAACATGGCGGGCGACGGCAAGGTCTCCCCGATGTGGCTGGTCTCGATCTACATGATCCAGACCATCGGCGAGCTGTGCCTCTCCCCGGTCGGCCTCTCGGTCACCACGAAGATGGCGCCGCAGAAGTACGCCTCCCAGATGATGGGCGTCTGGTTCCTCGCCGTCACCGCCGGTGACTGCGCCACCAGCCTGCTCTCGCTGGCCGGCGTCAACCTGGACGGCACCGGCATCATCGCGGCCCAGGCCGCGCTCGCAGCCCTCGCGGGCTTCGCGGTCTTCAGCTACCGCAAGCGCGTCCAGTCGCTCATGGGCGGCGTGCACTGACGTCAGCCCGATGAGGCCCCGGGGCCGCCGTGGATTCCTGAGATCCACGGCGGCCCCGGCCGTTTTCTGCCTATGGTCCCCGGCATGACCACCGACTCGCTGCCCCGCCAGCTGGCCCGCACCCGTCGGTTCACCCTGGGTGTGCCCGTCCAGCCGGAGCCCTCCGCCGACGGCGCCACCGTGCTCTTCCTGCGCAGCCGGGGTGGCACCGACCCGCTCAGCTGCCTCTGGGCGCTGGACACCGCGACCGGTGCGGAGCGGCTGGTCGCCGATCCGACGGCGCTGGGCGCCTGCTCCAGCACCGGCATCGCCTCGTACTGCACGGATGCCTCGGGCTCGTGGGCCGCCTTCGCGCTGGACGGCGCGCTGTGGCTGGCCGACACCCGTACGGGTTCGGTGCGTGCGGTGGCCTCCGGCGGCCCGGTGGTGGACCCGAGGCTCGACCCGACCGGCCGCCGGATCGCCTACGTCAGCGGCGGCACCCTGCGGGTGGTCGGCGCGGACGGTACGGACGACCGCGTGCTCGCCGAACCCGAGGCCGAGGACGTCTCGTACGGCCTGGCCGAGTACGTCGCCGCCGCGGAGATGTACCGCGACCGCGGGCATTGGTGGTCCCCCGACGGCCGCGCCCTGCTCGTCGCCCGGGTCGACAACCGCCCGGTCACCCGCTGGTTCCTCGCCGACCCCACCGACCCGCAGCAGCCCCCGCAGGCCATCCACTACCCGCTGGCCGGCACCGCCAACGCCGAGGTCACGCTCTGGCTGCTCGGCCTCGACGGCAACCGCACTCGCACGGAGGTCCACTGGGACCGCGCCGCCTTCGAGTACGTAACCGCAGTTGGCTGGGACGACCACGGCCCGTACGCCGCCGTGCAGAGCCGCGACCAGCGCACCGTCCGTACGTTGGCGATCGGGGCGAACGGCGCCACCCGGGTGCTCGCCGAACGTTCCGACCCGCACTGGGTCGAACTGCTCCCCGGGCTGCCGGTCCGGACGGCGGGCGGGGCGCTGGTCGACACTGCCGACGACGGGGACACCAGGCACCTGACCGTCGACGGCAAGCCGGTCACCCCGGGCGGGCTGCAACTGCGGGGCGTCGTTGGGACGGACGGTGAGCGGGTGCTGTTCACGGGCTCCGAGGAGCCCACCGAGACTCACCTGTGGACGTACGAACCGGACGTCGGCATACGGAAGCTGAGCAGCGGACCCGGCGTACACAGCGGCTCCGAACGAGGCGGCACTCTGGTGCTCACCACGGGCGCCCTCACAACCGTTCTGCGGGCTGGTGGTCCGGCCCACCCGCTCACCTCGTACGCCGAGCCGCCCCTCGTCACCACCCGCCCCGAGCTGCTCCGACTCGGCCCGCGCGAGCTACGCGCCGCGCTCTACCTGCCCACCGGCCACCGGCCCGGCGACGGCCCGCTGCCCGTACTGCTCGACCCGTACGCGGGGCCAGCGATGCAGAAGGTCACCACCGGCGGCGCCTGGCACGAGAAGGTGTCCCAGTGGTTCGCCGACCAGGGCTTCGCGGTGCTGGTGGTGGACGGCCGGGGCACGCCGGGGCGCGGGCCGCTGTGGGAGAAGACCATCTGGGGCGACAAAGCAGGACCAGCCCTGGAAGACCAGATCGAGGCCCTGCACGCGACGGCCCGGCTGCGGCCAGGGCTGCTCGACCTCGACCGGGTTGCCATCCGGGGCTGGTCCTACGGCGGCTTCCTCGCCGCCCTGGCGGTGCTGCGCCGCCCGGACGTCTTCCACACGGCGTCGGCCGGGGCCGCACCCACCGACCACCGGCTCTACGACACCCACTGGCAGGAGCGCTTCCTCGGCCACCCCGACGAGCACCCCGAGCACTACGACTCCTGCGACCTGATCACCGAGGCACCGAAACTGAGCCGCCCCCTGCTGCTGATCCAGGGCCTCGCCGACGACAACGTGTTCCCCGTCCATGCGATGCGGCTCTCCAGTGCCCTACTCGCCGCCGGCCGCCCGCACGAGGTTCTGCCACTGCGGGCGACCGGCCACCGGCCGACCGACGAGGCGACGGTGGAGCAGCTGCTGTGGCACGAACTGGACTTCCTGCGGCGATCGTTGGGCGTGAAGTGATCGGCGCCCGCGCCACCGAACGCCGCAGCATGGTCGCTGTCGTGTAGAAGGCGCCCGAACGCGCAGGAAGTCGGCCCTGCCGACTTCCTGCGCCAGGCAACCGGGCCGGTCTTGTCTGTGGTCAGGGCTGCCGAAGCGGGCACGGTGCACCGCAAGCTCTGCGTACTGGTCCCCCTGGAAACGCGAGCGCCCCTCGACAGCCGAATAGCTACAGGACTTCAATGTCCATGTAGTTTCAACTGCCTTTCTTGGTAAGACAGTTGAGTGTTAGCGTTCGCTTCCTCCACTCCAGCGGCTACTGCGAGGTGCCCTTCATGAATCAGGCGATGCCTCGCCCGAAGAATCCCTTGGCTCCGCGGTTTCAGGTGGCATTGCGGCCTGCGGAACTGCCCGACCATGACTTCGAGGACGACGCCACGATCAAAGGCAGGCGATACAGCGGACTGAGCCTCGTTGGCCGCGCAGGCGAAGCGGTCGAAGTCGAGCAATGCGCCTTTGAGAACGTCCGATTCACCGGGATGCACCTGGTCCGGTCGGTGCTTGCTCACATCACCTTCGACACCTGCGACTTCGCCACGGTGCGGACACAGGACGTATCCATCCTCCGCAGCACGGTGACCGGCTGCCGGCTGACCGGGTCGTCCTGGAGCAACGGCAGCTTCCGCGATGTGTTTGTCGAGGGAACCCGGACAGACAGCACGCTGTTCCGCTACGCGAAGTTCAAGACGGTGGTCTTCAGGGAGTGCAATCTCTCCCAGGCCGACTTCCAGTTCGCCGAACTCCGCGACATCCGGTTTGAGAAGTGCGATCTCACCGGAGCACAGTTCGCCAACGTCGTTATTCAGTCCGGTGTCAGCTTCGACAACTGCACGCTCGTCGACGTCGGAGGCGCCTCGCACCTCAAGGGCGCCACTGTGCGAGGCCCAGGATCCATGGAGCTGGCCCTGAGCCTCGCCAGGGAGGCCGGCATCCTGTTTGAGCCCTAAGCGGCGACAGGCAGCTCGTAGCGCCGGGCATCGGCCGTCGGACGAGGCGACAGTGGAGAACCTGCTGCTGCACGAACTGGAGTTCCTGAAGCGATCGTTGGGCGTGGAGTGATCGAGACCCGCGCTACCGAACGCCCGAGCGACTCCCAACTCCGTTGAACATCGCTACCGTTGTCCCATGACGGATCTGCGCCGGGTACCGGTAGACGAGGTGCTGGGACGTGTCGAGACAGCCTTGGGGACGAGGCTCGACAGGAAGGCAGTGGTCCGCAAACGACGATCCGTGGGAGCTGGCACGGAGCGTGGCACGTGGGTACGCATCGAGCGGCGAGGGCTCGACCGGATCGGCGTCCAGGGTGGGGACGGCACTCCCTCCGCTGAGGCCTTGCGCGGGATCGCGAAGCCCGCGTGGCTCGCTGGCGTCGCCTGGCGAGACGAGGCCGAGCCGGTGATGTGGCGGGCCGATGAGACTGAACTACTGCCGTCCACCCCAGCAGGATCCGCAGTTGTGGCCGAGGAACCCAGGCTGCCGCCCCGATGGTGGTCGGAGCTGAACGCCTCTCTCGATGCGCTCGCCAGTCAGCGGACGAATCGGATCGCCACGCCGGACACGGAGACGATCACCCAGGAGCTGGTGACTCGGACGATCCGCCAGGTGTTCCCGGGCATCGATGCCACGGTGAGCGAGTGGTGTCCGGCGCATGCGGATCTGAACTGGGCGAACGTGACGGCGCCCGAGTTCTGCCTCTTCGACTGGGAGGACTGGGGTATGGCCCCGCGCGGTCTGGACGCTGCCACGCTGTGGGCGGCGTCGCTTGCCGTGCCGGCGCTGGCCGATCGCGTCCGCGTCGAGCGGAGCGGCGACTTCGCAAGCCGGGACGGCAAGCTGATGACCTTGTTCGTCGCGGCGAAGATCCTCGGGCCGCACGCGCATCCGGAGGACCCGCGCCTTGAGGGCGCCCGCGCGGTGGCGGAGCAGATGGCGAAGGAGCTTCAGGCGGACTGACGTAGGAGCTGCCGGTACGACCGGAGCACCTCGGTGTCGATCTCGTACGCCAGACCACCGAGCAACTCGCGTAGGTGCTCGGCTTCGTCGGTGCCCACCGCCACCGCCTCCACGCCGGGAAGCGCGAAGGCGACCCGGAACGCTGCCTGCACCGCCGTGGCAGCTGGTACCCGCAGGAACACTCTCGGGTCAATCCGCGCCCATACGGGTGCGGTCGTGCTGCCGCCGAACGGGCTCATGCCCCACACCACGGCTGGCTGCCACCCGGTCACCAGTGCCTCGGCGGCATCGAGCACGCTGCTGCCGACCAGGAGGCCGGAGCGGACCATCAGGGTGTCCGGTCGGGGTACGTCGAGGCCGATCAGCGGGCGCGGGTCCCACGTGGAGATCCCCCAGTGCCCGCACAGCCCCGCCGCTGCCGCGTCGGCCAGGGCGGCGCACGCGTGCGTCAGAGTCTCGGCGTCCGGGGCGGAGTGCTCGGGGTTGTGCAGGAGGATCGTGTCCGGTTCGCGGCCGAGATCCTTCACCGTCTTCTCGACAGCGCGCCGGAGCCGCCCCGGGAGGAGGCTGTGTCCGTCCTCGAAGTAGCCGACTTTGGTGGAGATCGAGAACTTCGAGAGCAGGTCGCCGGCGACCGTCGCGAGGGTGCGGTGGGAGTGATGGCCGAGGTAGTTCGAGGCGGTGTCGATCGCGGTGACGCCGAGGTCCAAGGCACCGCTCAGGAGGTCGCGTCGGTGACGAGACCGGTGTAGCCCGAGGACAGTTCGTCGGTCAGCGGTGCGCACAGCTCCTCCTTGATCAGGATCTCGGCAACCTCGTGGATCTCGTCCCCGACGATCGCCGCCGCCTGTTCGAGCCGGACCGGCCGGCCGCTGAGCAGCAGTCGCAGGGCGGGGAGGGCCTTGGTGGCGACGGTGAGCTTCTTCCCGGCTGCCGTGACGTCCACGGTGTCCCCGTTCTCCTCGATCAGGGGCGGGAAGTGGTGCACACTACGGCGCGGAGTGGGCCGAAGATGCCGAGGAAGGGCACGTGGCGCCCGGGGGTGGTCTGCTGCCCGTGAGTGGTGAGGAAGTCCTCCGGACCGCGTTGGCCAACGAGGCGGGTGGCAGCTTCCACCAGGTCGGAGCTGTCGGCACCCCTCCGATCGAGGTCGTGGCGGAAGATCTCCGTCTCACGGCACCAGTCGCCCAGCCAGGCCATCCAGGAAGCGCCGGTGCGCTTGGTGATGCCGAAGGTGACGTGGAGGCTGTGACCGGTGCCGCTTCCGATGCGGGTGGCCTGGTGCCAGTGGCCGCGCGGGATGTGCATGACGTCGCCGGTCTGGAGTGTGCCTTTGAAGATCACGGTGTCACTGGGCGTGCTGTTGGGGTCAGCGTCCCGGTACATGGGAGCGGTGCGCGAGGTGGCTCGGACCTCCCAGTCCTTCTCCCCCGAGAGCTGGACGATGATCACGTCGTGGTCGTCCCAGTGCAGAGGGAACCCGGCGGCATCGTTGGTGGTGAGGTACGCGTTCACTTGCACGCGCTCGTGCGCCCACCACTGCAAGGCGCGACAGGTGACCTCCATCGTGGGGTCGAAGACGTTGACCTGGTCCATGATGAGCGTCGCGCCCTGCCGGAGCAGGTCACCGAGGCGGTGCATGTTGGCCATCGGGATGGACTGACCGCGCGGGCTGACGGTGTCGGTGAAGTACACAGCCGGGTGAACTTCCTCGCCCTTCCGGAAGGCCCGGAACTGCGGCCGGTTGAGGCTGCGTCGCATGGCGACGTCGAGGAGTTTGTTCGGGGTGAGGATGCGCGACAGGAGCGTGTCGTCCTCGATCCGCCCAAGCACGAAGCCGGTGCCGATCGGCTCGGAGCTGTGCCAGCCCAGGGCCGTCTCGATGGCGGTGACCAGTCGGTGTTCCACTGCTACCTCCGTGGGAATGTGCTGGATCGGGGCGGGAACTCGCGCGGTGCACGAGTTCCCGCCCCTGGAGATGACCGGGTCCTACGCGACGTCGGTCAGGTTGCCGTCGCCACCGGGCCACGGCGCGTCGCCGGACGACCCGGCGTTGTCGGAGCGGAGGCTGTCGTACCTATCCTGGACAGCGGTCAGCTCCTCGACCGCGACCAACAGCCCGCTCGACTTCATCGGCGGCTTCTTCGTGGTGTCGTCCACGTGGTGCCCCTTCCTTCTCGGCTCCGCCCGACTCCGGGCGGAGGTCTGAGGTGAACCCTCCCTGCGCCTCGTGCACTGTCTCTGCAGATATCGACGGCGCCGGCCACAGGATGACCGGGCGGCGCCGCCGGTCCCGCCGGAGAGATGAAGCTCCGATCGATCGGAACCTCGAATCGACCGACAGCTCAATGATTAGCCTGATAGCAATGGAAGTTGACTGAACGCCAGACAGGTAGCCAACCGTCCCTAACGTCTGTGAGTTAACCCTCGCTGACCTGCGACGACACAGCCAAGACGCATCAGTTGGCACGATCACTGGATGGGGCCGAGGGATGTCAGCTCAGTTGCGGCAGGCTCGAAAGGAGCGGGGCTGGTCGCAGGAACGGCTTGTCCACGAGATGGAGCGGCACGCCCGACAGCGCCTCCTCGACATCGCCTCGACGGCGAGCCTGCGCGTCTACGTATCAGAATGGGAGAACGGCCGCCGCCCGATCGGTCCCCTGTACGCCTCGGTGCTTCGCGCCCTGCTCGGGCTCACCGACCGAGAACTTCTCGGCAGCGGCGCCGCAGGTGACCAACCACTGACCGTTGCCGGCTATGACGAACTGGTCAGCCGCATCGAGGCAGCCCACAGCCTCAGCCTTGGCATGGTGGACACCTTCATTGCCCAGACCGAGCTCCTGCGCACGGTGGACCGCCAGATGGGGGCTGCTGCGCTGGTCGACCAGATGCAGGCGCACCTGTCAGCCCTCGAAGAATCGCTGACCTTCGCCGTATTGCCCACCACCAGGGAACCCATCGCCCGGGCACTTGCCGGGGCAGCCACGCTGGCGGCGTGGCAGGCGCTCGACGTCGGTGCTGCTGAACGAGCCTGGCGCCACTACGAACTGGGCAAGCGGGCCGCTGCCGAAGCGAAGGCACCGATGTACCTGGCGCACGCCATGGCCGAGCAGGCATACGTGCTGTCGGCTGCCGGAAAGAGCGATCTCGCCGTACAACTGGTCCAGGAGGCTCACCGCTCCGTTGGCACCAAGGCCTCCCCTCGGCTGGCCGCATGGCTGCACGCCGCCGAAGCCGAACTCCTGGCTCAGGCCGGCCAGATAGAAGCCTGCCGGCATTCCCTGGACCTGGCAGCGGCCACTCTCCCCGCCGGAAGTTCGGACCGCGACCCCGACATGCTGAGCATCTTCCTCAACGACAGCCACCTGACTCGGTGGCGAGGCAACGTCCTCGCCCGACTGGGCGACGACGCCGCGATGAGCGACCTGTACAACGCCCTCGCCAACATGGACACGACCTTCACCAGGGCGACCGCCGGCCTGCACTGCGATCTCGCCCAGGCCCACCTCGCCCGAGAGGAACAGGACGAGGCCGTGAACCACTTACGACAGGCACGACTGCTGGCCAATCGGACGGGGTCAGCCCGTCAACGCGCCCGAATCAACCAACTGGCCGGGACGTTCGGAGCATCGCGCTGACCGTGGCGGTCTCTCCAGGTGTCACCGCCTACCGGAAGCCAGGATGTGCAGGAGCGCCACCAGGGTTCCCGAACCCGTGAGCTTCCCCTCCGCCATGAGCACTGGGATCTCGGACATCGGCACCCACGCGACGTGGCCGGCCTCCTCACCCTCCTCCGGCTCGCCCACTAGGGTCGCTCCATGACCGACGAACACCTCGTGCGGTGAGTCCACCATGCCGACCATCGGTTGGAAGGTAACCACGTGGTCGAGGTGATCCGGTCGCCAGCCGGTCTCCTCCTCGACCTCGCGCAGAGCAGCCCCTAGGCCGTCCTCTCCGGGATCGACGATGCCCCCGGGAAGCTCCCAGCCCCAGGACTGCGGCACGAAGCGGTACCGCCAGAGCATCAACACGCGGTCGTCGGCATCCAGCACCGCTGCTATGGCCACACGCTTCAAGCGCACCACGTGATGCTCGAAGCGCGCCACGCCGGGAGGTTCAACGTCCACAAGGGCCAGCTGCACCCATGGGTTGTCATAGACCAAGCGGTCGCCGTAGACCTTCCACGGCTCGAGCCCATCGGCCTGAGCGCTCATCAGCAATCACATCCCGGTGAGGCGACAGTGGGCATAGTTGACCACACTCGCCGAACGGGGGACATGCGTTCGGACATCGGCGCGGTGATCTACCTGACCCACATCGACGTCCGGCTCGCCGAAACACCCCGAGCCCGAAACCGGACCTCACACCTGGCAGCGCTTCGCCCCGCAGGATGAGTCCAGCGGGGCGAAACAACCCACATTCGCCAACAGCATCCCCAGGTGGGCAAGAGCCTTCGCACGTTCACTGCCGTTCGTCGCGCTCCTCGCGGCGAGGCATCTTGAGGGTCGCGACGGCGCCGAGGGCGACGGTGGCGATGGCGATGGCGATGGCGAGCAGGGCGATGAGGATCGCACCGACGAAGAACGTCACCGGTGCCACTCCTCGTCATCGTCCAGGTCGCGGAGCAGGCGGAGGAGGTTGAGCAGAGTGCTGACCGGCGAGTTCCCGAAGTCGATCAGGAGGCGTCCGTCGATGGTGGTCTCCCCCGGCGAGGCGGACCCCCAGAGGAGCCCGTGCGGCAGGCCGCGCCGGTGCAACTCGCCTAGGAGAGCCATGATTTGGGGCTTGCTGTAGCCGCGCATCCGGGGGTCCTCCGGCACGAAGGGGTCGCGGGTCACGCGAGGGAGTCCAGCTCGTACCAGACACTTTTGCCACGCTTCTGCGGGTCGATGCCCCAGCGGTGGGTGAGGCTCTCCACGAGCTGGAGGCCCCGGCCGGTCTCGGCGAAGTCGGCCGGGGTTCGCTGCTGGGGCAGGGCGTCGTTCTCGTCGGAGACGGTGACCCGGAGGGTGCAGCCGAGGAGGGAGAACCAGACGACCGGCGCGGCGGTGTCGCCGTGGCGCCAGGCGTTGACGATGAGCTCCATCAGGGCGAGTTCGGCGTTGAAGATGGTCTCGGGGTCCCAGCCGTTGCGGGCGAGGACGTCCCGCAGGGCCTGCCGGGAGAGGGTGAGCGAGGGGGTGTTACGGATGCACACGGGAACCTCCACGAGGCTGTGGTGTGGGAGAGGGGTGACGACGGTCGTCGCCGTGAGCCAGGCCGGGGTGCGGCTGCTCTTCGGTGCGCGGGCAGCAGGCGCCTACTGCCCTTGATGCAGGCATTACTGACGGTGCGTCGGATCGAGCTGGGAACGACGATAGCGCATCTGCTCTTTAATTAAATTCGAACGGGAGAAGGTTCCTCCGCCCGGGGGACGCGCTCCGCCCGAGCCCGGATGGCTCCGCAGGCGACCGGCGCGGCACACTGGCCTCTGCACCAGCAGAGAGGACGTCATGGCCCTTCGGATCCCCACCCTTCGTCAGCGACGGCTCGGTGCCGAACTGCGAAGGATGAGAGAGCAAGCCGGTTTCGGCGGCAGCCAGCTCGCCCGTCTGCTCGGGGTGACTCCCGCCCTGGTGAGTCAGATGGAGATCGGGAAGTCTGCCGTCAGCGTGGCGCGCCTGCACGAGATCGCGGAGGCCTGCATGTGCGTCAACGCGCCCCTGGTCGACGCGCTCGCGGACATGGCCAGGGAGCGAGAAACCGGTTGGTGGGAGGAGTACAGCCCGAGGCTGACCACCGACCTGCTCGATGTTGCAGCGATCGAGGCGCACGCCAAGCGGATCGCCACCTACTCGATCACCTTCCTGCCCGGGCTGCTTCAGACTCCGGCCTACGCCGCTTCGGTGTTCGCCCGTGCGATCCCGCCGCTGCCGCAGCATGATGTCGATCTCCGCCTGGCCTTTCGCCTGCGGAGGCAGCAGATCATCCGCAACGGTGCTACGCCATACACGGCGTTCATCCATGAAGCCGCACTGCGGATGCAGTTCAGCGGGCCGGAGGCGCTTGCCGAGCAACTCGGTGCCCTCATCGACCATTCCGAGAGCCCTGGCATCTCAGTTCGGGTCGTGCCGTTTAAGATCGAATCGCTGCCCGGCCCCAGCGAGAACTTCGTCTATATCGCCGGCCCGGTGCCCGAGTTGGACACAGTGCAGATCGACATCAGCTTCGGGTGCCCACTCTTCGATACACCCTCCGACCTTGCAAGTTACCGCGAGATCCTCGATCGAATGGCATCTGTAGCCCTCTCCGAAGATGACTCACGAGACTTCATCCGATCCATCAAGAAGGAGATAGAGGGCAATCATGAGTAGCCCTGCATGGCAGAAGTCCAGCTACTCCGGCTCCAGCAACGCATGCGTCGAGGTCCGGGCTGCCGACGGGGTCGTTGAACTCCGGGAGTCCGACGACGGCGACGTCATAGTCCGCACCACCCGCCTCAGGTTCGCCGACTTCCTCCAGGGCGCCAAGGTCGGCGAGTTCGACCACCTCACCACCAGCCCCTGAGCGGACAGCACGTCGCCCCTCTGCTCAGACGGCTCTCCAGTGCCCTGCTCGCCGCCGGCCGCTCGCACGAGGTCCTGCCGCTGCGCGGCGCCGGGCACCGGCCGACCGACGAGGCGGCGACAGAGCAGCTGCTGCGGCACGAACTGGACTTCCTGCAAAGGTCGTCGGGCGTGGAATGAGCAGGCCTTCGCCCCGTCGAGCCGAATGAGCTCGACGGGGCGAAGCGACGGAACGACTCAGCCTCGGAGTGGCACCGGGTTCTCCGGGCCGTCCAGCCGCACGGCGTGGCTCCCGGGTCCGACCGTGAGGCCGAACCGGTCGAAGCCGGGGCGGCCCTGGGACGCCCGTCACGCGGGTACCGGTCGGCGAAGTCCTCGTCGATCCACGGGCCGTCCAGTCGATCCCGCACCCACATCGCCGTCACGCCGACAGGGTTGCCGGCACGCGCTATCCGCGCGGTCAGCGCCGGTACCTCGACGCCCGAACGGGGACGCGCCGGCATCTCTCACTCCTCGCCAGTCACACAGGTCTCGTATGCCCGCGAGACTGACGCACCACCGTGATCACGTACAGCCGAGAACCAATATCCCCGACGGAGTCAAGCTAACAACACGTTAACATTCGTTGTCAGTTTTTGATCATCTCGGACCGACCCATCAACCACTCGGTCCGGATCTGACGGGGGAAACGAAGCATGGCAGATCCTGACGCGGGCTTGGAGTTCAAGGTCAAGCCGGCCGAACTGGACGGCTGCGGACAGAGCGCACAACACATAGGCGGCCTCATACCGGGCGAGACAGCGAAGCTCACCGACCCGTGCAACCAGGCCGCCGGAGGCCTCAAGGGCTGGCTCACCGCCGGTGCCATCCAGAACTGCGGCACCAACTGGAAGACCCTGCTGGACAAGCTCGGCGGCGACATGGGCGACGTCGGCACCAAGCTCGGCACCTCCGCCGCCTACTACCGGCAGGCCGAGCAGAACGCCCACAACAGCATGCGGAACCCGAACGCACCCGCCTCGAACGGGTCGGAGCCGGACCCCTTCGACACCACCTTCGTCCCCGGCCCGGTCAAGCCCCGCAGCGCGAAGGCGGCCGAGTAACCCATGGACATCAAGACCCTGCACGACGCGGACGTCATCGGCATCACCAGCGCGAAGAACGCCTTCGACACCCTCGCCACCGCCTTCGGCCAGCACGTCGAGAACTGGCAGCACGAGGTCGTCGACCGGCTGAGCCACTCCGAGTGGACCGGGACGGCCGCCGGCCACGCCAACACCCGGATCCAGAACCTGCACAACGAACTCCAGGCCGCCCAGCAGGAGATCGGACTCGTCAGCCGGGCCCTCCAGGACGCCTACGACGGCTTCGCCGCCGCCCAGGCGCACCTGATCAGCGCCCTCGACGACGCCAAGACCCACAAGATGACGGTGGCCCCCGACGGCGGGATCACCTGGGACAAGGACCCCAACTCCGCGAACTTCGCCGGCAAGGACGCCGACGAGCAGGCCAAGCAGATCCAGGACCGGATCACGGCCGCCCTCAACGAGGCCGACCACGCGGACCAGACCATCAACGCCCGGCTCGCCCACCTGGCCACCAATGCGAGCAGCGGCACCGGTCTGGACTCCGCCACCGCGAAGGCCGACACGGACGCCGCGAACGCGCTCCAGCAGGCCCCCGCCGCCGGCACCGACCCGAACAGCGTCAAGGCCTGGTGGAACAGCCTGACCGACGAGCAGCAGCACCGCATGATCCTCAACCACCCGGACCAGATCGGCAACCTCGACGGCATCCCCGCCGCCGCCCGGAACGACGCCAACCGGACCAACCTGAAGAACCTGATCCAGGACCGCAAGCGCCAGCTCGCCGACCTCGGCCCCGCGCCGGCCGCCACCGTGGGTACCGGCAGGTTCATCCGCCCGAACCCCGCCTACACGGAGTGGAAGGCCAAGCGCGACGCCCTGAAGGAGAAGCTCGACGGCTTCCAGTCCATTCAGGACCGGCTCGACGGCAAAGTGGACAATGGTCTTGGCGGGCCGGGCTCCAACCCGCCGCTGCTGCTGCTGGGAATCGGTGATCAGGGGCAGGGCCGCGCGATCATCTCCTGGGGCGACCCGGACAAGGCGAAGAACGTCTCCTCGCTGGTGCCCGGGCTGAACAGCACCGTGTCCGGCGTCGGTGGGGGCGACGCCATGACGGCGAAGCGCATCTACGACGCTGCGGTGTCGAGCGCGATCGACCACAAGGAGACGCCGAGCGTCGCGTCGGTGTTCTGGCTGGGATACGACGCGCCGCAACTGGACGGCCCCTCGGTGCTCATGCAGGACCGGGCGGAGGAGGGCGGGGCCGCGTACAACAAGTTCCTCACCGGTCTGCGGGCCACCCACGAGGGCGAGCCGGCCCACATGACCGCGCAGGGGCACAGCTACGGCTCCCTGGTGGTCGGGAAGGCGACCCAGCACCCCGGTGGCCTGCCCGTCGACGACATCGTCCTGGTCGGCAGCCCGGGTGTCGGCGTGGACAAGGCGACGCAGCTCGGGATCGGCGCGGACCACGTGTACGTCGGCACGGCCAAGTACGATCCCGTCGCGGACGCGCCGTCCCCCGGGATGCTCATTCCCGGCTGGGCCGCGGTCGAGGCGATCACGAATCCCGACGGGTCGTGGCACGGCACGGACCCGGCGAGCGAGACCTTCGGCGGGCAGCGCTTCTCGGTGGCCGACGGGACCGTCACCGACTCCCATGACAACTACTTCGGGAAGCACGGCAAGGGCGGCGACTCGCTCCCCAACATCGGGAAGATCGTGAGCGGCCACGGGAACACGATCACCAGGGAGGACCCGAGGTGAAGGCGACGGTATGGCGTGTGGGCGTGCCGGGGGTGCTGCTGGCGCTCCTGGTCGGCTGGTACGCCTGGCCGGAGCCCGAGCAGCCCACCGTGCCGGTCGACCGGGCACAGCACCGCATCGAGGCCGAACTCGCCGACGTCGCGGGGGTCTTCCACCCGGGGCTCCAGTGGGCCGAGCCGAAGTACGAGAGCGATCCCGACCTGACCGGGTTCTGCGGTACGTCCGGCTGCAGGAGGACGGGCCGGACGGAGATGATCGCCAGACAGGCGGCCCGGGTCCGGATCGCCCCTACGCACGATCGGGAGCCGCTCGACGCCGTCCAGGCGCTCTGGACGGGCAAGGGCTACGCGGTCGAACGCAACAAGGGCTCGGTGGAGGTGAGGGGCCAGGGGTTCGGCCTCTGGTTCGCCGTGGGTGTCAACGGTTGTGCCGAGGTCCGGGCCACCCTGACCGATGTCACCGACACCACCGACAACAACGGCAACGGCGGGTTCGTCCGGGGACCGCTGAACTACGCCGCCGACTGCGCGACAGTCGACGACCCGTACTGGTCGCACTGACGCCGACAAGCCCGTCCGGCCCGGTTCCTCGGGCCGGGCGGCGGACCGCGTAGCGGGCCGGACGCTGCTGGTCAACCCGCGAGGCCCTCGCCCTGGGTGGGCGAGGGCCTTCGCGTGTTTCGGTTCTGCTCGTCGCGTTCCTCGGGGCGGGGCATCCTGAAGGTCGCGAGGACGCCGAGGGCCACGGTGGCGATCGCGAGAGCGAGCAGGGCGATGAGATCGCCTTAAGTTCGACGCGTTCCTACGAGGTGCCAAGGCTGGCGAGTTCGACCACCTCACGGCCAAGCGCTGAGCGAATCGTTCCGGCGGCCTCTTGCGGGAAGCAAGAGGCCGCCGGCAAATCAGATGTGGCCGAGGGGTCGCAACTGCACGCGGAGTACGCGCTCTTGACGACAGCTGCTCAACCGGGAACCGTCATGCAAATCCACGCAACCGAGTTGCAAGGGGAGACTGGCATGGCACTACGGTTCATCGGGATCGACCCCAACACCGGGGACGACGAGTGCCCGACCGTCTGGTACGACGACAAAGCTGACGAGATCGTCGTGCAGGGTTGGAAGGCCACCGAGAAGCTGCGCGCCAAATGCCGGGAGACCGGGAGCATCCCCGATTCGGAGGATGTGGTCCGGTTGCCGTCCCGCATGGTGCCGATCTTGAGGAGAGCATGCGATGCCGCCGAAGGTGCCGACGTTCGCTGAGCAGTTGGCTGCTGCGCGCTCCAGCGCGGTTCACCTGGAGATGCGCGACTCCTACAGCGTGGTGAAGGAGGCTGAGGCGTTCTCGGCCTGGCAGGACGGCTTCCGGTACGACCCGGCCGACCGTGCGTCCTGGTGGCGTCCGTGGCTAACGCTGATCGAGGAGACCGTAGGCCGGGGTGTCGAGGTTCGGCGTGCCCGGATCGTGTCCGAGCCGGTCTCGGAGTACATCCGGTTTGAGCACTCCGGGACGTTCACCAACATCGCCGCAGGTGAGCAGATCCGCTGGCTGCCGCGGCGGCAGGCAGCGGATCTCGCCCTGCCGGGCTGCGATTTCTGGCTGTTCGATGGTGAGTTGGTGCGGTTCAACCACTTCACCGGCGACGGGGAAAGTGCTGGGCCGTCCTTCAGCGACGACCCTGCGGTGGCCCTGCTGTGCGCCACCGCGTTCGAGGCGGTCTGGCAACGGGCCGTACCCCACGAGCAGTTCAGCATCTGACCACCGTCAGTTTCGAGCCCCTGCGACGATGTCGATCTCCCCGTCCTCCAGTGTCCAGACAGCTCGCGCGGCCCTCGCCACCCGCCTCGGCGAGCTGATGCGGAACGCTGGACTGAAGGGCAGGGAACTGTCCACCTTCTGCGGATGGCACCCCGCCAAAACCTCCCGCATCCTGAACGCCAAGGCCGCCCCCTCAGACTCGGACATTCGCGCGTGGTGCCGAGCCTGCGGCGCCGACGGGCAGGCACCCGATCTGATCGCCTCCAACAGGGCAGCGGACTCCCTGTACGTCGAATGGAGACGCATCACCCGGACCGGACTGCGCCACGCCCAAGAAGCCCGGGTGCCCCTCTATTCACGCACCCGCCACTTCCGCGCCTACTCCTCCCGCGTCATCCCCGGCGCCTTGCAGACCCGGGAGTACGCCGGCGCCCTGCTACGCAGGGTGGCCGACGTCCGCCAGACCCCGGATGACGTGGCGGACGCCGTCGAGGCCCGGCTCGCCCGATCCAACGTGGTTTTCGAAGGGGGGCGCCGCTTCGTCGCGGTCATCGAGGAGTCTGTTTTGCGCTACCGAATCGGCGACGAGACGGTGATGGCTGGACAACTCAGCCATCTGCTCAACGTCATGTCGATGCCTTCGATCTCGCTCGGCATCATCCCGTTCACGGCCGCCCGCACCATGTGGCCCACGGAGACGTTCAATCTGTTCGACGACCGCCAGGCCGGGGTAGAGCTGCTGTCGGCCCAGGTGACTGTGACGGCGCCCAGCGATCTCGCCCTCTACTCACAAGCGTTCGCACGTTTCGCCGCCCTGGCCGTTCACGGCGGTGCTGCCCGTGCCCTGATCGCCACCGCGATCGACACGCTGGGGTGAGCAATCCGCAATTCTCCGCAACTTCGTTGAGCAGTAACTGAATTGGTCCGTAACTTTCACAGGGGAGCCGGGAAGCGCCCGGCCCCACCAGGTGCCCCCACCAACAGTCGGAGGAACCATGGCAACCGCAGTTGCGCCCGCCGACCCGATCGTCGGCCCGCTCCGGAACGTGTGCGACCACATCCCCGCCGACCTGTGGAACAAGCAGATCGGCCTCCTGATGCGCGACTACCCCTACGACACCATCATGGCCGCCCGCGTCCTCGGCCAGGGCTACGCCTACCTGCTGACCGCCATGGCCCACCGCGGCGAGCACCTGGGCCTCGGCCCCAGCTCGCTGGTGGACATCGGCGTCCACACGATCATCCTGGACACTGTCGCCTACGCCGAGTTGTGCAAGAAGCACAACGACGGCCACTTCCTCCACCACGTGCCGGCCGTCGAGTACAAGGACGACGGCACCGTCCTGCGCACCGCCCAGCTGATCGCAGCGGACGGCTGGGACGTGGACCTGCCCCTGTGGGCGGATGCCGCCAAGTGCAGCCCCTGCCACCCCGGCAGCGACTCACACTGACCGGGCAGTTGCGGTGGCCCCGGGCACGCCCGGGGCCACCGCAACCCGCAAGAGTGGAGTTCTCTCAAACCCCGGCGCCGACCCACACCGGGCGCAAGGATGGCCTGGGTGACGACCACATCAACCGCCCAATCCGGCGCGCCAGACCTCTGGCACCACTACGGCCGTGCCCGCGCCGACACGGACCGGGGCGTCCCCGGCGCCTTCCACTGGGTCTGGGCCCAGGCTGGCGGGCCAGGCGTCGAGGTGCTGGGAGACGTCACCGGCCTCGTCGTGGCCGACCTCGGCGCAGGTGCCGCCCGTCATGCGGCGTACCTCGTCGCCCGCCACGCTCCGGCCCGGGTCGACGCCATCGACGCCTCGCCCGCTCAGCACACGATGGCGCGTGACCTCTACGGTCACCTCGCGCCATGTCTGCGTACGGTGCACGCCGACGCGACCGCGCACCTGAACGCACACCCGGCCGAGTACGACGTGATTTACTCAGTGTTCGGCAGCCTCGACTTCGCCGACCCCCGACGACTCCTCCTGGCCGCTGCCCACGCCCTGCGACCGGGCGGACTGCTGGCCGCCTCCACCTTGGGCCACTACCTCGGTGGGGCCCCCGCTGAGCCGGACGTCCAGCACGCCGACATTCCGGCCCGCACCCCGGACGGTGCCACGACCACCATGCGCCGATGGGTTCTCCAGGAGACCGTCTGGACGAAGCTGTTGGACGAGTCGGGGTTCACGAAGATCAGCATCGACCGGCTCCCTCCCGCCGGACCGGGTGCGCGTGCTGCCGACACCCTGCTCGTCCGCGCCTACCGCCAGTCCTGAACTTCGCCCCGTCGAGCATCGGCTCGACGGGGCGAAGTCGATCAGGGGCTCAGACCTCGCGGATGCCGGAGCGCCAGACGGCGGCCGTCAGGGGGACGCCCGGGCGGTAAGCCAGGTGGACGTGGGAGGGGGCTTCCAAGAGGAGCAGGTCGGCGCGGGCGCCGACCGTGACGGTGCCGACGTCGGTGCGGCGCAGGGCGTGGGCGCCGCCCGCTGTCGCTGCCCAGACAGCCTCGTCGGGGGTCATGCCCATCTCCCGTACCGCGACCGCGATGCAGAAGGCCATGGAACTGGTGAAACTGGAGCCGGGGTTGCAGTCGGTGGACAGCGCCACCGTTGCGCCTGCGTCCAGCAGCCGCCGCCCGCTCGGGTACTCGGCCCGCGTCGAGAACTCCGCCCCAGGCAGCAGCGTCGCGACCGTCGCCGATCCCGCCAGCGCCGCCACGTCCTCGTCCGTCAGGTGGGTGCAGTGGTCCGCCGACGCAGCCCCCAGCTCCACCGCCAGCTGCACGCCCGGCCCGTACGTGAGCTGGTTGGCGTGCACCCGGGGGGTGAGGCCGCGCTCGATGCCGGCGGTCAGGACCGCCCGCGCCTGGTCGCCGTCGAACGCGCCCTTCTCGCAGAACACGTCGACCCAACGGGCGTGCGGCGCACAGGCGTCCAGCATCTCGCCGGTCACCAGGTCGACGTACCCGGCCGGGTCCTCGGCGTACTCGGGCGCCACCACGTGCGCGCCCAGGTACGTCGTCTCCGGGGTGTGCTTCGCCGCGATCCGCAGCGCCCGCGCCTCGTCCTCGACCGTCAGCCCGTAGCCGGACTTGCACTCGATGGTGGTGGTGCCCTGGCGCAGCGCCTCCCGGACGAACCCGGCCACGTTGGCGTCCAGTTCGGCATCGCTCGCCGCCCGGGTGGCCGCGACCGTCGTACGGATGCCGCCCGCCGAGTACGCCTGCCCGGACATCCGGGCGTTGAACTCGGCGGTGCGATCGCCCGCGAACACCAGGTGGGCGTGCGAGTCGACGAAGCCGGGCAGCAGGGCCCGGCCCTCGGCGTCGAAGCGCTCGTCCGCGGCCGGGGCCTGCGCCGCCGGGCCGACCCAGGCGACGGTGGCGCCGTCCAGCACCACGGCCGCGTCGGTCAGCAGGCCGAGCGGCCCGGCACCCTGCCCGGGATCGTTGGTGACCAGGCTGCCGATGCCCGTGATCAAGGTGGTCCTGGTGCTCAAGACAACGCCTTCCGAAGGGAGTTGGACAGGAGGAATCAGTAGTCCAGCGCGCCGATGGCGGAGCGCAGCGCCCCCGGCACGTCGGCGACCAGCTGGTGCACGCCGTCCCGGACGACGTGCCGGCCGCCGACCACCAGGTGCCGCACGTCCGCCGCCGAGGCCGCGAAGACCGCGATCTCGGCGCCGAGCCGGGGCGGCGGGCCCGCCGTGCGGACGGAGTCCAGCGCGATCGCCGTGAAGTCGGCGAGCGCCCCGGCCTCGATCCGCCCGGCCTCCGGCCAGCCGAGCGAGGCGTGCCCGTCCTCGGTGCCCGCCCGCAGCAGCGCGTTCGCCGTCCAGTGCCCGCGGGTCCGGGTGCGCAGCCGCTCGTCCAGCTCCAGCGCCCGGGCCTCCTCGAACGGGTCGATCACCGCGTGGCTGTCGCTGCCCAGGGTGATCGGGCTGCCCGCCGAGGCGAGCCGGCGGGCCGGGCCGATGCCGTCCGCGAGGTCCCGCTCGGTGGTGGGGCACATGCAGACGGTGGTGGAGGAGTCGGTGAGGAGCCTGACGTCCTCGTCCGTGAGGTGGGTGGCGTGCACGGCCGAGGTGCGCGGGCCGAGCGCGCCGTGGTCGGCGAGCAGCCGGGTGGGGGTGACGCCGTGCGCGGCGAGGCAGGCGTCGTTCTCGGCGGTCTGCTCGGACAGGTGGACGTGCAGCGGCGCTCCGCGCATCGCCGACCAGTGCGCGACGGTGCCCAGCTGGTCGGCCGGGACGGCCCGGACGGAGTGGATGGCGGCACCGATCCGGGCGTGCTCGCGCGGCTTGAGCGCGTCCACCCGCTCGGCCCAGGCCTGCGCGTCGCCGTCGCCGAACCGCTGCTGCGGCTTGGTCGGCTCGGCGCCGAAGCCCGAGGACAGGTAGCAGGTGTCCAGCAGGGTGATCCGGATGCCGGCCCGGGCGGCGGCCTCGATCAGCGCCTCGCCCATCGCGTTCGGGTCGGCGTAGCGGACGCCGCCGGGCGCGTGGTGCAGGTAGTGGAACTCTCCGACGGCGGTGATCCCGGCCAGCGCCATCTCGGCGTAGACGGCGGTGGCGAGCTCCAGGTAGCTGTCCGGGTCGAGCGAGCCGGCGAACCGGTACATGGTGTCGCGCCACGTCCAGAAGGTGCCGGAGCCGACCTGCACGTGCCCGCGCAGCGCCCGGTGGAAGGCGTGCGAGTGAGCATTGGCCTGGCCGGGCAGCAGCAGCCCGTCGAGGCGGACGGCCCCGGGCGGGCAGGGCCCGCTGTCCGGCTCCACCCGGACGATCCGGCCGTCGGGGCCGGTGGTGATGAGCACATCCGGCTCGACCACCGGCCCGTTGTGGTGCGGCAGCCAGGCGTGTTCCGCCCAGTAACTCACCGGAAGGGTCACTGACACGCCAGGTCCTCCAGTACGTCGGCGAGGGCGGCGACCCCGGCCAGGCAGTCGGCCTCCTCGGCGTGTTCGGCCGGGGAGTGCGAGACGCCGCTGGGGTTGCGCACGAACAGCATGGCGGTCGGGATCGCGGACGCCAGGATCCCGGCGTCGTGTCCCGCGCCGGTGGGCAGCACCGGGGCGTCCAGCAGCTTGGCGAGCCGGTCGCGCAGCGGCCCGTCGAAGTCCACCACCGGGGTGTAGGACTCGCGGGTCAGCTCGACCCGGACGCCGTCGCGCTCGCCGCGCTCGGCGGCGGCCTGCTCGATCTCGGCGACCAGCGCGGTGAGCGTGCGCTCGTCGGCGGCCCGGGAGTCCAGCCAGCCGCGCACCAGCGAGGCGATCGCGTTGGTGCCGTTGGGCTCGACGGCGACCTTGCCGAAGGTCGCCAGCGCGCCCGCCTGCCGTGCCTTCTTGCGGGCGGCGAGCACGGTGTTGGCGTACGTCAGCATCGGGTCGCGGCGGTCCTCGATCCGGGTGGTGCCGGCGTGGTTGGCCTCGCCGTGGAAGTCGAACCGCCAGCGGCCGTGCGGCCAGATCGCGCCGGCCACCCCGACCGGCTGCCCCTCGGCGAGGTAGCGGCCCTGCTCGACGTGCAGCTCGACGAAGGCGCCGATCCGGGCCAGCCGGTCGTCGTCCGCGCCGATCGCGCTCGGGTCGTAGCCCGCCTTCTCCATCGCGTCGGGCAGCCGGACGCCGCCGGCGTCGCGCAGCTCGTACGCGGCCTCGCGGGAGAGCACCCCGGCCGTCAACCGGGAGCCGATGCAGGCCACGCCGAAGCGGGCGCCCTCCTCGTCACCGAAGTTGACGATCGCCAGCGGCCGGGTGAACTCGGTTCCCCGGGCGCGGAGTTCGTCCAGCGCGGCGAAGGAGGAGACCACGCCGAGCGGGCCGTCGAAGGCGCCGCCGTCCGGGACGGAGTCCAGGTGCGAGCCGGTGACGACGGCCCCGCCGGCCTGCGGGTCGCCCAGCCAGGCCCACTGATTGCCGTTGCGGTCCAGCTCGTACGCCAGGCCGCGGCTGCGGGCCTGCTGCTCGAACCAGGCGCGGCACTCGGCGTCGGCGGAGTTCCAGGCGAAGCGGCGGTAGCCGCCGGAGGAGGCGGAGCGGCCCACGGGGAGCAGCTCCGCCCACATCTCCTCGAAACTGGAGCTCACAGCTCACCCATGGGGACGCGGACCCCGCGCTCGGCGGCGACCTCGGTGGCCCGGTCGTAGCCGGCGTCCACGTGCCGGATGACACCCATGCCCGGGTCGTTGGTGAGCACCCGGCGGATCTTCTCCCCGGCCAGTGCGGTGCCGTCGGCGACGGTGACCTGGCCGGCGTGGATCGAGCGGCCGATGCCGACGCCGCCGCCGTGGTGGATGGAGACCCAGGAGGCGCCGGAGGCCACGTTGACCATGGCGTTGAGCAGCGGCCAGTCGGCGATCGCGTCCGAGCCGTCGAGCATCGCCTCGGTCTCCCGGTACGGGGAGGCGACGGAGCCGCAGTCCAGGTGGTCGCGGCCGATGACGATCGGTGCGGACAGCTCGCCGGAGGCGACCATGTCGTTGAAGCGCTCGCCGGCCTTGTCGCGCTCGCCGTAGCCGAGCCAGCAGATGCGCGCCGGGAGGCCCTGGAAGTGCACCTTCTCCTGGGCCATCTTGATCCAGCGGTGCAGCGACTCGTTCTCCGGGAACAGGTCGAGGACGGCCTTGTCGGTCTTGGCGATGTCCTGCGGGTCGCCGGACAGCGCGGCCCAGCGGAACGGGCCCTTGCCCTCGCAGAACAGCGGGCGGATGTAGGCGGGGACGAAGCCGGGGAAGGCGAAGGCGCGGTCGTAGCCGGCGAGTTGGGCCTCGCCGCGGATCGAGTTGCCGTAGTCGAAGACCTCGGCGCCGCGGTCCTGGAAGCCGACCATCGCCTCGACGTGCCGGGCCATCGACTCGCGGGAGCGCTGGGTGAACTCGGCGGGCTTGGCGGCCGCGTAGTCCGCCATGTCGTCGAAGTCGACGCCGACGGGCAGGTAGCTGAGCGGGTCGTGGGCGCTGGTCTGGTCGGTGACGATGTCGATCGGCGCGTCCATCGCGAGCAGCTGCGGGAAGAGCTCGGCGGCGTTGCCCAGCAGGCCGATGGAGAGCGGCTGCTTCTTGTCGCGGGCGGCGGTGGCCAGCTCCAGCGCGTGCGAGAGGTCCTTGGCCTCGACGTCCAGGTAGCGGTGCTCGATCCGGCGGGCGATCCGGGACGGGTCGCAGTCGATGCAGATCGCCACGCCGCCGTTCATGGTGACGGCCAGCGGCTGGGCGCCGCCCATCCCGCCGAGGCCGGCGGTGAGGGTGATGGTGCCTTCGAGGGTGCCGTTGAAGCGCTTGTTGGCGACGGCCGCGAAGGTCTCGTACGTGCCCTGCAGGATGCCCTGGGTGCCGATGTAGATCCAGGAGCCGGCGGTCATCTGGCCGTACATGGTGAGCCCGAGGCTCTCCAGGCGGCGGAACTCCTCCCAGTTGGCCCAGTCGCCGACCAGGTTGGAGTTGGCGATCAGGACGCGCGGCGCCCACTCGTGGGTCTGCATGACGCCGACCGGGCGGCCGGACTGGACCAGCATGGTCTCGTCCTGCTTCAGGCCCTGCAGCGTCTTCACCATGGCGTCGAAGGAGCGCCAGTCCCGCGCGGCCTTGCCGGTGCCGCCGTACACCACGAGCTTCGACGGGTGCTCGGCCACCTCGGGGTCGAGGTTGTTCATCAGCATCCGCAGGGCGGCCTCCTGCTGCCAGCCCTGCGTCGTGAGCCCCGTGCCACGCGCGGCGCGCACCTCGCGCGGCCCGCTCGCCTGCTGCTGCACCATAGTCCCGGCCTTCCTGCGGATGGATTCATTCAATGTCTGTTCGACTGAATATAACTAAACAAGGGGGTTTCGACCAGACCCCGATACCGATCGATCCCATCCGATCAGCCATGCCGCCGACCGGCTTCGGGCGCTAGCCTGAACCCGGCGAACACCAGCCACTCGGCCCAGCACCAGGGAGCGGAGGACACGATGACGGCCATCGGCGTACGGCCCGGCAGGCTCCGGGACGTGGCGGAAGAGATCGAGCAGAGCACGGGACTTCGCGTCCAGATCATCGGAGGAACCCTGGTGATGTCCCCAACTCCTCGCGGCAAGCACGCGGGGACCGTCAAGCGCCTGTCCCGCCGACTCGACGCCGAGCTCCCGGCCGGTCTCGGCGCCTACGAGGTCTCGTCGATCACCATGCCCGACAACGCCGAGGACTACGCGACACCTGACCTCGTCGTTCTGCCGCGCGACTGGGAGGACGACGACGAATGGCTGGCAGACCCTCACGATGTCGAGCTGGCCGTGGAGGTCATCTCCACCTCCGAGCGGGTCAGCCACATCGCGACCAAGACCAGTTGGTACGCCGTCGCGGGCGTGCCGGTTCTCCTCGCAGTCGACCCCCGCAAGGGCGTCTGGACGCTCCGCACCCACCCCCGCGACGGCGAGTACCAGGGCGTGCTGCACGGCAAGTACGGCGAGCCCGTCCCGCTGCCCGCGCCGCTGCCGGCCGAGCTGAGCACCGCCGACCTGCCGCTCTACGCGCCGAAGCGCTGAGCCCCTCAGGCCGCCGCGCCGCCGTCCCAGTCGATGCCGATCTCGGCGAGCCAGCGGCGGTCGTCGGCGTCGGGAGTGGGCGGGGTCGGCGGGCGGGGGATGTTCTGGACGGGGCCGAGGCCGTACTTCTCGGCGGCCGCGGCGCCCTGGGCGTCGGGTTCGATGACGCCGACATGGACGGCGGACTCGTCGCCCGGATCGAGGACGGTCACTTCGGGATCGGGCAGCCGCCGCAGGGTGACGCGGCGGCCGCAGGCGGGGCAGGACCATTCGTCGGCGCCCGAGGACAGGCGGGCGACGAACTTCATCTCGTGGATCACGCGCATGGGCGGCACCCCCTGTAGGAGGGGATGCCCGGGGACGTGACGACTACTCCCCTGACGACGCCCCAAGCTGCGCCTATTCCAGGCTGTGCCTATTCCAAGAACAGCCCGCGCGCCGCGGCCGACTGCTCGATCGACTCCAACCGGGCCTCCGCGCCGGGGAGTTCGTCGCACATGGTCTGCAGCAGCACCCGGCCGAGCATCATCGGCGCGCACGCGGTGTCGAAGACCAGCCCGGTGCCGACGGCGGCCGGCAGCATCAGGTCGGACAGCTTGGCGACCGGCGCGAAGGCGCTGTCGGCCACGGTCAGCACCGTCAGCCCGCACTCGCGGGCCACCGCCAGCGCGTCCATCAGCTCCCGCGGGTAGCGCGGCAGCGCGAAGCAGAGCAGGGCGGTCGCGCCCGCCGCGGCGGCCTGTTCCAGCCGGTCGGCGAGCATGCTGCCGCCCTCGTCCAGCAGCCGGATGTCCGGGTGCACCTTGGCGGCGAAGTACGCGAAGCCGCGCGCCTGCGCCGAGGCGGCCCGCAGGCCGAGTACGGGCAGCGGGCGGGAGGCGGCGAGCAGCCGGGCGGCCCGGATGATCGGCTCCGGGTCGGCGAGGAGTTCGGCGAGGTGGCGCAGGTGCTCGATCTCGGCGAGGACGGCCTGCTGGTGCTCGTTGCGCACGGCGTCGTCCGGGGTCTCCGGCGCGGTCGGTTCTCCGCCGCCGAGTTCACGCAGCTGCTTGCGCAGCGCCGGGTAGCCGTCGTACCCGAGCGCGACCGCGAAGCGGGTGACGGACGGCTGGCTGACGCCGGCGAGTTCGGCGACCTCCACGCTGGACAGGAACGGCGCCTCGGTGGCGTGCCGCACCAGCGAGTGGGCGATCCGGCGCTGGGTCGGTGTGAGCCGGTGCCCTTCGAACAGCTGGAGCAGCCGGGCGGAGGGTCCGACGCTGCCGGTCTCATCGAGGGCGGTCATCAGCGGTACCTCCGGGTTCGAGCAGGTCGGACGACGACTGTGCAGCAGCGCGCCGCGCCTGGCAACGACGTCTCGTACGGCGGAACGCCCCATGAGACGTTCCGGATATCGGACAGCGGGCCCGCCCGGAGCCGGCACGGCTCGGGGTAACCCTGATTTCTCCCTGAGCCCGCCCGGATTCCCCCGCGAACGGATGGACCGGGCGCCGCGCCGACCCCACGCTGTACCCCATGGACACTCGCCAGGACGAACTGCGGCGCGACCTCGACGCCACCCTGCAGGCCCGCAAGGAGCTCGGCAAGGAGTACGAGGACGAGCTGGTCGACTCCTTCATGAAGCGCCTCGACGCCCGTCTGGACGCCCGGGTCGAGCGTTCCGTCGCCCAGCGGCTGGACGGTGACGAGCCGCGGCCGTACCACGACCGCCACCACCGTTCCCGCCGTCAGAGCTGGGGCAAGCGCTCCGGCAGCGGGCTCGCGGTGGTCTCGCTGGCCTTCGGCATCCCGCTGACCGCGATCGCGGCCAGCCCCGAGAGCGGTGGCTTCGCCGGCCTGCTGGTCTGCTGGGCGGGCATCGTCGGGGTCAACTTCGCCGCCGCGTTCGGCGAGCGCAGGGCCCGCGAGGACCGCCGGCCGCGGGGCGACTGGGACTGAGCCCGGTCGCCCCGCTCCGGCCGCCCCGCTCCGGGCGGCGTGTCAGGCCAGCGGGCCGGTGACCCGCTCGACCGCCCGCACCAGCTCACCGGAGGCGACCAGCGCCGCGGCCGCCTCCAGGTCCGGCGAGAGGAAGCGGTCGCGGCCGGCGCCGCCGACCCCCGCCTCCCGGGCGACGGCCAGCGCGGCCGCGGTGGCCGGGGCGATCCGGCCGGCCGTCTCGGCCTGCTGGCGGATCTCCAGCGCGCGGGCGGCGGCGGTGAGCTCGACGGCCAGGATCCGGCCGAGGTTCTCGACGGCCTGGCGCAGCTTGCGCGCGGCCGACCAGCCCATCGACACGTGGTCCTCCTGCATCGCGGAGGAGGGGATCGAGTCGACCGAGGCCGGGACGGCGAGCCGCTTGTTCTCGCTGACCAGCGCCGCCTGGGTGTACTGGGCGATCATCAGGCCGGAGTCCACGCCGGGGTCGTCGGCCAGGAAGGCCGGCAGGCCGTGCGAGCGGGCCTTGTCCAGCAGGCGGTCGGTGCGGCGCTCGGAGATCGAGCCGAGGTCGGCGGCGGCGATGGCGAGGAAGTCCAGCACGTACGCGACCGGGGCGCCGTGGAAGTTGCCGTTGGACTCGACCCGGCCGTCGGGCAGCACCACGGGGTTGTCCACCGAGGCGGCCAGCTCGCGGGAGGCGACCAGCTGGGCGTGGGCCAGGGTGTCCCGGCCGGCGCCGGCCACCTGCGGGGCGCAGCGGATCGAGTACGCGTCCTGGACCCGCGGCGCGTCGTCCTGGTGGTGGCCGGTGAGGCCGGAGTCCTTGAGGACGGCCAGCATGTTGGCGGCGCTGAGCGCCTGGCCGGGGTGCGGGCGGATCGGGGCGTGCAGTTCGGGGGCGAGCACCTTGTCGGTGCCGAGCAGCGCCTCCAGGGTCATGGCGGCGGTGATGTCGGCGGTGGTGAACAGCCGCTGGAGGTCGGCGATGGCCATCACCAGCATGCCGAGCATGCCGTCGGTGCCGTTGATGAGGGCCAGGCCCTCCTTCTCCAGCAGCTCGACGGGCTCGATCCCGGCGGCGGCGAGCAGTTCACCGGCGGGCTTCTCCACGCCGTCCGGGCCGGTGGCCGTGCCCTCGCCCATCAGCACGAGCGCGCAGTGCGACAGCGGCGCGAGGTCGCCGGAGCAGCCGAGCGAGCCGAACTCGCGGACGACCGGGGTGATGCCCGCGTTGAGCACGGCGGCCATGGTCTGGGCGACCAGCGGGCGCACGCCGGTACGGCCGGAGGCCAGCGTCTTCATCCGCAGGAAGACCAGCGCGCGGACCACCTCGCGCTCGACGGCCGGCCCCATGCCGGCGGCGTGCGAGCGCACCAGCGACCGCTGCAGCTGGGCGCGCAGCTCGGGGCTGATGTGGCGCACGGCGAGCGCGCCGAAGCCGGTCGACACGCCGTAGACGGGGCGCGGCTCGGCCGCGAGGGCGTCGATCCGCGCGCGGGCGGCCGCCATCTCGGCCTGCGCGTCGGGACCGATCTCGACCCGGGCGTTGCCCCGGGCGACGGCGAGGACGTCGTCGGCGCTGACGTCGGCCTTGCCGACCAGGACCAGCGGAGCGTCGGGGGCCACAGCACTGTGCATATCCATATACACCATCACAGCAGGTGAATGAAGATATGACAACAGCTGTTCGTCATCCGGATTCTCCGCCCTCCGGATCCGCGCCGCACGCCGCGGCCCCCGAGCGCCGTCCGCTACCGCGCGAGCTCCGCCTCGATCAGGTCGGCCGCCCGGGCGGTGCCGCCCTCGGCCCGGCCGGCCGCGGACAGCTCGCGCAGCCGCCCGGCCACCGCCGGGTCGCCGACCAGCTCCAGCAGCGCCGTGCGCAGCGCCTCCGGGGTGGCCGCGCCGGCGTCCAGGCGGCGGGCGACACCGAGGCCCACCAGCGCGTCCGCGTTGGCGAACTGGTCGGTGGCCTGGGGCACCGCGATCATCGGCACCGCGTGGAACAGCCCCTCGCTGGAGCCGCCCATACCCGCGTGGGTGACGAACGCGTCCGCCTGGGCGAGCACCGACAGCTGCGGCACCCACCGGTGCACCTCGACGGTGTCCGGCACCTCGCCGAGCTCGGCGAGGTCGGTGTGCGCGCCGATCTGCAGCACCGTGTGCCAGCCCGGCAGGTCGCCGAAGGCCTGGACGCAGGCCCGGTAGAACGCCGGGTGGTTGGTGTAGGCCGAGCCCAGCGAGACCAGCAGCACCTGCTCGGCGCCCTCGGGCCGCCGCCACTGACCCTGGTGGGCCCGGTCGCCGAAGCAGGGCCCGACGAAGCTGATCCGCCGCTCGTCGACCCGGTCGGCGTTGGGCTGCATGGCCCGCGGGACGAGCGCGATCGCCCGCTCCGGGCGGCCCTTGAAGGCATCCACGTCGCGCTGCACCGCGCCCGCCTCGGCCAGCCAGTCGGCGAACCGGCGGTAGTGCTCGGCACCGCCCGGGCCGCTGCGGATCGCCTCGAAGACCTCCGCGAGGTCCTGTTCGGCGCCCTCCCAGCCGACGAAGGTGGGCGAGAGCTGCACGACCGGTACCCCGAGCCGCTCGCCGAGCGCCCGGCCCGCGAAGCCCGCGATGTCGCAGAGCACCAGGTCGGGGCGGTCGTCGGCGAAGGCCTCCAGCAGGACGGGCCACATGGCGAGCGCGTCGTCCAGGAACAGCTCCTGGATCGCCACCGGCTCCTCCACCCAGCCGTTCGGATCGTCGGCGAGCGGCAGCTCGGTCGGGTACGGGACGAAGGTGGCGCCGGTGGACTCGACGGTCTCCCGGAAGGAGGCGTCGTTGACGTAGCTGACCCGGTGGCCCCGGGCGACCAGCTCGGTGATCACGGCGAGGCTGGGGTTGACGTGCCCGTGGGCAGGGACGGAGACCATCAGGATGTGTGCGGGGCGGTTCACGGGCACCTCCGGGGATAGCGGCCGAGACGAGACGTAGCGTCTCGCGACATCTCGGGAAGACAATACGTCTCGTCTCGCTGCTTCGCATAGGATTTTCTCCATGGCATCCAGAACCGCCCCCGACCCCGCCCGCCGCAGCGAGCGCTCGCGCACCGCCGTCCTCACCGCGGCCGCCGAGCTCGTCACCGAAGTCGGCTACGGCAGACTCACCATCGAGGCGATCGCCGCCCGGGCCGGCGTCGGCAAGCAGACCATCTACCGCTGGTGGCCCTCGAAGGGGGCGGTCGTCTTCGACGCCTTCCTCGCCGCCGGCGAACACGACGGCGGCCTCGCACTGCCCGACACCGGCGACCTCGCCGCCGACCTCCGGGCCGTCCTGCGCCCCACCAGCGACGAACTCACCGACCCGGGCGCCGACCGCACCTACCGCGCCATCATCGCCGAGATCCTCAACGACCCGGCGCTGCACGCCGAGTACCGCACCCGCCTGCTGGACCCCCTGCTGGAGGTCACCCGCGACCGCCTCCGCAGCGCCCGCGAGGCCGGCCAGATCGCCGCCGACGCCGACCTCGACCTGGCCGTCGAACTCCTCTACGGCCCGCTCTACTACCGCTGGCAGTACCGCCTCGGCCCGCTCACCCACGAACACGCCGACCTCCTCGTCGACGCCGCGCTGCGCGCCCTCGCCCCGCCGGCGGCCGCCGGCGGCCCCGGGGCCTGATCCGGACGGCGCCCCACCGGCCCCACCTCCCCCACGGGAAAGGCGAGTTCGGGACCGCTCCACGGCAATCCGGGCCCCCGGTGGGCACCGCGTGGATATGCTGGAGCGGCGGGAGCCCGGGGGCCGAAACCGGCGATCCGGGAACCGTCCAGAACGGTCGTCCGGGGGGCCTGTGTCGAACGAAGAAGCAGTCAAAACCGCCTGGCAGATCCATGGTTCGCTGACCGAGGTGACCGGCAGGGTCGACTCCAAGGCCTCCTTCGCCCTCACCATCGAATCCGCCGCGCTGGGCGCGATCGTCGCCCTGTCCGGCACCGGCACCTCCCTGGGCCGCACCTCCGGCGCCCTGCCCGCGACGGCCTTCTGGCTCGGCGTGGCCGTCCTCGCGCTGGCCGCCGTCGCCGCCGTGTCGGTGGTCGTGCCGCGCGGCGGGGGCAAGCAGGAGAGCGACCCGCCCAACTTCGTCTACTACGGCCAGCTCCGGCACTGGACGCCCGACCGGCTCGCCACCGAGCTGGACGGCGCGGACCTGCTCCCCCTGCTCAGCCGGCAGTTGGTGGAGATGAGCCGGATCATCTGGATAAAGGACCGCCGGGTGCGACAGTCCCTCCTGCTCGCCGTCGCCGGCTGCGGGCTGGTCGCACTGGCGGGGCTGCTGGGATGAGACCGGCCGGACCGGCGTCGGGCGGACGCGTTCCGTTCTGGCGGTTGCTCGACGCCCCGGCCCGGGCCGAACTGGCCGCCGTCGCCCGCCGGGTCCACTACCCGGCGGGCGGCTCCCTGCTCCAGCAGTACGAGCACTCCGACCACCTGCTGGTGATCGAGCGCGGCTGCGTCAAGGTCCTGGTGGAGTCGGGCGCCGGCTACCGCGCGATCCTCGCCATCCGGGGCGACGGCGACCTGCTCGGCGAACAGGCCGGCCTCGACGGCGGCGCACGGTCGGCCACCCTGCACGCACTGACCGACGTCACCGCGCTGCACATCCCGCTCAGCCGCTTCGGCGCCATCAAGCACGCCAACCCCGCCGTCGCACAGGCCCTCCAGCAGGTGCTCTCCGGCCGGCTGCGGGACGCCGACCAGCAGCGGGCGGCCACCGGTTCCGCCGTCGTCCGCCCCCGCCTGGCCGCCCTCCTGCTGGAACTCGCCGAACGCTACGGCGACTCGGCGCCCACCGGCGAGGTCAGGATCTCCCTGCCGCTGTCCCAGGACGACCTGGCCGGCCTGGTGCTCAGCTCCCGGCGGACCGTCAACCGGCTGCTGGAGGAGTGGCGGGACGCCGGCTGGCTGCGCACCGGGCGCCGGGTGATCGAGCTGCTCCACCCGGCGGAGCTGGAGAAACTGGCTCGCACCGAGGGCCGGCTGCCGCCTTAGCGGGGTTCGGTGTTCAGCGTTCAGATGGCGTCCGGGTCGCAGTGGGCCAGCCCGTAGCGGTCCGCCAGCGGGTTCCAGGCGGCGGCGAAGGCCTTCTTGGCGGCGGTCGCCACCTGGCTCTGGCTGTACGCCTCGTTCCAGTCCGCGGTGTGCGGCGCGTTGCCGTCGCAGCCGGCCACGTCGTCCGCCCACCGCGCGAACGCCCGGTCGGCCGCGGCGGAGGCCTTCCAGGCCGAGGACAGCTGGGCCGCCAGGTCCACGCCGCCCGGCAGCGCCGAGGTGTCGACCCCCTGCAGCCGGGTGACCAGGGAGTCCCGGCCGGCCGCCGCCTGGCGGAGCTGGGAGGCCCGGTACCTGACGTCCACCGCGCTCCCGCAGCCGTCCGCGGCCTCGACCGCGGAGGTGACGACCTTGCGCGTCCCGTCGTTCCGGTTCAGCAGGATGTCGATGGCCTTCGCCTGGTTCACCGGATCGACCGCGGCGACGCCGCTGCCACCGGTCGTACCGCCCCCGCCGGTGCCGCTGCTCCCGTTCTGGGTCGTCCAGTACGTGGAGACGGCGGTCGGCGACGACCCGGTCGAGGAGGAGTCGGCGCCGGAGTCGTCCCCGAGCGCCGACACCCCCTTGAAGCCGGCCCACACGAGCAGCCCGGCGACCACCACCGCCGCCAGCACCCGGCCCGGCCCGGGCGGGGTGGCGGCGGGCGAGGCGGGGACGGCGTCCGGCGCCCGCCGGTCGGGCGCCGGGTTCTGCGCGTCCGCCGCCAGCGTCGCCCTGATCCACGCCGTCACCTCGTCCGGGTCGGGCGCCGACGGCTTCCGCAGCTCCTCGATCGCCCGCAGCAACGGCCTTTCCCAGTCGGCGAGTTCGGGCCTGCCTCGCGGGTCCGTGCCGAGCGCCGCGGCGGCGAGCCGGCCGAGGTCCGGCGAGAGCGCCCCGACCGCCCCGGTGTCCCGGCTGTCCTGCTCCCCGGCGAGCAGCCGGACCACCAGCAGGCCGAACTTGTACGAGTCCCCGCGCCCGGTCGCCAGCGGCTCGCCCTGCGGCAGGCTCCAGTCCGGGGTCTCCCGCTGGTCGAGGGCGTCCCGGCCGTCGACCCGCATCGCGTCGCAGTCGATCAGGAAGCAACTCGGTTCCGCCCCCAGCCGGAACAGCACGTTCTTCGGCGAGAGGTCGCCCACCACGACGCCCAGCCGGTGCAGACCAGCGAGCGTCCGGGAGAGGTCGAGCAGCAGCTGGAGCCGCTGCTCGTCGGTGATCGAGATCCCGACCCGGCGCAGATAGCCCTCGCCGTTGAGCAGGAACTGGAAGCCGGCGAGGTTGCGCCCGGCCTGCGGCGAGTCGATGAAGAAGCTGTCCGGCACCAGGCGCATCAGGATGCCGCAGCGGCCCCGGTCGTCCAGCACGACGGCTGCCGGCCAGGCCAGCCGCTCGCACAGCCAGAGCCCCGTCTCGGGCGGCAGCCCGGGCACGAACTCCACCATCGCGTCCAGGGCCGGGCCGTCCAGCTCGTCCCGGCAGACGGCGGAGTACTCCTTGTACGCCATCGGCCACTCGCCGTTGATCTTCCGGCCGGGCAGCGCCCAGACGGTGCCCTGGCCGCCCTGGCCGAGCTTGTCGCCCCTGGTCAGCCGCTCGACCCGGACCTTCGTCACGGCAGGGCCTCCACGGCGGAGGCGGGCCAGACGACGAGCAGGGTGCGGTCGTCGTCGAAGGTCTCCCGGGAGAAGTCCAGCAGGTGGGCGAGCCCGCGCGGTTCCAGCGAGGGCGCCAGGTGCTCGGCGAAGAGGCGGCCGACCGGGCCGGTGCCGTCGCCGAGCGGGCCGCCGAAGCCGTCCGTGCCGATCAGCAGCCGGTCCGAGCCGGACACCAGGACGGTGTGCACCCGGACGTCGGAGGGCACCCGGGGCAGCGCCACCACCGCCGAGGACGCCACCGGCTCGCCAGCGCCGACGGGTTCGCGGATCACCGACATGAACCGGCCGCCCGCCGACAGCAGCCAGGCCCCCGAGTCCCCGGCGGAGACCAGGTGGACGTCCAGCCCCAGCGAGACGGGCACCGCCACCCCCGTCACCAGCGTGGTGGCCATCAGGCGCTCGGCCGCCGCCGCGTCCTCCCGGGACAGGCCGAGGATCTTCGCCGTCTGCGCGACCAGCTGGTAGGCGGCGTGGTTGAGCACCGTGGCCCAGTCGAGCCGGTCCGGGCGGCAGCCCGCGTCCAGCTGTCTGGTCACCGTGTCCACCGCCGTCCGGCAGGCGAGGGTGGCGCCCAGGTGCGACTGCTCGGCGCCGGAGACGCCGTCCGCGACGGCGAACACCAGCGTCCCGGAGCCGTGCAGCCCGACCGCGATGTCGTCCTCCCGCGGCCGCCCGTTGCCCCGGTGCGCGTAGCCCCGGACGGAGGCGAGCCGGACCCGCACGTGCTCGCCGGACCAGCCGTCGAAGACCGTGTCCGGCCGGTACGAGGACCCGGACGGCGGCTTGGGCTCGAACCGGTCCACCGGGCGGTCCAGTTCGACCGGCGCCCAGCACGAGCCGGGCACCGCGTACACCGAGTCGCCGACCGGACGGCCGGGCAGCGCCGAGGGGTGCGACGACCGGACCGGGGAGGGCAGGAAACCCGCCGGGCCCGGACCGCCCTGCGGCGGCGGCTGCGCGGGCGGCAGCGCCGGCGGGCGCCGGGCGGGCGGGGACACGGGCGGCAGCGCGGCCCGGCCGTCGGGGCCGGCCGCGCGGTGCTCGGGGCCCACCGTCACACCACGTCGATCGCCATGCGGAAGCCCTCCGGCTTGTCCACCACCAGTTCCGCGTTCCCCGCGGCGAGCGACATCCCGGACGCCACGATGCTCGTGGTCAGCGCCGAGCAGAACTTGGTGATCGCCGCGCCGATGTCGGCGCCCGGGATCTGCACGAAGGCGTAGTTCTGGTCGGTGGCGACGTTCAGGATCGTGGACGCGTCGGCGGCACCGATGCCGAAGGCCGCGATGTTCGGTGCCACGCCGTCCCGCCGGGAGCGGTCGGTCAGCTGCCGGTGCACGCTCGCCCAGTCCTCGTTGCTGTTGGGCTGACCGTCGCTCAGGAAGAACACGGCGGGCCGGTAGACGGTGTACCCGGCCCTCTTCAGCTCCTGCACGTCCTGCGGGATGCGGGTGAGCAGCGCCGTGAACACGGCCCGGTAGCTCGTCCCGCCGCCGGTGCTGGACAGCACCGGCAGCTCGTCCTCCTGCCGCAGGTCGGCCAGGCTCATCCGGACGTCGACCCCGTTGGAGAAGCCGAGGACGGAGAATCTCACCTTCGCCGCCGCCATCGGTTCGGCCAGCAGCGCACGGTGCAGCGAGGCCAGTCCGGCGTTGAGTTCGCCGAGGACGGGTGTCATCGAGCCGGACTCGTCCGCCACCACGTACATCGGGATGAGGTTGCCACGGTTGTCCGCCATGGTCGGTAGTGCCTTTCGTCGGGTTCAGCCGTCGGGTGGGGGTGTGGCTCAGCCGGTGCCGCCGAGCCGGCGCAGACCGGGCGGGCACTCGATGAACAGGTCGGGCCGGCCGCCCGCCAGGCCGCGGCTCAGGTACAGCACGGAGTCGCGCAGCAGCGAGGCGAACCGCTCGGCGGCGGTGGCCAGGTCGAGCCCGGGCTCGGCGAGGAAGGCGAGTTCCGGGTAGCGGGCGATGGCGCGGATCTCCGCCTCGTCCGCCCGGCCGATGCCCACCGAGATGATCGTCGGGTGGCGAGGGTTGGCCACCGGGTCGGTCAGCGCCCTGACCGTCTCCCGCCACCGCACGCCCTCCTCGCAGACCCCGCCGAACAGCACGAACAGCACCGGGCGGTGGACCACCCGGTGCTCGGCCTTGAGCCGCGCCAGGTCCTCCGGGACGAGCGTGCGCAGCCGCTCGAACGCCAGGTCGTGCCGGGCGCCGGAGCGCACCGTCAGCTCCGGCATCACGGTGGTCCACTCGACCGACGACATCGGCAGGTGCGCCGTGGTGTCCCCGGCCGCGCCGAGCACCGACATCCGCAGCCCGGTGGCCGTCTCCGGCGGGGTCAGCAGGGCCGAATGCAGGCCGCGCAGCGCGTTGTTGAGGCCGTCGAGGCAGCCCGCGACGGCCGCCGACTCGTCGATCAGGAGGTAGACCGGGAGCACCCCGTTCGCCGGGCCGCTCCCCTGGGCGTCCGCGACCACCGTCCCCACCAGCGCGGACGGCCCGACCGGCCCGGACGGCGTGACCGGCCCGACCGGCCCAGGCGGCCCGAGCGGCGCGGACGGCCCCGAGGAGCCGGCCGAACCGCCCCACCGTACGGGCGGCAGCGCCGTGGCCGCCCCGCCCGCCAGCGTCGCGCCGTGCACCCGGTGCAGCGCCTGCTGCCGGATCACCTCGACGTCGGCCGGCTGGATGAGGTCGTTCGCGACCATGAACTTGAAGACCTCGACCGAGCGTTCGTCGAACTGCTCCTGCCGGCCGACGAGCGAGGTCTCCCAGCGGCTGCGCATCTCGACCGCCTCGGCGATCCGGTCCGGGTGCTCCAGCACGAACAGCCGGATCAGACCGCCGATGTCGAGGTCGCCCTCTCCCAGGAGCCGGCGCCGCTCCGCCTGCAGTTCCAGCTTCACCGCCTGCTCCTGCTTCTCCCGGGCGAGCCGGCCGTCCAGCCTGATCCGGTCGACCACCTGCTCGCCCCGGGCCTCGGCCTCGGCCCGCAGCTGCGCCGATTCGGCCAGCCGCAGCTCACGGTCCGCCCTGGTCAGGCTGGCGATGTAGTCGCGCGCCGCCTCGTCGGGGCGCAGGTCGACCACGCAGCGGTAGATGGTGATGCCCTCCGCCAGCACCATCTCCCGGGCGCAGTCCTGGTTCATCCGGTGCTCGGCCAGGGCGGCCTGGTGGATCGGGAAGCCGCGGGCGATCGTCCGGAGCACGGCGGCGATGTGCCCGTAGACCACGACCAGGGCGTCGGTCACGTTCCGCCGGACCACCTCGACCGGGTCGTGGACGCGGAAGCCGACGTCCACGACGGCGTCGAAGCAGTGGGCCTGGTCCTGGGAGGGCAGCGGCCAGCTCTTCAGGTGCGCGGTGCGCCGGTGGTCGCTGAGGTCCACCTCGTACCTGGTCCGGTACCTGCCGAGGAACTGCTGCGACCAGGTCAGCGGCTTGCCCTGGAACCAGGCGAGTTCACCGTCGTAGGAGGCGTACACCGCGGCGGCGCTCGGCTTCAGCGACTTCACCGGGCCGGACAGCCCCCTCGGCACCGGCTCCTCGCTGATGATCAGCGGCAGGGTGGGGGTCATCTCGGGCTCTCCTGTCGGTCCAGTTCGGCCGTGACCGCGGCGGCGGTCCTCGGCATCGGGGCGATGCTGTGGGCGCCGGCCCAGTCGGCGGCCTGGCGGCGCAGGATGGTGGCGGTCCGCGGATCGCCGTCCGCCAGCGCACCGGCCATCCGCACGAAGACCGCCCGCAGCCCCGGATCCCCCTCGGCCAGCCGGGCCCACAGCCGCAGGACGTGCTCGGAGTCGGTCCGGGCGACGGCCTCGTTCAGCGCCGCGCGCCACAGTTCGACGAACGGGGCGCGCAGTGCCGGCTCCAGGTCCGCCCGCACCAGCAGGGCCGGCCAGTTCGGTGCCACGGCCGGCTCCGCGAGCGTCGCGGTCTCCACCACCCACTGGGCGCCGACGGCCAGGAAGGCCAGCAGGACGGAGGGGCGGGCCCGGTGGTCGGCCAGCGCCGTGCACAGCCGGCCGAGGACCACGGCGGACAGCCGGTCGTCGTCGGCGAGGATGTCGGTCAGGCTGTCGCCGACCGCGATGGCGACCTGGATGTGGTCGACCACGCAGAGCCGGGCCAGGGCGTCGATCGCGGCCAGCGGCCCGGCGCCGCTGAGGCTCAGCGCGTACACCCGGGCCGCGGTCGCCTGGACCAGCGGGCGGTCGGCATCGGCGAGCCAGCCGGCCGCCAGGTTCCTGACCATGCCGAGCAGTTCGGGGTTCTTCGCGCCCACCGACAGGGCGTGGGCGACGGCGGTGCGCCGCCGGCGGTCCGGGCTGGCCGCCCAGTGGTGGAGCACGTGGTCCAGCAGGTACTGGAAGGACCGGTCGGCGAGCACCCCGAGCGCCACCCCGGCGTGCGTGCGGACCTGTTCGGACGGGTCGGCGACCAGCTCGCCGAGCCAGTCCAGCAGCACCCCGTGCAGCGGGTACTCCGTCCAGACGTGCTCGATCAGCCGGCGCGGGTAGCCCGGGTCCCTGTACTCCAGGCCGTCCGCGGGCACCCGCCCGGTGGCGCTGAAGAACCGCACCGGTACCGTCCGGGCCCGCAGTTGGGCGAGCCGCCGGCGGCGCGGCACCTGGTACGGCTCGCGCACCCGCGGCAGGTGGCCGTCCGCGTCGGCCAGGACGGTGTAGTCCTCCGTGCCCAGGCGCCGGTGGAGCGCGCGGGCCGCCGCGGCGACGTCCTCCTGCGGGAGGCCGTTGAGCACCGCCAGGGCGACGGCGTAGCAGCGCAGGAAGGGCTCGTCGAGGTTCTCGGCCCAGATCTCGAAGTCCTCGGCGCCGCGCCGGGCCAGCTTCTCCCGGACCACCGCGAGGTCGGGCACGCCGCCGGCCGAGGACTGGGCGGACTCGCCCAGCGCGGAGGCGAGTCCGGCCGCCGCCCGGCAGGCGCCGTCCGCGCCGAGGTGCTCCGTGAGGAAGTCCGATACGCCCGGGCGCTCCAGCAGCGCGGTGGCGGCGGGCTCGCCGAGCAGCCAGTCCAGGTAGTGGCGGACGATCAGGGCGGGCTCCGGCGGGCCGGGCAGGTCGATGACGTGGCCGAGGACCTCGGAGTCGACCAGCCCGCTCTCCTGGCCGACCGTCAGGACCAGCCGGGCCCCGGCGCGGTGGAGGGCGCCGTCCAGCCCCTGGAGGAGCGGGCCGTCCAGGGTGGAGCAGTCCCCCGGCTGGTCGACCAGGAAGCCGACCGGCTCGCCCGGGCCGTCCTGGGCGTCGGCCTCCAGCCGCTCGATGAGCGCCCCGAGGTCGGAGGTGCGGTCCAGGTGGTAGATCCGGTCGACCGAGCGGCCGAGCAGGAGCCGCAACGCCGCCGTGGTCTTGCCGGAGCCGGCCGGGCCGCGCAGGATCGCCAGGCTCCGCTTGCCGAAGGCGGCCCGCACCTCGTCCCAGCCGGCCGGATCCGCGAAGGCGCTGCGCACCCGATCCAGGACCAGCGGGGAGACCAGGCGCAGCGGCGCCCGGCCGCCGCCGACCAGGAAGACGTTCTTGTCCCCGGCGACCATGTCGCCGTCGATGCTCGCCAGCGCGTGCCGAACGGTGTCGCGGCGCAGCATGCCCTGGGCGAACTGGGTGGCCTCCGCGCTCTCCCGGGCCGCTCCGCTGCGGGCGGAGCCGCCCTCCGGCCGCTCGCCGCCGGCGTCGCCGGACGACCCGCCGTCGGCACCCTCGCCGGCCGGCGGGCCGTCCGCGGCAGGCCCGTCCGGCCCGGCGGCGGGCGGTGCCGCCGGGCCGGACGAGCCCCCTCCCCCGTCGACCGGCGGAACCCCCGTTACCGCCGGCCCCGTGTCCCCGGGCGTCGTCATCGACGGCCCGGGGAGTTCGGTGCGTGGTGGACGTTCTTGTCACCGGCCACCTGGTCCCCGTGCACCACGCCCGCGTGGAAGACCACTCCGCCCTTCGGCCCACCGCCGGCACCGGGGGCAGGGGCGGGATCGGGGCCGGATCCGGTTCCAGGGCCTGATCCGGGGGCGGTGCCCCCGTCCAGCCCGGGCGGAGCCGGGTAGCCGGGCACGGTGATCCAGCCGCGGGCGGCGATCCCGTGCTTGGCCTCGAAGCCGACCGGCAGGTAGGCGGCCGGGTCGACGGTGCGGTACTCGTGCCGGACCACGGCCTGGTAGACCTCGTCGGAGACGATGAACGCCAGGTTGGCCCGGCCCGCCCGGGCCAGCACCTCGCGCAGCGGCGCGGCGTCGACCAGCCGGAAGGTCCAGTTCACCGCGTCCCCCGACCAGCCGTCCGCGTCGCGGCTGACCAGCCCCTGGTGCAGCGCGACCCGGAAGCGCAGGGCGTGCGCCGCGTTGAAGATCCGCGCCTTCTCCGCGAGGCAGTCGTCCAGGGCCCGGACGAGCGCCCCGGCCAGCAGCACCGGCGAGACCTGGGGCTGCACCAGGATCAGCACGCCGTCCCCGCGGTCCTCGGTGGCGACGGCCCCGTCCGGCAGGCCGGCCTCCGCCAGCGCGTCCCGGAGCACCTCGTACATCGCTTCCCGCAGCGACCGCTGGACGGGGTTCGGCCGTGCGCTGAACCCCTCGATGTCGAGCACCACGATCCAGTGGTGCACGGCCGCCAGTGTCATCCCGGCTCCTCCCGGCTCGGCGTCGACCAGTACCCCATTGGTACGCCACCGGGAGGGACGCTTCTACGCCAAATGGCGCACAGGCGGCACTTTCTGACTTTGCGCCAGGTGGCAGGTCGCGGGCATCGGCCAGGCTACGAAGGGCGTCCGGGCAGCGGTCCGTCCTTGTCCGGATCGTTACGCCCCCCGCAAGCAGCCGCCCCGGAACGCGCCCCCGCGCACGCCCCCGAGCGCAGAACCTTCCGCCTGCGCCCCCTCACACCACCGGCGGCGAGGCCGCGCCCGACAGGGCGACGGCGACGAGCGCGCGCATGGCGCAGGCGGCCTGGCCGAGGGGCAGGGTGGCGTCGTCGGCGAAGAGTTCGACGAGCCAGCCGCCGGCCGGGTTGTGGCCGCCGGCGGCGACCATGCCGCGGTAGCCGGAGACGACGAGCATGGCCTCCTCCGCCGGGTCGTTGCCGACCGCGCCGGCCCGGAGGGCGAAGGCGCCGCCGCGGACGGCGCGCCGGGTCATCGGGTAGTGGCGCAGGTCGAAGACGGCGTCGGGGGCCTCGATCTGGGCCCGCTGGGTCTCGGCGCGGGTGCTGCTGGGGCCGCTGGTCATCCGGTAGACGGCGTGCTGGGCGGTGCGCATCAGGTGGGAGCCGGGCGGGACGTAGGAGACCCACCAGCCGACGGCGTCGAGCAGCCGGGCGGAGGTCTCGGCGATGACGGCCAGCTTGCCGAGGGTGTCGGCCGGGTGGACGGCCCGGGCGGCGGCGGCCCGGTCGAGGGCGGCGAGGACGGCGGTGAGCAGCTGGCCCGGGTCGGCACTGTGGGCGGCGCCGCGGAACCGGCGCCGGTCCCCGGTGCCGATCCGCCCGCCGGGCCCGCGCCGCCCGTCCGCCCGGTGGTGCGGGTCGGCGGCGTCGGCGAGCAGCACGGTGGGGTCGGGCGAGAAGCCGGGGCCGTGGCTGCGCCCGGCGACGACGGGGTGGGCGGCGCGGGCGGCCTTGGCGCGGTACTGGGCGGCGTCGGCGAGCCGGAAGAGCCGGTCGGGGGTGCTGACGGGCCCGATCGAGTCCCCGGTGGAGGCGACGCCGCAGGCCACGCCCTCGCCCTCGGACAGGGCGAGGGCCCGGGCGCACAGCTCTTCGGCGACGGCCACCACCTCGTCGGCCTTCTGCCCCTCCACCAGCAGGCAGAACTCGTCGCCGCCGAGCCGGGCGGCGAGGCTGCCGGGGAGTTTGGCGGCGGCCAGCGAGAGCTGGTGGGCGAACCGTTCCAGCAGCCGGTCCCCCATCTCGTGGCCGAGCTGGTCGTTGACCCGCTTCAGCCCGTTGACGTCGCAGACGACCAGGGAGACCACGGTGTTGTCCCGGTTGTGCGTCTCCAGCGCGCTCTCCAGCCGGGCGTCGACCGCGCGCCGGTTGGCGAGGCCGGTGAGCGGGTCGGAGAAGGCGAGCCGGCGCAGGTCGGCGAGGCGCTCGGTCTGGGCGAGTCCGGCCGAGACCTGGGCGGCGAGCAGGGTCGCGTAGTCGGCGTCGGCCTCGGTGAACTCGGGCATCCCGATCGACCTGGCGAGGTACAGCTCGCCCCAGGCCTGCCCGTGCAGCACGATCGGCGCGACCACGCAGCAGGCCCGACCGCGCCGGCGCAGCGCGGCGGCGCGTTCCTGGCAGTACGCGCCGGCGGTCGGGTGTGCGTGGCCGGCGTGCGGTTCGCTGTTCTCGGCGGTCTGCAGCCAGGCGCGCGGCAGCCGCCCGGTGGTCCAGCGCTCTTCCAGATAGGTGACGATCTCGGGGAAGTCGGCGACGGGGTAGGACTCGTCCTCGGGCAGTTCCTCCTCACCGGCGGCGAGTTCGCCGTGGTTGACCAGGACCCGCAGCCGGCCGGATTCGCGGTCCCAGACGGAGACGGCGGCCATGGTGGCGCCGAGCGCCTCGGTGGCGCGGGCGGCGGCGGCCCGGACGGCTTCCAGCGGGGTGAGCGCGCCGGCCATGTCGTGGGCCAGCTCGACCACGGACTGCAGTCTCAGGTCGGGCAGCGGGTCGCGGCGCCGCGAGCCGCCGCAGTCGCAGCCGCGGTCCGTCATGATCGCCTCACTGCTCACCGGCTCGCCTCGCTCCCTGTGCTCGGTCCTGCCAGACCCCCGTCGGCCGACCGCACCCGACCGGTCGCTTGCACCAAGACTATGGCGGTTTCGCTCGGTTATGCCCCGTTTGCCCGGAAGGAGCTGCGCCAGACCGTACGGCTTTCAACCGTTCGGCACCCGCAGGCCGCCGGAAGCGCCCGGCCGGGCCCCGTACCCGCACCGGCCCCGCACCGACCCGCTCCGGACGCGCCGCGCCGCTACTCCGCCTTCAGCCGCCGGGTGAGCAGCCACGGCTCGACCAGCCCGAGCCCCCGCACCGGCCGGCGCCACATCGGCTGGAGGTGGAACCGGGCCCCGGCGTCCGGCCCCGGCATCGGCAGCCCGGAGGCGGGCATCCCGGCGGCGGCCGACAGCGCCTCGGCCAGGCCGGGCCCCTCCGAGTCGGCCGGGGCGACACTGCCGTTCTGCTCCAGCGCGGCGGCGAACTCGCCGTCGATCAGCACCGCGTCCTTGGGCGCGATCGAGGTGAGCCGGCTGGCCAGGTTGACGGTGGTGCCGAAGACGTCGCCCATCCGCGAGGTGACCGTGCCGAAGGCCATGCCGACCCGCAACGGCGGGATGCTCTCGTCGTCGGCCAGCGCCTCGATCAGGCTGAGCGCGATCTCGGCGGCGGTCGCCGGGTCCTCGGAGACGTAGAGGATCTCGTCGCCGAGGGTCTTGATCACCCGGCCGCCCTGGCCGACGATCAGGTCGGAGCAGGTGTTCTCGAAGGTCTCGACCAGCTCGCCGAGGTCCTCCTCCTCCAGCCGCCGGGACAGCCGGGTGAAGCCGACCAGGTCGGCGAAGCCGACGGCGAGCCGCCCGCTGGTGATCTCGTGGTCCTCGGCGGCCTGCACCACCCGGCCGGTGACGGCCGCCAGCTGGCGCCGCCAGACGTACACCAGGAACTGCTCCAGCTCCGGCAGCAGCAGCTCGACCAGCGGGTACGCGACGTCGGCGCGGGTCAGCCCGGGCTCGACGGACTGGGTGAGGTTCTCCAGGAAGGTGTCCATCTGCCAGCCGGCCAGCCGGGCCGTGGTCTGGCCGGTGGAGCGGGCCACCTGGATCGCCATCGACTCGCTGAGCAGGCCGGACTCGACCAGGCCGGCCAGGCGCCGCAGGGCGATCACGTCGCCGTCGGTGAGCGCCCGGGACTGGCCGATGTCGGGGAAGCCCATGGCGCGCCAGAAGCGGGTGGCCAGCTCCATCGGGACGTCGGCGGCGCGCGCGGCCTGGTACGGGGTGTAGCGGCGTGGCGCGTCCAGGATCAGGCGTTCCAGTTCCAGCGCGACCGTGGGGTCGTGGGTACCCGACGTCGCGCCGCTGCTGCCGTCCTCTGCCACCGGTCCGTCCCCGTGCGGTCGCCGCACTCGCCTCGTGTCCTACCTGTCCGGGCACGCCGCCCGCCACCCAGGCGGGCAGTGGCGCGCCTCACACCGCTGCCAGGTGGAATGTTCGCACGGAATCCCCGGATCCGGGGCATCAGCCCGGGTCAAGGAGAGGTGAAGACTGCCGTTCAGCGGGCTTCGGGGCGCACGTGGACGACGTCGCCCGCGCCGACCGCCCGGCGTGCGCCGTCGGGCGTACGGACCACCAGGCGCCCGTCGCCGTCCACCGCCACCGCCTCGCCGACCAGCTCGCGGTCACCGGGCAGGTGCACCTTCACCCGGCGGCCGAGCGTGCTGCAACGCTCCACGTAGGCGCGCAGCAGGTCGCTCGCGTGCGGGTCGCCGGCGGCGGCCGTCCACTCGCGGTACAGCTCGGCGAGCTCGCGCAGCAGGGCCCGCAGCAGGGTGCCCCGGTCGGTGGTGGCGGCGCCGGCCAGCGCGAGCGAGGCGGCGGTGGGGACGGGCAGCTCCTGCTCCCGCAGCGAGACGTTGAGCCCGATGCCGACGACCACCGCGCCGCCGGCCAGCTCGGTGAGGATCCCGCCGATCTTGCGCTCCGCGCCGTCGATCTCCACCTGCAGGTCGTTGGGCCACTTCAGCCCGACCTCGACCTCGGCGATCCGGTCGAGCGTGCTGGCCGCGGCCACCCCGACCAGGATCGGCAGCCAGCCGTAGCGCTCGACCGGCACCTCCTCGGGGCGCAGCAGGACGGACAGGAAGAGGCCGGAGCGGGCCGGGGCCGTCCACTGCCGGTCGAGCCGGCCGCGGGCGGCGCTCTGCGCCTCGGCCACCAGCACCGCGCCCTGGGCGGCGCCGGCCTTGGCGCGGGCGGCGAGGTCGGTGTTGGTGGAGCCGGTCTCGGTGACGACGTCCAGGGAGGTCCAGAGCCCGCCCGGGACGATCAGGTCGTGGCGCAGCGCCTCCTCGTCCAGCGGCGGACGGTCCAGGTCGGTCCAGGGCGACGGTCCGGTGCGGCCGAAGCCGCGCAGTCCACTGCGGCGGGGGGTGTCGGAAGCGTCCATGGGGAAGACCCTAGGTGTTGGACGCAGGCGTGGGGTGTAGGCCGCCCCATCGTCCCCCAGAACGCGCGTTGACACACTGTGTCGATGGCCATAACGCCAGGACATGACGGATGGCCCTCCGCGCTGGCTACGCTACCCAGCGGTAGTTCGTAGCGCCGCCCTGCCCTCATGCGCGGGCCCCCACTCCGGCCCGCGCGCACTCGAACAGGTCGCGGCCATGGATCAGGGAGAGCCACCGGATGACCGAGGCGCCGTACGACCCCCACACCACCGCGGGCAAGCTCGCCGACCTCCGGCGCAGGCTGGACGAGGCGGTGCACTCCGGCTCGGCCAAGGCCGTGGAGAAGCAGCACGCCAAGGGCAAGCTGACCGCCCGCGAGCGGGTCGTGGAGCTGCTGGACGAGGACTCCTTCGTGGAGTTCGACGAGTTCGCCCGGCACCGCTCGACCAACTTCGGCCAGGAGAAGAACCGTCCGTACGGCGACGGCGTGGTGACCGGCTACGGCACCGTCGACGGCCGTCAGGTCGCCGTGTTCGCCCAGGACTTCACCGTCTTCGGCGGCTCCCTGGGCGAGGTCTTCGGCGAGAAGATCGTCAAGGTCATGGACTTCGCGCTGAAGACCGGCTGCCCGGTCATCGGCATCAACGACTCCGGCGGCGCCCGGATCCAGGAGGGCGTGGTCTCGCTCGGCCTGTACGGCGAGATCTTCCGCCGCAACGTGCACGCCTCGGGCGTCATCCCGCAGATCTCGCTGATCATGGGCCCCTGCGCGGGCGGCGCGGTGTACTCCCCCGCGATCACCGACTTCGTGGTGATGGCCGACCGGACCTCGCACATGTTCATCACCGGCCCGGACGTGATCAAGACCGTCACCGGCGAGGACGTCGGCATGGAGGAGCTGGGCGGCGCCCGCACCCACAACACCAAGTCCGGCAACGCGCACTACCTGGCCGCGGACGAGAAGGAGGCGGTCGAGTACGTCAAGAGCCTGCTCTCGTACCTGCCCTCCAACAACCTGAGCGACCCGCCGTCCTACCCCGATCAGTCCTACGGCCTGTCGTTCGCCGACGTCACCGACGAGGACCTCGAACTCGACACGATCGTGCCGGACTCGGCGAACCAGCCGTACGACATGCACAAGGTGATCGAGCACATCGTCGACGACGGCGAGTTCCTGGAGACCCAGCCGCTGTACGCGGGCAACATCATCACCGGCTTCGGCCGGGTCGAGGGCCAGTCGGTCGGCATCGTCGGCAACCAGCCGATGGACCTGGCCGGCTGCCTGGACATCAACGCCAGCGAGAAGGCCGCCCGCTTCATCCGGACCTGCGACTCCTTCAACATCCCGGTGCTGACCTTCGTGGACGTGCCCGGCTTCCTGCCCGGCACCGAGCAGGAGTGGGACGGCATCATCCGCCGCGGCGCCAAGCTGATCTACGCCTACGCCGAGGCCACCGTGCCGCTGATCACCGTGATCACCCGCAAGGCCTTCGGCGGCGCGTACGACGTCATGGGCTCCAAGCACCTGGGCGCCGACCTCAACCTGGCCTGGCCGACGGCGCAGATCGCCGTGATGGGCGCGCAGGGCGCGGTCAACATCCTGCACCGCCGGGAGATCGCCGAGGCCGAGGCGGCCGGCACCGTCGAGGAGAAGCGGGCCGAGCTGATCGCCTCGTACGAGGACACCCTGCTGAACCCGTACCTGGCGGCCGAGCGCGGCTACGTCGACGCGGTCATCGCGCCGAGCGACACCCGCCGGCACATCGTCCGGGGCCTGCGGGCGCTGCGCGGCAAGCGCGAGGTGCTGCCGCCGAAGAAGCACGGCAACATCCCCCTGTAGGCCCCATCCCTGTCGGGAGAGAACCAGCCATGTCCCCGATCCACGTGCTGCACGGGCAGCCGACCCCCGAGGAGCTGGCCACCGTTCTGGCGGTGGTCCAGGCCCGGGCCGCCGCCGCACAGGCCGCCGCCGAGGCGGCGCGCCAGGCCGGCGCCGGCCCGGCCTCCCCCTGGAACGACCGCTCCCGCCTGCTCCGCCCCGCCCTCCACCCGGGCGCCAACGCCTGGCGGACCTCGGGCTGGGCGCGCTGAGCCAGCAGGAATTCGCCGAACAACCCGTGCGGAGCAGGAAGTCGAACAGACCGACTTCCTGCTCCGCACTGTTTTCGCCGCCCGGGTAACCCGAAACCTGAGTACGGATACTCAGGCGTCCGGCCCCGGCACGACGCACTCTGGACGGGTGCTCTGGTCAGACCCCCGCGACGAGCCCTCGCCCGAGGCCCGTCGGATGCAGGAGCGGATGCAGCGGGCCGGCAAGGTGCTCGCCGCCATCGTGCTGGTCGGCGCCGTCCTGGCGATGATCGCCCGGTCGTTCACCTGAGTCGTCACCCGAGCCGTTCACCCGAACGGCGGAACCGGCACCCCCTACGCTGGTGGCCATGACCGACCAGCGCACCCTCGTCCTCGCCTCCGCCTCCCCCGCCCGCCTCGGGCTGCTGCGCCAGGCGGGGCTCGACCCGCGCGTGGTGGTCAGCGGCGTCGACGAGGACGCGATCACCGCCGCCACCCCCGCCGAACTCGCGCTCGTGCTGGCCGAGGCCAAGGCGAAGGCCGTCGCCGCCGAACTCGCCGACGGCGAGCTGGTGGTCGGCTGCGACTCCGTCCTGGAGCTGGACGGGCAGGCGCTCGGCAAGCCCGCCGACGCCGCCGAGGCGCTGGCCCGCTGGCAGTCGATGCGCGGCCGCGCCGGGGTGCTGCGCACCGGCCACTGCGTGATCGACACGGTGACCGGCCGGCAGGCCTCGGCCACCGCCTCCACCACCGTCCGCTTCGGCACCCCGGACGACGAGGAGATCGCCGCGTACGTGGCCTCCGGCGAACCGCTGCACGTGGCCGGGGCGTTCACCCTGGACGGCCGCTCGGCGCCGTTCGTCGACGGCATCGACGGCGACCCGGGCAACGTCATCGGCCTGTCCCTGCCGCTGCTGCGCCGCCTGCTCGCCGAGCTCGACCTGCGCATCACCGATCTGTGGACCAAGTGACCTGCGGCATAAATCCGTTGGGTCTCCAGGGCGCCACACCCCAAGCTGACCGCCGTTCGAACGGGGAGGGAACGCGGCGATGACCGACAACGTGCTCAACGTGGTGCTGGGCCTGGTGGCCAGCGCCATCAGTGCCGGCCTCGGCTGGCTCGCCCAGGCCCTGCGGCGGCGCCGGAGGGTCGAACGGGTGCGGGAGTTCTTCGGGTTGCCGGCCGGCGGCGAGTGCCTGGTCGTGGTGCCGCGCAGCATCGGCGAGGGCTCGGACGCCGGCACCGTCACCCGCCGGGACGCCTACGCGCTGATGGCGCTGGCCGGGCTGGTGGAGAGCTGCGGGGCGAGGGCCGAGATCGTCGCGCACGACTCGGCGAACCGGGGCATCGGGGGCAAGACCGAGTTCTGCATCGGCGGCCCGGTCAGCAACGAGCGGACCGCCGCCCACCTCGCCTGGGGCCTGCCGGGCGCCCTGGTCACCTCCGGTCCGGAGCCGGGCAGCAACGTGGTCGTGGTGGGCGAGCGCGACTTCACCGCCGACCACGAGCAGGTGCACACCCTGCTGGCCCGGATCGCCACCCCGGACGGGGGCCGCCCGGTGTTCCTCGTCTCCGGCCAGACCGGCACCGCCAACCAGGCGGGCGTGCGCTACCTGGTCTCCCACCACCGCGAACTCGCCCGCGCGCACGGCCGCAACGGCACCTTCGCGCTGGTCCTGCGGGTCGTCAAACCCAAGGCGTACGGGCCGGACATGGTGGAGGTCGCGGCCGACGTGACGGCCGAGGCGCTGCAGCGGCCCGCCGCCCGCTCCGGCGTCGCCTGAGCGGTCCGGGCGGGAGTGTGGCCCATGCCACCGTCCCGCCACGCCGCCCGCCGGTCACCCGCCGTTGCCCCCGCCGTTCCGGCCCCACCCGCCGCGACCTGCGCAGTCTCCTCGGGGCCCGGATCGGGGTCTCGAATCCCATCACCGAGCGTGTGGGATAGTTCACAACCCGGGGCTACTCGCCGGTACTGCCCAGGAATCCATAAACTCAACGAGGTTCAAGAAGGGAGCCACAGTGCGCAAGGTGCTCATCGCCAACCGCGGGGAAATCGCAGTCCGCGTCGCCCGGGCCTGCTCGGACGCCGGTATCGCCAGCGTCGCCGTCTACGCCGAGCCGGACCGGGATGCGCTGCACGTCCGCGCGGCCGACGAGGCTTATGCGCTGGGCGGTGACACTCCCGGTACCAGCTACCTGGACATCGCCAAGGTGCTCAAGGCCGCCGCCGACTCCGGTGCCGACGCCGTCCACCCCGGCTACGGGTTCCTGTCGGAGAACGCCGACTTCGCCCAGGCCGTGCTCGACGCGGGCCTGATCTGGATCGGCCCGCCGCCGCAGGCCATCCGCGACCTCGGTGACAAGGTGACCGCCCGGCACGTGGCGCAGCGCGCCGGTGCCCCGCTGGTCGCCGGTACCCCGGACCCGGTCGCGGGTGCCGACGAGGTCGTCGACTTCGCCCGGGAGCACGGCCTTCCGGTCGCCATCAAGGCGGCCTTCGGCGGTGGCGGCCGCGGCCTCAAGGTCGCCCGCACGCTGGAGGAGATCCCGGAGCTGTACGAGTCCGCGGTGCGCGAGGCGGTCGCCGCCTTCGGTCGCGGCGAGTGCTTCGTCGAGCGCTACCTGGACAACCCGCGGCACGTGGAGACCCAGTGCCTGGCCGACAAGCACGGCAACGTGGTGGTCGTCTCCACCCGTGACTGCTCGCTGCAGCGCCGGCACCAGAAGCTGGTCGAGGAGGCGCCCGCGCCGTTCCTGACCCCCGAGCAGAACGCCGAGCTGTACCGGGCGTCCAAGGCCATCCTCAAGGAGGCCCGCTACGAGGGCGCCGGGACCTGCGAGTTCCTGGTGGCGATGGACGGCACGATCTCCTTCCTGGAGGTCAACACCCGTCTGCAGGTGGAGCACCCGGTCACCGAGGAGGTCACCGGCCTCGACCTGGTCCGCGAGATGTTCCGGATCGCCGACGGCGAGGAGCTCGGCTACGGCGACCCCGAGGTGCGCGGTCACTCCTTCGAGTTCCGCATCAACGGCGAGGACCCGGGCCGCAACTTCCTGCCCGCGCCCGGCACCGTGACGCTGTTCGCCCCGCCGTCCGGCCCGGGCGTGCGCCTGGACTCCGGCGTGGAGACCGGCTCGGTCATCGGCCCGGCCTGGGACTCGCTGCTGGCGAAGCTGGTCGTCACCGGCCGCGACCGCAAGCAGGCCCTGGAGCGGGCCCGCCGTGCGCTGAGCGAGTTCAAGGTGGAGGGCATGGCCACCGCCATCCCGTTCCACCAGGCGGTCGTCACCGACCCGGCGTTCGCGCCCGAGGTGCACGGCAGCGACGAGCCGTTCACGGTCTACACCCGGTGGATCGAGACCGACTTCGACAACACCATCCCGCCGTTCGCCGGTGCGGCCGGTGACGGCGAGGAGGCCGAGGGCCGGGAGACCGTCGTGGTCGAGGTCGGCGGCAAGCGGATCGAGGTCTCGCTGCCGTCCTCGCTGGGCGTCGCGTCGGCCCCGGCGGCCGGTGCGGCGGGTGCCGCCAAGGCCAAGCGCCGGGTGGGCGCCAAGAAGGCCGGCTCGGCCGTCAGCGGTGACACCCTGGCCTCGCCGATGCAGGGCACCATCGTCAAGGTCGCCGTGGAGGAGGGCCAGGTCGTCGCCGAGGGCGAGCTGATCGTGGTCCTGGAGGCGATGAAGATGGAGCAGCCGCTGAACGCCCACAAGGCGGGCACCATCACCGGCCTCAAGGCCGAGGTCGGCGCGAGCGTCAGCAGCGGCGCCGCGCTCTGCGAGATCAAGGACTGACACGTCCCCAGGGCCTGCCGCTGAGGCTCCGACCGGTCCGTACGCCCCTCGGGGTGTGCGGACCGGTCGCGTTCTGCGTCCGTACGGCGGTGGGCCTCAGCGCCCGCGCGGCAGGCCCAGCTCGGCCAGCCGGACCGGCATCCCGCCGGGGCCGACCGGCCCGCCCGGGCCGCCGTGCGCGCCGGGGCGGCGCTGGCCGGGCAGTGGGGCGCCGCCGGGGGGCGGGCCGCCGCGGCGGGCCATCGGGCCCGGCTGGGTCTGGTGCACCGGTCCGCTGCCGGTGCCGTGCACCGGGGCGTCGCCGCTGGGCGCGGCGCCGAGCGGCGCCAGGTCGATCTGCACCCCGCAGTCGGCGATCGCGTCCAGTTCGCGGGCGGTGGTGTCGTCCGCGGTGGCGTGCTCGTCGGTGACCAGCCGGGTGATGGTCTCGGTGGCGACGGTCGGGAACATGCTGTCCGTGCCGAGCTTGGTGTGGTCGGCGAGGACGATGACCTCGGCGGCCGACTGCACCAGTGCCCGGTCCACGCTCGCGGACAGCATGTTCGCGGTCGACAGGCCGCGTTCGGCGCTCAGCCCGCTGCCGGAGATGAAGGCCTTGGCGACCCGCAGCCCCTGCAGCGACTGCTCGGCGCCGCTGCCCACCAGCGCGTAGTTGGAGCCGCGCAGGGTGCCGCCGGTCATCACCACCTCGACCCGGTTGGCGTGGGCCAGCGCCTGGGCGACCAGCAGCGAGTTGGTGACGACGGTCAGGCCGGGCACCCTGGCCAGCCTGCGGGCCAGCTCCTGGGTGGTGGTGCCGGCGCCGACCACCACCGCGTCGCCCTCCTCCACCAGGCCGGCGGCGAGGTCCGCGATGGCGCTCTTCTCCGCCGCGGACAGGTGGGTCTTCTGCGGGTAACCGGGTTCGCGGCTGAAGCCGCCGGGGAGCACCGCGCCGCCGTGCCGGCGGTCGAGGAGCCCTTCTGCCTCCAGCGCCCGCACGTCCCGGCGCACGGTCACTTCGGAGGTCTGGACGACGCGGGCCAACTCTCGGAGCGAGACGGCTCCGTTGGCGCGCACCATTTCGAGGATCAACTGGCGACGTTCTGCTGCAAACACAGAACCGACGGTAACCTGCGTGACCGTCTGCTTTCAGGCGTTTGCAGCTAGTAGCTGGAATTGCTCGCGCACGAGCGGCGCGTGACCGTACAATGCGCGCCGTCGATATCCCGGGACTGCGCCCGCCGTCCGGGTGAGGCCCGCCATGCGCGAGGGGCGGCCGCCGATCGGCAGCCGCCCCTCAACTGTGCGCCGGACGCTCAGGATTCGCCGTCGGCCCGCTTGCGGATGTGCAGCTGCCGGGCGGCCTCGGCGGTCGAGCCCGAGACGGACGGGTAGACGGTGAAGGCGCTGGCCACCTGTTCGACCGTCAGATTGGCGTCCACCGCGAGCGAGATCGGGTGGATCAGCTCACTGGCCCGCGGGGCGACGACCACGCCGCCGACCACGATGCCGGTGCCCGGGCGGCAGAACAGCTTCACGAAGCCGTCCCGGATGCCCTGCATCTTCGCCCGCGGGTTGCCGCGCAGCGGGAGCTTGACCACGACGGCGTCCATCTTGCCGCACTCCACGTCGGCCGCGGTGTAGCCGACGGTGGCGATCTCCGGGTCGGTGAAGACGTTGGAGGCCACGGTCTTGAGGTTCAGCGGCTGCACCGCGTCGCCGAGCGCGTGGTACATCGCGATCCGGCCCTGCATGGCCGCCACCGAGGCGAGCATGAAGACGCCGGTGCAGTCGCCCGCCGCGTAGACGCCGGGGGCGGTGGTGCGGGAGACCCGGTCGACCTGGATCTGGCCCCAGTCGTTGAGCTTGACCCCGGCCTCCTCCAGGCCCATCTGGGAGGTGTTGGGGATCGAGCCGACCGCCATCAGGCAGTGGGAGCCCTCGATCACCTTGCCGTCGGCCAGGGTCACCTCGACCCGGTCGCCGATGCGCTTGACGCTCTCGGCGCGCGAGCGGCCCATCACGTTCATGCCGCGGCGGCGGAAGACGTCCTCCAGCACCTCGGCGGCGTCCGGGTCCTCGCCCGGCAGCACCCGGTCGCGGCTGGACACCAGGGTGACCTTGGAGCCGAGCGCCTGGTACGCGCCGGCGAACTCGGCGCCGGTCACACCGGAGCCGACCACGATCAGCTCGCGGGGCAGCTCCTCCAGGTCGTACACCTGGGTCCAGGTGAGGATCCGCTCGCCGTCCGGCTGGGCGTCGGGCAGCTCGCGCGGGTGGGCGCCGGTGGCGATCAGCACGGCGTCGGCGCGCAGCGACTGCACGGTGCCGTCGGGCGCGTCCACCAGGACCTCGCGGGAGCCGTCGACGGCCTGCCCGCCGGCGCCGAGCCGGCCGCGGCCGCGCAGCACGGTGACGCCGGCCCGGGTGACGGACTGGGTGATGTCGTGGGACTGCGCGATCGCCAGGCGCTTCACACGCCGGTTGACCTTGCCCAGGTCCACGCCGACGACCTTGGCCGCCTGCTCGTCGGGGGGCGTGTCGTCCGCGACGATGATGCCGAGTTCCTCGTACGAGCTGTCGAAGGTGGTCATCACCTCCGCCGTCGCGATCAGGGTCTTCGACGGAACGCAGTCCGTGAGCACCGCCGATCCGCCCAGACCGTCGCGGTCGACGACGGTCACCTCCGCGCCGAGCTGTGCGGCGACCAGGGCCGCCTCGTAGCCGCCGGGTCCGCCACCGATGATCACGATCCGAGTCACGCTCCCCATTGTCCCGTACGCCGGGAGCGCCGCCACGCCGGGGTCCGAGCTCCTGTGCGAAATCGGGGACCGGCCGCGAACTCCGGCCGCCCGCCGCCCGGGCTACGCTCTCCCCCATGCCCCTTTACGCCGCGTATGCCACCAACCTCGATGCCCGGCAGATGACCCGCCGAGCCCCGCACTCCCCACTGCGCGGCACGGGGTGGCTGGACGGCTGGCGGCTCACCTTCGGCGGCGAACAGCTCGGCTGGGAGGGCTCGTTGGCCACCGTCGTCGAGGACGAGAAGGACCAGGTCTTCGTCTCGCTGTACGACGTCTCCCCGATGGACGAGGACGGCCTGGACCGCTGGGAGGGCGTCCAGCTCGGCATCTACCGCAAGCTCAAGCTGCGTGCGCAGACCCTGGACGGCGACATCCCGGTCTGGACGTACGTGCTCAACGACTACGAGGGCGGCCTGCCCGCGGCCCGCTACCTCGGCCTGATCGCCGACGCCGCCGAGAGCGCCGGCGCCCCGCACGACTACGTCATGGACCTGCGGCGCCGCCCCTGTTAGCCAGGGGCCGTCAGGGCTTCGCACCCCAGCTGCGCGCGGTCTCGGCCAGCACCCCGGCCACGACCGCGCGCCGGGCCGGTTCGGTGCGCAGCCCGTTGCCCAGCTCGACGTGCAGCCACGGCACCCCGGCCCCGGCCGCGAACCGGCCCTCGACGTTGGTCGTGCCCCCCAGCTGCCCGCACTTCTCCCGCCAGGCCCGGCACACCGCGTACCCGGCCCGGGCGAGCCCGGCGGCGGTGAGCTCGGCGGCCGGCCCGGCCTGCCCCGCGCCGCTGGAGACCACCGCGTCCTGCCCGGGCAGGCTGCCCTCGTCGAAGCCGTGCACCTGGATGCCGGGCAGGCCGCGCCCGGTGAGCGCCTCGACCACGGCGGCGAAGACGGTGTCGGAGCGGTGCGCGACGTCCGAGGAGCCGTCCGCCCCGGCCCTGCGGTGCGCCCCGGCGAGCACCAGCACGCCGCCCGGCGCGGCCCGGAACATGTCCACGCCGAGCGCCTCGGTGCGGGCGTCCGACACCGGGTGGGGCACCTGCACGGACCAGTACGGCCGGGCCGAGAGGTCCAGGTAGACCCGGCCCCAGCCGCGGCTCCCGGTGCCCGGGTCGTCGGCGATCTCGGCGATCTCGGCGACCCGGCGGCCGGTCGCGGCCTCGGTGAACTCGGTGAGCCGGTACCCGGCCCGGGCCAGCGCGCGGCCCGCCTGCTCGGACTGGCCGTCCAGCGCGCCGAGCACGCCCTCGGCCACCGCCCGGCGCTGCGCCGCGTCCGGCGCGGTGTACGGACCGTCCGCGGTGAACCCGGCGGTGTACTCGTCCACCCGGGCGGCCAGGTCCACCGGCACCGGCCCGGACGGCGTGCTCTGCGCCACCCGCGGCCGCTCGGCCCGGCCGCGCGCGGCCAGGGTCAGCACCCCGGCCAGCGCGGCCAGCACCAGCAGCACCGCCACCGGCAGCAGCAGCGAGCGTCGCGAACCCCGAGTCTCCATGGCGGTCGAACCTACCGTGCCGGCCGCCGCGGCCATGATCCGCGCCGCGCCCGGACGGATCGACACCCAAGCGGCACCCGATCGCAACCGACATGTGACAACTTTTGCGAAACCTCTTCGTACGCTGGTGCGGCTTGACCAACTCTTGATCATCGCTTGACCGGGAAGGCCGGCCGCCGCCCTCCCGGAGCGGGCGCGCCGAGCCCTGAGGAGAACGAGGCCCCTCGTGAGCACGGCCCCCAACCCGCCGCGGCAGCACCGCTCCCGCCGCCGGGCCGACATGCCGCTGCTCGGGGGCATCCGCCCGCCCATCGTCCTGCTGGTCGTGCTGCTGCTCGCGGTCGCCGCGATCACCGCCCTGGCCGTCGGCGGACTGCGCGTCGACGACACCCCGCAGGCCGTCCGGGAGTCCCACCAGTACGCCGCCGAGGACGCCGCCGCCTCGCTGCGCGCCGGGCTGCACGAGAGCGCCACCGACCTGCGCCGGGCCGCCGCCCGCTACGAGGGCGCGCCCGCCGACCCAGCCGACGTCCTGACCGCGCTCGGCCGGGCGTACCACAAGTGGCGCGGCACGGTGGTGGTCCGCCCCGACACCGGCCGGCTGCTGGCCGCCCGCGGCGAGACCGTCCCGCTGGCCGGCCTGGACCTCACCAAGGTCACCGACACCGCGCCCGCCCCCGTCCTGGTGCCCTCCACCGCCGGCACCCGGCTGCTCACCTTCGCGCTGGTCGCCACCAAGGCCGACGGCCGCGCCCTGCTGGTCGCCTCCGACAACCTGCGGCTGCCCGGCATCTCCACCCGCAAGGAACAGACCATCCAGGTCCTCGACGCCACCGGCGCCGTCCTGGACACCACCGGCGCCGAGCTCACCGCCGAGGGCGACCGCACGGTGGTCGACACCGCCCGCGAACGCGCCGGCCGGCAGCACCCGGCCCCCGGCGAGACGGCCTCCGGCAGCCTGGCCGGCAGCCCCGACGGCCAGGGCGTGCGCCGGGTCGCCGGCTGGGCCGCCGTCGCCGGCCCCGGCGGGCACGACCAGGCCACCCCGCTCGGCCTGACCGTGGTCTCCACCAGCACCGTCGACGGCAAGCCCGGCAGCCTGCGCCACCCCATGCTCGGCCTGGCCGCCGCCGGCGCCCTGCTGGTGCTGACCCTGCTGCTCGCCTGGTACCTGACCCACAGCCTCCAGCGCCCGCTGCTGGGGCTGTTCCTGGAGTCCCGCCGGCTCACCCGCGGCGACCGCCTGGAGCAGCCCGTACGCGGACTCAGGGCCGAGGCAGGCCGGATCGCCCGCGCCCTGGAGGAACTGCGGCACCAGCTCCTCGACCCGGCCCGCCCGCCGGCCCCCGTGCCCGCCCGCGGACGCCGCCCCGGCACCGCGCTTCCGCTCGCACTCTGCGCCGTCCTGGTGCTCGGCTGGTCCGGCCCGCTGCTGTTCCTCGGCGGCAACGACTCGACCGTACGGGTGCCCACCCAGGTCGTGGCCGGCCAGCGCGACCGCACCGACACCGCCGCCGACCGGATCCGCCAGGCGCTCAACGAGGGCTACGCGGACCTGCGTTCGCTCGCCCCCTCGCTCGCCGAGGCCTCCGTCGGCAAGGCCGACGGCCTGCTGCACGCCACCCTCGCCGAGCACGACCGCTACCGCTCGCTCTACGTCCTCGGCGCGAACGGCGAACTCCTCGCCCACGCCGGCGAGGCCCCGCACCGCACCGGCCCGGAGGCGCTCGGCGCGAGCGGCGTGCTGCTGCTCAACAGCTCCGGCAAGGAGCCCAGGATCGCCGCCCGCGCCGCCCTCGCCGCCGCCCCGGCCGACGCCGAGACGGAGGGCGCGCCGGAGCCCAAGGGCCCGGTCCTGATCGGCGAGTTCAAGACCGACTTCCTCAGCGGGCTGCTGGTCCGCCCGGGCCTCGGCCGGGTCTGGCTGCTCGACGAGCGGCAGCGGGTGCTCGCCGCCAACGAGGGCTACAGCTCCTTCGGCGACCTCCCGGACGGCCGCGCCCGGAAGATCCTCGCGGACGCCAAGAAGTCCGCCGCCGCCGACGTGCTGCGCGACGGCGGCGACCCGACGCTGCTCGCCGCCGCCCCGCTCGGCGGCAACGGCAGCGTGGCCAAGCTCGGCTGGTCCGTGGTCACCGCCCACCCGGTGGCCTGGCTGCACCTCGACCAGAACCGGGCCGACCGGCGCGCGGTGCTGGCCGGCATGCTCGGGCTGGCCGCCGCCGCGCTCTGCCTCGGCTGGCTGTTCATCGTCGTCGGCCTCCCGCTGCGCCGGCTCGCGGCGAGCGCCGAGGCGCTGGCCGCCGGGGACCGCCGCACCGTGCTTTACCCCGTCCACCACGACGAGGTCGGCGCCGTCGCCCGCAGCCTGGAGCTGATCCGCCAGGAGCTGGCCCGCCCCCGCCGCACCGCACCCCCGTCCTGGCCCTCGCCCGAACCCGTCACCGCGACCGCGTCCGCCTCCGCGACCGCCCGCTGAGCCCCGCCCGAAGGACCCCTCCCGTGCTCTTCCTCTACGTCGTGCTGCTGGTGTGCTGCGCCGTGCTGCTGGTGGCCGGCATCGTCGAGCAGCGCCGGCACTTCACCACGCTGGAGCAGATCCCGACCCGCGTGCTGGTGAACGGGATCCGCGGCAAGAGCTCGATCACCCGGCTGTGCGCGGGCGCGCTGCGCGGCGGCGGGCTGGTGACGGTCGCCAAGACCACCGGCACCGCGGCCCGCTTCATCCACCCGGACGCCACCGAGGAGCCGGTCTACCGCAAGTTCGGCATCGCCAACGTGGTGGAGCAGATCGGCATCGTCCGCCGCGCCGCCACCTACCGGCCGGACGCCCTGGTGATCGAGTGCATGGCCGTCATGCCCGCGCTCCAGGAGGTCAACCAGACCAAGCTGATCCGCTCCACCATCGGCGTGCTGTGCAACGTCCGCGAGGACCACCTGGCCGAGATGGGCCCGACCCTGGACGACGTCGCCCGCTCGCTGTCCCGCTCGATGCCGGTCGGCGGGGTGTGCGTCACCGCCGAGCAGGAGCGCGCGCACATCCTGCGCGCGGAGGCGGCCCGGCGCAACTGCGAACTCGTCGTGGTGGACCCGGAGTCGGTCACCGACGAGGAGCTGCGCGGGTTCAGCTGGTTCACCTTCAAGGAGAACGTGGCGATCGCCCTCGCCGTCGCCGAACTCCTCGGCGTGGAACGGCAGACCGCGCTGCAGGGCATGTGGGCCGCCCCGCCGGACCCGGGCGTGCTGTCGGTCGAGCGCTACCGGACCGCGGACGGCAAGCGGCTGCGCTTCGCCAACGTCTTCGCCGCCAACGACCCCGAGTCAACGCTGATGAACGTCCGCCAGCTGGAGGGCCTCGGCGCGATCCACCGCCCGCTCAACGTGGTGATCAACTGCCGCCCCGACCGGGTCGAACGCAACGGCCAGATGGGCCAGATCGTCCCGGACCTCGACCCGGACACCGTCTTCATGATCGGCCACCCCACCAGGAGCGCCCGCGACGGCATCCCGGCCGGCTGGTCGGGCCGGGTGGTCGACCTCGGCGGCGACAGGCGCGACCCCGCTCAGCTCACCACCGAGCTGCTGGCCGAACTCGGCCCGGACTCCTCACTGGTGGCCGTCGGCAACATCCACGGCCAGGGCGAGCTGTTCCTGGAGGAACTGGCCCGGCTCGACCCGGACGAGAGCCCGGACGCGCCGGAGACGCCGGAGTACGCGTACCACGAGCCCGAACCGCTCTACCCGGAGCCGGAGCCGTACCCGTACGCCGAGCAGTACCGGTACGCCGAGCCCGCCCCGTACGCCCAGCACGTCCCGTACGCCGAGCCGGTCTACCACCCCGAACCGCTCCCCGACTCCTGGTACGACCCCCACCACCGCATCACCCCCACCTACGGAGACCAGCAGTGATCCCCACCGAGCTCACCCCCGAGATCGCCGCCATCGGCATCGCGCTCGGCCTGGTCTTCTCGCTGGTCTGCTACCTGACCACCAACCTCTCCCCCGGCGGCATGATCACCCCCGGTTGGCTGGCCCTCACCCTGGTCGAGTCGCTCCAGCGGGTGGCCATCGTGATCGGCGTGACGGTGCTGACCTACCTGGCCACCCGGGTGGTCCAGAAGCTGGTGATCCTGTACGGCAAGCGGCTGTTCGCCGCCGTGGTGCTGATCGGCGTGCTGCTGCAGGCCACCGTGATGCTGGTGCTTCAGCGCGAACTGCCCACCCTGTACGCCAACCAGACGCTCGGCTTCATCGTCCCCGGCCTGATCGCCTACCAGTTGGTCCGCCAGCCCCGCGCGGCCACCCTGATGGCCACCAGCACGGTGACGCTCGCCAACTACGTCGTCCTCACCGCCGGCGTCCTGCTCGGCGCCCTGCCCGGCACCTGATCCGACGGGAACCCCCATGCCAGTGACCCGCAAGTCCCTGCTCAGCGGCGGTCTCGCCGTGACGCTGCTGGCCGCCAGCGGCTACCTGACCGTCCAGCTCCGGGACCGCGACCGGCAGCCGGCGGCGGGCAGCAGCGCGCCGCTGATCACCACCACCGCCGCCCCCGACGCCGCCACGGCCGCCGCCGCGCCCGCCCGGTACCGCTACGAGCGGCTGGCCGGACCGGACCGCACGGTGGTCCGGGACGCCCGCGGCGGCGTGGTCGCCACGCTCACCGACAACGCCCGCACCGCCGTCCTGGCGGGCCCCAGCCGCACCTTCGCCGAGCCGGGCACCACCACCGCCACCGTGGTGACCGACAGCTGGGTGCGGCTGATGCCGCAGCCGTGGAAGCCGGGCGCCGAGCAGGAGGGCTGGTTCCGCGCCTGGTTCCAGCAGTCGCTGGGCTCCACCGCCGACGACGTCCTGGCGGCCGCCACCCAGTACGTGGCCGGGGCGCCGGCCGAGAAGGACGCCAAGGGCGTGCGCTTCAAAGGCGACGCCTCCTTCGGCCCGCTCAATCCGAACGGTTCGGCCGGCAACGACCTGCGGCTGGAGCAGACCGATTTCGTCGACTACCTCGGCGTTCCGTACACGTTCGCCGACAAGGTGACCAAGCAGCCCGACAAGACCCGCTACGGCGCCTTCGACTGTTCGGGTTTCGTCCGGATGGTCTACGGCTACCGCTCCGGCTACCCGCTGCTCTCCAAGGACGCGGCCGGCCCCGGACTGCCGCGCACCGCCAACGGCCTGGCCCGGCTCGGCCCCGGCGTCCCGGTGATCCCGCTGGCCACCGCCGCCGGCTCGGACACCACCCTGCGCCCGGCCTCGATCGACCCGCTGCAACCCGGTGACCTGGTGTTCTTCGAGATCGACGCCCGTACCGGCGCCCGGCTCGACCACACCGGCATCTACCTCGGCCTGGACACCGACGGCCACCCCCGGTACATCTCCAGCCGGGAGGAGGCGGACGGCCCGACCTTCGGCGACAAAGGCGGCACGGCGCGCCTGGACGACAACGGCATGTACGCGAAGGGGCTGCGCAGCGTGAAACGGCTGTGAGCCGGATCCGCAGCTGTCGGAACCGACGAGACCCGTCACCCGAAAGGCGCCACCGAGCTGTGCTTTCGGGCCAACCGGGTAACGATCCGGCACGCCGAGACGGATTTTCTACGCGCGTAGCCGATTCCCGTCTATCCTCGGACCCGTGAACGCTTCTCCTCAGTCGGTCGTCTCCGCCGACCCCTACGCCGCCGCCCAGGCCGCCGCCGAGCGCCTGCGCGAGCTGACCGGTGCCGAGCGGCACGACGTCGCCCTGGTGATGGGCTCCGGCTGGGTGCCGGCCGCCGACGCCCTGGGCGAGACCGTGGCCGAGTTCCCGGTCACCGACCTGCCCGGCTTCCCCGCCCCCGCCGTCGCCGGCCACGCCGGCAAGATCCGCTCGGTGAAGATCGGCGACAAGCGCGCCCTGATCTTCCTCGGCCGCAACCACTACTACGAGGGCCACGGCGTGGCCACCGTCGTCCACGGCGTGCGCACCGCCGCCGCGGCCGGCTGCGGCATCATCGTGCTGACCAACGGCTGCGGCGGCCTGCGCCAGGGCTGGACCCCGGGTCAGCCGGTCCTGATCAGCGACCACATCAACCTGACCGCGGACTCCCCGATCGTCGGCGCCAACTTCGTCGACCTCACCGACCTGTACTCCAAGCGCCTGCGCACGCTCTGCCACGAGGTCGACCCGTCCCTGGACGAGGCCGTCTACGTGCAGTTCCGCGGCCCGCACTACGAGACCCCGGCCGAGGTCAACATGGCCCGGGTGATCGGCGGCGAGCTGGTCGGCATGTCCACCACCCTGGAGGCCATCGCCGCCCGCGAGGCCGGCTCCGAGGTGCTCGGCATCTCCCTGGTCACCAACCTGGCCGCCGGCATGACCGGCGAGCCGCTCAACCACGAAGAGGTCCTGGAGGCCGGCAAGGCCTCCGCCGAGCGCATGGGCGAGCTGCTGGCGAAGGTCCTTGAGCGGATCTGACGCCCACCAGGCGCAGAATGCATGAGTGACGGGGCCCACGGGCGGCGTGATCCGCTGATCACGCCTTCCCGGGGGCCCCGTCCGCATGCGCAACCCCTTCTTTGCGGAACCCTCCGGTCTTAGCGGAACCCTCCGGCCGACACACCGACGCACTTCCCGATGGAGCTGGCAGCCATGTCCCAGGCACCCACCACCGACCTCCTCGCCCGAGCCCGGGCCTGGCTGGCCGAGGACCCCGACCCGCAGACCCGCGAGGAGCTCAGCGCCCTGCTCGCCCTGGCCGAGGGCCCGGACGCCGAGTCGGACAGCAAGCTCGCCTGGGCCGACCTCGCCGAGCGCTTCTCCGACCGCCTCCAGTTCGGCACCGCCGGCCTGCGCGGCGAACTCGGCGCCGGCCCGATGCGGATGAACCGCGCCGTGGTGATCCGGGCCGCCGCCGGCCTGGTCGCGTACGTCCGCAAGCAGGGCCTGGGCGACCTGGTCGTCATCGGCTACGACGCCCGGCACAAGTCGTACGACTTCGCCCGCGACACCGCCGCCGTGGTGGTCGGCGCCGGCCTGCGCGCCGCGCTGCTGCCCCGCCCGCTGCCCACCCCGGTGCTCGCCTTCGCCATCCGCCACCTGGGCGCGGCCGCCGGCGTCACCGTCACCGCCAGCCACAACCCGCCGCAGGACAACGGCTACAAGGTCTACCTGGGCGACGGCTCGCAGATCGTCCCGCCGGCCGACGCCGGGATCGCCGCCGAGATCGACGCGATCGGCTCGCTGGCCGAGGTCCCGCTCGCCGAGGACGGCTGGGAGGTGCTCGGCGAGGACGTCATCGAGGCCTACCTGGCCCGCGCCGTCTCCATCGTGGACCCGCACAGCCCGCGCGAGCTCGACGTCGTCTACACCCCGATGCACGGCGTCGGCCGCGACACCCTGGTCGCCGCCTTCCGCCGGGCCGGCTTCCCCGCGCCCACCGTGGTCGCCGAACAGGCCGAGCCCGACCCGGACTTCCCGACCGTGGCCTTCCCCAACCCGGAGGAGCCGGGGGCGATGGACCTCGCCTTCCGCACCGCCGCCTCGGTCGGCCCGGACATCGTGATCGCCAACGACCCGGACGCCGACCGCTGCGCGGTGGCCGTCCCCGTCAACGGCAACGCGGCCGGCAGCGGCAACGGCACCTCCGGCTGGCGGATGCTGCGCGGCGACGAGGTCGGCGCGCTGCTCGGCTCGGCCCTGGTCGCGAAGAAGGCCGAGGGCACCTTCGCCACCACCATCGTCTCCGCCACCCTGCTCGGCCGGATCGCCGAGGCCGCGGGCCTGGACTACGCCGAGACGCTGACCGGCTTCAAGTGGATCTCCCGCACCGAGGGCCTGCGCTACGGCTACGAGGAGGCGCTCGGCTACTGCGTCGACCCGCAGGGCGTCCGGGACAAGGACGGCATCACCGCCGCCCTGCTGGTCGCCGAGCTCGCCGCCACCCTCAAGAAGTCCGGCCGCACCCTGTCCGACCTGCTCGACGACCTGGCGCTGGAACACGGCCTGCACGCCACCGACCAGCTCTCCGTCCGGGTCCAGGACCTCTCGCTGATCGCCGACGCCATGCGCCGCCTGCGCGAGCAGCCCCCGACCGTCCTGGCCGGCCTGACCGTCACCCGCGCCGACGACCTGGCCGCCGGCTCCGCCGAGCTGCCGCCCACCGACGGCCTGCGCTACTACCTGGCCGGCGAGGCCGTCCGCTCGGCCCGCATCGTGGTCCGCCCCTCCGGCACCGAGCCCAAGCTCAAGTGCTACCTGGAGGTCGTCCTCCCGGTCGCCTCCGCCGCCGAGCTCGCCACCACCCGGGAGCGTGCGGCCGCCCTCCTCGACACCATCAAGCGCGACCTCGCCGCAGCCGCCGGCATCTGATCACCCGTACACGAGAGGGCCCGCCGGTCACCTGCCGGCGGGCCCTCTCGTGTACGAAGTCCGGCCTCAGACGGCGATGACCGTGATCAGCGCGATCAGGCCCACCAGGGTGGGGACGATCGCCCACCAGCACCAGCGCACCACGACCGGCCCGGCCGCGTCGGGGCGGGCGGCGTTGCGTTCGGCCATCTCCTGCAACACGTCGGTGACCTGGTCGGACCAGGCGCGGGTCGGATCGGGCGAGCCCTGGACGACGGGGTTGGTGCGGGCGGCGAGGCCCATCCCCAGGCCGGTCCGGGAGGCGTGCTCGGCGTTGCCCCGGCTCTGGGCGCGGGTGGCGCGCTTGCGCTGGCGCAGCGAGACGGGCACCGCCCACACCTGGTACTTCCGGCCGCCGGCGAGCAGCTCGACCGAGTACCCGGCGCGCAGCGCCTCCACCGAGGCCCAGGGCGCGACGACGGTCCGCCACGGGTTGCGCACCACCAGCCGGCTGCGGCTCGCCCGCACCTGCGGGCGCAGCGTGTAGGCGATCACCGGGAAGGCGAACACCGGCACCGCGGCGAGCGAGACGTACGGGGTCTTCCCCGTCCCGGTCACCACCGCGTCGCCGATCAGCCAGGCGGCGACGGCCAGCAGCAGCACTCCGGAGATCACACCGGGAACGGAGCGGTACACGCGGTCCGCGTACTCGGGTTCCCCGTCGGGGGCGGCGGGGCCCTGGTGGGGCTTGCCGTCGGAATCGGTCATGGCGTCGATTCTGCCCCATGCCTCTCACCATGAGGTCTCGGTCCGGCCACGAAAGGCGGCCGCTCTGGCGGTCTACTACGCGCGTAGATATGCTGGTCTGGTGACTATGTCCACTGTTGCAGCCAATGCCCCCGGCGTTGCGGGCAGCGGCCTTCAGGACGTTGCGGCGTCCGAGGCCTCGCTCCGCCGCTTTCTGCACGGCCTGCCCGGCGTCGACCAGGTCGGCCTTGAGGCGCGTGCCGCCACCCTCGGTACCCGCTCGATCAAGACCACGGCGAAGGCCTATGCCATCGACCTGGCGATCTCGATGATCGACCTGACCACGCTGGAGGGCGCGGACACGGTCGGCAAGGTGCGCGCACTGTGCGCCAAGGGCAGGACCCCCGACCCGACCGACCCGACCACCCCCCGCGTCGCCGCCATCTGTGTCTACCCGGACATGGTCGCCACCGCGAAGGCCGCCCTGCAGGGCACCGACATCCAGGTCGCCTCGGTGGCCACCGCCTTCCCGGCCGGCCGCGCCGCCCTCCCGGTCAAGCTCGCCGACACCGCCGACGCGGTGGCCGCGGGCGCCGACGAGATCGACATGGTGATCGACCGCGGCGCCTTCCTCTCCGGCCGCTACCTCGACGTGTTCAACGAGATCGTCGCCGTCAAGGAGGCGTGCAAGCGCCCCGACGGCAGCTCCGCCCATCTCAAGGTGATCTTCGAGACCGGCGAGCTGCAGACCTACGACAACGTCCGCCGGGTCTCCTGGCTGGCGATGCTGGCCGGCGCCGACTTCATCAAGACCTCCACCGGCAAGGTCGCCGTCAACGCGACCCCGCCGGTCACCCTGCTGATGCTGGAAGCCGTCCGCGACTTCCGCGCGGCCACCGGCGTCCAGGTCGGCGTGAAGCCCGCCGGCGGGATCAAGACCACCAAGGACGCCATGAAGTACCTGGTGATGGTCAACGAGACCCTCGGCGACGACTGGCTGAGCCCGCACTGGTTCCGCTTCGGCGCCTCCAGCCTGCTCAACGACCTGCTGATGCAGCGCCAGAAGCTGGCCACCGGCCGCTACTCCGGCCCCGACTACGTGACGGTGGACTGATCACCATGGCCAAGAAGAAGAACACCGAGGAGCCCGCGGCCAAGCCCGCCGGCGGCCTCTTCAGCTACGCCCCGGCCCCCGAGTCCCCCGCCGCCGCGGGCGACATCGCCAGCTCCTACGGCCACTTCATCGGCGGCGAGTTCGTCGACTCCTCCGGCAGCGAGGCCCTGAAGACGGTCAACCCGGCCACCGAGCAGGTGCTCGCCGAGTTCGCCCAGGGCACCGACGAGGACGTCGACCGCGCGGTCGCCGCCGCCCGCAAGGCCTTCACCGACTGGTCGGCGCTGCCGGGCAGCGAGCGCGCCAAGTACCTGTTCCGGATCGCCCGGATCATCCAGGAGCGCAGCCGCGAGCTGGCCGTGCTGGAGTCGATCGACAACGGCAAGCCGATCCGCGAGACCCGCGACGTCGACCTGCCGCTGGTCGCCGCGCACTTCTTCTACTACGCGGGCTGGGCCGACAAGCTCGACTACGCCGGCTACGGGCCGAACCCGAAGCCGCTGGGCGTGGCCGGCCAGGTCATCCCGTGGAACTTCCCGCTGCTGATGCTGGCGTGGAAGATCGCGCCCGCGCTGGCGACCGGCAACACGGTCGTCCTGAAGCCGGCCGAGACCACCCCGCTGACCGCGCTGCGTTTCGCCGAGATCTGCCGCCAGGCCGGTCTGCCGAAGGGCGTCGTCAACATCGTCACCGGCGACGGCCGCACCGGCGCCGCGCTGACGGCCCACCCGGACGTCAACAAGGTCGCCTTCACCGGCTCGACCCCGGTCGGCCGGGCGATCGCCAAGCAGCTGGCCGGCACCCGCAAGAAGCTCTCGCTGGAGCTGGGCGGCAAGGCGGCCAACATCGTCTTCGACGACGCGCCGATCGACCAGGCGGTCGAGGGCATCGTCAACGGCATCTTCTTCAACCAGGGCCACGTCTGCTGCGCGGGTTCGCGCCTGCTGGTCCAGGAGTCGGTCCAGGACGAGCTGCTGGACGCCCTGAAGCGCCGGATGGGCACCCTGCGGGTCGGCGACCCGCTGGACAAGAACACCGACATCGGTGCCATCAACTCGGCCGAGCAGCTGGCCCGGATCACCGCGCTGACCGACGCCGGCGAGGCCGAGGGCGCCGAGCGCTGGTCGCCGGCCTGTGAGCTCCCGGGCACCGGCTTCTGGTTCAGGCCGACCCTGTTCACCGGCGTCAGCCAGGCCCACCGGATCGCCCAGGAGGAGATCTTCGGCCCGGTCCTGTCGGTGCTGACCTTCCGCACCCCCGAAGAGGCGGTCGCGAAGGCCAACAACACCCCGTACGGCCTCTCCGCCGGCATCTGGACGGAGAAGGGCTCGCGCATCCTCTGGATGGCGAACAAGCTCAAGGCCGGTGTGGTCTGGGCCAACACCTTCAACAAGTTCGACCCGACCTCGCCGTTCGGCGGCTACAAGGAGTCGGGCTACGGCCGCGAGGGTGGCCGCCACGGTCTGGAGGCCTACCTCGATGTCTGATGTCGTTGCGCGTCTTGACGTCCTCAAGACCTACAAGCTGTACGTCGGCGGGAAGTTCCCGCGCTCCGAGAGCGGGCGGGTGTACGAGGTGACGGACTCGAACGGCGAGTGGCTCGCCAACGCCCCGCTGGGCACCCGCAAGGACACCCGGGACGCCGTCCTGGCCGCCCGCGCGGCGGTCAAGGGCTGGGCCGGCACCACCGCGTACAACCGCGGCCAGGTGCTGTACCGGGTCGCCGAGATGCTGCAGGGCCGGCGCGAGCAGTTCGCCGCCGAGGTGGCCGTCTCCGAGGGCATCGGCCCGAAGAAGGCCGCCGCGCTGGTGGACGCCGCGATCGACCGCTGGGTCTGGTACGCGGGCTGGACCGACAAGGTCGCCCAGATCGCGGGCGGCGCCAACCCGGTCGCCGGCCCGTACTTCAACCTGTCGGCCCCGGAGCCGACCGGCGTGGTCGGGATCGTCGCCCCGCAGGCCGGGTACGGGCACTCGCTGCTCGGCCTGGTCTCGGTGATCGCCCCGGCGATCGCCACCGGCAACACGGTCGTGGTCGCGGTCGCCGCGGACGCCCCGCTGCCCGCGCTGTCGCTGGGCGAGGTGCTCGCCACCTCGGACGTCCCGGGCGGCGTGGTCAACATCATCTCGGGCAGGACCGCGGACATCGCCCCCACCCTGGCCTCGCACCAGGACGTCAACGCGCTGGACCTCACCGGTGCCATCGCCGCCGACGGCCCCGGCGCGGCGCAGGCCCTGGAGGCCTCCGCCGCGGATACCCTGAAGCGGGTAGTCCGTCCGGTGCTGGACCCGTTCGCCCAGGACTGGACCAATGCGCCCGGTACGGAGCGGCTACTCTCGTTCCTGGAGACGAAGACGGTCTGGCACCCGATGGGTATCTGACCCTCCGCCCTCTCCGGGCAACAACTCCACAGACTGGCCGTCCCCAGTGCCCTCACCCCCCCTAGGGCCCGGACGGTCATTGGACGGACCCGCGCCTCTCCCCCCCTGGCGCGGGTCCGTCGACTTTCGTCACCGTGCCCGCCGACTTTCGGCGCTCCCCGGGCGCACCCGAGCGGACCAGAATCGTCCGTACCGGAAACGACCGAGGGGGCCGCGTGGGAGAGATCATCGCCGAGCTGATGCCGCTGTTCGCGGACAGTTTCATCCGCACGTGGCACGTGGCCCGGGTCCGCCGCCGGCTGGCCGCCGGAAAGTCCGTACGGGTGCCCTGCTCGGCCCGCTCCGACCGGCCCGGCTGGCAACACGCGTACGTCAACGGCAAGTTGGGCATCACCCCCGGCGCCGTGAAGGTGACCTTCGGCTCGCGCGCGCTCGGCCGGATCGAGCTGCCCACCGGCGGCACCTTCCACGAGCCCGAGCCCGACACCTGGCACAGCCAGGACTGGGCCGCCACCGCCTACCAGCCGCCCGGCGGCGGCCGTCCGGTCTACCTCCAGGTCGACAGCCGCTACCTGCCGATGGTCCACGTCGCCCTCGCCGATCCGAAGTCACAGCAGAAGGTCTGAACCGACCGGTTTCGGCAACGGGCCCGGATGCGTCAGACTGGTGTCCCGTGAGTGACTCCCCCATGAACCCCGCACCGACCTCGCACGCCCGGGTGATCCTGCTCTCCGGGCCCTCCGGGTCGGGGAAGTCCTCGCTCGCCGAGTGCAGCGGCCTGCCGGTGCTCCAGCTCGACGACTTCTACAAGGACGGGGACGACCCGACCCTGCCGCGGCTGCCGGACGGCGCCGTCGACTGGGACACCCCGCTGGCCTGGCACCGCGACCAGGCCGTCGCCGCCATCCGCGCCCTGCACGAATGCGGCCGCGCCGACGTCCCGGTGTACTCGATCCCGGACAACGGCCGGATCGGCACCCACACCCTGGAGCTGGGCGGCGCCCACGCGTTCATCGCCGAGGGCATCTTCGCGGCCGAGATCACCGGCGAGTGCGCCGCGGAAGGCCTGCTCGGCGACGCCCTGTGCCTGCGCAACGGCGCGCTCACCACGGCCTGGCGCCGGCTGCGCCGGGACGTCCGGGAGGGCCGCAAATCGCTGCCGGTGCTGCTGCGCCGGGGCTTTCGGCTGATGCGGGCCGAGCGGTCGATCGTCGGGCGGCAGGTCGCCCTCGGCTCGTACGCCTGCGCCGGGCCTGAGGCCGCCCGACGGATCACCGCGGTCGCCGCACAGCAGCCGGCGGCCGTCGGAGCCTAGGCCCCGACGGCCGCCGGTCGGATCACCTCACGATCACTGCGGGATGTTGACGTCGGCCGGGTGGTCCCCGACGTGCTTGCCGGTGTACCGGGCACCGCCCAGGGCGCACAGGTTCGCGTCGGAGATCGAGCCGCCGCCACCCGTGGCGAGCGAGGTCTTGTGCTCGCCGTCGACAGTGATGTCGCTCGGGTAGAGCTTGCTGTCGCTCTCCGTGCAGACGAGCGTGATCACGGTGAACTTCCGCGGGTCGACGAAGTTCAGCGGCTGGGTCGTCTGACCGGGCTGGACGACGACGTTCTGGTCCGCCGCCAGGTCGTAGCCGGGCACACCGGTGGTCTCCACGACCCAGTACTGGCCGGGGGCCACGTCGGTGATGGTGCAGTTGCCGTTGATGTCCGTGGTGCAGGTCTTGGTGGTCGCGGTGTCCTCGGGGCCGCGCACGGTGCCGTCCGTCGGCGGGTTGTCGACGTAGAGGGTGAAGACCGCGCCGGCCAGGCCCTTGGCCGACCTGGCGTCGTCCGCCTTGTGGATGGCGATGCTGCCGTTGGCCTGGTCCCTGAAGGTGCAGGTGGTGGTGTGCCCGGCGGTGACCGAGATGTTGGTGACCGGGCTGCCGTTGTCACAGGTCGCGCTGGTCAGGTTCCAGCCGGCCGGCACCTGCTCGGCCACGCTGTAGCCGGAGCCGGGCACGATGTTGCTGAAGGTCTGCTGGCCGCCGTTGTTCAGGCTGAACGACGCGGGGCTCAGGCCCCCCGTGGTGAAGGGGAAGCTGGTGGTGGTGTCTGTCGCCGGATCGGTGACCTTCTTGATCACGATCGCGCCGCGCTGCCGGTTGCTGTACGTGCAGTCGACCACGTCGCCGGCGACCAGTCCGATGGTGGCCGTGCGTTGGGCCACGCTGGTGTTGATCCCCGACTGACCGGTGGCGCTCACACAGCTCAGGTCCACCAGGTCGAACGCCGGAGTCGGGTCGAGCTCGGTGACCGAGTAGATGCCCGCCTGGATGCTGGCGTAGTCCCGGGTCTGGCCGTCGGAGAGGCTGAAGCTGGACGGCGTGAGGCCGCCGGTGGTGGTGTAGCTGAAGGTGCTGGGGGAGCCGCTCGGGTCGGTCATCTTGTGGATCCTGATCTCGCCGCAGTTGGAGATCATGGCCGTGCTCGGCGCCGACGGACGCGGGCCGACCGACAGCAGCAGAACGGGCCCGGTGCGTCTCCCCCGCACCGGGCCCGTCCTTTCGGCCGCGAATCTTCGGCGACGCTCCCCCGAGCCGCTCGCCGCATTCCGCGACCTTTCTTCACCCGTCCCCCGACGGGAGTCTCACTTTGTCAGGCGACCAGCTCGCCGAACGCCCGGGCCATGTCGCCCGACGTGTTCAGGTGCTCGTCGTCGCGCAGCCGGCGCAGGGCGCGCCAGATGCTGCTCTTGACCGTGCCGACGCTGATCCCCAGCACGTCGGCGATCTCCGGGTCGGTCTTGCCCTCGTAGTACCGCAGCACCAGCATGGTCCGCTGGTTCTCCGGCAGCTTCGCCAGCGCCTGCCAGAGCACGGTGCGCAGCTCGGTGCCGCCCATCGCGTCGGTGTCGCCGGCCGTCTCCGGCAGCTCCTCGGTCGGGTACTCGTTGACCTTGCGGCGCCGCCAGGCGGAGATGTGCAGGTTGGTCATGGTGCGGCGGAGGTAGCCCCCGACCGCGGCCTTGTCGGTGATCCGGCCCCAGGCCCGGTAGGTGCTGAAGAGCGCGCTCTGCAGCAGGTCCTCGGCCTCGTAGCGGTCACCGGTGAGGTGGTACGCCGTGGCGTACAGGGAGGCGCGGCGCTCGCGCACGTACGCGGTGAACTCCGTGATGTGGTCCTCCGCGGCGGCCGAGTGCTCCCCCTGCGCGCCTCCCTGTCCGGCCTCGGTGGTGCGGGCCGCGGCGGGGTTCAGCCGCAGCAGCGTCGCACCGGCGGCCTCACGACCGGACGGTTCCCCCGAACCGACCGCCCGCAGACCGTTCCCCCCGGCCCCCCGGTTCCCCCCCGGGGTGTCCGTGCCCTCGACGCGGACGGGGAGGATCCCCCGCAGCGTGAGGGTGTTGGCGGAGTCGGCCGAACTCCCCAGCCGGCCGATTCCGTACAGCTCCCCCGTCCTGCCGCCGCCGCTCACCCGGCGGGCGACAGGGTTTCCACCGGTGCTGTGCGCGCACCCCCGTACGGTCACGGCACCGGAGTTCTCGTCGGTCCTGACCTCGTACCGGGTCCGGTGGGCGGTGGCTGACGAACGCGCGGTGCGGACAGCCGGGTTGGTCCGGGTCTGAAGCATGGCGTTCATCGTGCGCCCCCTGGGTCGGTACGAGCGGTTCCGGTGGCCGCCCTCCAGCCGGCCCTGAGGCCCGCTGTCCTGCGGCGACATGGAAAATCCTGCCCGCCGGTTGTGATGGCGCTGTCCGCCGACTGTCACAGGGGTGTCACAGGCGTGGGCCTTTCGTCCCGGTCCGCCTCCCTCCGTACCGGACGCCGGTGGCGGTCCTTCCGGTTCCCGTACGGTCGGTGAGCGGATCGGGGGTGATTCGACGCTGCGGGTGAGCCAAAATGGGGCCGTGCCTTTCCTCCTACTGATCGAGGACGACGACGCCATCCGGACCGGCCTCGAACTCGCTCTCACCCGCCAGGGCCACCGCGTGGCCACCGCCGCCTCCGGCGAGGACGGTCTGAGGCTCTTCAAGGAGCAGCGGCCCGACCTGATCGTGCTGGACGTGATGCTGCCCGGAATCGACGGCTTCGAAGTGTGCCGCCGGATCCGGCGCACCGACCAGCTGCCGATCATCCTGCTGACCGCACGTTCGGACGACATCGACGTGGTGGTGGGCCTGGAGTCCGGCGCGGACGACTACGTGGTCAAGCCGGTGCAGCCACGCGTGCTGGACGCCCGGATCCGGGCGGTGCTGCGGCGCGGCGAGCGGGAGAGTTCGGACTCCTCGGCGTACGGCAGCGTGGTGATCGACCGAGCCGCGATGACCGTCACCAAGGACGGCCAGGACCTCCAGCTCACCCCGACCGAGCTGCGGCTGCTGCTGGAACTCAGCCGCCGCCCCGGCCAGGCGCTCTCCCGCCAGCAGCTGCTGCGGCTGGTCTGGGAGCACGACTACCTCGGCGACTCCCGGCTGGTGGACGCCTGTGTGCAGCGGCTGCGGGCCAAGGTCGAGGACGTGCCGTCCGCGCCGACGCTGATCCGCACCGTCCGCGGGGTGGGCTACCGGCTGGACCCGCCGGCCTGACGCCCCTCCCCCCACCGGAAACCCGGGCCGCCCGGGCCGCCCGTTCCGACCTCCGAACTCCCGTACCACGACAGGCTCCTGTGACTGACCATCAGACGACTGCCCGGCGCTTCCCGGCCGGCCGGTGGCGACGGCTGCGCTCCCTGCGGGTGCGGCTGATCGCGGTGTTCGCGGCGGTCGCGCTGCTCGCCGCCGTCTCGGCCTCCGGCATCGCGTACTGGCTGAACCGCGACGCGGTGCTCAAGCGCGCCCAGAACACCGTGCTGAACGACTTCCGGGTCTCGCTCAGCCGCAACGTCTCCGAGCTGCCACTGAACGCGAGCTGCCCGGAGCTCGCCGCGCTGGCGTCCAACGTGGCCAGCTCCGGCCTGAGTTACGACGTGGTGGTGGTCGACCCGGCGCACCCGGAGTGCGCGCCGTCCTCCGACCCGACGCGCTACACGCTGGCCGACGTGCCGGCCGCGCTGCAGTCCACCGTCGCCAAGCCGCGCGAGGTCACCGAGAGCAACCCGTACCCGTACCACCTGTACTGGCAGCGGCAGAACCTGGAGGGCCGGCCGTTCCTGATCGGCGGCACCAAGGTGGTGCCGAACGGCCCGACGGCGTACATGTTCAAGTCGCTGGAGAACGAGCGGGCCGACCTCAACACCCTGGGCTGGTCGCTGGCCATCGCCACGCTGTTCGCGCTGATCGGCTCGGCGCTGCTCGCCCAGGCCGCCTCGGCCACCGTGCTGCGGCCGGTCAAGCGGCTCGGCGACGCCGCCCGGCGGCTCGGCGAAGGACACCTGGACACCCGGCTCGAGGTCGACGGCGCGGACGAACTCGCCGACCTGGCGCGGACGTTCAACCGGACGGCGGAGCAGCTGCACGAGCAGGTCGAGGAGCTGAGCGCGCGCGAGGCGCAGAGCCGGCGGTTCGTCGCCGACATGTCGCACGAGCTGCGCACCCCGCTGACCGCGATGACCGCCGTGACCGACATCCTGGAGGACGAGGCCGAGTCGCTGGACCCGATGATCGAACCGGCCGTACGGCTCGTGGTCAGCGAGACCCGGCGGCTGTCCGACCTGGTGGAGAACCTGATGGAGGTGACCCGCTTCGACGCCGGCACCGCCAGGCTGGTCGCCGACGAGGTGGACATCGCCGACCTGATCATGTCCTGCATCGACGGGCGGGCCTGGTACGACGCGGTCGAACTGGACGCCCCGCGCGGCATCCTGGCCGTGGTCGATCCGCGCCGGCTCGACGTGGTCTTCGCCAACCTGATCGGCAACGCGCTCAAGCACGGCGGCTCGCCGGTGCGGGTACGGGTCCGGCAGACCGAGGACTCGGTCGTGGTCGAGGTCTCCGACAGCGGCCCGGGCATCCCGGAGGACGTGCTGCCGCACGTCTTCGACCGCTTCTACAAGGCGGACCGGGGGCGGGCCCGCTCGGAGGGCAGCGGCCTGGGCCTGTCGATCGCGATGGCCAACGCCCAGATACACGGGGGGACGATCACGGCGGCGAACGGGGAGGTCGGCGCGGTGTTCACCCTGGCGCTGCCGCTGGCCCCGCCGGCTCCGCCGTCCGCGGGCGAGGCCGAGGACGGCCCCGCGCGCGACGCCGCCGAGGACAAGGACGCCACGTGACCGCCCCCGCCACCACCCTGCGCCGCACCGTCGGCGTGCTGTTCCTGCTCGCGCTGGCCTCCGGCTGCGGCATCCGACCCACCGCCGTACCGGTCGACGCCGGCGCCCCGGCCAGCCGGACGGCCTGCCCGACCACCCCGCACGTACCGGCCGCGCTGGCCACCCCGCCCGGCCCCGCGCCGTCCATGACCCAGGCCCGCGGCGCCGCCAAGGCGTCCGCGAGCCCGAGTCCGAGCCCCTCGCCCACCGTGGTGGCGCCGGGCAGCCCGCCACCGGACAACGTGTTCAGCGCGGTGCCGACGGCCGCGCCCTGCAAGTAGCCCTACCGGTGGCCGGGTGGCCGACCGGGACGGCGGGGCGGGGGCCGGGGGCGCGTTCGGGAATGTTCACGCCCAGGGTGGAACCGCCGTGCCACCGGCCCACGTCCTCCCTCCCGTGCAGCGAGATGGCACCAGGACACGCGACGAGCGTTCCGGCGCGGGGACCGAGAGCAGCCCGGCGGCGGACGTCCACCGTCCCCTCCGGCTGACCGGAGTGGCGGGCCTGGCCTGCCACCTGACGCTGGTGCTCTGGCTCGTCCTGAGACCGCTGCCGGTGGCCTGGGTGTACGACGCCAACCTGACGCCGCTGGCCTCGCTCCGCTCCTCCACGGCCTGGCAGGTGGTCGGCGAACTCCTGCTGCTGGCCCCGCTCGGCGTCCTCCTGCCACTGGCCGGCGGCCGCCTCCGGGCCCCGTGGCTGCCCTCCTTCCTGCGCACCACCGGCGTCTCCGCGCTGCTGGCGACCGTGCTGGAGTTCCTCTCCTCCTGGACGCCCGGGCACGTCCTCAACGTGGACCACATCCTGTTCGCCGTGGTCGGCGTGGCCGCCACCCACCTCGCGCTGGTCCCCGGGCTGCGGCACCTGCTGCGGGAACGGCGGCCGCGGGCGCCCCGGGTGTCCCTGCCGACCGCCCCGTCGGTGGCAGCCGTCGCGCCCGCCGCCCGCCCGCGCGCCTAGGGGGTGTCGGGCGCGCTCGCGGGGCCGCCCGTCGGCCGGACCGGCCCGGGCAGCACCCGGCCGCCGACCTCGATCAGCCCGCCCGGGCGCGGCCCGGTCATCAGCTGCGAGCCCCGGCCCTGGGTGACGGTCAGCGCCCGGCCCAGCCGCGCGGTCAGCAGCAGGGCGGCCGCGCCCGTCGCCTCGTCCTCCTCGATCCCGTCCCCCCGCCCGGGGAAGGCCCGTGCCCGGACGGTGCCGGCCGTCTCGTCCTGCCAGGCCCAGGCGTAGATCCACTCCCCCGGCGGCGGCACCTCCAGCGCCTCCACCTCGGCCGCCGAGCCGTACTGCCGCAGCGTCCGCCCGGGAGCCCACTCCGGCCGAGCCTCGATCCGGGTCAGCCCGTCCTCGTGCCGCACGCCCACCGGGCCGGCGGCCGTGACCAGCCGGTCCACCCCGAGCAGCCAGGCGGCACCCACGCACGGGTGGCCGGCGAAGGGCAGGCGCACCGACGGGGTGTAGATGTCGATCGCCCCGCGCTCCGGGTCGTCGACGAACACCGTCTCGCTGAAGCCGAGTTCGTGCGCGATCCGCTGCCGGTCCGCGCGCTCCGGCACGGCGGCGCCGTCGCGCACCACCCCGAGCTCGTTCCCGTGCTCCCCTCCGGGCCCGCAAAAGACCCGCAGCACCTCATACCCAGTCATTTCCCACCTCGTCAATTGCCGGTCCGGCAGAGCGCAACGACACCGTGACGTAAAGGCGGCGACGGATGTCGGCCGCCTCCAGTACTGTGCGCTCTCGTCCCCGAACGGTTCCGCCGTTTTCTCTTCCCTCCCACAGGAACCCCCCCTTGAACAATCTCGACTTCAGCGCCGAACCGCTGTTCTCCTGGTACGTCGTGCTGCTGGCGCTCAGCGGCATCATCATGCTGGTCCTCGGGGCCGTCTCCGGCGGACTGAAGGTCGGCCTGCGGATCCTCAACGTCATCATCGGCCTCGGCTTCCTGGGGTACGCCTACTACCTCGCGTTCGTCTTCGAGGGGGGCACGTACTACATCTTCTTCAAGGTGTTCATCCTGCCGGTCGCGATGATCGTGTACTCGGTGAAGGCGATCACCGAGCGCAGCAACGCCAAGCAGCAGGCCGCCGCCCAGGCCGCCGCGCAGGCCGCCGGGTTCAACCCCAACGCGCCGCAGGCGCCGTACAACCCGAACGCCCCGCAGGCCCCGTTCAACCCCAACGCCCCGCAGCCGGGCGCGCCCGTCCCGCCGGTGCCGCCGCAGGCCGGCGCCCCCGTGCCGCCCGCCGCTCCCCAGGCCGCGCCGGCGCAGGGCGCCGCGCCGTACCAGCCGGGCCTCCCGCCGCAGCCGGTGGCGGACAACCCGTACGCGCAGCCGACCCCGCCGCAGCCGCCGCACCCGGCGGGCTGATCGCGCGGCACCCGCCGTACGCACACCGGAAGGCCCGTCCGTCACCCGCCGTCGAGCGGGGACGGGCGGGCCTTCCGCCGTCCGGGGCCGCCCGCGGCGGCGGGCCGGGCGGGCCGGTCCTCAGGGTCACCCTGAGGGCGACCCCGACCTCCGGCTACTCCTCGCCGGTGACCCGGCGGGGCGGGGAATCACCTGGCGGGCTGAGGATCGCGGGGCGGCAGCGGAGCAGTATGGAAGTACCCCGCCGGACCGGCCGGACCGGGCCGCCACCGTGCGGAGCAAGTCAGGAGTGGATCATGAGCGAGCGAAGCGAGCGAACCATCGAGAGGCGCGTGTGGGCGAATGCCCCTGCCGAGCGAAGCGAGGTGGGAGCATGAGTTCTCGTCTCGCCCGCCCCCGTCACAACCGCGTCATCGCCGGCGTCTGCGCCGGGATCGCCGAGCGCTTCGGCCTGACCCCGTGGACCGTCCGCCTGATCTTCCTGCTCTCCTGCCTGCTGCCCGGCCCCCAGTTCCTGCTCTACCTCGCCCTCTGGGTGCTCCTCCCCCAGGAGCCGTGAGACCCGGGCCCACCTCAGGGCCGGTGACGAGAACGGCGACGGGCCGCCCGCCCCGGGGATCTCCGGGGCGGGCGGCCCGTCGCCGTGCCGGCGGCTCGGATCAGCCACCCAGGCCCGGCAGCCCCGGGAGGGCGCCGGCCAGACCACCGATGGGGGTCTTGTCGAGGCCCGGGACGGACGGGACGGCGGCGCGCTCCTGGGTGACGCCGGCGAGCGGCGCGTCGGCGGCCGGGGCGGCGTGGCCCGCGGTCGGGGCGAGGGTGCCCAGCGTGCCGGTGACCTTGTCGCCGCCGGGCAGCTTGGCGGCGGTGTCGGTGACCGCCCCGGTCACCGCGGGGTTCGTCACCGCGCCGGTGGGCAGCCCGAGGCCGCCGGGCGCCGGGGCTGCGTCGGCGGAGGCGGTGCCGGCGCCGACCGCCGCGATGGCGATGCCGAGCGCCGCGGTGCCGGCGGCCTTGAGAGCCTGCTTCATGGTTCGTCCCCTTGGGTCCTCGTCGGTGGCCGGCCTCGCGTACGGGTTGGGCGGACGGGCGACCGCCACCGTGTCTGGTCGGCAATGACTGGCACACCGTAGTGAGCCGGTCGCGCAGGAACCAAAGGCCGTTCACTCACTGGAGTGAGTAGTCGGATGAACGCCAACTTCCTTGCCGAAGTGGGCCGTTCATCCGACCACCGGACAGGGCCTCGACCCCTCGGCTCAGTTGCCGCCGGTGCCCGCGCTGAACAGCCACTCCGCCTTCAGCTCGGCGAAGCCCGGCTTGATCACGTCGTTGATCATCGCCAGCCGCTCGTCGAAGGGCAGGAACGCGGACTTCATCGCGTTCACCGTGAACCACTCCAGGTCCCCCAGGGTGTAGCCGAAGGCCTCCACGACGTGCCCGAACTCCTGGCTCATGCTGGTGCCGCTCATCAGCCGGTTGTCGGTGTTCACGGTGACCCGGAACTTCAGCCGGCTGAGCAGGCCGATCGGGTGCTCGGCGTACGAAGTGGCGGCGCCGGTCTGGATGTTGGAGGTCGGGCACATCTCCAGCGGGATGCGCTTGTCGCGCACGTACGCGGCCAGTCGGCCGAGCTCGACCGCGCCGTCCTCGCCCACCGTGATGTCGTCGACGATCCGCACGCCGTGGCCGAGCCGGTCGGCGCCGCAGCACTGCAGGGCCTCCCAGATCGAGGGCAGGCCGAAGGCCTCGCCGGCGTGGATGGTGAAGTGGTTGTTCTCGCCCTTGAGGTAGTCGAAGGCGGCCTGGTGGCGGGTGGGGGGGTAGCCGGCCTCGGCGCCCGCGATGTCGAAGCCGACGACGCCCTGGTCGCGGTGGCGGTTGGCCAGCTCCGCGATCTCCTGCGAGCGGGCGGCGTGCCGCATCGCGGTGATCAGGGTGCCGATGCGGATCCGGTGGCCGGCCGCGCGGGCGTTGGCCTCGCCGAGGCGGAAGCCCTCCTGGACGGCCTCGACGACCTCGTCCAGGGTCAGGCCGGCCTCCAGGTGCTGCTCGGGGGCGTACCGGACCTCGGCGTACACGACGCCGTCGGCGGCCAGGTCCTCGGCGCAGTCGGCGGCGACCTTGATCAGGGCCTCACGGGTCTGCATGACGGCGCAGGTGTGCGCGAAGGTCTCCAGGTAGCGGACCAGCGAGCCGGAGTCGGCGGCCTCGCGGAACCACTCGCCGAGTTCCTTGGGGTCGGTGGTGGGGAGGCCCTGGTAGCCGACGGCGGCGGCCAGCTCGACCACGGTCTCCGGGCGCAGCCCGCCGTCCAGGTGGTCGTGCAGGAGGACCTTGGGCGCGCGGCGGATCTGGTCGGCGGTGGGGATGCGCGGGCCGGTGCCCGCAGCGGTGACGGGGATCTGCTTTTCCATTGCGGAAATATAGCCCCTACGCGCGTAGACCTACCACCGGGAACACCACCGGATGGTCCAAAGCACCCCCGGAATTCCACCGACCGGTCCATACGATCCACCAAAGCGTCAGTCGTGCTGGAGCAGCCGGCCGCGCCGGGAGAGCACGAAGTCCCGGAACGCCTCCGCCGGTGGAGCCAGCGCCCGCCCCGCCGCCCACGCCAGCCCGATCGCCCGCCGGGTGCGCGGCGCCGTCACCTCCAGCTCCACCACCCCGGGCCGCGGCACCAGGGCCGGCGGCAGCAGCGCCACCCCCAGCCCGGCCGCCACCAGCCCGCGCAGCGTCTCCGCCTCCTCCCCCTCGAACGCCAGCCGGGGCACGAACCCGGCCCGCGCGCAGAAGCCGTCCGTCATCGCGCGCAGCCCGTACCCCTGCTCCAGGCCGACGAACGGCTCCTCCGCCACCTCGGCCAGCCGGATCCGCCGCCGCCCGGCGAGCCGGTGGTCCGCCGGGACGACCAGGTGCAGGCGCTGCTCGTCCAGCGGGCGGGCGACGAACGCCGGATCGTCCGGCAGCGGCGCGACCAGGCAGAGGTCCAGTTCACCGGCCCGCAGCCGCTCCAGCATCGCCGCGCCGTAGTCCTGCACCAGCTGGAAGCGCACCCGCGGGCGCGCGGCCCGGAAGCCGCGCAGCAGCGCCGGCACCGTGTCCGGCCCCATCGTGTGCAGGAAGCCGAAGGCCACCAGCCCCACCTCCGGGTCCGCCTCCGCCCGGGCCGCCCGCGCGCCGCGCTCGACCTCGGCCAGCGCCCGATCCACCGAGGCCAGCAGCAGCCGGCCCGCCCTGGTCAGCCGGACCGTCCGGCCCTGACGGGCCAGCAGCTCCACCCCCAGCTCCTCCTCCAGCCGGGCCACCGCGCGCGACAGCGTCGGCTGCGGCACCCCGAGCAGCGCGGCCGCCTGGGTCACGTGCTCCAGCCGGGCCACCGCCGCGAACTGCGCCAGCCGGGGCGCCAGCAGCACGGCCGGCTCGTCCGGGCCCAACTCGGCCGCCCGGTACCGCTGTTCCCCACCGTCCACCGACTCAGGACCGGTCAACGCGCCACCACCTCGACTCATACGCCAGTGCATCGATCATCCACGCTTCATGCATTGGACGCATCAACCGCGACGGGCCTACGGTCGACGACATGCAGCCCGCCGATACCAGGGCATCCGTGACCGCCCCGGATGCCCCAGCCACCGC
>NZ_JNWQ01000016.1 GCF_000716875.1 Streptomyces novaecaesareae | reverse complement strand
CGCCAGGTCCGGGTCGTCGAACACGACGGCCTCGACACCGAGGTGAGCACTCTCCTCGATGACGGCAGCCGCGAGCTCACCGGCGAAACCACGGAGATCGATCCATGCGGATTTCATTTTCGCACCTTTGGTTGTGGATGCTTGCCCGTCGGATTGTTCCCGCACTCTTTCTGCGGCATTTCTTGTGGTGTTTCGAATTTCGCTTTCATGAGCAAACCAAGGAATTCGATGGCCCGTCAAGGACCGCGGATTCCCCGCTTTCCGGAGTTCACCGCGAACTCCTCCGGGCGCCGCAACGGATTCGAACGCCCGGACGACGGGGCACCGCCCCACCGCCGGCCGCGCTCGACCACTCCCCTGCCGCACCCGACGCTCACGGCCGGGCGCCACGGAGCCCTGTACGCGGCTCCGATCGACCTGACGTAAGGATACCTTTGCCAAGGTATTTTTTTCCAACCCCTGCGCCGCACGGGCTGCACACGGTGTGCACGGTGTGCACGGTGTGCAACCGGGGAAATCCCCGGTTGCACACCGGGTGCCCGCACGGGCGGACCGGGCGGCCGGGCGCCGGCGGGGAGGAGGCCGGCGGCGGGCAGGGCGGCGGGAACGAAGAAGGGCCGCCGCACGGCCCTCGGGGGTGTGGCCGTGCGGCGGCCCTTCTGGTCGCAGCGTAGCCCGGCCCCTGCCGTACCGCGACGGGAGCCGCGCACCGGCAGGCCCGGCCCACGGCGATTCCCTGATGATTCGTGCACCAACCCGCAGGCGGGCGGGCCGCCGCGCTCCACCGGGGGGAAATCGGGGGCGGCGGATCGCCGGGATATTCCGGGCCGAGCCGGATCCCGCCGGCCGGGCGCGGGCCGGTCGGCGCATTCCACCAGGATCCGCCCGACCGCTCCGGACGGGCGCGGCCCGCATCCGACGGCGACTTCGCCTCCGCCACGGACCGGCTGGAGACGGCGCTCGAAGCGGCCGGGATCTTGACCGGCGGCTCAAGCAGCTGGCCCACGGCCTCCCGGCGTATTAAAATCGGGTGCGAAACAAAAATATACCTTCGCAGAGGTATCTAGCAAGGCTCGGGCTTGCGCCAGAGACCGGCACGGGAGAGGGACCATGAACAGCCGCAACAGCGATCTGTGGACAGCCGTCGGGACCAAGGCCGCCCTGCGGGAACTCAAGCAGGAACGGGCCGGCCACACCCGCAGGCAGCTCTTGGACGCCGCTGCCAGGGCCTTCGCCGAGAAGGGGTTCCCCGCCGTCACGCTCCAGGACATCGCCGACCGCGCGGAGGTGACCAAGGGCGCCGTCTACTTCCACTTCAAGAACAAGGAGGCGGTGGCCGTCGCCGTCACCGAGGAGTTCTACACGCAACTGCCCGCCGTCGCCGAAGCGGTGATGGACAAGCAGCTCCCGCCGCTCGACACGGTCACCGAGTTCCTCCTGCAGACCGCGGTCTTCCTGCGGGACAACCCGGTGGCGCAGGCCGGTGCCCGGCTGCAGATCGAGCGGAACCTGGTCAACGCCGACATGCCGACGCCGTTCAGCGGGTTCACCCAGCTCATCACCGAGCTGCTGGCCCGGGCCCAGCACGAGAACGCCTGGCAGCCCACCGCCGACGCCGCCATCATCGCCCGCGTCGTCGTCGCCGCGTTCTTCGGCAGCCAGCACATCTCCTGGGTCGAACGCGACCGCAAGGACCTCACCGACCGCGTACGGGAGATCCTCGACGTCGTCCTCCCCTGCCACGCGTGACACCTCGCACCCCCGGCCGTCCCCCCGGCAGTCCCCTGGACACCAGCGGCCCGTCAGTCGGTGTCCAGGGCCCGGGCCGCGCGCCCGACTGATCGCCGCCCACCGGCCGCTGGCAGTGCGTCGAGAACGGCCGCGAGGCCGGACGGGTCGCGGCGGGCGATGTCGTGCCCGACGGGAATCTCGTGCACCCGCCAGTCCGAGTCCTCGCGCAGCCGTTCGGTCAGCGCCACGAACGGGTTGCCCAGCCACGCGCCACCACTGATGTACGTCCGGCCGAACCCGTGCCCGGGGCCGCCTCCCAGCCTGACCGACTGGAGGAAGCTCGCCAGCGGGTGCGCTCGCGCGCGGGGGTCGAACCGGTCGGGGACCGCGACCCAGCGACCGTCGGCGCGGGAGCCGGCCACGAACAGCTCCCGGAAGTGGTCGCTGGTCAGGGACCAGCAGGAGTCCCCGTCCTCCGGGACGTAGGCGTCGATGAAGACGAGCTGGTCGAGGCGGTGGCCGAGCCGGTCCGCGACACCGGCGATCACCATCCCGCCGTAGCTGTGCCCGCACAGCGCGAGGGGTCCTGCGGCGCTGCCGTCGACGATCGCGGCCACCTGGTCGATGTGGGTGTCGAGGTTCGGCGGACGGTCCGCATCGGCGGGGCCGTCCGGCTCCAACCCCGCCAGGGTCACCGCCTCGACCTGGTGACCGGCCCGGCGCAGCTCGGCCGCCACCGCGTCGAACACCCACCCGCCGTGCCAACCACCCGGCACCATCACGAACTTCACGCGTTGCTCGCGTCCGGCCCCAGCCGGGGCGGCGTGGTGACGCCGAACTCGCGGCGCAGTACGGACAGGGCCGCGAGGTGTCCGGACATGCCGTGCACACCCGGCCCGGGCGGGGTGGCGGCCGAGCAGAGGTACACCCCGGGGAGCGGGGTGCGGTACGGGTCCAGCTGCGCGGTGGGGCGCAGGATGCTCTGGACGAGCGTCGCCGCCCCGCTGCTGATGTCGCCGCCGACGTAGTTGGGGTTGTACGCCTCGAACTGCCGGCCGCTGATGCCGCGGGCCGCGAGCACGGTGTCGCGGAAGCCGGGTGCGTAGCGCTCGATGCGCCCGCTCACGAGTTCCACCGGGTCGCGGTCGTCGCCGTTGGGCACGTGGGCGTAGGCGTACACCGGGCGCCTGCCCGGGCGGACCCGGGTGCCGTCGACGGCACCCGGGTCGACGAGGAGGACGAAGGGATCGTCGACGGCGACGCCCGCGGCGGTCAGCGACTCCGCGCGGAAGACCTCCGCCCGGGTGCCGCCGAGGTGCACCGTGCCCGCTCTGCCCAGCTCCGGGTGGGACCAGGGGATGGCGTCCGACACGAGGAAATCGACCTTGGCGGCGGCGGGGCCGTAGCGGAACCGGGCCAGGCGGCGCGCGTAGCGGCGCGGCAGGCGGTCGCCGGCGATCCGCAGCAGTCCCTTCACCCCCGTGTCCAGGAGCACGGCCCTCGCGCCGGCCAGCTCGCGCAGGTCGGTGATGGTCCGTCCCAGGTGGAAGGTGCCGCCGTGGGCGGTGATGTCGGCGGCCATGGCCTCGGCGATCCGGGCGCTGCCGCCCCGGGGGACCGGCCAGCCCGAGGCATGGGCGAGATGGCCCAGCAGCACGGCGATCGCGCCGGAGGCGAGGCTGGGCAGCCTGCCGATGGCGTGCGCGGCGACGCCGGCCAGCAGGGCGTCGGCCTCCTCGGTGGCGAAGCGCCCGCGGGCGAGCGCGGTGCCGTGCGCGAGGGTCCGGCCGGCGAGCAGGAACGGGGCCGCCCAGTCGTCCGGCAGGGCGCGCCCGCCGGACAGCACCAGATCCACGATGCCCGTGCTGTGGGCCACGAGGGGTTCCATGAGGCGGCGCCACCTCTTCCCGTCCGGGCCGAGGAGGTCACAGGTGACGTCGAGGTCGCGGTGGGCCAGCGCGGCCCGGCCGCCGTCCAGCGGGTGCGCGTAGCCGATCTCGGGCTGGAGGAGCTCCACGCCCCGCGCGGCCAGGTCGAACTCGCGGAAGAACCGGGAGGCCGCGGCCATGGGGTGGACCGCCGAGCAGATGTCGTGCACGACGTCGTCGTCGAACAGCGGCGTCGTGCGCAGGCCGCCGCCGAACCGGTCGGCGGCCTCGTGGAGGACGACGCTCAGCCCGGCGCGGGCCAGCGTCACTCCTGCCGCCAGACCGTTGGGGCCGGTCCCCACGACCGCGACGTCGGGCCCGCTCATCAGCCGGCGGGCCAGGGCACGTCGGTCTCGACGGGAGCGGAGTAGTCGATGCCGGGGACGCTGAAGCCGTACAGCTGCCGGACGCTGTCACGGAACCAGTCCAGGTCGGCGAGGTCCGTGATGGTGTCGGTGGTGGCGGTCCGCCAGCGGTCGGCGACGGCGGCCTGCACCTCGGCCGTGAGCTCCCAGGTGTCGAGCCGCACCCGTCCCTCGTCGTCCGTCACGAGCGGGCGCACGCCGGTGAGCTGGTCCCACAGCTGCGACAGCTGGTCCGCCGGGGACACCATGCGGCCGCCGAGGACGCCCCGCAGCAGGCCCGTGTACAGGGCGATCCCGGGGATGGCCGTCGACGACTGGGTGACGGCGGCCCCGTTGACCGAGGTCACCGCGCGCCCTCCGCAGAGCTCGCCCAGCCGTGCGTCGAGCGCCCGGGCGGTCTGCTCCAGGTGGGTCTTGGCGGCGCCGATGGTGCCCTGCCGGTAGATGTCGGCCGTCAGCGGAGAGCCGATGTACGTGAGGGCCGCCGTGGTGAAGCCGTCGGCCAGCAGCCGTCGGCCGGCCAGGTGGGACACCCACCGCTCCCAGTCGGTGCCGCCCATCACGGCGATCGTCTGCGCGATCTCGTCCTCGTCGGCCGGGTCGGTGGTCACCTCCCGGACGTCCGGCTTCCCGTCCTCGTCGAAGACGAGGGTCCTGGTGCGGGCCGTGCCGCCGATCGGCTTGAGGGCCGAGGCGTAGGTGACGCCCGTCTCGGGATCGGTGCGGCGGGGGGCCGCCACGGAGTAGATCAGGTGGTCGAGCCGGCCGAAGCGCTGCTCGATCAGGTCGGCCACCTGCTCCTTCATGCCGTCGGAGAACGCGTCGCCGTTGAGGAAGAGCATCTCCCGCCCGGCCTCCCGGGCCAGTTCGGCGGTGGCCGCGGTGCGGTACCAGCCCGCGGTGCCGGTCCTGCGCTCGGTCGGCGCCTTCTCGAAGGAGACGCCGATGCCGCGGATCCCCACGCGGGCGAGCCCGGTGACGGCGGCGGCCAGTCCGTAGCCGGCGGAGGAGCCGATGACGAGGGCCACGGGCGCGTCCTCGCCGAGGGCCTCGGCGGGCCCGGCCGCGACCGAACGCCACATGTCGTTCACCAGCCGGGTGCAGCCGGCCGGGTGCGCGTCCAGGAAGAGGAATCCTCGGTTGCGCGGAGTGATGGTGCGTTCGCTCATGAAACAGTCCTTGACGTGACGGCGGGCATGATCCCAGGGCCCGGAAGGAGCATACCGAAGGCCCGGTTGACGTAGATCAACGGATGCTCCGGGGTGCCTTGTTGAGCATCCGTCACCGCCCCGAGGAGCAGTGTGTGGTCGCCGCCCCGGACGGCCTGCGCGACGTCGCAGGCCACCCATCCGAGGCAACCCGCCAGCCGCGGCAGCCCGTTGTCGGCGTACCAGTGCGCGCCGGCGAAGCGGTCCACGTCACGCCGGGCGAAGCGGGCGGCCGGCTCCTCCTGGGAGGCGCAGAGCAGGTTCACCCCGAACCGTCCCGACCGGATGATCCTGGGGAGCAGGGAGGAGTTCTCACTCAGCGCGACGGTGACCATCGGCGGGTCGAGGGAGAGGGAGGCGAACGCGGTGACCGTGGTCCCGTGCGGCTCGCCCTCGTCGAAGGCGGTCACGACGGTCACCGGGCCGCCCACGCCCGCCATCACGTCCTTGAACCGGTCCTGCGCCACGGCGGTGGTCATGCTCACTCCCCCGCCTGCCGGGACGCCTGCTCCTGCGCCGCCGCGCCCCCGGTCCGGAATCGCGAAGTACAGCGCAGGAAAGCGTCGTTGGCCGCGGCGTCCCCGATGCTGACCCGCGCGCCGTCGCCCGGGAAGGCCATCACGGACACGCCCGCCGCGGCGCACGCGTCGGCGAACTCCGCGGTGCGGTCGCCGAGTCGCAGCCACACGAAGTTCGCCCGCGTCGGCGCGACGGTCCAGCCCTGTGCGGCCAACTCCCGGACGACCCGGGCGCGTTCGGCCGTCAGCGCCGCGACGCGTTCGCGCATCGCGGACTCGGCGCGCAACGAGGCGACCGCCGCGTCCTGGGCCAGCTGGCTCACGCCGAAGGGGACCGCGGCCGTGCGCAGGGCCGCGGCCACCGGCTCGTGCGCGACGGCGTAGCCGACCCGCAGGCCGGCCAGTCCGTGCGCCTTGGAGAACGTGCGCAGCACGCAGACGTTGGGGCGGTCGCGGTAGAGCTCGACCCCGTCCGGGTGGTCCGGGTCGTCGGCGAACTCGACGTAGGCCTCGTCCAGGACCACCAGGACGTCCGCCGGCACCTGGTCCAGGAAGGCCTCCAGCTCGGCGCGCCCCACGACGGTGCCGGTCGGGTTGTTGGGATTGCAGACGATGACCAGCCTGGTCCGCTCGGTCACGGCCCGGGCCATGGCCCGCAGGTCGTGCCGTTCGTCGGCGGTGAGCGGCACCTGGACCGGTACGGCGCCGGCGAGCCGGGTCATCACCGGGTACGCCTCGAAGGAGCGCCAGGCGAAGAGGACTTCGTCCCCCGGGTCGGCGGTGATCTGGATCAGCTGCTGGGCGAGGGCGACCGAGCCGGTGCCCACCGCGATGTGCGCGGCCGGGACGTCCAGCCGGGCGGCGAGTTCGGCGGTGAGCTCGCGGCACCCGAAGTCGGGGTAGCGGTTGGCGTCCTGGGCGGTGACCGCGAGCCGCTCCAGGACGCCGGGCAGCGGCGGGTAGGGGCTCTCGTTGGCGGCCAGCCGGTGGACCGGTGCGGTGCCGTCCGGGACTCGGGCCGGCGTGTAGCCGGGAACGGCGTCCAGCGCGGGGCGCATTCGGGGGCTGGTGGTGCTCGGCATCATGCCTCTTCCGTGGTCGGGGACGTCAGCGGGTGCTCGGGGTGAGGGCGACGGGCAGCCTGCTGACGCCGGTGAGGAAGTTGGACCGCGAGTACTCGACCTCGCCGGCCAGGCTGACGGAACCCACCTGGTCCCGGAGCTCCTCGAAGAGGATCTGCATCTCGATCCGGGCGAGCGCTCCGCCCAGGCAGAAGTGCGGCCCGAAGCCGTACGCCATGTGCTTGTTGGGCGTGCGGGCCAGGTCGAAGGCGTACGGGTCCTCGAACACCTCCTCGTCCCGGTTGGCCGCACCGATCCACAGGGTGACGATGTCGCCCGCGGCGATCCGGGTTCCCCGGACGGTGGTGTCGACCGTCGCCACCCGCGCGATGTGCAACGCGGGCGAGGTCCAGCGGACGATCTCCTCCACGGCGCTGTCGATGACGTCGGGCCGCTCCTTGAGCAGACGCCACTGGTCCGGATGCTCGATCAGCGCGAGCAGGCCGCCGGCGCCTGAGAACCGGGTGGTCTCGTCGCCGCCGATGATGAGGTTGTAGCAGTTGAGGAAGACCTCGACCTCGCTCAGCGGCCGCCCGTCGATCGCACCGGCCGCGAGCATGCTGACGGCGTCGTCCTGAGGGTTCGCCCGGCGCTCGGGCAGCAGCTTCGCGTAGTAGTTCATGATGTCGCTCTGCGCCCTGGCCGCCTCCATCGGCGTGCTGTCCGCGTCGAGCGCCGTCGAGGTGAGCTCCAGCATCCGCGCCCGGTCCTCGACCGGGACGGCGAGCAGTTCGCAGATCGCCTCCAGGGGGATGCGCGCCGCGATGTCCGCCACGAAGTCACAGCCGCCGCGTTCGACCGCCTCGGCGACCAGCCGGCGCGCCACCGTGCGGACGCTGTCGGCGATGCGCCGCATCGACCGTGCCGAGAAGCCGCCCTGGAGGATGCGGCGCAGGTCGCGGTGGCGCGGCGGGTCGGTGACGGCCAGCATCTGCCCGCCGGCCGGGTCGCCACCGGCCAGCAGGGTGCCCAGGATGTTGCCGCGGGCCGAGCTGAAGGTGGTGGTGTCCTTGAACACCTCCATGATGTCCGCGTAGCGGGACAGCACCCAGAACCCGGGGACGCCGGGCGTGGGTTCGTGCCAGCCGACCGGGCACTCGTCCTGCAACCGCCGCCACAGCCGGGGCTGGTTGTCCACCGCGTAGACGTCGGGGTTCAGCAGGTCGACGCCGACGGGCGTCCTCGCGTCGCTCACCGGGCGCCGTCCTCTCCGGCCGCCAGGCTCGCCGGACGCAGGTCGGTCCAGTTCCCGGCGATGAAGTCGAGGCTCTCCTGCCGGGTGCCCGCGCCCCGCAGGGTGTGCCAGCCCTGCGGGACGTCCAGCGCGTCCGGCCAGAGGCAGTGCTGGCCCTCGTCGTTGGCCAGCACGCGGTAGGTGCCGTCCGGGTCGTCGAACGGATTGGTCATGGTCTTCTCCTGTGGTGCTGCGGGCCGGGTCATCCGTCCGCCATCCGCTCCCCGACGAGCGCGCCGATCTCGGCCAGCGGCTTGGGGTGGATGATGCTGTTGTGGCCGTAGGGCATCGGGCGGTTGTCGATCCGGCCGGTGCTGAACCTCCGCCAGCTGCGCGTCACGGCGTCCGCGTCGCGGTCGTCCCCGTCCGCGTGGAAGAGGAGCAGGTCGCCGTCGTACGGCGGGAGCTCGCAGGCGCGCAGCTTGATGTTGTTCGTCGCGATGGCGACGAGCGAGGTGATGCTCTCCTCCGTGAGGTTGCCGAGCGGGCTGCCCTCGCTGCGCAGGATCCGCAGCGCCTCGGCGCGGGTGAGCTCCTCGTCGACGGGGCCCTCGTAGCCCGCGTCGGCGAGCAGGGCGCCGAGCATCTCCTTCTCGACGTTCAGGTCGTCGCCGAACTCCGGGTCGAGCTCCGGGTCCGCAGGCCAGGCGTCGATCATGGCCAGCACCCCGACCCGGTGGCCCTCGGCGGTCAGCCTGGTCGCCATGGCGTGGGCGATCACACCGCCGAACGACCAGCCGAGGAAGTGGTAGGGGCCGGCCGGCTGGATCTCGCGCACCTGCCCCAGGTAGTCGTCGACCATCTCGTCCAGCGTCGCGGGCAGCGGCTCCTCGCCGTTCAACCCGCGGGCCTGGATGCCGTAGACCGGGTGCCGGTCCGGCAGGCCGCCGAGCAGGCCGGAGTAGCACCAGCTGATGCCGCCGCCGGGGTGCAGGCAGAACAGCGGGGCGGCGGCGCCCTCGCGGCGCAGCGGCAGCACCACGGCCAGCGGGTCCTGGGCCGTCATCGGGTCGAGCTGGCGGGCCAGGCCGGCGATCGTCGGGTTCTCGAAGAGCGAGGCGATGGTGAGGTCCACGCCCAGCTCGGCGCGGAGCCGGCTGAGCAGCATGGCCGCGCGCAGCGAGTGCCCGCCGATGTCGAAGAAGTTGTCGTGGACACCGACCTCCGCCAGGCCCAGCAGATCGCACCAGATGGCGGCGATGGCCTGCTCGGCCGCGCTGTGCGGACGGTCGTCGGCCGCGGCGGTCGCGGCACCGGCGCCGCCCGCCTCGGCCAGGCGCCGGCGGTCGACCTCCCCGCTCTCGGTGACGGGCAGCTCGGCCACCACGGCGAACTCGCAGTCCGTGCGGGTCCCGTAGCGGTCCGGCAGGCCGAGGTCGCCGCGCCCGTCGGCGGACCCGGCGGTGCGGTAGCCGACCAGCCGGTGCAGTGGCGCGGTGGGGGCCTGGAGCCGGCCGGCCACCCACGGAGCGGTGTGGTCCAGGCCGATCAGCACCTGCGGGGTGCCGTGCCGCAGGGCGACGTCGACGGAGGCGACGCCCTGTCCGGGGGCGAGCACGCGGTATCCGCGGGCCTCGGTCAGGGCCTTCAGGGCGTAGCCGCGGCTGAGGCCCAGCTCGTCCCACATGGTCCAGCCCAGGCTCTGGGCCCGCATGCCGTGCCCGGTGGACTGGTGGACCGCCAGCGCGTCCAGGAAGGCGTTGGCCGCGGCGTAGCCCGCGACGTTGGCGCCGCCGAAGTAGCCGTTGACCGAGGAGTAGGACAGGAAGCGGGCCCCCGGGCGGTCCTTCACCAGGTGGTGCAGGACGGCGGCGCCGAGCACCTTGGCCCGGGTGACCTCCGCCCAGTCCTCCTCGCCCGCCTCGGTCACCGGAGCCTCGTGGAAGTGGCCGGCGAGGTGGATGACGGTGGCCGCCTGCGTCGAGCAGCGCTCCTCGGCGTGCCGGACGGCCGCCCGTACGGCTGCCGCGTCGGTGACGTCGGCGGCCGCGTAGTGGACCTCGCCCAGGGCGCGCAGCCGGCGCAGGACGGCGATCCGCTCGGCGGTCGCTCCGCCGGAGGCGAGCTCCTCGTCCCAGGCCTCCTCGGGCGGCAGGACGGTGCGGCCCAGCAGCAGCAGTCGCACGCCGTGGACGGACAGCAGGTGGGCCGCGGTCTCCGCGGCGAGGCCGCCCAGACCGCCGCTGACGACGACGAGTTCGCCGCGGCGCAGCCCGGTGGTCCCGGACGGGGCGGCGGGCAGCCGCTCGATGCGGCGCACCCAGCGTTCCCCGCCGCGCAGCGCCTGCTCGGGCTCGTTGCCGGCGGCGTCGAGGAGCTCCAGGATCCGCTGCGCCAGCTCCGCGGGCTCCTGCGGCTCCACGTCGAGGTGGGTGGCGCGCAGCCAGTCGTACTCCTGGCCGACGGACTTCACCACACCGGTCGAGGCGCCGCGCGCGGGCGCCACCCGGTCGCCCTCGCGCACCCACTGGCTGTGGGTGGCGACCACGGTCAGGGCCACCGGCCGGCCCTCCGGGTTGGCCCGGACCACGGCGCCGACGAGCTCCGCGAGGGCCGGCGGCCCCTCGCGGTAGGCCGCGGCGAGCTCCTGCGTGCCCGTCGGCAGCTCCTGGTACGGGGCGCAGCTGGCGAGGTGGACGACGCGGTCGACGGCGCCGTGCGCCTGCGCGGCGTGGGCGGCGCCGGCCGGAAGGACGGTGCAGCGCTCGCCGCGGTCGCGCAACAGCTCGGCCAGGGCGTCCGCCAGTCCGTGGCCGTCGGCGACGAGCAGGGTGTGGCCGGCGGCCGGCGCGACGGGCCGTGGGCCGTCCGCGGCCCGCCGCCACACAGGCCGGTGGAACCAGTTGGGCAGCGCCGTGTCGTCGTCCGTTCCGGCTCCGGTGCGCCGCAGTTCGGCCGCGAACTCGCCGGCCTCGAACTGCGTGCGCAGCAGGGTGCGCTGGATCTTGCCGATCTCCGTCTTGGGGATGCGCTCCCGGGTGACGGGCACCAGGTAGGAGGCGTGGACACCGGCCTCGCGCTGGAGCTTGGCGCGGATCAGGGAGATCGCCTCGGCGTCGGCCACGCCGTCCTTGAGGCAGAAGAACAGCGCCAGTTCGTCCGTGGAGCTGTCGGCGGTGCGCACCGCGCAGGCCGCGGTGAAGGACCGTTCGACCTCGTCGAGCTCCTCGACGCACTCCTCCAGCTCGTGGCTGTGGAAGTTGTGGCCGTTGATGATGATGGCGTCCTTGGCGCGCCCGGTGATCGTCAGCTTGCCGTCGCGCAGCACGGCGAGGTCGCCGGTCTCGAACCAGCCGTCCTCGGTGAAGGACTCGGCGTTCTGCTCGGGGTTCAGGTGGTATCCGGAGGTGACCGCCGGGCCCTTGACCTGGAGTCGGCCGGGCACCCCTTCGTGGACGACGGCGTCGTCGCCGTCCACGATCCGCATGGTGAACCCCGGGAAGGGGGCGCCGACGCAGACGAACTGGTCGTCGTCGGTGGCGGTCGCCGGGTCGAAGCGGTCGTCGACCTCGCCCGAGGACGTCTCGGACATGCCCCAGGCGGGACGCATGGCGGTGGCGGGCAGCCCGAGCGGGGCCAGCGCCGCCATGAAGCGCCGGGTGACCCGGGGGACGATGGCCTCGCCGCCGTTGATGATCAGGCGCAGCGCGCCGAGGTCCCAGTCCTGCCCGGCGAGCTGGGCGGCGCGCTCGGCGATCAGGCCGAAGGCGAAGTTCGGGGCCCAGGTGGTCGTCACCCGGTGCTCGGCCATCTTGGCCGTCCAGCGCAGCGGATCGGCGAGCACCCACTGGGTGGGGGCCTGGATCTGCCGGCAGCCGACGAAGACGTCACGGATGTGGGACATCACGATGCCGCCGACGTGGTCCAGCGGCATCCAGTTGAACGAGACGTCCCGCTGGGTGAGTTCGTAGACGTGCCGGGCGGCCGCCGTGCGGGCCAGGACGTTGCGGTGGCGCAGCTCGACCGCCTTGGGGCGGCCGGTGCTGCCGGAGGTCAGCAGCAGCAGGACCAGGTCGTCGCCCCGGGAGTCGTGCCAGTCGGTGGCCTGCGGACCGTCGCGCAGGTCGTCGAGCACCGCGAGCCGGGGCTCCTGCCAGCCGAGCCGCTCCCCCAGCCCGCGCAGCGGGCCCGCGAGCGTGCGGTCCGTGAGCAGCAGGGGCCCCGACAGCAGCGTCCACGCGCCGGCGAGCTTGTTGGTGGCGGCCGTGTCCTCCGCGTAGGTGGGCGACACGGCGAGCGGGACGGCGACGAACCCGCCCAGCACGCAGGCCCACAGGCCGGTCACGAAGTCGCGGTTGTCCGCGAGTTGGAGGATCACCTGGTCGCCGGGACGCGTGCCCAGCGCGCGGAGCCCGCCCAGTACCCGGGACGCCTCGTCGCGCAGCTCGCCGTACGACTGGTGGTCCTCCTCCCCCTGGGCGGAGACGTAGACGAGGTCACCGGAGGCCGGGTCGGCGGCGACCCGGCGGAGCACCTCGGCGAGGTTCGCCGCGCCGGGGTCCAGCGCGGGCCCGCCGCTGCTGATCGCCGGCACGTCCGAGTCCCCGGCCGTCCCGGCACCGCCGGTCGGGGTGCTCTCGGCGGCGGTGTCGCGGCCGAGGGCCCGCGGATCGACGAAGTCCTCGGCGGCCGGCGCCGGGTCGCTCTCCGCTACCACCACGACCGCGGGAACGCCCCGCTCGGACAGCGCCTGCTCCCACGCGCCGATCAGCTCGTCGTCGAGGACGGGCAGCTCGCTCAGCGCGGCGGTGTCCACACCGCCGCCGGGGGTGCGCGGCAGGGCGGTGACGAACACCACCGCCGCCAGGGCGGCGCCGCCGGGCAGCGCGGCGCGCGCGGCCTGCACGAGGCGCTGCGAGGTCACCTGGCCGCAGCGGACGGCATAGCCGACCAGCTCGGTGTGGCCTGCGGTGGCACGGCGCTCCACGACCGTGACCTCGGCGACGGCCTGCTCGGCCAGGATCGCCGCGGTGACCTCGGCGAGGTCGACGGGCACGCCGGAGACGACGGCGGTGCCGGGGCGGCGGGCGAGGATCTCCAGCTTCCCGTCCGCGGTGATCCGGCCGGTGTCGCCGGCGGCGGCCCACGTCACCGGGCCGCTCCCGAGGGCGGGGCGGGCCAGGCCGGAGCCGCCGACGTACACCTCGGCGGGGACGCCGACCGGGGTGGTGGCGCCGCGCGCGTCCAGCATCCGGACCGCGCGCAGGGGTGCGAACAGCAGGGCCGCGTCCGTCGGGGCCGACTCGGCGACACCGGTCGGACCCGCGTGCGAGGTGGCGTACACCCAGCGCGCCGCGGGCCCGAAGCGGTCGTGGCAGCGCCGGACGAGGGCGGGCGACGGCACGGAGGCCAGGCACAGCAGGGCCCGCGGGGAGAGTGTCGGCGCGTCCGCGGCGAGGATGCCGGACAGGTCGGAGTCCGCGGCGATCACCACGGTGGCGTCCCCGGGGACACCGGCCCCGCCGACGGCCGCCAGGCTCGCCCCGTGGCAGACCGGGAGCAGTGCCTCCCACACGGCGCGCTCCTGGCCCCAGGGCGCGTGCCGGGCGACGACGTCACCGGTGGTCAGCGCGGCCGCTGCGGCCAGCCGGGCCAGCCGGTCGGCGAGTCCCGCGTGGTCGAGGACGAGCGGGCCGCCCGGCACGTCCAGCAGGAGGGCCGGCGCGGAACCGGCGGGCCGTACGGGTGCCGGCGCCGCGTCCGGGCCGACGCCGGCCGGGGCGGCGGTGTCCAGGTCCACCGCGGTGAGGCCGTCCGCCCAGTCACCGGCCGCGCCTCGGGTGAGCAGCAGGGCGAGCCCGGTGCGGCGGGTCGAGCGGCGCAGCAGCGCCGGGTCGTCGGACGGGTTCAGCGGCACGCACACGCCGCCCGCCTCCAGGACGGCGAGGGTGCCCACCAGTTCGTCGACCGGGCCGTCGAGGTGCAGGCCGGCCCGGGCGCCCGGGGTGAGCCCGGCCGCGCGCAGCCGGGCCGCGAGCGCGCTCACGCCCGCGGCGAGTTCCGCGTAGGACAGGGTCGCGCCGGGGGCCCGCACGGCCGTCGCCCCGGGGCGGGCCGTCACCTGGGCGGCGAACAGCCGCGGCACGGTGGCGTCGGCGTCGAATCCGGCGTCCGGGCCGGCAACCGCGTCCAGGACCAGGTGGTCGTCCTCGGTGAGGAGGGACAGCTCGCCGATGGTCCGGGAGGGGTCCGCCAGCGCGCCCTCGAACACCTTGGTGAGGTGCGCCGCCATGCGTTCCAGGGTGGCGCGGTCGAACAGGTCGGTGCTGTAGACGAAGGAGCCGCGCAGCCGGTCCGGGTCGTCCCAGCAGTGCACCTCCAGGTCGAAGCGGGCGGTGCCCTCCTCGACGGCGATCCGCTCCGCGTGCACGCCGTCGAGCTCGAATCCGCCGAGCTCGTAGTTCTGGAGCGCGAAGGTGACCTGGAACAGCGGGTTGGCGCCGATGCCGCGCTGCGGTGCGACCTCCTGCACGATCTTCTCGAACGGGATGTCGTCGTGCGCGTAGGCGCCCTGGCTCATCTCCCGCACCCGGCCCAGGACGCGGGTGAAGGAGGGGTCGCCCGAGAGGTCCGCGCGCATCGGCAGGGTGTTGACGAACGAGCCGATGAGCGGCTGGGTCTGGGCGTCGTCGCGCCCGGCCATCGGGGTGCCGAGGATGAAGTCGTCCTGGCCGGTGTAGCGGTGCAGGAGGGCGGAGACCCCGGCGAACAGCACCATGTACAGGGTGACGCCCTCCGCCCGGCACATCTCCCTCAGGCCCGCGGTGAGCTCCTCGTCGAAGGTGAAGTCGAAGCGGGCGCCGACGAAGGAGCGGGCCTCGGGGCGCGGCCGGTCGGTCGCCAGCCGCAGCTCGGGCAGATCGCCGCCCAGCCGCGCACGCCAGTAGTCCAGTCCGTCCTGCAGCGCCGGCCCGTGCAGCTGCTCGGCCTGCCATTCCGCGTAGTCGCCGTACTGGATGGCCAGTTCCGGCAGCTGCGGGGCCTGGCCCGCCCGGCGGGCCCGGTAGGCCTCGGCGAGTTCCCGGAGGAAGATGCCCAGGGACCAGCCGTCCACGACGATGTGGTGCATCGACAGGACGAGGAGGTGGTCGGCGGGCGCGGTGCGCACCAGGGCGGCGCGCAGCAGCGGGCCGTTCTCCAGGTCGAAGGGGGCCTGGATGAGCCCGGTCAGCTGCTCGCGCACCGCGGGCACCTCGTGCGGGGCCGTCCGGTCGGCCGCGGAGCCGGCGGCCTCGTGCACGGGAAGCGCGATGTCCACGGCGTCGGCGACGACCTGGCGCAGCTCGCCGTCGTGCTCGCGGAACGTCGTGCGCAGCGCCTCGTGGCGCTGCACGACGTCGTTCAGGGCCGACCGGAGCACGGCGGTGTCCAGTTCACCGGTGAGCCGGTGCATCATCGACACGTTGTAGAAGGCGCTGTGCGGGTTCAGGCGGTAGAAGAACCACAGTCCCTGCTGGGCGTAGGTGGCCGGGAACTCCAGGACGTCGGCCGCCTCCTCGGGGGCCGTCCGCACGTCGGTGGCGGGCTCCTGCGTCTCGCTCGTCGAAGCTGACGGCATCGGTGTACTCCTTGGCGGCTAGCACCCGGCTCTGCGCCGGTGGTTCGGGACTCGGACGGGACTTCAGCGGGGGCGGGCGATTGGGGCCTGTCCGGTGGATCTTGGCGGATCAGCGCGCGGCGTCGGGCGCCCGGCAAGATCCGCCGGACAGGCCCTAGCCGGCGCGCCGCCCCCGGCGGGCGCTGGGGGTGATCCGGGGGGCGGTGTCCGCGTTGCCCCGCAGCGCGTCGGCCTCGGTGGCCATCGCCGCGACGGTGAGCTTCTCCATGAGCTTCTTCACCCGCAGTTCCACGCCCAGTTCGTCGCGCAGCCGCGTGACGAGCTGCAACGCGAGCAGGGACTCGCCGCCGAGGTCGAAGAAGTTGTCGTCGGCCCCGATGCCGTCGACGCGCAGGAGCTCCTCCCAGTGCCGGGCGACGACGCGTTCGGTGTCGGTCGACGGGGCGCGGTGGGCGACGCCGAGGGCCGGGCGCGGCTGCCGTCCCGTACCGGTCTCCTCCGGCGTCCGCGCCGACCCGGCGGTGGGCCGGGCGGTGGCGGGCTCGGCGGTGGCGGGCTCGGCGGCGCTCGCGGCGGGACGGCGGCCGACGATGAGGGCGTGCGGGATCAGCGGCTGGTCCGCCCGGTCGTCGCTGAGGACCCGCACCTCGTCGAAGCCCTCCGAGACCAGCAGCTCGCGCCACCGGTCGGCGGGCAGGATCGGCGAGTTCCGGCGCAGGTCGTCCGCGAACGCCCACCACTGCGGGAGCAGCCCCACGGACAGCTCGGACGCCCACGGCATCCGTACGGTCTCCAGCGCGCACAGCAGGCCGCCGGGGGCCAGCAGCCGCCGGACGTGGCGGGTGCACTCCCGCAGGTCGGCGGGGATGTGCAGCACGTTGAAGGCCAGCACCACGTCGAAGGCGCCGCCGAGCGCGACGGGGTCCACGGCCTGCCCGATGTCCAGCACGCCGAAGGACATGAAGTCGATCCCGCGCCGCGCGGCCTCGCGCTCGGCCTCCAGGACGAAGGACCGGCCCAGGTCGGTGACGTGGTACCGCACTCCGGGGATGCCCCGCAGGGCCTCGGCGACGGTCCAGGTGAGCCGTCCCCGCCCGGCGCCCGCCTCCAGGATCCGGAACGGGCGACCGCCCGCCGCGCGCGCCAGCTCCGCGACGTGCTCGGCCAGGAGCGTGCGGTACAGGGCGAAGTCGCCCTCGTCCATGTGCGTTTCGAGCACGCCGGCGGTGAGGTCCGTACGGCCGTCGGGGGTCAGCACCGCGGTGCCGTCCGTGTCGCCCCGCAGCACGTCCGCGCAGCCGGCCAGGCAGGTGTCGAGCAGCTCCAGGTCCTTGGCGAGCGAAGGGTGCCGCTCGGTGACGGACCGGGTGAGCCGTGCCTCCTCCGCGGCGTCGGCGCCGCTGCCGGTGAACCGCAGCAGGTCGCCCTCGCGGGCCAGCACTCCCGACTCCCGGAGCATGTGCAGCAGGGCGTCGAGCAGCTTGCGGTAGGGCCCCGCGGGCCGGAGTCGGCCGACGAGGTCCTCGGGGGTGTAGGTGCGGCCGGCCGTGGTGTCCACGCCCGCCGTGCGCAGGAACGCGGCGGCCCGCAGAGCGGCGAGCCGGTCGAAGTCCTCGCGCAGCCGCGCCGGCACCGTGGACACGTCGGTGCTGCGCCGCAGCTCGCGTTCGGCCTCGGCGAGGTCGCGCACCGCCCCGCGGCCGGCGGCGGCAGCAGAAGCGGTGGCAGAGGCGGTGGCGGCGGGGCGGACCTCGTCCAGCCAGTACCGCTTGCGCTCGAAGGGGTAGCCGGGCAGCGGCACGCGGCGGCCGCCCTGCCCCTCCTCCTCGTCCGCGCGGTTCTCCCCGTCCCACGTCAGCCGGGCGCCGAGCTGCCAGAGCCGGCCGAGCGCGGTGAGCAGCACCTGCTGGTCGTGCTGGTCGGCGCGGGGGTGGCGCATGGTCTCCACCGTGGGCACGGCGTCGCCGAACTGCAGCTGCGCGCACCGGGTGAGGATCCGACCCGGTCCGACCTCCACCAGCACGGGCTCCCCGCCCGCGCGCAGTGCCGTCAACCCGTCGGCGAAGCGCACGGTCCGGCGGGTGTGCCGCAGCCAGTAGTCGGGGCTGGTCGCCTCCGCGTCGGTGATCCAGGTGCCGGAGACGTTGGAGACGAAGGGGATGGCCGGCGGACGGAGCGTGACCTCGGCGAGTGCCGCCGCGTAGTCGTCCAGGACGGAGTCCAGCAGCCAGGAGTGCACGGCGCTGGGGAAGTGGACCCGCTGGTACTCGACGCCTTCGGCGTCCCAGCGTGCCTCCAGCTCCCGGACGTCCTCCTCCGGCCCCGACACGGTGCACAGGGCGGGGGCGTTGACGGTGGCCAGGGAGAGTCGCTCGGTGAGGTAGGCGTCGAGGTCCCGCTCGCCGAGCCGGACGCTCACCGCGACTCCGCCGGCCCGCTCCAGGAGCCACTGCCGCTTGGCGACCAGGGGCAGCATGTCCTCCAGGGACATCACCCCGGCCAGGCAGGCGGCGGTGTACTCGCCGGCCGAGTGCCCGATGAGCGACTGCGGCCTGACTCCCCGGGACATCAGCAGGGTGGCGAGGGCGTACTCGGTCGAGACCAGCCCGGGCAGCAGGCTCGACCGGGGGCCCTCCTCCCCGCGGTGCAGGGCGGCGCGCACATCGAAGCCCAGGACGGGTTCCAGGATGGCGGCGCAGCGGTCCAGCGTCTCCCGGAAGACCGGCTCGGTCTCGTACAGGCCGCGACCCATGCCGTCGTACTGCGCGCCGCCGCCCGGGAACAGGAAGGCGACGGGCCGCTCGGTCGGGCCGTCGGCGGGCGGTGCGGCGTGGCCGGGGGCGACGAGCTGCGCCACCGCCCCGTCCCGGTCGCGGCAGACGGCGAAGCGGCGGTGCGCGAAGGTCCGGCGGCCCGAGCGCAGGGTGTGCGCCACGTCGCCGAGGGCGAGGTCCGGGGTGCGGGCGAGGTGGTCGCCCAACAGGGCGCCGAGCCGGTCGGCGGCCTCGGCGGACCTGGCCGACCAGGGCAGCAGCACCCAGCCCTCGCCGGTTCCGCGCGCCGGGGCCGCGGGGGGCTCCTCCAGGACGGCGTGGGCGTTCGTCCCGCCGATGCCGAAGGAGCTCACGCCGGCTCGGCGCGGCGTCGGGCCGGCCGGCCACTCGGTGAGCCGGTCGTTGACGTGGAAGGGGGAGGAGTCGAGGTCGATGAGCGGGTTCGGGGAGGTGTAGTGGAGCGTGGGCGGGATCGTGCCGTGCTCCACCACCAGGGCGGCCTTGATCAGGCCGACCACGCCGGCCGCGGCGTCGGTGTGCCCGATGTTGGTCTTGACCGATCCGAGGGCGCAGAACCCGGTGCGCGTCGTGGTCTCCGCGAACGCCTGGGTGAGCGCGGCGAATTCGATCGGGTCGCCGACCGGGGTGCCGGTGCCGTGGGCCTCCACGTAGCCGATGGTGTCGGCGTCGACCTCGGCGGCCGCGTGGGCGGCGAGGACGACCTCGGCCTGGCCCAGCGGGCTGGGCGCGGTGAATCCGACCTTGCGGCTGCCGTCGTTGTTGACCGCGGTGCCCTTGATGACGGCCCGGATGCGGTCGCCGTCGGCCACCGCGTCGGTCAGCCGCTTGAGCACGACCACCGCCGTGGCGTCTCCGGGCACCATGCCCTCGGCCCGCGCGTCGAAGGCCCGGACGTGGCCGTCGGGCGAGAACGGGCCGTCGGGCGTGTGGCGGTAGCCCCGCTTGGCGGCCGGGTTGATCGACGAGCCGCCGGCGAGCGCCACGTCGCAGCGGTAGGACAGCAGGTCCTGGCAGGCGAGGTGGATCGCGGCGAGCGAGGTGGAACAGGCCGTCTGGACGGTCAGCGCGGGCCCGGTCAGGTTGAGCGCGTAGGCGACGCGGGTGGCGAAGACGCCGGGGTCGTTGCCCATGGACGCCGTCCAGGCCCGCAGCGGCTCGGCCGACTCGTCGAGGCGGGGGCGCACGTGGGACAGGTAGTACCTGCTCTGGCTGGCCCCGCCGTAGACGCCGATCACCCCGTCGAAGCGGTCGGGGTCGTGGCCCGACTGCTCCAGCGCGTGGTGGCAGACCTCCAGGAAGACGCGCTGCTGCGGATCCATCGTCTCGGCCTCGTCTGCCCGCAGGCCGAAGAAGTCCGCGTCGAAGAGGTCGGCGTCGTCCATGGCTGCGGCGGCCTTGACGGCGTAGCGGTCGCCGAGCGCGGCCGGGTCGCCGCCCGCGGCGAGGTACTCCTCGTCGCCGACCGGCCGGACGGACTCCTCGCCGGCCACCAGGTTGGCCCAGAACTGCGCCACGTCGCGGGCCCCCGGGAAGCGGCCCTCCATGGCGACGATGGCGATGTCCAGGTCCCGCACCGTCTGCGAGTCGTCAGCCATTGCGCTGCGTTCCCTTCCTGTCTGCGGCCCGGCGGGCCATGGCCTTGTGCTGGAGTCCGGCGCGCTGCCGGGCGCGGTCGGCGTTGCCGCGCCGGGCCGCGGGTTCGCCGTTCCCCTCCGCGGCGGCCAGGTGCGCGGCGAGCGCGGCCACGGTCGGGTGGGCGAACAGGTCGACGACCGGGACGGGGCGCCCGAGTTCGTCGACGAGCCGCTTCTGCAGGGCGATCAGGGTCAGCGAGTGACCGCCGACGTCGAAGAAGTTGTCCTGGGCGCCCACCCGTTCCAGGCCCAGTACCGCGCACCACGCCTGGGCGATGCGGCGCTCCAGCCCTTCGCCGGGGGCGACGTACGACGCCGTGTCCGTCGTCCAGGACACCGGGCGCGCGGTGAGCGCGATCCGGTCGATCTTCCCGGACTGGGTGAGCGGCAGCGCGTCCAGCGTGACGACGATGGACGGCACCATGTAGTCGGGCAGCGAGGAGGCCAGCCACGTCCGCAGGTCCTGTGGTCCGGCGGCGCCGGGCGCGACCGTCACGTAGGCCACCAGCCGCTGGTCGCCCGGCCGCTCCGCGCGGACCACGACGGCCGCCTGGGCGATGTCCTCGCGGGAGCTCAACGCGGCCTCGATCTCGCCGAGTTCCACCCGGAAGCCGCGGATCTTGACCTGGTCGTCGGCCCGGCCGAGGAACTCCAGCCGCCCGTCGGGGCGCCGGCGGGCGAGGTCGCCGGTGCGGTACATCCGGGTGCCGGGCGGGCCGAACGGGTCGGCCACGAAGCGGGCCGCGGTGAGGTCGGGGCGGCCCAGGTAGCCGCGGGCCGTGCCGGGGCCCGCCACGTACAGCTCGCCCGGCACGCCCGGCGGGACCAGCCGCAGGCGGCCGTCCAGGACGTGGAGGCGGGTGTTCATCGAGGGCGGGCTGATCGGCAGCTCTCCGGTGGCGTCCAGCGGGGGGCTGATCGCGCAGGAGACCGTGATCTCCGTGGGGCCGTAGGAGTTGACCATCCGCCGGCCGCGGGACCACCGCGCGACCAGGTCGGCCGGGGTGGCCTCACCGGCCACGACGATCGTGGTGGACGCCGGCAGGCCGCCCTCCACGGGCAGCATCGCCAGCACCGACGGCGGCAGCGTCACATGGGTGATGTCGTGGGCGGCGGCGAGCTCGGAGAGCTCGGGGCCGGGCAGCAGGCGCCAGGCGGGGGCCAGGACGAGCGTGCCGCCCGTGAACAGCGCCATGGCGACGTCCCAGAAGGCCGCGTCGAAGCTCGCGGTGGCGAACTGCAGCACCCGGTTGTCCGGTCCGACGGCGCAGCGCTCGATCTGGTTCGCGAGCAGGCTGGGGATCCCGGTGTGGCAGACCACCACGCCCTTGGGCCGCCCGGTGGACCCCGAGGTGTAGATGACGTACGCGGGGTGCGCGGGAACCAGCGGGGCGAGGCGCTCGCCGTCCGTCACGTCGGTGGCGGGCAGGTCGGCGACGCGGGCCACCGTCCCCGGGTCGTCCAGGAGGACGGGGGTGACCGCGTCGGGGAGCACGTGGGCGGCCTCGGCCGTGGTCAGTACTTGGGCCGGCCGCGCGTCCTCCAGCATGTAGCGGATGCGGTCGGCGGGGTAGTCGGGGTCCACCGGGAGGTAGGCCGCTCCCGCCTTGAAGACGGCGAGCATGGCGACCACCATCTCCAGGGAGCGCGGCACCGCCAGCGCGACCACCTGCTCCGGGCCGACGCCCTGGGCGACGAGGTGCCGGGCGAGCCGGTTGGCCCGGGCGTTGAGCTCGGCGTAGGTCAGCCGGGCGCCCTCGAAGACGGCGGCGGTCCTGTCCGGGACGAGCGCCGCCTGGGCCTCGAAGAGCTGGGCGGCGGTCGTGTCCGCGAGCTCGCGCCGCGGCCCCTGCCAGCCCTCCAGCAGGTCCTCGCGCTCCCGGGGGGTGAGGATCTCCAGCCGGCCGACGGGGACGTCGGGGGCGTCGGCCGCCGCCTCCAGCAGCAGCACGAGGCGGGCCAGCAGCCGCTGCGCCGTCTCCCGGTCGAAGAGGTCGCTGCTGTACTGCAGCGAGCAGTCGACGCCGCCGGGCGCCCGGTCCGCCCCCGTCACCTCGCCGAACACGAAGGACAGGTCGAAGCGCGAGCTGTCGGTGTCACAGGACTCGACCCGGGCGGTGAGGCCGGGCATGCCGGTGACCTCCCGGGCCGGTTCGCGCAGCGCCAGCATGACCTGGAAGAGCGGGTGCCGGGCCAGCGACCGGGGCGGGTTGAGGGCCTCCACCAGCCGGTCGAAGGGCAGGTCCTGGTGCTCGTAGGCGGCCAGGTCGGTGGTGCGGACGCGGTCGAGCAGCTCGTGGAAGGTCGGGGAGCCGGAGGTGTCCGTGCGCAGCACGAGGGTGTTGACGAAGCAGCCGACGAGGTCGTCCAGCGCCTCGTCGCCGCGGCCCGCGACGGGGGTGCCGAGGGGGATGTCCTCCCCCGCGCCCAGACGGGTGAGCAGGGCGGCGAGACCGGCCTGGAGGACCATGAAGAGGGTGGCTCCGCGGTCCCGGCCCAGGCGTAGCAGCCGGGTGTGGAGTCCGGTGTCCATCCGGCCGCCGACGGTGCCGCCTCCGTACCCGGCCGCGAGCGGGCGGGGCCGGTCGGCAGGCAGCGGCAGCTCCTCCGGCAGGCCTGCCAACTGCTCGGCCCAGTAGGCGAGTTGCCGGGCCATCCGGCTGCCGGGGGCCCTTTCGTCGCCCAGCACCCGGCGCTGCCAGAGGCTGTAGTCGGCGTACTGGACGGGCAGTTGGGCAGGCCAGCCGGGCTCGCGGCCCTCGCACCGGGCCGCGTAGGCGGTGGCCAGGTCCTCGGTGAACGGTGTGACGGACCAGCCGTCCGCGACGATGTGGTGCATCACCACCAGGAAGGTGTGTTCGGCGGGCCCGGTGCGGAACAGGAGGGTCCGCAGCGGGAGTTCGGTCTCCAGCGCGAAGCCCTGGGCCAGGGCCGCGCGCAGCCGCTCCGGCTGCTCCTCGGGCCGGCACTCGACGACGGTCGTCCCGATGCGGCAGTCGTCGGCGGGCTTGACCAGCTGGTGCGGGACGCCCGCGGTCTGCGGGAAGATCGTGCGCAGGCTCTCGTGCCGGGCGAGCACGTCTGCCAGCGCACGGTCGAGCGCTTCCCGGTCGAGGGTGCCGGACAGCCGGATCGCCAGCGGGACGTTGTACGTGGCGGACAGGCCCTCGACCTGGTTGAGGAACCACAGCCTGCTCTGCGCGAAGGACAGTGGCACCGTCTCCGGGCGGGGTTCCGGCCGCAGGGCGGGCACGGCCGAGTCGGCGTCGCCGAGGAGGGCGGCGATCCCCGTGACCGTCGGGTTGCCGAACAGCGCGCCGATGGCGAGTTCGACGCCCAGCTCGGTGCGGATGCGGCTGATCAGCTTGGCGGCGAGCAGCGAGTGACCGCCCAGGTCGAAGAAGTCGTCCGCGGCGCCGACGGCGGGCAGGCCGAGGACGTCGGCGAACAGCGCGCCGACGGTCGCCGCCCGCGAGGTACCCTCGGCCGGCGCCGGGGTCGCGGCCGGCGCCGGGGCGGCGGGCGCGGGCAGGGCCCGCTGGTCGAGCTTGCCGTTCGCGGTCAGCGGCAGCGCGTCGAGCAGTTCGACGGCGGCGGGGACCATGTGGGCGGGCAGGACTCCCGCGGCGTGCAGGCGCAGGCCGGTGGTGTCCGGCGCCGTACCGGCGGCCGGCACGGCGTACGCCACCAGGCGCTGGTCGCCCGGCCGGTCCTCGCGGACGACCACCGCGGCCCGCTCGACGCCCGGGTGGCGTTCGAGCGCGGCCTCGATCTCGCCGAGTTCGATGCGGAAGCCGCGGATCTTCACCTGGCTGTCCGCGCGCCCGAGGTAGCCGAGGCTCCCGTCGTCGAGCACGCAGGCCAGGTCGCCGGTGCGGTACATGCGGCCGCCGGGGGCGCCGAAGGGGTCGGCCACGAAGCGTTCGGCGGTCAGGCCGGGCCGCCCGAGGTAGCCCCTGGCCAGGCCCGGGCCGGCCACGTAGAGCTCGCCGGTGGCGCCTTCCGGCACCGGCCGCAGCTCGCCGTCCAGGACGTACACGTCGAGGTCGGGGATCGGCTCGCCGATCACGCTGCCCCGGGCGGCGCGCACCGTCTCGCGGTCGAGGGCGGCGTAGGTGACGTGCACGGTCGTCTCGGTGATGCCGTACATGTTGACCAGGCGCGGCGCGTCGTCGCCGTGGCGTGCGTACCAGTCCTCCAGCCGGTGCGTCTCCAGCGCCTCGCCGCCGAAGACGACGTGGCGCAGCGTCAGCCGTCCGGCGAGGTCGGGGCGTTCCCGCTCGGCGGCGATGAGCTGGTAGAAGGCCGAGGGGGTCTGGTTGAGGACGGTCACCCGTTCCCGGACGAGCAGCCGCAGGAAGTCGGCCGGGGAGCGGCTGGTGTCGAAGGGCACCACGACGAGCCGGCCGCCGTGCAGCAGCGGCCCCCAGATCTCCCACACCGAGAAGTCGAACGCGTAGGAGTGGAAGAGCGTCCACACGTCGTCGGCGCCGAAGCCGAACCAGTGGTCCGTCTGCCGGAAGAGGCGCAGGACGTTGTGGTGGGTGACCGCCACGCCCTTGGGCCGGCCGGTGGAACCGGAGGTGTAGATGACGTAGGCCAGACTGTCCGGGCCGGCTGCGGCCGGGCGCTCGGCGGCGGTCGGGTCGGTGCCGGGGAGCCCGGTCAGCTCGGCGGCGAGCGCGGGGTCGTCCAGGAGCAGCGGGTGCACGGCGCCGCGGACGCGGTCGGCGCCGTCGGTGTCGGTGAGCACCAGGGCCGGGGCGGCGTCCTCCAGGGTGAACCGCAGGCGGTCCGCGGGGTACTGGGGGTCGAGCGGCAGGTAGCCGGCGCCCGTCTTGAGGACGGCGAGCAGGGCGACCACCAGGTCGGCGCCGCGCGGCAGGGCGAGGGCGGCCAGCCGGCCGGGGCCCAGGCCCCGGCGCAGGAGCAGTCGGGCGAGGCGGTTGGCGCGCTCGTTGAGCTCCCGGTAGGTGAGCCGCGTCGCGCCGCTGGTCACCGCGGTGCGGTCGGGGGTGCGTGCCGCCTGGGCCTCGAACGCCTCGTGCAGGGTGGCGCCGCGCGGCTCGGGGGCCGGGGCGGGGCGGGCGCGGCGGCGCGGGGCCGTGGCGGGCACCGGTATCCGGGCGAGCGGGGTGCCCGGGTCGGCCTCGGCGAGGGCGGTGAGGAAGCCGGTGAACCGCCGGTGGTGGGCGGCCAGTTCGGCCTCACCGTAGCGGCCGGGGTTGGCCTCGAAGGCGACGGTGAGGCCGCCGGCCTGCGGGTCGTCGCCGACGACGACGGAGAGGTCGTCGATGGGCCCGGGGGCGACGGTGGCGACGGTCGCCCGGCCGCCGGCGAAGTCCAGCTCCCGGTCGTAGTACTTGATGTTGACCAGCGGGCCGGTGAGCTGCCGTCCGACCATGCCGAGGTCGCGCAGGATGTCCTCGCTGCGGTAGCGCTGGTGACGGCGGAGCTCGCCCAGCCGCTCGGTGGCGTGGTCCAGCAGGGCGGCGACGGTGGTGCCCCGCGGCACCGACAGCCGCAGGGGCAGCACGTTGACGACGACGCCGGGGGTCTTGGCGGCGGCGCCCCAGCGGCCGGCCACGGGGACGCCCAGCGTGATGTCCTCGGCCTGCGTCATGCGGTGCAGGTAGCCAGCGAGTGCGGCGACCACGAGTGCGGTCCGGTCGGTGGCCCGGTCGGCCTGCCGCGGGTCGAGGACGCGGGCGGGGCCGACGGTGAGGGGGTCGACGGCCGGGCCGTCGAAGGGCCGGCGGGCGAGGGTGACGGCGTCCGGGGCGCCGAGCATGCGCTCGGCCCAGTAGGCGCGATCGGCCCCGAAACGCTCGGAGGCCCGGTAGCCGGTCTCGGCGCCGACGAGGTCGTCGAGGGTGCCGAACCAGCGCGGGCGGGGCTCCGCGCCGGCCGCCTCGGCGGTGTAGATCTCGGCGGTGCGCGCGGCCAGCAGCTGGAAGCCGTACCCGTCCAGGAGGGTGTGGTGGCAGCGCTGGTACCAGCGGAACCGGTCCGGTCCGAGCACGAGCAGGGCGTTGCGCAGGAGCGGTCCGCGCAGCAGGTCGACGACGGTGGCGGCGTCCTCGCGCATCCACCGGTCGGCCGCGGCCGTCGGGTCCGTCTCGGCGCTCAGGTCCACCACGTCGAGGAGCGGCTCGGCGAGCGGTGCCGACTGTTGCAGGGGCTGCCCGTCGTGCACGGTGAACCGCACGGTGAGGGCGTCGGTTTCGGCCACTGCGCGCCGCAGCGCCCGCTCCAGGCGGGCCGCGTCGGCGGGCGCCGTCACCTCGACGTACTGGGCGGTGTTGTAGGCCGCGTTGGCAGGGTCGACCTGCTGGGCGAACCACACCCCGAGCTGGGCCCCGGTGAGCGGCCGGCGCACCTCTTCCCGATCGCGCATGCTTGAGACTTTCTCCCGGCGAGGACTTACAGGAATCGGTTGGGATCGGTGAAGTCCAGCGGACAGCTGGTCGGCCGGCCGAGGACGATGTCGGCCAGCGCCTCCCCGATCCCGGTGGAGTGCTTGAAGCCGTGGAAGTTGCAGCCGCCGCCGATGACCAGTCGCGGGTCGCCGTGCGGGCGGCCGATGAGGAACTGCTTGTCGGGGGTGCGGCTGAACATGCCGACCTCCGTCCGGGACGGCACGGCGCCCATCCCGGGCACCGCCTCGGCCAGCAGGCCGGCGACCGCGGTCCAGTCCTGCGGGGTGACGCCGCGGTCGCAGTCGTCGGCGCGGGTGACCCGGAAGGCGCTTCCGCCGTCCTCCAGGCCGAGCTTGACGTCCGGGCCGCCGCGGGAGCCGTGGCCCCAGACGGCGCCGCGGCCGCCGAGCTCCCGCATGAAGGGCGGCAGCCGGTCGAGGGTGAACGGCGCGGGGTCTGCGACCGGCCGGAACCAGGTCTGGGGGACGCGCACGGTCTCCAGGGGCAGGCCGGGCACCAGCGTGTCGAGCCAGGGGCCCGCCGTGACCACGACCTGACCGACCCGGAAGGTGCGGGCGGGGGTGCGGACGACCGCCCCGTCCCCGGTCAGTTCGACGGCGGTGACGCGGGTGTCGGTGAAGACCCGGGCGCCGCGCGCCGCCGCCGCGCCGACGGCGGCGCGGACGGCCTCCTCCGGCCGGATCAGCCCGGCCTCCGGCTCGCGGACGCCGATGTCGCCGTCCTGGAACGCCGCGTGCTGTGGCAGCCACCGGCGCAGCTCGTCGGCGGTCAGGGTGTCCACGGGCAGGTCGTGCTCGCGGGCGGCGCGCAGCGAACCGCCCGCGATGTGTCCGTCCGCGGGGCCCATCAGGACGGCGCCCACCCGGTCGAAGAGGGTACGGCCGGTGACGGTCTCCAGCTGCTGCCACAGCTCCCGGGAGCGCTTGGCCAGCGGCACGAGACCGGGGTGTTCGAGGCAGGTGACGCGGAACATCCGGGTGCCGCCGTGCGAGGCGCCGAAGGGGTGGCCCAGGCCGTACCGCTCGAAGCCCAGCACCCGGACGCCGCGCGAGGCGAGCTGCCACAGGGCCGAGGAACCCCAGGCGCCGAGCCCCACCACCGCGACCTCGGCGTCGGGGGTCCGGGTCATGCCGCCTGCTCCGGGCCGGTGAACGCGGGCATCACGTGCTCGGCGAAGAGCCTCATGGCGCGCTCGGAGTCCTCGTAGGGCATGTGGCCGGGGTTGAACTGGAGGCTGAGCGTGGGGTCCGCGCCGAACCAGTCGACGAGCACGGCGATCTGCTCGCGCACCTCGTCCGGGGTGCCGGCCAGCACCTTGTTGTCGGCGTGCGACTGCCGGAAGTCGTACTTCTTGACCTTCTCCACGAACTGCTCGTAGCCGCGGTACGCGTCGCTGCGCGTCCGGCCCCAGCTCGCCACGGCCCCGGCCATGTGCTCGACGTAGTTGACCTCGAAGGTCTCGGCGAGGTCGAGCGCCTTCGCGCGGTCCTCGGCCACGTAGCAGGTGTACTTGATCTGGATGCGCGGGCTGCCCGGGTGGCCGGCCTCGCGCCAGGCCTCGCGGTAGCCGGCCAGCATCGACTGGAGCTGCTCGCGGGAGGTCACCGACGGCACCACCTGGAGGTGGTAGCCGGCGCGGCCGGCGGCGGCGCACGAGTCCGGGCTCATCGCGGAGGCGATGAAGATGGGCGGGTGCGGCTTCTGGACGGGCTCCGGGAGCATCGTGACGGGGCCGAACCGCTGGAAGGAGCCCTCCCAGACCACGTCCTGCTCGGACCACAGCCGCCGGCAGACCTCGACGCCCTCGGCGAAGCGCGCCCGGCTCTCGTCGATGTCGATGCCGAAGGCCTCGAACTCCTGCGGCAGGAAGGCGCGGCCGAAGCCGACGTCGAGCCGCCCGTGGGAGAGGTTGTCCAGCATCGCGAGCTTGCCGGCGAGCTTCAGCGGGTGGGTGAAGGCGGGGATGACCGCTCCGGTGCCGATCCGGATCCGGCTCGTGCGGGCGGCGGCCGCGGTGAGGAAGGTGACCGGGTCGGGCAGGTAGCCGCCGTACGGGGAGAAGTAGTGCTCCACGCACTGCGCGTGCTCGAAGCCGAGCTCCTCGGCCAGGCTCACCAGCCGCAGGGCCTCGTCGAAGTAGTCGCTCGCGCTCTTCTTCGCCGGGTCGACAACGGGAAAGAAATTCACGCCGAATTGCACCGTGACTCCAATGGCTTGTTGAGGGATGACGGCCGCCGCCGTGCGGGCCGACCCGGGTTCTAGCGGGAGATGAGTTCCCACCAGTCGTTGAGGGTGGGCACTGCGGTGAATTCAGCGATTTCGGTCCGGAGGCCGTGCCGCTGCCAGCCCGACACGATGCCCATCACACCGATCGAGTCGAGGCCGAGATCCTGGAGATTCACGTCGTCCAGCACCTCGGAGATGCTGACACCGAGCCGCTCGGCGAGCACGCGCTGCAGCTCCGACTTGCTCCCCGGAATTACACCCTGGTTACTCAATTTGCCACACCGCACCGTTCGGATCCGCCTGATGACTCAACTGGAATCAACCCTAGCCGCCACCCCTAAAAGCCCCCTTAAAAGGGGCTATTGATGCGTTGTGCCGCACCCTAAAGCGCCGGATATTAACGGTATCCAAATCCCGACGGCTCGGCTAGTATCGCCAAGATATCAGCCCCGGAAACCATCGATTGTGATGGCTGGAGAAAAGGACTGGAAATGCTGGACGGATGCGTTCCCTGGCCGGAAGCCACCGCGGCGGCATACCGGGAGGCCGGATACTGGCGGGGGGAGACGCTCGGGCAGCTGCTGCGCGACTGGGCCGCCGCGTACGACGGCCGGACCGCCCTCGTCGGCGGCGACCGGCGCGTCACGTACACCGAGCTCGACGCGTGGGCGGACCGGCTGGCGGCGGGCTTCGCCGCGCGCGGCATCCGGCCCGGCGACCGGGTCGTGGTCCAGCTCCCCAACACCCCGGAGTTCGTCGCCGTCTGCTTCGGACTCTTCCGGCTCGGCGCGCTGCCCGTCTTCGCGCTCCCGGCGCACCGGCACCACGAGATCAGCCACCTCTGCTCGCACTCCGGCGCCGTCGCCTACGTGGTGCCCGACGTCCACCAGGGCTTCGACCACCGCGAACTGGCCACCCAGGTCCGCGCCTCGGTCCCGACCGTGCGCGAGGTGTTCGTCCTCGGCGACCCCGGCCCGCACAGCTCGCTGGAGGAACTCTCGGCGACCGAGGCGCCCGTCCCGGCCCCGGACGCGCCGGCCGACGCGTCCCCGGCGGACCCCGCGTTCTTCCTCCTGTCCGGCGGCACGACCGCGCTTCCCAAGCTCATCCCGCGGACCCACGAGGACTACGCCTACCAGATCCGCGCCGCCTCGGAGGTCTGCGAACTGGACGGCGACACCGTCTACCTCGCCGTCCTGCCCATCGAGTTCAACTTCACCTGGGGCTGCCCGGGCGTGCTCGGCACCCTGAGCACGGGCGGCACGGTCGTGCTGGCCAGGACGCCGAACCCCGACGAGTGCTTCGCGCTCATCGAGCGGGAGAAGGTCACCATGACCTCCTGCGTGCCGACCATCGCCCACATGTGGCTGGACGCCGCCGAGTGGACCGAGCGGGACCTGAGCAGCCTCTCGGTCCTCCAGATCGGCAGCGCCAAGCTCCACCCCGAGGTGGCCGCCCGGGTCACCCCGACCCTCGGCTGCCGGCTCCAGCAGGTGTTCGGCATGGCCGAGGGCCTGCTCACCTTCACCCGCTACGACGACCCCCTCGACCGGGTGCTCACCACCCAGGGCCGGCCCATCTCCCCCGCCGACGAGATCCGCGTGGTGGACTCCGAGGACCGGCCCGTGGCCCCGGGCGAGACCGGCGAGCTGCTGACGCGCGGCCCCTACACCCTGCGCGGCTACTACCGCGCCGAGGAGCACAACGCCCGCGCGTTCAGCGAGGACGGCTTCTACCGCAGCGGTGACCTCGTGCGCTTCACCGAGGACGGGGACATGGTCGTCCAGGGCCGGGTCAAGGACGTCGTCATCCGCGGCGGCGACAAGGTCTCGGCCACCGAGGTGGAGCGGCACGTCACCGCCGCGCACGACGGGATCCAGCAGGCCGCCGTGGTGGCGATGCCCGACGAGCTCATGGGCGAACGGGTCTGCGTCTTCGTCGTCCCGGCCGGCGAGCCTCCCCGCCTCCCCGAGCTCAAGCGCCTGCTGCGCGCCCGCGGGCTGGCCGAGTACAAGCTGCCGGACCGCCTCGAAGTGATCGACGCCTTCCCGCTGACCGGGCTCGGCAAGGTCGACAAGAAGGCGCTCGCCGTGGAACTCGCGCAGCGCCTGGCCGCCGCCTGACCGCGTACGCCCCGCCGGGAGGGACCGCCACCGGAAGGCGGCCCTCCCGGCGGGGCGCGCCCGCGTGCCCCGCTCCGCCGGCCCCGGCACGCGGGCACCCATCAGCCCACGTCCCGCACGGCGCGGGACGTCTTTCCGTCATGGGGGTACCTCCGTATGCAGCAACGCTACGTCGTACCGGGCGGCCGTCGAGGCAGTGTCATCGGCGATCGCGAACTGGACGTCCTGGGGCAGCTCGTCTCCTCGGGCGCCCCGCTCTCCGCCGGGGGGTGGCGGGAGGCGTTCGAGCGGGCCTTCGCCGACCACGTCGGCGCCCGGCACGCCCTGTCGGTGACGAGCGGGACCGTGGCCCTGGACATCGCCATCCGGCTGCTCGACCTGGCCCCGGGCGACGAGGTCGTGGTGACGCCGCAGACCTTCCAGGCCAGCATCCAACCGCTGCTCGACCTGGGCGTCACGGTCCGGTTCTGCGACATCGACCCGCTCACCCTGAACATGGACCCGGCCGCGCTGGAGCCGCTGATCACCGACCGGACCAGGGCCGTGATCCTGGTCCACTACGGCGGCTGCCCGGCGGACATGGACGCCATCATGAAGCTCACCCGGCCCCGCGCCATCACGGTGATCGAGGACAGCGCCCACGCGCTCGGCGCCACCTACCACGGCCGCCGGCCCGGTTCGCTGGCCGACATCGCGACCTTCAGCTTCCACTCCACCAAGAACATCACCACCCTCGGCGAGGGCGGCATGATCACCCTCGACCGCGACGACTGGGCGGAGCGGGTGAGCCGCTACCGGAACAACGCGGTGGACGGCGTCTACGTCCACCACGGGACGGACGCGGCGGAGCTGCCCGCCGCACTGCCCTGGATGATGTTCTCCGCCGAGATCTACGACCGCGCCTGCGCCGGCATCCGCAACGCCGGCACGAACGCCACGATGTCCGAGGCGGCCGCCGCGGTGGGCCTGGCCCAACTCGACCGGCTGGACGAGCTGGTGGCGCGCCGTCGGATGATCGCCCGCAGACTGGACGAGGCCGTCGCCGCGTTCCCCGGCGTCCGGCCGGTCTCCGCGCCGGAGGGCATCGACCACGCCTACCACCTCTACACCTTCCTCGTGCACGACCGGGACGTCCGCGACGCCCTGCTGCGCGAACTCGACGAGCGCGGCGTCGAGGTCCAACTGCGCTACTTCCCGCTGCACCTGACGCCGGAGTGGCGCTTCCGCGGACACGGCCCCGGCGAGTGCCCGGTCGCGGAACGGCTCTGGTTCGAGCAGCACATGAACCTGCCATGCCACCCGGGGCTGCTCGACTCCCAGGTCGACCACCTCGTCGACGCCCTGACCGCCGGCCTCACCGCCGTCACCGGCACGGCCGCGAACCTCCGCGGCGGCACGGCCGCCGCCGTCTGAACAACAGGAGCAACCATGCCTTTCATCGAAGTCAAGATCTTCGAACAGCGCCTGACCGAGCAGACCGAGCGGGAACTGGTCGAACGGCTCACCCAGGCCACGGTCGACGTGTTCGGCGAGTCCATCCGGGAGCAGACCTGGGTGGTCCTCACCCCGGTCCCGGCCCACCGCTGGGGCATCGGCGGCAGCACCCACCCCCGGCCCGCCGCGCAGGAGCAGGAGCCCCGGTCATGACGGCACCACGAGCCGGGACCGCACCGCGAGCCGGGACGGCGCCACGAGCCGGGACCAGCCGGTGGCGGCTGCTGAGCATGGGCCTGCCGCCGCTGCTCGGCCTGGCCTTGGTCGTCATGACGCTCATCGTCAACGCGCCGGTCTCCCCCGCGCGGACCCAGGCGTACAAGGCGGTCGCCCCCGTCGCCGACACCTACTTCCGGCAGAGCTGGATGCTCCTCGCGCCGTACTCGGTGGACTACAACGGCGAGGTCTTCTACCAGGTCGAGTACGAGAACGCGACCGGCACGCACACCACCGAACCGGCGTCGCTGTCCCGCAAGATGGCCGGCACCGCCCGTGAGATCCGCCTCGCCCCGAACCGCATGGGCGCGGTCGGCCTCTACCTCGGCGTCGAGCTCGGCAGCCTGCACGAGAAGCAGGCGGCCGTCGACGACGCGCGCAAGAAGGCGCTCTCCGACTTCTCCGGCCCGCAGAACGAACTGGCGGCCCTGTCGGAGGCGGCGAAGACGGACACCGCCACGGTGCTGTCGCCGCTGGTGGACGAGCTCCACCTGGACGGCAGGGTCACCCGGCTGCGCGCCTACTACACGTACACGCCCGTCAAGCGCTTCGACGACCGCCACTCGCCCGAGGACCCCACCTCCGAGGTGTTCACCGACCTCGGCTGGTTCGACTACCGGCCTGGAGCCCAGCCATGGACAGACTGAAGAACTCCGCCGCGAGCGCGCTGCGCGGTGTGTCCAGCCACCCGAAGTACCTCGTCGGCCTCTCGCTCTGCCGCATCCTGCTGGGCCTGAGCACCACGCTCTACTACGTCTCCAACATCCCCTACCGCGACTTCCTCTGGGGGCCGCACAGCTACTCCGGCTTCGAGGCCTTCAAGGCCCTGACCGGGGACCAGCACATCTTCTCGCTGTACGCGCTCAGCGACGGCAGGACCTGGTTCAACCTCGTGTACTTCGTCGGCCTGGCGGTCTCCCTCGCCTGGACGGTGCTCGGCTCGCGCAGCCTGACCGTGGTGCACGTGGTGTTCATGACCTCCATCTACCACCGCAACTACACGATGTGGGAGGGCGGCGACGCGCTCACCGGCATCGTGCTGATCCTCATGATGGGCACCACGGCGAACGCCCACTTCAGCCCGCTGGCCAAGCGCGTCCGCGCGCGGCTGGAGCGGCGCGCCGGCGAACCGCACCTGCGAACCTCGCTGCACAACACGGCGGCCGTGCTGATCGTCTTCCAGGCGTGCGTCGTCTACGCCGTCTCCGCCCTGTGGAAGGTGGCCGCACCGCAGTGGCAGGAGGGCACCGCGCTCTACTACATCAGCCACGTGTGGCAGTACACCTACAGCTCCGCCTTCCCCCAGCTGATGGACAGCCTGGTCCTGACCGCGATCGTCACCTACTTCACCATCGTCGTGCAGCTGCTCGCCGTCCCGGCGGCGCTCACCTCGCGGCGGTGGTTCCGCGAGGCGGTCGTCCTGGGCATCGCCGCGATGCACATCGGCATCATGGCCGGCATGGGCCTGATGACCTTCGGCCTCGCCATGATGGCCATCGACGCCGTCATCGTCCGCGACGCCGACTACGAGGCGCTCTTGAGGCGCGTGCGGCTGCTGCGGGAACGCGTGGCGGCCCGGCGCGGCGACCGGAAGGCGGCCGCCGAGGAACCCGCGGCCGAGGAGCTGAGCGCGGCCTGAGCCCGCGCCCCCGGACGACGAAGAGCCCGACCGGTCGGCCGACCGGTCGGGCTCTCGCCGTGCCGTGACGCTGCGGTCAGACCATGCCGCCGGTCACGCGCAGGTTCTGGCCGCTGACGAAGCCGCCGTCCGGGCCGCAGAGGAAGGCCACCACGCCGGCGATGTCCGCGGGCTCACCGATCCGGCCCAGCGGCGTCATCCGAACGGCCAGCTCCAGGCCCTCCTGGGTGATGTTGGCCCGCAGCAGCTCGGTGTCGACCGCGCCCGGCGAGATCGCGTTGACGGTGATGCCGCGCGGGCCGAGCTCCTGGGCCGCCACGCGCGTGTACTGCTCGACGGCCGCCTTGCTGCCGGCGTGCAGCGACACGCCGGGCACCGGCAGCACGGTGTTGGCGGTCGAGAGGTTGATGATGCGGCCGCCGTCGTTCATCAGCCGCGACGCCTCCTGGATGGCGAAGAAGACGGCCCGGGCGTTGACCGCCATCGCCCCGTCGAACTCCTCCTCCGTCACGGCGTCGATGCGCGTCGCGGTGGCCGCGGCGGCGGCGTTGTTCACCAGGATGTCCAGGCCGCCCAGCAGGCGGTGCGCCTCTAGCATCGTGCGGCGCACCTCGGCGACCTCGGTGAGGTCCACCCGGATGGCGTGCGCGGTGCGGCCCGCGGCCTCGACCGCCGCCACGACCTCCTTGGCCTCCGCCTCGCGCTCGCGGTAGGTGAAGGCCACGTCGGCGCCCTCGGCGGCGAGTCGCTCGACGACCCCGCGGCCGATGCCGCGCGAGCCTCCGGTGACCAGCGCCTTCTTCTGCGAAAGAGTCATGATGTGTCCTCGTTGTGACGAAGCGGATGCGACGAAGCGGATGTGACGAAGCGGATGTGACGAAGCGGATGTGGAGCGGGGGCCGGCCGGGCGGCCGGCCCCCTTGGGCCTGTCGGCCGGTCAGCCGGCCAGGACGTCGAGGTAGGCCGGGTCGGGCGGGATGGACGACAGGTCCGCGGCGAACCGCACCAGGCCGTCCTCGCGGGAGATCTCCTCGAAGCCGTTGAACCTGAAGGAGACGAGCATCATCCGGTTGCGGTCGGTCGGCACGAAGTCCGCGATCAGCCGGGCGCCCGCGTCCCGGGCCCGCCGCTTGACGTGGTTGATCAGGACGGTGCCCACGCCGCGCGACATCACCCGGCAGGACATCAGCAGCAACCGGAGGTGCCAGTCCTCCTCCCCCGTCTCCACCAGGGCCAGCCCGATGGTGCCGTACGGGCCGTAGCGGTCGGTCAGGGCGGCGGTCAGCAGCAGGTGCCGGTCCGAGGTGCGGAAGGCGTCGAGCTCCTCGTACGAGTAGGTGACGCCGGTCGTGTTCAACTGGTTGGTGCGGACGGTCAGTTCCTCGGCGCGCTGGAGGTCCGACTCGCCCGCGGGGGCGATCTCGAACCGCATGTCCAGGCGGGCCAGGAACTCGTCCTGGGCGCCGTCGAACCTCTCCTCGGCGTCCTTGCGGACCTGGTCCGCCCGGTACATCTCGCGGCGGCGCCGGGAGTCCTCCGTGGCGAAGCGCGGCATCAGCTCCGGCATCCGCGTCAGTGCGGGCAGCTCGGCCGCGTCCAGGCACCGCACCTGCGGGAGTTCGAAGGCGACCTCGTCCCGCTCGAAGGGCTGGTCGTCGATGAACGCGACCGCGTCCAGGCCGATGTTCAGCGCCTCGGCCACGGACCGCACGGACGCGGACTTGGCACCCCAGTTGATCTGCGGGTGCAGGAAGTACTCGGCCAGGCCGAGCTCTTCGAGCCGGGCCATGGCGGCCGCGTGGTCGTTGCGGCTGGCGATCGAGTGGAGGATGCCGCGCTCGTCCAGGGTGCGGATGGCGTCGGCGACGCCGGGCCGCAGGGTGACCTGCCCGTCCTCCAGGAGGACGCCGTCCCAGACGGTGTGGTCCAGGTCCCACACCAGGCACTTCACGGTCTTGCCGGTCCCGCTCATACGGCACGCTCCCGAAGGGCCGCCTGCGCCAGGTAGTCCTGCTGCACCTGGGTGCTGCCCTCGATGATCTCCATGATCTTCGCGTCCCGGAGCATGCGCTGGGCCGGGTGGCCCTCGGCGCAGCCCGCGGCCCCGAAGATCTGTACGGTGTCCGCCGCCGCGCGGAACGCCTTGACGGAGGCGAAGTACTTGGCCGTCCAGGTCGCGTCCACGGTCGCCGGGTCCCCGGCGTCCTTCAGCTGCCCCGCCCGCAGGCACAGCAGCCTGGCCGCGGTCGTGTCGGTGACCATGTCGGCGATCATGCGGCGCACCAGCTGGTGCTCGCCCAGCGGCCTGCCGAACTGGACGCGCTCGTCCGCGTGCGCGACGGAGGCGTCGGCGCACGCGGCGAGCAGGCCGACGCACCCCCACGCCACGCTGTAGCGGCCGATGTCCAGCGCGCTGGTGGCCACCGCCGACAGGCCGAAGCCGGGCCGCCCCACGAGGGCGTCGGCCGGCACCCGGCAGTCGTCCAGCCGGAGTTCGGCCAGGAGGGAGGCGCGGGTGCCGAGCATGCCGGTGACGGGCACGACCTCCAGCCCGGGTGCGCCGCGTTCGACGAGGAACGCGGTGATCTGGCCGTCCAGCCGGGCGAACACCAGGTAGACGTCCGCCCGCTGCCCGAAGGTGGTCCACATCTTGCCGCCGGTGAGGGTGTAGCCGCCCTCCGGCAGGCGCTGCGCCGTGGTGCGCAGCCGCCCGGCGTCACTGCCGGCCTCGGACTCCGAGAGGGCGAAGGCGCCGATGCTCCCGCCGCCGGCGAGGCGGGGCAGCCAGTGGGCGCGCTGCTGCTCGCTGCCCCAGCGGGTGACCGCGTGCACCACCATGCTGTGCACGGTCAGCAGACTGCGCATCGACGAACAGCCGTAGCCGACCGCCTCGTTCAGCAGTCCGAAGGAGACCGCGTCGAGCCCGGCGCCGCCGTACTCCCGGGGCACCAGTGCGCCGAGGTGGCCGCGTGCGGCGAAGCCGGCGACGGCCGATTCGGGCACGGCCTGGTTCTCGTCCCATGCGCCGGCGTACGGGGCGATCTCCTGCGCCACGTAGGACCGGGCTTCCGCGAGCAGGCTCTCCTGCCGCGCCGTCAACTGCATCGTGCGTCCCCCGTGGTCGTCAGGCGGCGGGCGTGGCCGCGGCCTTGCGCGCCACGAAGGCGGCCACGGCGTCCACGCTGCGGAAGTTGTCCATCTGGAGGTCCTCGTCGGCGACCGGGGTCGCCAGCTCGCTCTCCACGAACATCACCAGCTGCATGACGAAGAGCGAGTTGACGAAGCCGGAGGCGAACAGGTCGTCGCTGTCGGCGAGTTCGCGGTTGCGGACGTACTTGCCGATGAATTCCCTGGTGGCGGACTTGATGGCGTCCATCGAGACCTCTCTGTGAAGGTGTGCGGGGTGGGGGCGTGGCGGCGTCAGGCGGCGGGCTGCCCGCCGTAGTCGTAGAAGCCGCGTCCGCTCTTGCGGCCGTGCAGACCGGCGTGGACCATCCGTCGGAGCAGCGGGCAGGGCCGGTACTTGCTGTCGGCGAAGCTCTCGTACAGGCCCTCGATCGAGAGCAGGATCGTGTCCAGTCCGATGAGGTCGGCCGTCTCCAGCGGCCCCATCGTGTGGCCGAAGCAGGTCTTGAAGATCCGGTCGACGTCCTCGACGGTGCTGACGCCGTCCTGGAGGAGGAAGACCGCCTCGTTGACGGTCAGCATGAGGACGCGGTTGGACACGAAGCCGGGCGCGTCGTTGACGACGATGCCCTCCTTGCCCATCGCCGCGAGCAGCCGCTTCGTGGTGTCGATGGTCGCCTCGGAGGTGTGGTGCCCCCGGATGACCTCGACGACCGGCTTCTGCGTGACCGGGTTCATGAAGTGGGTGCCGACGACGCGGTCCGGGCGCGACACCGCGCCGCCGACCCTGGTGATCGGAATGCAGGAGGTGTTCACCGCGAAGACCGCGTGCTCCGGGCAGAGCCGGTCGATCTCCGCGTACACCCCGCGCTTGGTCTCCCAGTCCTCGGTGACGTTCTCGATGACGAAGTCCACCTCGGTGAACCCGCTGTAGTCGGTGGCGAAGGTGATGCGCTCCAGCACCTCGGCCACCGGGACCTCCGGTCCGCCGGCGCCCAGCAGCCGCTGGAAGCGGACCTTCTGCTCGATGGCCTTGCGGGCCCCCGCCAGCGCCTCCTCGGAGACGTCGACGAGGACGACCCGAAGTCCGTGCTGGGACAGCACCAGCGCCACCTCGCGGCCCATCACTCCGGCGCCGGCCACACCCACCGCACGCAGCGCGTCCATGTTCTCCTCCATGCCGTTGTCGTTCCGTTCGCTCTCCGGGCCGGCCGTCCGCCGGGCGGCCGTCACCGGTCCTCCGCCTTCCGCCGGTCCACGACCGTGGCCAGCTCGGCGACCGTGAGCGCGTTGAAGATGCTGCCGACGGCCACCTCGACGCCCAGGTCCGCGCGCAGCCGCGCCGCGAGCTGGATGCCCAGCAGGGAGTGCCCGCCGAGCTCGAAGAAGTTGTCGTGCGCTCCGACCCGGTCCAGGCCCAGCAGGTCCTGCCAGAGCGCGGCCAGCGCGCTCTCGGTGTCCCCGCGCGGGGCGGTGTACGGGGTCATCAGGTGCGGCCGGGGGTGGGCGGGGCCGGCCGGAGCGCCTGCGGCGGCCTGCTGCGGCTGCGCGCCCTCGGCGGTGACCTGGGCCATGACCGCGTGCAGGTCCTGGGTGCACACGGCGACCTGGGGGCCCGGGGCCGCCGCCACGATCCGGTCGAAGGCCGCCACGCCCTCGCCCGGCAGGATGCCCTGCTCCAGCTGCTGCCGCAGGAAGGCGACGCCCGGTGCCTCGCGCTCCTGCTCCGCCTCGGCGAAGCGGTATCCGACGACCTCCTCGGACGTGCCGTGCCGCAGGCCCGCCAGCCGTTCGGTGAGGTCGCCGGTCCGCTTCAGGACGAATCCCTCGACGACGACCAGCACGCGGCCGTCCTCGTCGGTGATCGTCACGTCGGCGGAGAGGGTCTCCAGTGCCGCGTCGTCGGCCACGGCGTAGCGGTGGTGGCTGTAGACGCGGGCGGTGAGCGGGGCGTACTGGGTGATCCGGCCGTAGGAGATGGGGATGCGGAACTCCTGCGCCGCGTGCACGCCGACGAAGGCGGTGGCGAGGTCCATGAGGGACGGGTGGAGGGCCAGCTCCGGGACCTCGTGGGCGTACGGTTCCGGCAGGGCCAGCAGGGCCAGGTACTCCCGGTCGCCGGCGTACATCCGCTCCAGGCACTGCGAGCGGCCCGCGAAGCCCATCGGGCCCTCGTGCACGGGGTGTTCCACCGGGCGCAGGCCGCCCGGCCCGGTCAGGGCCGCGACGTCCGGGGCCGCGGCGTCCGGGGAGGCGCCGTCCGGCCGGGCCTGCCGGTCGCCGGCGGTCGCCCTGCCGGTGGAGTTGAGGAGCCACGCGGCCTTGCCGTCGTACCGGCTGACCACCGAGAACGCGTAGTCGTCGCCGGTGCAGTCGAGCACCACCCTGACCTCGCGGGGCCGGTCCTCGTCGACCACGATCGGGGAGAAGAAGGTGATGTCCGACAGCTCCCGCAGCTCCTTGCCGGAGTGCTCGGCCACCGCCGCCCGGACGAGTTCCAGGTGGCCGGTTCCGGGGACGACCGGGTGGCCCAGCATCCGGTGCTCGTCGACGAGCCAGCTGCGGTCGGCGCTGAAGTCGGCTGCGTAGACCGTGTGCCGCTCGGTGGCGGTGAGGCGCCGCTGGAGCAGCGGATGGCCGGTCTGCGAGCCGGCGGTCCCGGTGGTCCCGGCGTTCGCCGCGGCGGCCCCGCCGACGGTGCGCTCGGCCATGCCGACCTCGCGCCAGGCGTCCCAGTCGACCGCCGTGACCGGCAGGTCGCCGAGGGCGTCGTGGTGGTGGGCCACGGCGTCCAGGAAGGCGTTGGCCGCGCAGTAGTCCACCTGCCCGAGCCCGCCGGTGACGGCCAGCAGGGAGGAGCACAGGACGACGAAGTCCAGGTCCGCCGCGACCTCGCGGCAGGCCTCCAGCAGCGCGAGCGTGCCGTCCACCTTCGGCGCCAGCACCGCGGCGGCCGCCTCCGGGTCCTTGAGCTGCATCAGGCCGCCGCCGGGCACGCCCGCGGCGTGCACGACGCCGTGCACGGCCCCGAAGCGCTCCACGGCCCGGCGCATCGCGGCCGCCACGGCGGGGCCGTCGGTGATGTCGGCGCGGACGACCTCGACGCGGGCGCCGAGCTCCTCCAGCCGCCGCACCCGCTCGATCCGCCGGGCCAGCTCGGCGTCGGCCCCGGTGCCCGGGGCGTCCCACTCCTCGCGTGGCGGCAGCCCGTGGCGGCCGACCAGCACGAGGTTGGCGCCGACCGTGCGGGCCAGGTGACCGGCCAGCTCCAGGGCCATGCCGCCCAGACCGCCGGTGATCAGGTAGGTGCCGCCCCGGCGCAGCCGGGGGTTGTCCTGCTCCGTGCCGTCGACCGGGGCGGGCAGGAACACCCGCCGCCAGCGGCCGGTGCCCCGCAGCGCGATCTGGGTGTCGGTGACCGGCTGGTGCAGCTGGGCCACGAGGGCGTCCAGGGCCCGGGCCTCGTCACGGCGGCTCGCGGGGGCGGTGAGGCTGATGTCCACGCTGCGGCAGGCGACGCCCGCCGCTTCGCGCGGCCAGACCTGGGTGGGGCCCAGCAGCAGGGCCTTGAGCGGCTGCGAGTCGCTGCCGTGCAGCGGGTGCAGGTCGCTGGAGACGACCGTGACGGCCACCTCCTCGCCGGCGCCCGTCCCGCCGAGCGCCTGTGCCAGGAACAGCAGGCTGTCGAAGGCGCGCCACCGGAGCTCGGCGGTGTCGGGACGGTCCTGCGGGTCGGTCACCGTCCAGCAGTGCACGATGTGCCGCGGCCGTGCGGCGGCTCGGTCGAGCTCGCGCAGCAGGGCGGCGTAGTCCTCGGCGCGGTCGGGCCGTACGGTGTACTGCCCGTCGCCCGTTTCCCGCCACGCATCGCCGGGTCGGACCGTCACCACCCGGTGTCCGCGCTCGGTCAGCCGTGCGGCGACGTGGTCGCCGACCGCCCGGTCGTCGAGGAACACCAGCCAGTCGGCGGGCTCGTCGGCGGCGCCGCCCGTGGTGAGCAGGGGCGGCAGCGGTTCCCAGCCCGGTACGGAGAACCACTCGGCGAGGTTCTCCTTGCGGACGAGGGCGGGAACCGCCGGCGGAGCCTGCTCGGTCTCCCAACGGGGGGTGACGCGGTGCTCGCGCAGGTCGAAGGGGGTTGTGGGCAGGGCGACCCTGGCCGGGCCGCCGTCGACGGCGGGCCACTGCACCGGTAGGCCGGCGAGCCAGAGCTTGCCGAGCGTGCCGCGCAGGAACCCGGCCGCCGGCCGCCGGTCGAAGGACGGGGGCAGCGTGGCGAGCACCAGCTGTGCCGCGGTGTCCTCGGCGGGGCGGTTGCGCAGGGCGATGCCGCCCAGCGTGGAGCCCGGGCCGACTTCGAGGAGGACCCGGTCCGGCTCCGCCCACAGCTTGTGGACGCCGTCGGCGAACCGGACCGGCTCGCGCAGGTGCCGCGCCCAGTAGCCGGGGTCGGTGGCCTCCTCGTCCGTGATCCAGTCACCGGTCACGTTGGACAGGTACGGGATGGACGGCGGCTTGAGCACGAAGCCGGCGACCAGCTCGGTGAACTCCTCGACGACCGGCTCCATCATGACGGAGTGGAAGGCGCGCGAGGCGTTCAGCCGGCGGGTGGCCACGCCCTCGGCCGCCAGGTCGGCCTCGACGGCGGCGATGGCGTCCGGCTCGCCGGACAGCACGCACAGGTCCGGCCCGTTGACCGCGGCCAGGGAGAGCCGGTCGCCGAGCAGCGGGCGGACCCGCGACTCGGGCAGCGGCACCGCGAGCATCGCTCCGGGCGCGAGTCGGCCGATCAGCTCGGCCCGCGCGGCCACCAGCGTCAGCGCGTCCTCCAGGGTGAGCACGCCCGACAGGCAGGCCGCCACGTACTCGCCCAGGCTGTAGCCGATGAGGGCGTCCGGCCGGACCCCCCAGTGCTCCAGCAGCCTGGCCAGCGCGTACTCCACGACGAACAGGGCCGGCTGGGCCTGCTCGGTCCGGCTCAGCCCCTCGGCCGGGTCCGTCCCGCGGCCGAGCAGCCTGCGCAGGTCGGTCCCCTGCCCCGGCTCGTCCGCGGGGGCGGGCCCGGGGTAGAGCGCGGCCGGCAGATCGATGCCGGAGCGCTCCTTCAGCAGGGCCGCGCAGCGGTCCACCTCGGCGCGGAAGACCGGTTCGGTCTCGTAGAGCTGACGCCCCATCTGCGGGTACTGGTCGCCCAGACCGGTCAGCAGGAAGGCGACCGGCGGAGCGTCGTGCGCCGCCTGGCCGGCGAAGAGGGCGTCGGCGGACGCGCCGCGCAGCGCGGCGACGGCCCCGTCCAGGTCGCGGGCGACCACGATCCGCCGGTGCGGGAAGTGGCTCCGGCCGTGCTGGAGCGTCCGGGCGACGTCGGCGAGCCGCAGTCCGGGACGGTCGGCGAGGTGTGCGGCCAGCCGCTCGGCGGCCTGCTCCGCGCCCTCCGGGGTGTGGGCGGACACCGGCAGCAGGTGCCAGCGGCCACGGGTCTCGTCCTCCTCGGCGCGGGCCGGCTCGGGCGCCTGCTCCAGGACGACGTGCGCGCCCGTGCCGCCCAGGCCGAAGGAGCTCACCCCGGCGCGCAGCGGGCCGGATTCGGCCGTCCACGCGGTGAGCTCGTGGTTGACCCGGAACGGGGTGCGGGCGAAGCGGATGCGCGGGTTGGGCCGCTCGAAGTGGAGGGTCGGCGGCAGCATCCGGTGCTGGAGCGAGAGGACCGTCTTGATCAGACCGGCGATGCCGGCGGCGGCGTGCGTGTGCCCGATGTTCGTCTTGACGGAGCCGAGGGCGCAGCCGCCCTCGCGCCACCCGGCGGCGCGGAAGGCGCGGTCGAGCGCGTCGACCTCGATGCGGTCGCCGAGCGGCGTGCCGCTGCCGTGCGTCTCGATGTAGCCGATGGTGTGGGGGTGGACGCCGGCGCGTTCCAGGGCGGTCCGGACGACCTCGGACTGGCCCTGCACGCCGGGGGCGGTGAAGCCGACCCGGTCGGCGCCGTCGTTGCCGACGGCGGAGCCGAGGATCACGGCCCGGATCGGGTCGCCGTCGGCGATCGCGTCGGCCAGTCGGCGCAGCACGACGACGCCCACGCCGTCGCCGATGACGGTGCCCTCGGCGGCGGCGTCGAAGGCGCGGCAGTGCCCGTCGGAGGAGAGGATGCCGCCGCGCTGGTACACGTATCCCCGCTGGTGGCCCGAGCGGACGGTGGCACCGCCGGCCAGCGCGGTGTCGGACTCGCCCAGGAGCAGGCTCTGGCAGGCGAGGTGCACCGCGACCAGCGAGGTGGAGCAGGCGGTCTGCACGGTCACCGAGGGGCCGGTCAGGTTGAGCTTGTACGAGACGCGGGTGGCCAGGTAGTCGCTGTCGTTGGCGACGTCGCGGGCGAACTCCGCGGCCGTGTCCCCGTCGGTGCGCACGTGCCGGAGGTAGTCGCTGCGGTAGCCGCCGGCGAAGACGCCGACCTTGCCGCCGAGCCGGTCGGGACGGCGTCCGCTGTCCTCCAGGGCCTCCCAGGCGCACGTCAGCATCAGCCGGTGCTGCGGATCCATGATGTCCGCCTCACGGGGGCTGATGCCGAAGAAGCCCGCGTCGAAGCCGAACTCGTCGTCCAGCACGGCCTGGGCCGGGACGAAGTCGGGGTCGGCGCGCAGTTCCTCCGGCACGCCCGCGGCCGCCAGCTGCCCGTCGTCGAAGAACGTGACGCTCTCGGTGCCGTCCCGCAGGTTGCGCCAGAACGCCCCTGGTCCGTCGGCGCCGGGGAACCGGCAGCCGATGCCGACCACCGCGATGCGGTTGTCGGTGAGGTCGGTGGTGCGGTCGGCGGCGTCGGCGGTGGCCGTCTCACGTTGGCTCATCGCTGCCGTACGTCTCCTTCGGTGCGGGGGGCGAAGTCCAGCCCCAGGTCCAGGGCGGGCGCCGAGTGGGTCAGCGCACCGACGGCGAGCAGGTCGACGCCGGTGCGGGCGTACGCGGCGGCGACGTCGAGGGTCAGGCCGCCCGAGGCCTCCAGGCGGGTACGGGTCCGCGCGGCGTCGCGGCGGCGGACCGCCTCGACGCACTGCTCGACGGTGAAGTTGTCCAGCATCACCTCGTCGGCCCCGAGGGCCAGGACCTCGTCGAGCTCCGCGAGGGTGGTCACCTCGACCTCGCAGGGCAGGCCGGGGGTGTGGGCGCGGGCGGCCTGCAGCGCGGCGCCCGCCGATCCGCCGGCGACGATGTGGTTGTCCTTGATGAGGATCGCGTCGCCGAGGCCGAGGCGGTGGTTCTGCCCGCCGCCGCGGCGCACCGCGTACTTCTCCAGCAGGCGCAGGCCCGGCAGGGTCTTGCGGCTGTCGCGGACCTTGCAGTGCGTGCCCGCCAGCGCGTCGTTCCACCGGGCCGTGAGGGTGGCCACGCCGGAGAGGTGGCACAGGAGGTTGAGCATGGTGCGCTCGGCGACGAGCAGTTCGCGGGTGGCGGCGGTGACGCGCAGCGCCACGTCACCGGGGCCGAGCCGGTCGCCGTCCGCGCGGCACTCGGCGACCTCGAACCGTCCGCCGGTGACGAGGTCGAGCACGGCCAGCGCCACCGGCAGGCCGGCCAGCACCCCCGGCTGACGGGAGGCGACCACCGCCTCGGTGACGGCGTCGGCGGGCACGGTGGCGTCGCTGGTGACGTCGGCGCCGTAGCGGAGGTCCTCCTCCAGCGCGGTGACGACCACGCGACGGGCGTCCTCGGCGTCGATGCCGGCGGCGCGCAGGCGCTCGTCGGTCGCCGGCGACCAGGCCTCGGCGATCATGCTGCTCCTCCCACGGGAACGGGATGGTGGATGGCCGGTCGTCCGGTGGCCGGGTCCAGCCGCACGGTCGTCGAACGGCCCCAGGCGATGTCGTCGGTGCCGGGGAAGTCGGTGCGCACGTGGCAGCCACGCGTCTCGCGGCGCTCGGCCGCGACCCCGAGGAGGGCTTCGGCCACCAGGGTGAGCGCCGCGTCCTCGACCGCCGGGGCCGAGTCGAGCGGGCGTCGGTGGGCGACGGCGGCGACGGTGTCGGCGGCTTCCGCCAGGCCGGCCGCGGTGCGGCCGATGCCCGCGTGGCGGCTCATCGCCCGTTGCAGAACCGACCGGTCGGCCGCGGCCGCGGTTGCCGGGCCGTCCGGCCACCCGGCCGCGTCCGGGGCCGGCGGGGTGAGGTCGCGGAGGTCGGCCGCGACCGCCCGCGCCGCCCGCTCCCCCACCACGAGCCCTTCCAGCAGGCTGTTGGAGGCGAGCCGGTTGGCTCCGTGCAGTCCGGTGCGCGCGACCTCGCCGGCCGCGTACAGCCCGCGCACCTCGGTGCGGCCGTCGACGGTCGCCACGACTCCGCCGCAGGCGAAGTGGGCCGCAGGTGCGACCGGTATGGGCTCGCGCGCCGGGTCGATGCCGGCGGCGGCGCACATGGCGTGGACGGTCGGGAAGCGGCGCCGGAAGGCGTCCGGCCCGAGGTGGGTGGCGTCCAGCAGGACGTGGTCGCTTCCCGTCTGCGCCATGCGGCGGGTGATGGCGGCGGACACCACGTCGCGCGGGGCGAGGTCGGCGAGCGGGTGCACGCCGACCATCACCCGCTCTCCCCGGGTGTCCACCAGGATGCCGCCCTCGCCCCGCACGGCCTCGGTGACCAGCGGCCGGCGACCGCGTGCACCGGGGCCGGTGAACAGCACGGTGGGGTGGAACTGGACGAATTCGAGGTCCGCCAGGCTCGCTCCCGCGCGCAGCGCCAGGGCGAGTCCGTCGCCGGTGGCGCCCTCGGCGTTGGACGTCGCCTGGTAGAGCTGTCCGAGGCCGCCGGTGGCCAGCAGTACGGCCGGGGCGGCGATCAGGCCCGGCACGGCGGCCGAGTCCAGCACCGCGAGGCCCGCCACCGCTCCGTCCGGCGTGCGCAGCACGTCCAGGGCGGTGTGTCCGGTCAGCACGGTGACGCGGCGGTCGCGGGCTGCCGCGAGCAGGGCCCGCTCGACCTCGGCGCCGGTGGCGTCGCCCCCGGCGTGCACGATGCGGAAGGCGCTGTGGCCGCCCTCGCGGGTGCGGGCCAGGGCGCCGTCGGCGCCGGTGTCGAACCGGGCGCCGGTGCGGCGCAGCCGCTCGACGGCGTCCGGGCCGTACGTGATGATCTGTTCGACCGCGTCCTCTTCGCAGAGTCCGGCTCCGGCTGCGTGGGTGTCCTGCGCGTGCCGCCCGACGGTGTCCCCGGGCTCGTGCGCGGCGGGCAGCACGACGGCCACGCCGCCCTGGGCGTAGCGGGTGTTGCCGTCACCGGGGTTGCCCTTGGTCACCACCAGGACCCTCAGCCCGAGTTCGACGGCGGTGAGGGCGGCGGTGAGGCCGGCGACGCCGGTCCCCACCACCACGAGGTCCGCGCGAGCCTCCCAGCGCGGGTCGGTCATTCCCCACCGCCCGGTCGGCCGATGGCGATCATCCGCTGGACGGACTCCCGGCCGCGAGCGGCGATCTCCGGGTCCACGTGCACCTCGTCGGCGCCCTCGCGCAGTGCGCGCAGCAGCGCGGCCGGCGTGATCATCTTCATGTAGCGGCAGGAGGCGCGCTCGTTGACGGCCCGGAAGTCGATCTCCGGCGCCGCCTTGCGCAGCTGGTGCAGCATCCCGATCTCGGTGGCCACCAGGACGGAGCGCGCCCCGGTCTCGCGTGCCGCGTCGAGCATCCCGCCGGTGGAGAGGATCTTCACCCGCTCCTGGGGCACGATGCCCTCGCCCGCGAGGTACAGCGCGGAGGTGGCGCAGCCGCACTCGGGGTGGACGAAGAGGTCGGCGTCGGGGTTGGCGGCCGCCCGGTCGGCCAGCTCGGCACCGTTGATACCGGCGTGCACATGGCACTCACCGGCCCAGATGTGCATGTTCTGCCGGCCGGTCTCCCGCTTGACGTGGGCGCCGAGGAACTGGTCCGGGCAGAAGAGGACCTCGCGGTCGGCCGGGATCGACTCGACCACCTCGACCGCGTTGGAGGAGGTGCAGCAGATATCGGTTTCCGCTTTCACCTCGGCGGTGGTGTTCACGTAGGAGACCACCACCGCGCCCGGGTGCTCGGCTTTCCACTCACGCAGCTCTTCGGCCGTGATGGAGTCGGCCAGCGAACAGCCGGCCCGGGCGTCCGGAATGATGACCCGCTTCTCCGGGGCCAGCATCTTGGCCGTTTCCGCCATGAAGTGGACACCACAGAAGATGATGGTGTCGGCGTCGCACTCGGCGGCGATCCGGCTCAGTCCGAGGGAGTCGCCCACGTGGTGCGCGATTTCCTGGATCTCCGGCAGCTGGTAGTTGTGCGCCAGAATCACCGCGTTGTGCTGCTCGGCGAGCCGCAGCACCTCCTCGCGCCAGGCCGCATCGGCCGCCACCCCTCCGTACGGGGTCAGGTCACCCTCCGCGCGCCCGCCGTCGGACGAGGCCACCACGGGAATCGCTTCCGCCGTCATCTGTTCAAGCCCTTCCAACCGAAAGCCTGGCGAACCAATTTGTCTGAGGGAATCAACGTAATCGAGCGCCCTAAAACTGACCTTAAAGTTCGCCAGTCGGCCGGATATCCGACGCTAAAGAAGTACGGAAATCCCGCGGACCCGGCGAAAAATGCGACGGGCGGGGCGCTAGCATGGCGGCGTATCACGTGATCCATGGCCGCCCGGCATCCGGTTTACCGTCAAAAGCCCGCGCGGAGAAGTCCTTCTCCAGGAGGTTCTGTGAACGCGACTCTCGATGAACTGCGCAGCATTCTCACGGAGCTGGGCGTGCCGGCGGACGAACTGACGCCCGGCTCCCGGCTGCGGTCCGGCCTCGGCCTGGACTCCACCGAGACCGCCCAGCTGGAGCTGGAGATCGAGGAGCGGCTGCGCGCGCACGTCGACCTCTGGGACCGGCACGACTACTCCCTGGCCGAACTGGCCGAGGCGATCGACCGGGCCCCTGGGGACGGCTCCGGGGCCGGGGCCAGCGGAGAGGGCGGCCGATGACCGACGGCATCGTGCCCGTCCCCGCCGAGCGCGCCGAGGAGTACCGTCGGCGCGGCTGGTGGCAGCCCCGGCTCGTCACCGACCTGGCGCTCGGCGCCTCGCGGGCGTACCCGGACCGCTGCGCCGTCGTCGACGGCGACCGCCGGCTCACGTACGGCGAACTCGCCGCAGCCGTCGACGCGGCGGCGTCCCGGCTCCACCGCCTCGGCATCGGCCGCGGCGACCACGTGCTCGTCCAGCTGCCCAACGGCCTGGAGTACGTGGTCACCACGCTCGCCCTGATCCGGCTCGGCGCGCCTCCGGTGGTGGCCCTGCCGGCGCTGCGCGAGCACGAGCTCGACCACGTCCTGAGCGTCACCCGGCCGGTCGCGCTGGCCGTGCCGCGCCGCTCGCGCCGCTTCGACCACCTGGCCATGGCCGAGCGCCTGCGGGAGCGGCACCCGGGCATCCGCACGCTGCTCGTCACCCGCGAGGACCGGGGCACGGCGGACGAGGACCTGGCGGCCCGGGAGGGCCTGGCCGACCTCACCGCGCTGGCGCTGGGCGGCGTGCTGCCCGGCGTCGACGCCCCGGACCACGGACCGCTCCACCCCGCGGGCGACACCCCGCAGCCGCCCGACCCGCGGGACAACGCACTGTTCCTGCTCTCCAGCGGCACCACCGGCCCGCCCAAGGCGATACCGCGCCCCCACGAGGCGTTCGGGCACGTGATCGGCTCCGCGGCCGAGGTGTCCGGGCTGACCGAGTCCTCCGTCTACCTGGCGGTGCTGCCGGCGTCGCACAGCTTCGTCTTCGGCCACCCCGGGATCCTCGGCACGCTCTCGCGCGGGGGCCGGATCGTCCTCGGCTCCCCCGACGACCCCCGGCAGGCCCTGGCGATCATCGAGCGCGAAGGCGTGACGCACTGCGCCCTGGCCCCCGCGGTCCTCCTCCAGTGGCTCGCGGCCGCCGAGGCGGGCGAACACGACCTGACGAGCCTTCGGGTGCTGCAGATCGGCGGCTCGCGGCTGGACGCCACCACCGCCCGCCGGGTGCGCGAGCAGCTGGGCTGCCGGGTCCAGCAGGTCTACGGGATGAGCGAGGGCCTGCTCAACTTCACCCGCCTCGACGACCCGGACGCGGTGGTGGACGAGACCCAGGGCCGCCCCTCGGCCGCCGGCGACGAACTCCTCGTCGTCGACGAGTCCGGCCGCGCGGTGGGCCCGGGGCAGACCGGCGAACTCCTCACCCGGGGCCCCAGCGTGCTGGCCGGCTACTACGGCGAGCAGGAGGGCAACGCCCGCGCGTTCACCGCGGACGGCTACTACCGCACCGGCGACCTGGTCCGGCTGCACCCCAGCGGCAACCTGGTGGTCGCGGGGCGGGTGAAGGACGTCATCAACCGGGGTGGCGAGAAGATCCCCGCGGACGAGCTGGAGGCGGTCGTGCTGACCCACCCGGGCGTCCGCGCCGTCGCCGCGGTCGCGATGCCGCACCCCCTCTACGGCGAGGCCGTGTGCCTCTTCGTGGTGGGGGCAGCGGACGGGGCCCCCACCCTGCGCGAGCTGCGGCGCCACCTGGAGGACAAGGGGCTGGCCCGCTACAAGCTGCCGGAGCGGCTCGTTCCGGCCGAGGCGCTGCCGCTGGCCGGCGTCGGCAAGGTGAACAAGGTGGCGCTGCGCGCCGAGGCCGCGCGGCTGGTGGCGGCCGAGCGGGCTGCCCGCCCGTGACCCTCCGCGAGCGCGGTCAGGTGCGCGAACTCCCCGTGCCGGACGGCGGATCCGGGCGGTCCGAGCACGGCGAGGACCGCGGCGTACCCGGGGGGCGCGTCGAGCCGGGTCAGCCGCATCTCCTCGACCAGCCACGGCCGGCCCTCCCAGTGCGTGAGCCGGGGCGCGCCCTCCGGATCCGCCACCCCCAGCCGGTTCATGGGGAAGCGCAGTCCGTCACCGGTCGCCTTCAGTGCCGCCTCCTTGCACGTCCACACGGACAGCACCCGGTGCCGGCGCTCGGATTCCGCCAGCTCCGCGTAGCCGGGCACCTCCGCCGACGACAGCACCCGGGGGGCGAGCCGCGGCAGGTCGATGGTTCCGTCGTCGCTCTCCACGTCGATCCCCAGGGGTGTCTCCCGAGCCACGGCGAGGGCGATGTGCTCGCCCGCGTGGGACAGCGACAACTCGATGGACCCGCCCACGGCCACCCTGGGCTTGCCGTGCGGTCCGCCGCATCCGTCGCACTCCCGGATGACGGGCACCTCGCCGGGCGCGACGCCCGTGTAGCCGGCCACGGCCAGCCGGATCAGGGCGCAGCCCATGACGAACCGGGCCGCGTCACCGTCCCGGCGCAGCTGCGCGAGGCGTTCCCGCTCCTGTTCGCCGAGCAGGTCGCGGTGGTGCGCACGCACGTCGCCCACCGTCCCCCACCACACGTGGACGGTGCCCTTCGGCAGTTCCGGATTCATGTCGACGACGGCCCTCACGCGGCCACCACTCCTTCGCACGACGGATCGGACAGGACGGCTTCCATGACTCTTTCGGTGTGTGTCTTCTGCAGTTCCTCGGACTCGGTCGACGACCGGTACCTGAAGCTGGCGCAGGAGGTGGGCACGGCCGTCGCCGCCCGCGGCTGGACGCTGGTCTCCGGCGGCGAGCACGTCTCGATGATGGGCGCGGTGGCTTCCGCCGCCCGGGCGGCCGGCGGGCGGACGGTGGGGATCGTCTCGGACTCCCTGCTGCACCGCGCCGACCGCGACAGCGACCGGCTGATCGTCGCCCGGAGCATGGGTGCCCGCAAGCAGCGGATGACCGAGGAGGCCGACGCCCTGCTCGCGCTGCCGGGCGGCGTCGGCACCTGCGACGAGATCTTCACCGCCTGGACGGAACGCATGGTCGGGGCGCACGACAAGCCCCTCGTCCTGCTCGACCCCGACGACCACTTCGGCGGCCTGCTCGACTGGGTCGCCGACGCCCGGGCGCGCGGCTTCGTGCAGGAGCGCTCGCTGGCGGCGGTGCGGCAGGTGCGCACCGTCGCCGATGCCCTGGACGCCTGCGCCGGCCGGCTTCCCGCCGCCTCGCGCTGAGTCCGCCCACCCACCGAGAGGTCCCGGAGGACACCATGGAAACGACGAACCGCACGAGCCGGTGGCTGGTCACCCCCCGGCCCGACGCCGAGGCCCGGTTGACGCTCTTCTGCATCCCGTACGCGGGCGGTGGAGCGTCGATGTACCGCAGCTGGGCGCACCGGCTGCCGGCCGGGGTGGAGGTCAACGCCGTACAGCTGCCGGGCCGTGAGGAGCGCTTCCGCGAGGAGCCGCTGCGCCGGCTGGACGACGTCGTCGCCGGGCTCGGGGCGGTGCTGGCCGAGCGCACCGACCGGCCCTACGCCCTCTTCGGGCACAGCATGGGCAGCCTGCTGGCCTTCGAGACGGCCCGGTGGCTGCGCGCCCGGGGCTGCCCCGCGCCCGAGTTCGTCATGGTGTCGGGCCGCGGAGCGGCGCAGGTACCGCCGCCGTGGGCGGCCATCCACCACCTTCCGGAGGAGGAGTTCGTCCAGCGGGTCATGGAGATGCACGGCACTCCGGCCTGGGTGTTCGAGGACGAGCAGCTGCGCGCGATGGTGGTGCGGACCCTGCGGGCCGACCTGGAGGTGGTGGACACCTACCGCTACCGGGACGAGGCCCCGCTGCCCTGCCCGCTCACGGCCTTCACCAGCCCCGGCGACCGGCTCGCCCCGGTGGAGCACGTCCGCGCCTGGGCGGAGCAGACCACGGCGGACTTCCGGTACCACGAGATCGAGGGCGGGCACTTCTTCCTCCGGGACAATGCTGATGCGTTCCTCTCCGTGCTGACGTCCGAGCTCCGGGCGAGGCTCTCGTGGTGACGGCGATCCGCCGCGCCCTCCTGGTCGACCAGGTGATCGAGCACATGCGCCGGCAGATCACCGCCGGTGCCTGGCCGGTCGGGCGCCGCATTCCCACCGAGGCGGTGCTGGTCGACGAACTCCAGGTGGCCCGCAACACCGTTCGCGAGGCCGTCCGGGCACTCTCGCACTCCGGGCTCCTCCAGGTCCGGCAGGGCAGTGGCACGTACGTGCGGGCCACCAGCGAGTTGTCGGTCGCACTGCGCCGCCTGCCCACGACCGAACTGCGCGACGTGCTCCAGGTCCGGCGCGGGCTGGAGGTCGAGGCCGCGCGGCTCGCGGCCCACGTGGCGGACGAGGACGGCCTGCGCGCGCTGGAGGACCGGCTCTCGGCGTGCGAGGCGGCGGCGCGCGAGGGCGGGTGGGAGGCCCAGGCGCAGCAGGACACCGAGTTCCACACGGCACTCGTGGAGTACACCGGGAACGGCGTCCTCGCCGGTCTGTACCGCGGTTGCTACGAGGCCGTGCTGGCCAGCGTGGTCACCTGCATGGATCCGTGCGGCGCGGAGTCCGGCCTCGCCTCCCACCGCAGGCTCCTCGAAGCGGTGCGGGCCGGCGATGCCGAGCGGGCGGCGGCCGAGGCGAGCACCCATCTGTCCGCCCTGTTGCGACGGCAGGAAGCGGAACGGCCACGGCCGGTGGGCTGAGCGGCCTGGAGGACCTGACGAACCTGGCGGACCTGGTGGGCCGTCACAGCGACGACGTGCCCGCCGTCGCCAGCGGCGCCGTGGGGCACTCCAGCCACGCCTCCCTGGACAGCACGGCGCGGTGCAGGTACTGCAGCCGCGCGCTGGGCTCCATGCCCAGTTCCTCGATCAGGATGCGCCGGATGCGGTTGTACACGTCCAGGCATTCGGAGATCCGGCCGCTGCGGTAGAGGGCGATCATCAGGAAGAAGTAGAGGTTCTCCCAGATCGGCTTCTCGGCGATGAGCCCGTACAGCTCACTGGTGAGCATCGAGTGGCGCCCCAGGCCGATCTCGAGTTCGAGCCACTGCTCGTACACCGAGTTGCGCCGTTCGTCCATCTGCCGGGCGTAGTTGCGCAGGGCCGGTACGTCCCGGAGGTCGGCCAGTGCCGGACCGTTCCAGAGGGACAGGGCGTCGGAGAACGCACCCGCCGCTTCCTCCGTGCGGCCGGCCACGACCGCGGAGCGGGCCTGGGCCACCAGCGCGTCGAAGCCGTCGCGGTCCATCACATGGCCGCCCGGGCGGAACACGTACCCGGCCGGTGTCGTCGTGAGCACGCTCGGGTCGATACCGACGCCGTGGAAGTGCTTGCGCAGTTTGGAGACGTAGACCTGCAGCGCGGTGGATGCCGTGCGCGGCGGCTCGTCCGACCACAGGACGTTGATCAGCTGTGGTGCGGTGACCGGGCGACCGGCGGTGACGCACAGGGCGGCCAGCAGGGAACGGAGCTTCAGCGGGCGGGGCGTGACGTCCTCTCCCTTGTCGGTCTTCACTTCGAGCGGTCCCAGAATTTGTATCCTCAACGAACAATCCCCCTTGCTCGCGCACGCACGCACGGTATGTAGCCAAACCGTCACGCACCTGACAACCCAACCGAGCGAAACCGCGCGGTCGGTTTGATCTTCAACAGAGGGAGCGAGGATCGTCAAGTGCGGTCGCGGCTCCTCCGGCGGCACGTCCGATGCCCCGCGCCGCACGAGAACGCCGCCACCGCCCGCGCGTGATGCCTAACGGCGGAACGGGCGGCGGCACTCGGGCCCAAGGAGCGGAACCTTTCGGTCAACTTTCGACCGGAAACTCACGGGTCGATGGCTTTACTCACGCTTTAGCAGCTCGCAACCGGCGGATCGCAACCGACGGTGCCGCGGAGCCGATCGGCGGCCCGTCAGCCCAGAGCCACCGGCAGCGACACGTATCCACGCAGAGCCAGCCGGTCGGTGCGCGCGGGCGTCCCGGCGAGGGAGATCGCCGGGAACCTCGCGAACAGCTCCCGGAACGCCACCTCCGCCTCCATCCGGCCGAACGCCGAGCCCAGGCAGAAATGGGGCCCGGCCCCGAAGGAGAGCGCCTGGCCGGCCGGACGGCCGGGGTCGAAGACGTCGGGCTCCGGGAAGCGGCGGGGATCCCGGTTGGCCGCCCCGAGCAGGAGCAGCACCTGGGTGCCCTCCGCGATCCGCACCCCGCCGACCTCCGCGTCCCCGGTCGCCCACCGGTCGGTGGCCTGCGCGGGCGGGTCGTAGCGCAGGACCTCCTGCACGCAGGCGGCCGCCGCCGCGGGATCCCGCGCGATCCGGTCCCGGTCCGCCGGGCGGTCGAGCAGCACCGCGAGCCCGTTGGCCAGCAGGCTCGCGGTGGTCTCGAACCCCGCGGCGAGCATCAGCACCAGGTTCACGACCAGTTCGCGCTCGCTGAGCCGTGCGTCGTCGGTGTCGCTCACCTGGACCAGGGAGCTGATCAGGTCCTGTCCCGGCCGTTCGCGCCGCTCCCCGACGATGCGCGCGAAGTACTCCATCAGTGCGCTCGCCGCGTCGTCGGCCCGGCTCAGGTCGCGTTCGCGGCCGGCCGGTTCGAGCACGTACGCCAGCTCCGTGGCCTGGCTGCGGAACCAGGTGCGGTCCCCCGCGGGCACCCCGAGCAGGTCGCAGATCAGCGCGATCGGCAGCGGATAGGCGAAGCCGTCCACGAAGTCCACGGGCTCGCCGCCGGCGGCCCGTTCGGCCAGGCCGTCCAGGAGCCTGCGGGCGTGGCCGACCGCGGCCTCCCGCAGGGCGGCCACCCGCCGGGTGGTCAGCGGCCGGCTCAACAGGCGCCGGACGCGCTCGTGGTGCGGTGCCCGGGCCCGGATGACCGAGTCGTTGATCATGGCGGCCGAGGGGTGTTCGGCGATCCACCCGGGGCGGGTCCGCTCACGGAACTCGTTGTCCTTGACCTGGAAGACGGGGCTGCGCAGCACCTCGTCCACCTCCGCGTACCCGCAGACGACCACCCACTCGTCGTTCAGCCGGTGCACCGGCCCGCCCGCGTGCAACTCGCGGTAGACCGGGACGGGGTCCTCCCGGGCCCCGGGCGTGAACAATGCGTCGACTGCACGTAATGCGTGGTTCGTCATGCGACCCACCATGTCGGTCATCCCGCCCACCGTCAAACAAAGCCCCGGCCGAATTATTCACCAATCCGGGCAGCACGCCCGGCCGCGCTTACCCCGCCGGTTAGCCATGCTTTAGAGGAGTGCCCACAACGCATTGCTACAGTCGTCGCATTCCGCAGCGGCGACATCCGGTCAACAGGACCCTGCGGCTTCCCCTACCTGCCGACAAACCTAGGCGGACCATGCTCCGGTCATCACTCAGGACGATTCTGGCCGCTCTGATGCGCGCACTCTTCCGCCCACGAATCACCGGAATAGAGAACATCCCGGAATCCGGGCCGTGCATCATCGCGGCAAATCACCTGTCATTCTCGGACCACGTTTTCATCTCGCTGGCCACCAAGCGGCCCGTCTGCTTCATCGGCAAGGCCGAGCGGCTCACCGGCACGGGGCTGAAGGGGCTCGTCAGCAAGGTCTTCTTCAGCGCCGTGGGCATCGTCCCGGTGGAACGGGACGGCGGCCCGGGCGGCGTCGCCGCGCTGGAGCAGGCGCGCGGCGTCATCGAGGAGGGGCGGGTCTTCGGCATCCACCCCGAGGGCACCCGCTCCCCGGACGGCCGCGTCTACCGGGGCAAGACGGGAGTGGGCTGGCTCGCCATGGCGACCGGTGCCCCCGTGGTGCCGTGCGGCCTGTCCGGCACCGAGAAGGTGCAGCCCCTCGGCAGCCTCGTGCCCAGGCCGGTCCGGTTCGACATGCACTTCGGACAGCCCATGCTCTTCCCCGAGCACGTGGGGTCCGAGGGCGACCCGAAGCTGCGCCGCTCCGTCACCGACGAGATCATGCGGCAGATCCAGGAACTGTCGGGACTCGAATACGTCGGCCGATTCGCCTCGAAGGACAAGGTGACGGCCGAGAAATCCAGCCGCTGAGCGGCCCGACGCCTCCCCGGGGAATCCCTTGTTCTCTCACCTCTCGGACCGACTGCACGACCCGGTGGTCTACGCGCTCCCGGTCGTCGCCCTGATCATCCTCGTCGAGTTCACGGCCATACGCCTGGACCGCGACGAACGGAAACGCTTCGACCCCCGGGACACCCGGGCGAACATCGTCACCGGGCTCGGCGCCCTGGTGATATCCAGCGTGCTGCGCACGGCGGCCCTGGTGTTCTACGCCTGGCTCTACACCTCCGCGGCACCGTTCCGGCTGCCGGCGGACTCCTGGTACACCTGGGTCGTCCTCTTCTTCGGCGTCGACCTCACGATCTACGCCTACCACCGGATGACGCACCGGATACGGCTGCTGTGGGCGGGCCACCAGGTCCACCACTCCAGCCAGTACCTCAACGTGTCGGTCGCCCTGCGCCGCAAGTGGGCCCAGTGGTTCGAGAAGCTGATGTGGCTGCCGCTCCCCCTGTTGGGCGTGCCCCCCGTCCTGGTCTTCACCATGCACTCGGTCCACCTGATCTACGGGCTCTTCGCCCACACCGAGAAGATCGGCAAGCTGCCCCGGCCCATCGAGGCCGTCTTCGTGACGCCCTCCCACCACCGGGTGCACCACGGCAGCGACCCGGTGTACCTCGACCGGAACTACGGCAGCATCCTGATCATCTGGGACCGCATGTTCGGCACGTTCCAGCCCGAACTCCACCGCCCCACCTACGGTCTGACGAAGCAGATCGACACCCACAGCATCTGGCGCATCCAGTGGCACGAGTTCGCCCGGATGTTCCAGGACATCCGCCGGGCGCAGAGCTGGCGCGACCGGGCCGGCTACGTCTTCGGTCCGCCCGGCTGGCGGCCCGCCCGGGACACCGGGAACTTCGAGTATTCCGACCACAGGGGGACCTCATGACGCCCGACGCCACCACCGGCGACACCACCACCGACCGCACGACCACGGGAGCCGCCCGGCTGCGGGAGCTCTTCGCGAGGCCGGGGGTCATCCGGCTGGCCGGCGCCCACAACCCCCTCGGGGCACGCCTGGCGGAGCGGGCGGGGTTCGACGGCGTGTGGTCGAGCGGACTGGAGATCTCCGCGTCGCAGGGGCTGCCCGACTGCGACCTGCTCACCATGTCCGAGCTGCTGGCGGTCGCCGGCGCGATGGCCGGCGCCGTGGACGTCCCCCTGGTCGCGGACTGCGACGCGGGGTACGGCAACGCACTCAACGTCATGCACATGATCCGGCGGTACGAGCGTGCGGGCGTCGCCGCCGTCAGCATCGAGGACAAGGTGTTCCCCAAGGTGAACAGCTTCGTCCCCGGGCGCCAGGACCTCACCCCGGTGGACGAGTTCTGCGGGAAGATCGAGGCGGCGAAGAGCGCCCGGCGCGGCAGTGACCTCATGATCATCGCCCGCATCGAGGCCCTCATCGCCGGACGCGACATGGACGAGGCGCTGGCGAGGGGCGAGGCGTACGCGGAGGCCGGGGCGGACGCGGTCCTCATCCACGCCAAGGGCGCCTCCCCCGAGCCCGTGCTGGAATTCCTGCGGCAGTGGCGCCCGGACGTCCCGGTGGTCGTGGTTCCGACCACCTACCACACGATCAGCGCGGACGAGCTGGGCGCGGCCGGCGCGAAGATGGTCATCTACGCCAACCACGGCCTGCGGGCGGCGATCAGCGCGGTCACGCAGGTCTTCGACTCGATCCTCCGCGAGGGCCGCAGCACGGCCGTCGAGGAGCGGATCGCGCCGCTCTCGACGGTCTTCTCCCTCCAGGGGCTGGCCGAGCTGAAGGAGGACGAGGAGCGCTTCGTCCGTGGTGGCGTGCCCGTCGCCGGGCAGGTCGCGTGATGACCCGGACGACCCCCGCGAACGGCCCCACGAACGCCCCCGCGAACGGCCCGGCGGCGGCCCCCGCGAAGGCGCTGGACGCGGAGGAGGTCGTCGCGGCCTTCCGCGCGGCGGGTTTCGGGCCGTTCACCGGAGTCCCCTGTTCCTACCTCGGCCCGGTGATCAGCTGCCTGGAGAGCCGGCACCCCGACGACTACCTCATCGCGGCCAACGAAGGAGAGGCCGTGGCGATCGCCGCCGGCGCCCGGCTGGCCGGGCGCCGGCCCGTCGTCATCCTGCAGAACTCCGGCCTCGGCAACGCCGTCAACCCGCTGACCTCGCTCTGCCACACGCTGCGGCTGCCCGTCCTGCTCCTCGTCACCTGGCGCGGCGAACCCGGCACGCCGGACGAGCCGCAGCACGAGCTGATGGGGCGGATCACGCCCGGGCTCCTCTCCGCCATGGACATCCGCAACGAACTCCTCCCGGACACCGGGGAGTTGCTGGCCGAACGCCTGCGCGCCGCGGCGGCCCACATGGACGCCACCGGCCTGCCCTTCGCCTTCGTCGTGCCCAAGGGCGCCGTCGCTCCCCTCCCCCGGCCCCCGCGGCAGCCGTCCGGCGACGGCAGTGCCCTGCTGCGCAGCGAGGCGATCGGCCACGTCATGCGGCTCGTCGGCGACCGGGCGCTGGTCGTCGCCACGACCGGCAAGACCGCCCGCGAGCTGGAACGCGACCAGGACCGGCCCGGGAACCTGTACGTCGTCGGCTCGATGGGCTGCGCCTCCAGCGTGGCGCTCGGCGTCGCCCTGCACGCGCCGTCGAGGCAGGTGGTGGTGCTGGACGGCGACGGCGCGGCACTCATGCGCCTGGAGGCGATGGCGACGATCGGCCGGACGGCCCCGCCGAACCTGCTGCACGTCGTCTTCGACAACGGCGCGTACGAATCGACGGGCGGTCAGCCGACGGGTTCGGCCCACGTGGACTTCGCCGCAGTGGCCACGGCCTGCGGCTACCGCCACGCGGCCGACGTGACGACCGCCGAGGGCCTCGCGCAGGCCCTGTCGCGGCAGCCCGCCGGCGACGGACCGTCGCTGCTGCGCGTGCACGTCGCGCCGTACTCCGACCCCGGCCTCGGCCGGCCCGCCCTGCCCCCGCCGGCCTCGGCCGCGCGCTTCTCCGCGGAGGCCACCGCATGACGACCCGGTTCGCCGCCCCACCGGAGGGCTCCGCGTCCCGCCGGACGGTCCTGATGAACCCGGGGCCCGTGAACACCGACGAGACCGTCCGCGCCGCGCTCGGCGGGCCCGACCTGTGCCATCGCGAGCCGGAGTTCGGCGCGCTGATGACCCGGGTGCGCCGGAAGATCACCACCGTGTGCGGGGGCGGCGAGGAGCACACGTCGGTCGTCCTGACCGGCTCGGGCACCTCGGCCCTCGAAGCCGCCGTCGTCTCCGCCCTGCCCGAGGGCGGGGCGCTGCTGGTCGTGGACAACGGCCACTACGGGAAACGGCTCCACGACATCGCCCGTGCCCACGGCATCCGGTGCGTGCGCCTCGAACTCGGCTGGGGCACGCCGGTCGACGCGGACCGCGTCGACCGGGAGCTCGCCGCGGATCCGGGCCTCACCCACCTCGCGGTCGTGCACCACGAGACGAGCACCGGCATGCTCAACGACGTGGCCGAGCTCGCCTCGGTGGCCCGCGCCCACGGCCGCCGGATCATCGTCGACGCCGTCAGCAGCGTGGGCGCGGAGTCCCTCGACGTCGCGCGCGACGGTATCGACTGGCTCGCCGGCAGCGCCAACAAGTGCCTGGAGGGCATGCCGGGCCTCGCGTTCGTCTGCGCGTCCCGGGACGCCTTCGAAGAGCTCGCGGGCCACCCCCCGCGGAGCTACTACCTCGACCTGCACAGGCACTACGCGGCGCAGGAAAAGGCCCAGGCACCCGCCTTCACCCCGGCGGTCCCGCTGTTCTACGCCTTCGAGACGGCGCTGGACCTGGCCCTCGCCGAGGGCGCGGCGGCCCGCGGCCGGCGCTACGGCGCACTCGCCGACAGGCTGCGGGCCGGTCTCACCGAGCTCGGGCTGGACATCCCGCTCGACCCGCGGCACCGGGCCGTCGGCCTCACGGTGGTCCGCCTCCCCGAAGGCGTGCGCTACCCGGATCTGCACCGGGCCCTCAAGGACGAGGGGTTCGTCGTCTACGCGGCCCAGGAGGAGCTGTCGGCCGGGTTCTTCCGGCTCTCCACCATGGGCACCATGGACGAGCGGGACATCGACCGCTTCCTCGCCATGCTCGGCCGGGTCCTGCCCCGGCTGCGGGACCGGACGCCCGGAGGGGAGGCCGCGTGAACCCGGCGGACGACCCGACGTCGGCCGTCCACCGGCTGGCCCTCGTGGGCGGCGGCCCCCGGGCCACGTACGCGCTGGAACGCCTGTCGGCCCAGATCGCCCGGCTGGGCCTCGACGGGCGCCTGGACGTACGGGTCTTCGAACGTTCCGGGGAGTTCGGCTCCGGCGAGGCCCACAGCCCGTCGCAGCCCAGGACGAGCTACCTGAACCGGATCAGCAGCCAGGTGTCCTTCGCCGCGGACGAGTCCGTGAAGGACGCCGGGCCGCTGCGGCCCGCCCCGCTGCGGCCCACCCTCCACGAGTGGTGCCGACGGCGTTTCGCCGAGACCGGCCACGCCGACCTCGATCTCGCCCCCGGGGACTGGCCCAAGCGCTACGTCCACGGGGCGGCGTTGCAGGACATGTTCGGCACCTTCGTGAGCGAGCTGCGCGCCCGCCCCGGCGTCGAGGTGCGGCTGCACCACACCGAGGTGGTGGACATCGCCCCGCACGCCGACGGGCTCGTGGTGCACACCGCCGACGGCGAGGCCTTCCCCGTGGACCAGGTCCTGCTGGTGACGGGGCACACGCACCACGACCCGCGGCGCACCGAACGCACGCGCGGGCCGGCGGAGTTCGCCGACCGCACCGGGTGCGCGTACGTTCCGTACGCCTACCCGCTGGACCGGGCGCTGCCACCGCGGATCACCGGGCCCGCCCGGGTCGTCGGCATCGCCGGCCTGGGGCTGACGGCGATCGACGAGATCCTGTACCTGACCGAGGGGCGGGGCGGGAGCTTCCTCCCCGACGCGGACGGCGGGCTGCGCTACCGGCCCAGCGGTGCCGAGCCGGCGAAGCTCCTGGCCTTCAGCGAGACGGGCGTGTTCACCTTCGCCCGCCCCGACAACCGCAAGGAGGCCGACCCGGACCGCCTGGAGCACCGCGGCGTGTTCCTCACCGACGAGGCGATCGACCGGCTGCGGACGAGCGTCGGCACCCCGCGCGGCGAAGGCGGCGGGTCCGGTCAGCTCGACTTCGAACGGGACGTCCTGCCCCTCGTCGTCCTGGAGATGGCCTGGCTCCACTACGCCACGCTCTTCGGCCGGCGGGCGGGCGACTTCCTGAAGGACCGGGCGGGTGCGGCGTACCGCGCGTTCCTCGCCGGCCGGTCGCCGCACGGCGACCGGCCGGGCGATCCGACCCGGCTCCTGGGCCCGCTCGAAGCGGCGGTGGACGAGATCACCGCCGTGCTCGAAGCGGTCCTGGACGGCGGTGACCGGCAGGCGGACGCGGTGGCGCGAACTCCCGGCTGGTCGGCCGAGGAGGCGATGCTGCGCTGGATCGAGGTCGTCTTCGGCGCCGGGCCGGCCAGCCGGGCGCGGACGGCGTGGCTCCGGGGCCCGGACGCCCTGCGCCGCGCCGTGGCGACGTGGACCTCGCCGTGGCGCCTCGACGAGCGGCCGGCCGGCAACCGGTTCGACTGGGCGCGCACCGTCGGGCCCCTGGACGCGGCGGACCTCGGCACGCCCGGGCGGTACCGGGAGGCGCTGCTCGACTTCATGGACCGCGACCAGCGGTGGGCCACCCAGGGCAATCTGGACAACCCCCACAAGGCCGCCGCGGACGGCGTGTGGCGGGACCTGCGCTCGGTGATCTCCCGGGCCGTGGACGACGGCGGACTGACACCCGCCTCCCACCGGGTCTTCCTCAGCCGCTACGTCCGGCTGCACAACCGCCTCGCCAACGGCGCGGCGCCCGAGGTGATGGAGCGCATCCGCGCCCTCGTCCGGCACGGTCTGCTGGACGTCGGCACCGGCCCCGGTGCCGAGCTGCACCTGGACGAGGAGACGGGGCGGTTCCGCGTGGACGGTCCGGCCACGGGCGCGTCCTGCCGGGTGGACACCCTGGTCGATGCCCGGGTGCACGCCTTCGACCCGCTCCGGGACGCCTCACCCCTGTTCCGGAACCTGCTGGAGCACGGAACGGTACGGCTGTGGCGCAACGTCTCCGCGACCGGCGACGCGTTCGAACCGGGCGGACTCGACCTCACCGACCGCCACCACCCCGTCCGACGCGACGGCACGACGGAGGACCGCATCACCGTCCTGGGCCCCCCGGCCGAGGGGCGGAGGTCCTTCCTGCTCTCCGCGCTCCGGCCGGACACCGACCACTACGTGATGCGGGACACCGTGACCTGGCTGGACGGCTTCTGGCAGCTCCTGGAACGGAGCCGCGCGGCCCGCCGATGAGCTGTGGTAGACACTGTCCATGGCCGAGGAGAGCTCTCTTCGAGAGCGACTGATCGACATCGGAGAGCACCTGGTACTGACCGAGGGCTCCGCCTCCTCGGGACTGCGGGAGATCGCCCGCCGGGCGGGGGTGTCGCACGGGGCGCCGCGCCGGCACTTCCCCACGCACCGCACCCTGCTCGCGGCGATCGCCCGACGCGGCTTCGAGGACCTCAGGGCCCGCTTCGAGGCCGCGGTCGCCGGCGGGACGACGCCGCGGGACAGGCTGGCCGCCCTCACGCGGGTCTACCTCGGGTACGCACTGGAGCGCCGCGCGATGTTCGAGCTGATGTTCCGTCACGACCTGCTCGACAGCACCCGGCTGCGGGACTCCACGCTCCCACTGTTCGAACGCATCGTCGAGCTCGTCGCCCACTGCCGGGCGGAACGGAACACCGCCCGGCCCGGACCACCCCCCACCGTCACCGCCGCCGCACTGTGGTCGAACCTGCACGGCATCGCCCAACTCCGGGCCTGGGGCAGCCTCCAACTCTCCGCCGGCCCACCGGCGTCGGACGGGCACTGCCCCGACGGCAGCCGGCTCGACCGGCTCGTCGCCGCCGTACTGGACGCCCACCTCGGCCCGGTGGGCCCCTCACACCCATCGCCGGAGCGGCCGCAGCCGTGACCACGGCACCGGTCGATCCGCCCGCCGTCCGGGTCGAGGAACGACGGCACCGGCTGCGGCCACCCGCCGGACGGGCCCGGTCGCCCGACCGGGCCCGTCGCGGTCAGCTAGTCAGCCGGTCAGGACAGGGTCCAGCTCTCGCCGGCGGCGCTCGAACTCGCGCCGGTCTCCTGGTCCACTGCCGTTCCCTGCGTGGTCGAGCCGGCGGTGCCCACGGTCAGGCCGCTGCCGACGCCGACCAGCACGTACTTGTTGCCGGTGGGGCTGCCGGTGAGGTCCAGCGCCCACTGCTGGTTGGTGCCGCCGTTGCAGGTCCACTGCTGCAACTGCACGCCGGTGGCGGTCGAGTAGCCGGGGACGTCCAGACAGAGTCCGCTGTTGACGCCGGTCAGGGTGTAGATGTTGTCCGCCACCCTGGTGAGCCGCCACTTCTGGTTGGCACCACCGGTCGACGGCCACTGGATGACCCCGGTTCCGGTGGCCGTGGAGGCACCGGACACGTCCAGCAGCATCGAACTCGCCGCGTTGGTGAGGGTGTAGGTGCCGGCGGCGGGGATTCCGCCGCCGGCCGACCAGGTGCCCGCGGAGGTGTCGAGGGACCAGCTGGGGTACTGGCCGAGGTTCAGCGTCGTCCCCCGGATGGTCAGCGGGAGCCAGATCAGCTTGGAGTTGCCCAGGTCGCCGGTGTTCCAGCGGTCCCCCGCGTAGAGGTACGTGGTGCCCGAGGAGCCCTGGACGGTGATGATGTTGGCCGTCTGGCTCTCGTACGTGTTGGTGCCGGGGGCGGCCACGTCCCGCCACGGCGACCACGGTCCGCTCGGGGACGTCGCGGTGGCGTAGACGTTGTCGTTCAGGTACCAGCCCGACAGGTGCGACCCCATCAGGTAGTAGATGCCGCCCACCTTCACCATGGCCGGGGACTCGATGCTGCCGCCGCCCAGGAGCGCGACCGCGCTGTCCACCGAGAGGTAGTCGGCGGAGAGCTTGTCGATCCGCAGGCCGCCGTTGTTGCGGTCCTCGGTCAGCAGGTAGCCCGTGCCGTCGGATTCCTGGAACAGGCCGAGGTCACGGCTGACGTTGCCGAGCGGCCGGAAGCTGCCCCGGTAGACGTACGGGCCGCAGGGGGTGCTGCTGGTGGCCACGCCGGCCTTCGCCTCGGAGTAGTCGGCGCTGTCGATGTGCACGTACATCACGTACGTGCTGGTCGACGCGTTGTAGATGACCTTCGGCCGCTCGACGATCCGGTTCGGCCCGAGGTCTCCGCTGCTCTGCTTGGCCAGGGCCACGCCCTGGTAGGTCCAGGTGCCGAGGTCGTTGGAGGTGTAGCAGGGGATGTCCTGGAACGAGGTGTTCGCCGACGTCTGGCCGGTCTTGTCCTCGCCGAAGCCGTACCAGGTGCTTCCCGCCTTGACGATGCCCAGCCCGTGCAGCTGAAGGGTGTTGCCGTTCTGGTCGGTGCGGGTGCCTCCCAGGGTGAACGCCACCGGGGCCGCGGCCGGGGCCGCCTGGGCCTGTGCGGCGGGCAGCAGCACCGCCGAGAAGGCGCCGACCAGGGCGAGCAGCCCGGCAAGTGCGGTTCGCCACCGGCTGACCGGCCGGCTGTCGCCTGAAGGACAGTGGGACAAGGGGTTCACCTCTCCATGAGGACGTGGTGTCAGCTGTGGAGCCGCACAGTGGTCCACTCGAAGCGTCCATGACATCGGATGGATTAACCCCCAAAGGTCGGGTGCTTGTCCAGGGTTCTGACAACTTCCGCCGCTCTACTGCAGGGAAGAGGGGCGATTCATCCGACCTGACGGCGTCAAACATAGGATGTATGGCTCCCCGCGCGTCGACCCGGATCAGCGCCGCCCGCATCGAGCGCCCGAAGGCCGTCCACCTCGCCGTCACGGTGAAACTTTCAGCCGCGGGATCGAACCGATCGGCCATTTCGCGGGGAAGTCAGGGATGAACCCAACCATCCCTTGACAGCTTGCAGCCACTGATGCAGCGTCAACAGCCCGAAACACCACCGAAACAAGAGCGGGCGCAGCCGGTAGCGCGATCGAAAATGTGAGCGCTCACACGCCTGCGACGGACCCGTGTGGGGCAGCCGGGGCAGGCGGCTCACCGCCACCGCCGTCACCAGCCCGCGGAGGAAGAGGTTCCATGCTGCGTTCCCGGCACCTGAAGTCCCGCCTGCTCGCCGTACTCCTGGCGATCGGCGCCGCGTTCGGCGTGAGCCTGTCCGCCGCGCCCCAGGCCGGCGCCGCCTCGCTGACCCAGATCACCGACTTCGGCAACAACCCCACCGGCCTACAGATGTACGTGTACGTGCCGAACAGCGTCAAGGCCAACCCGCCGATCCTGCTGGCCCTGCACGGCTGCCAGGGCTCCGGGCCCTACCTGTACTCCAGCACCGACTTCGGCGGGCTGGCCGACCGGTACGGATTCATCGTCATCTACCCCTCGACCAACCCCGGCGGCAGTTGCTGGGACGTCTCCTCCGACCAGGCGCTGAAGCGCAACGGCGGCAGCGACCCGGTCGGGCTGATGTCGATGATCACCTACACCGAGCAGCACTACGGCGGGAACCGCAACGCCGTGTACGTCACCGGCGAGTCCTCGGGCGGCATGATGACCAACGTCATGCTCGCGGACTACCCGGACGTGTTCAAGGCCGGCTCGGCGTTCATGGGCGTGCCCCACCACTGCTTCTACACGGGCACGGTGCGCGGCTGGAACGGCCCCTGCGCCGGGGGCCAGGTCTCCATGACCCCGCAGCAGTGGGGCGACCTGGTGCGCGGCGCCGATCCCGGCTACACCGGGCCGCGCCCCCGGGTGCAGTTGTGGCACGGCACCGCCGACCCCATCCTGAACTACCGCGACCTCGGCGAAGAGACCAAGCAGTGGACGAACGTCCTCGGGGTGGGCCAGACCCCGTCGTCGAGTGACACCCCGGCCGCCAACTGGAACCGGGCCCGCTACGCCAACAGCTCCGGCATCACGCAGGTCGAGACCTACAGCATCGTCGGGGCCGGGCACCAACTGCCCGTCCAGGGCACGCCGATGGCCGCCGACGCCATCCACTTCATGGGGCTGGACGGCAGCGGCACCACCCCCACCGGCAAGGGTGCGCTGCGCGCGGTGGGTGCGGGCAAGTGCCTGGACGACCCGAACTCCACCACCACACTCGGCACTCAGCAGCAGATCTACAGCTGCAGCGGCGGGGTGAACCAGACCTGGACGCACACCTCGTCGAACGAGCTGACGGTCGCGGTCGGCGGCAGCGTGCTGTGCCTGGACGCCGCCAGCCGGGGCACCACCAATGGCACCAAGGCGGTCGTCTGGTCCTGCAACGGCCAGGCCAACCAGCAGTGGAACGTCAACTCCGACGGCACGGTCACGGGCGTCCAGTCCGGCCTGTGCCTGGACGTGACCGGTGGCTCCACCGCCGACGCCGCCCCGGTCGAACTCTGGTCCTGCAACGGCCAGTCCAACCAGCAGTGGGCCCTCGGTTAGGGCCTGTCCGGCGGACAGGCCCTGGTCGGACTCCGCCGCGAACCGCAGTGGAAAGCCGCGAACCACAGTGGAAAGGGAGAGCAGATGAAACGCAGATCCTTGTTCGCACCCCTCGTGGCCGCCATGGCCCTCGTCCTGGCCGTGCTCGGCCTGGTGCCGGGCACCGGCTCCAGCGCGGCCGCCGCTCCGGCCGGGGCCTCCGCGGGTACCGGCGGCTGCGGCAGCGCACCGGCGCTGGCGAGCGGCACCCACACCATCTCCAGCAGCGGCCAGAACCGCAGCTACATCCTGAGGGTCCCCGCCAACTACGACCAGACCCGCCCCTACCGGCTGGTCTTCGGATTCCACTGGGTGGGCGGCACCGCCAACGACGTCGACTCCGGCGGCACCGACGGGTACAACTGGTCCTACTACGGCCTGCGGCGCCTGGCGGACAACGACAACAACGGCACCATCTTCGTCGCGCCCCAGGGCATCAACAACGGCTGGGCCAACTCCAACGGCCAGGACGTCACCTTCGTCGACGACATGACCAGGCAGCTCGAAGCCGGCCTGTGCGTCGACCCGACCCAGCTCTTCTCCACCGGTTTCAGCTACGGCGGCGCGATGACCTATGCGCTCGCCTGCGCCCGGCCGACGGTCTTCCGCGCGGTCGCGGTCTACTCCGGAGCCAACCTCAGCGGATGCAGCGGCGGTACGCAGCCGATCGCGTACATGGGGCTCCACGGCCTGCGGGACAACGTCCTGGGCATCTCCGGGGGACGGGCCCTGCGTGACCAGTTCGTCAGGAACAACGGCTGCAGCCCGCAGAACCCGCCCGAGCCGGCGTACGGCAGCCTGACGCACATCGTCACCGCCTACTCCGGGTGCAAGCCCGGGTACCCGGTCGTGTGGGCCGCGTTCGACGGTGCGGGCCACGACCCCGGCCCGATCGACGGGTGCACCTGCGACGGCTGGCACACCTGGACGTCCGGCGAGGTGTGGAAGTTCTTCAGCCAGTTCGGCTCCACCACTCCCCCGCCCGGCGGCGGCAGCCAGGAGATCGTGGGCCAGGCGTCGGGCCGTTGCGTGGACATCGGCAACTCCTCCACGACCAACGGCACGCAGGCCCAGCTGTGGGACTGCCACGGCGGAACCAACCAGCGGTGGACCTACACGGCGGGCAAGCAGCTCGTGGTCTACGGCAACAAGTGCCTGGACGCCTCGGCCAAGGGGACCAGCAACGGCACCGCGGCGGTGATCTGGGACTGCAACGGGCAGACCAACCAGCAGTGGAACGTCAACTCCGACGGCACGATCACCGGAGTGCAGTCGGGCCTGTGCCTGGACGCCAGTGGCACGGGCACGGCGAACGCGACGAAGATCCAGCTCTGGGCCTGCTCGGGCGCGGGCAACCAGCAGTGGAGCCTGCGCAGCTGACCAGGGATTCCGGGCCGGTCTCCGCCGTCGCCGCGGGACCGGCCCGACCCGATCCGCCACCGCAGCGGCGGACGGCCTCAGAAGGTGAGGACCGGTTTGACGGCCGTGCCGGCGGTCATGTCGCACACGGCCCGGTCGATGTCGGCGAACGGGTAGTGGCTGATCAGACGGTGGAGCGGGAGGCGGCCGTCGCGGACGGAGCCCGGCGGCCCGGATCCGCACCAGGGCCTACCCGATGAATGTAGGGCGGTTTTTCGGCGACGGTCAAGAGAGTGCCCAGGATCCGTCGATGGCGGCGCGGTGGATCGACCTCCCAGGAAGGGCCGTCAGTGCGCCGGGATCGCGTCCAGGACCCGCTGGGCCTGCGCCCGCGCAGCGGCGGCGCAGCCCTGGGCCAGGGCGTGGAACAGCCCCTCGGCGCGGATCGCCGGCCAGTCGGCGGGCAGGTGCTCCGCGGGCAGGTGCGGATCCCGGCGGACCAGGTCGAGCCAGTCGGTGTGCAGCAGCAGTTGCCCGCCCAGCGGGTCGGGGCCGCCGGCGCCGGGCTCGCTCCAGCGGTCCAGGAAGGCGTGGTAGTCGGCGGCGATCGACTCGGTATCGAAGGCCGACTCCACCACCTGCGCGACCTCGGTCGGTTCGAGGACCGTGCCGCGGAAGACCCGGAGGTGAGCGGCCAGGGAGAGGTCCTCCAGCAGCGCACCGACGTCCACGACGCCCGGCGCGACCCACAGGCCGCTCTGCAGCGGACCGAATCCGCCCCACGTCAGCCGGGAGCGCAGATCGTGCCGCTCGCGCCGCCAGGCCTCGGGCAGGGAGAAGCCGACCAGCGTCCACTGGCCGTCCCAGTCGCGATTGACCGCGCCGGTGCGCCAGATGCGGTCGTGCCCGTCCTGCAGCACGGCGACGGCGCGCGGGGTCAGCGCGAAGTACATCTTCCGGCCCTGGCGGTGCCGCTCCAGCAGGCCGCGGCTGACCATGCGGGTGAGGGTCGAGCGGACGGCGTCCTCGGTGACGCCGATCCGCGCGAACACGTCGATCACGCAGGCGGAGGACAGGGCGATGTCCCGGCCGAGCACATGGATGCCGAAGAAGCTGAGCATCAGCGACTGGGGACGCGGGGCGAGATCGGGACTGGTCACCGGCACAGCGTAGGACGCCCGGGCGGCCGGGGTGCGAAGGCATCCGAATATTCGGCAGTTCCATTGACGGCCGACAGCAATCTGCCTAAGTTGAGCGCACACCCCAGCGCACCGACAACCCCAGCGCGCCGACACCCCAGCCAAGGAGCAGTCGCATGGATCTGAGCGGCAAAGTCGCCGTCGTCACCGGCAGCGGTCGCGGCCTCGGGCTCGCCTACGCCAAGGCCCTCGCCGCCGCAGGCGCGGCCGTCGTGGTCAACGACGTCGACGCGGATGCGGCGGCCGCCGCGGTCAAGGAGATCGAGACGGCCGGCGGCCGCGCCGTCGCCGAGGTCGCCGCCGCCGGCACCACCGAGACGGCCGGCGCCCTGGTCGCCCGCGCCGTCGAGGCCTTCGGGCGGCTCGACGTCATGGTCACCAACGCGGGCGTGCTGCGCGACCGGGTGCTGTGGAAGATGACCGACGAGGACTTCGACACCGTCGTGCAGGTCCATCTGCGCGGCACCTTCACCTGCGTCCGGGCGGCCGTGGAGCGGATGCGCGAGCAGGGCGGGGGCGGGCGGATCATCGTCGCCGGCTCCCCCGCCGGGCAGCGCGGCAACTTCGGCCAGACCAACTACGCCGCGGCCAAGGCGGGCATCGCCGCGATGGTCCGCACCTGGGCGATGGAGCTGGCCAGGGCCGGCATCACCGCCAACGCCGTGATCCCCGTCGCGGCCACGGCGATGACCAGGACCATCCCCGCCTTCGCCCCGCACGTCGAAGCCCTGGAGCAGCACGGCACCCCGCTGCCGGACGGCCTGCGCAAGGGCGAGGGCTTCGGCACCGCCGAGGACGTCGCCCCGCTGATCACCTTCCTCGCCTCCGACGCCTCCGCCGGGATCACCGGGCAGTGCATCGGGATCGGCGGCGACAAGCTGGCCCTGTGGTCGCACCCGCAGGAGGTCTCCGTCGCCTACGCCGACGGCGGCTGGAGCGCGGACGCCATCGCCGCCGCCTGGCCCGTCTCCGTCGGGCGCGTGCCGGAGACCTACGGCATTCCGGCGCCCCGGATCTGATGGGAGCCCGCCCGATGAACTGGGAGTCCACCCGATGACATGGGAGCCCGCCCGATGAACCTGGACGAACTCGTCGCCATCGACGTCCATACGCACGCCGAGGTGTCCTCGCGCGGCCAGGGGTCGCTCTCCGCAGAGCTGGACACCGCCGCCGGGGCGTACTTCAAGGCGGAGCACCGCCGCCCGACCCTCCCGGAGATCGCCGCGCACTACCGCGAGCGGAGGATGGCCTGCGTGGTCTTCACCGTGGACGCCGAGGCGGCCACCGGCACCCCGGCCATCCCCAACGAGGAGGTCGCGGAGGCCGCACGGGAGAACCCCGATGTGATCATCCCCTTCGCGAGCGTCGACCCGTACAAGGGGAGGATGGCCGCACGGCAGATCCGCAGGCTGGTCGAGGAGTTCGGGGTCAGGGGCTTCAAGTTCCACCCCAACGTCCAGGCCTTCCACCCCAACGACCGGATGGCCTACCCGCTGTACGAGGCCATCGAGGAGGCCGGCGCGATCGCCGTCTTCCACACCGGCCAGACCGGGATCGGCGCCGGCGCCCCCGGCGGTGGCGGCATCCGGCTCAAGTACTCCGACCCGATGCTGGTGGACGACGTCGCCGTCGACTTCCCCGGGATGCCGATCATCCTGGCCCACCCCTCCTTCCCCTGGCAGGACGAGGCGTTGGCGGTGGCCACCCACAAGCCGCAGGTGTACATCGACCTGTCCGGCTGGTCCCCGAAGTACTTCCCGCCGCAGCTGGTCAAGTACGCCAACAGCCTGCTCAAGGACAAGGTGCTCTTCGGCTCCGACTACCCGCTGATCAGCCCGGACCGCTGGCTCGCCGACTTCGCCGAGCTCCCGATCAAGGACGAGGTCCGTCCGAAGATCCTCAAGGAGAATGCCGCCAGGCTGCTCGGCCTCGACAAGCAGCAGTGACGCCAGACAAGGGAGTCCCGCGTTGCAGAACCAAGGCATCGGGTCCTGGCCCGCCCGCCGGGCCCGCAAGACCCCGCACCGCACCGCCCTGATCCACGAGGAACGCGCCACCAGCTACGCCGGGTTGTACGACCGCGCCACCCGCCTGGCCCACCTGCTGCGCGCACGCGGCGTGCGGCACGGGGATCGGGTGGCCTTCCTGGGGCCGAACCACCCCGCCTTCCTGGAGGCCCTGTTCGCCACCGGGCAGCTCGGCGCGGTCTTCGTCCCGCTCAACACCCGCCTCGCCGTGCCCGAGCTGCGCTACCAACTGCAGGACTCGGGAAGCAGCCTGCTGCTGACGGTGCGTCAGCCTTGTGCCACCGAACTCGCAGCGGACGTCGAGCTGGTGGAGGCCGAGGGCGACTCCTACGAGGCGCTCCTGGCCGGGTCCCCGGCCGAGCCGCTCGACGCGCCGGTCGGCCCGGACGACCTGTGCATGATCATGTACACCTCGGGGACCACCGGCTCCCCCAAGGGCGCCATGCTCACCCACGGCAACATCCTCTGGAACAGCCTCAACGTCCTGGTCGACGTGGACCTCTCGGCCGACGAGGTCACCCTGGTCAGCGCGCCGCTGTTCCACACCGCCGCACTCAACATGACCTGCCTGCCCACCCTGCTCAAGGGCGGCACGGCCGTCCTGGAGTCCGCCTTCGATCCGCTCCGCACCCTGGAGCTGATCGAACGCCACCGGGTCACCTGCCTGTTCGGCGTCCCCGCGATGTACGACGCGGTGGCCGCCGAGCCCGGCTGGGCGAGCGCGGACCTCAGCAGCCTGCGCAACCTGCTCTGCGGAGGCGCGCCCGTCCCGGCCCGGACCATCCGGCGCTACCTCCACCGGGGCCTGGCCTTCGTCCAGGGCTACGGCATGACCGAGGCCTCCCCCGGCGTCCTGCTGCTCGACCGGCAGGACGCGCTGACCCACGCCGGCACGGCGGGCGTACCGCACTTCTTCACGGACGTACGGCTGGTGGACCCGCTCGGCGATCCGGTCGGGGTGGACCGGCCGGGAGAGGTGCTGGTCGCCGGGCCCCATGTCACACCCGGCTACTGGGGCCGTCCCGCGGAGAACGCCACCGCCTTCCACGACGGCCGCTGGTTCCGCTCCGGCGACATCGCCGCGGTGGACGCCGAGGGCTACATCCGGCTGGTGGACCGGCTGAAGGACATGTTCATCTCCGGCGGCGAGAACGTCTACCCGGCCGAGGTCGAGGACGCCCTGCTGGAACACCCGGCCGTCGCCGAGTGCGCCGTCTTCGGCGTGCCCGACGAGAAGTGGGGCGAGGTCGGTCGCGCCGTCGTCGTCCTGCGGCCCGGCGCCGAGGCGAGCGCCGAGGAGCTCACCGCCCACCTGGACGGGCGGCTCGCCCGCTACAAGATCCCCAAGTCCGTGCTCTTCGCCCACGCCCTCCCGCGCAGCGGCGCGGGCAAGCTGCTCAAGGCCCCGCTCCGGGCCGCCCATCCGCAGCACTGACCCCTGGACCCGTACCGAGAGGCTTCCCCATGTCCCGTACCGTCAACGGCATCGCCGAACTGCTCGAACTCGGCGGCACCGACCTCGGCCACAGCGCGTGGCTGGAGATCACCCAGGAGCGGGTGAACACCTTCGCCGACGCCACCGACGACCACCAGTGGATCCATGTCGACGTCGAGCGCGCCAAGGCCGGCCCCTTCGGCGGCACCATCGCCCACGGCTACCTGAGCCTCTCGCTGCTCATCCCCTTGTGGAGCGAACTGCTGGAGGTCCGCGGCATCGGGATGGCCGTCAACTACGGCCTCAACAAGGTCCGTTTCCCCTCCCCCGTCCGGGTCGGCGCCAAGATCCGCGCCCACGGCGCGATCGTCTCGGTCACCGAGGTCAAGGGCGGCGCGGAGGTCACCGTCGACCTGACCGTCGAGATCGACGGGCAGCCCAAGCCCGCCGCCGTCGCCCAGGCCGTCTACCGCTTCCACGCCTGACCGAAGCGGCGTTGTCGCTGACCGGGATCAGCCCGGACGCGCTCCGGGCGGGCAACCGGGTTGCCCGCCCGGAGCGGTGGTCACGCGTCGACCGGGTCTACTGTCCGTCGCCCGTCAGCCACCGGCCGTCGGGGCTGCCGAACTCGCCCGTGCGCCGGTCCCAGATGACCTCCCCGCGCCGCACCGTCGTCTCCGGGCGCCCGACCAGGGTCGCCCCCTCGTACGCCGACCAGCCGCACTTGGACTGCACGTCGTCGGCCGTCATGAACCAGGTCGCGTCGGCGTCGAAGACGACGAGGTCGGCGTCGTACCCGACCTCGATCCGGCCCTTGCTGCGCCCCAGGCCGAACAGCTCGGCCGGGCGCCCGGCGGCCAGCCGGGTCAGCTGGGACAGCAGTTCGTCGACCGGGCGGTCCGGCCAGCGCTGCCGCATCCCGGTGAAGACGGCGGGCAGCAGTTCCTGCACGCCGGGCAGTCCCGGCGGCGCGTCCGCCGGCGGCCTGGTCTTCTCCTCGACGGTGTGCGGGGCGTGGTCGCTGCCCAGGGTCGCGAGTCCGTCCTGGATGAGCGCCTCCCACAGCCGTTCCCGGTCGCGCTCCTCGCGGATGGCGGGGCTGAGCCGGATGCGGGCGCCGAGGCGCGTGATGTCGTTGCGGGTGAAGGACAGGTGGTGCGGCGTGGCCTCGAAGGTGACCGGCAGGCCGGCCTCCCGGGCGGCCATCAGCAGGTCGCACTCCTCCGCCGAGGAGGTGTGCAGGATGTGGGCCGCGGTGCCGTACTCGCGGACCAGTTCGATGACCCGTGCGACGGCGACGATCCCGCCGGTGCGCGGGCGCGCGGGCTCGTACGCGCGGTAGCTGGTGGGGCTGGGGAGGTAGCCGTCGAGGAGGTCGAACAGTCCCCCGTCCTCCGCGTGCAGGACCACCCGCAGCCCGCGGTCGGCCGCGATCGAGAAGATCCTGGCGAGCACCGCCGGGTCGTGGATGACGTGCGGCGCGGTGTGGTGGCCGGCCATGAACACCTTGACGGAGGTCGCCACCCGCGGATCGAGATCGGCGAGGGCGTCCACGGTGTCCGTGCCGACGCCCAGGTGGAAGCGGTAGTCCACCAGGGACTGCCCCTCGATGAGCGCCGCCTTGGCCCACGCGTCCTTCGCGTCGTGCGTCGGCGGCTGGGTGTTGGGCATGTCGATCACGGTCGTGACGCCGCCCGCGGCCGCGGCCCTGCTGCCGTGTGCCCAGTCCTCCTTGTGGGTCAGCCCGGGGGTGCGGAAGTGGACGTGGGAGTCGATCACCCCGGGCAGCACGTGGCGGCCGGCCGCGTCGATGGTCTCGGTGGCGGTGACCCGGGCGTCCTGCGGCAGCAGCGCGCTGATCCTGCCGCCCCGCACCGCGACCGTACCGGGCCGGACCCCTTCGGGGGTGACCAGCCGGCCGCCGCGGATCACCAGGTCGTACGGGACTTCGTGTTCGGTCATGACGGCTGCTCCACGGAGATCAACTGACGGCAGAGGTCGTTGGTCGGGCCCATCAGGCAGACGGCCCGGACGTCCCGGGCCAGCCGGTTGACCGGGTGGCCCGCGATGAAGCCGGCGCTGCCGAGGTAGCGCTGCACCTGCAGGCAGATCTCCTCGGCCAGGGTCGAGGCCACCACCTTGCTGCGCAGCGTGGTGAGGCCGGGGTTCGGCCCCTCCCGCCGGCCCGCCGCCTCGACGATCGCCCGGGCGCTCTCCACCTGGGCGGACAGGTCGGACAGCCGGTGCCGGGTCAACTGCTCGTTCGTCAGCCGCTGTTGACGGGCCTTGGCGAGCGCCATCCGGTAGACCGCGTCGGCGATGCCGACCGCCACGGCTCCCAGGGTGGCTCCCGACTCGCGCACGCCGGCGATGATCGTCGCCGCCTTCCCGACCGGGCCGAGCAGGGCGCTCTCCGGCACCGCGCAGCCGCGCAGCTCGACGAAGCCCGTCGCGGAGGCGCGCATGCCGACCAGGTCCAGGCTGGTGTCCGCGACCAGTCCCGGAGTGTCGGCCTCGACGAGGTAGAAGCTCTGCCCGTCGCTGCCGTACACCAGGTCTCCGGCACCCGGCTCCGAGGACTGGGCGAGGATCAGGTACACCTGTGCCAGGCCCGCGCCGGTGGTGAAGGCCTTGGCGCCGTCGAGGACCCAGCCGTCCGCGACCCGGACGGCCTTGGTCGCGATGTTGCGCTTGTCCGCGCCGGCGCCGCTCTCGCTCCACGCGGAGGCGGCGAGCCACGAGCCGTCGGCGAGCCGGGGCAGGTAGTACGCGCGCTGGGCCGGCGTCCCCCACTCGGCGATCCGGGCGCTGACCGCGAAGTGCTGGAACAGGATGATCGAGACGGAGGGATCGAGGCCGGCCACCTGCTCGATCAGCCGGTTGGTCAGGACGGCGTCACCGCCCTGACCGCCGTACTCGCGCGGGATGGCCGCGCCGAGGATCCCCGACGAGCGCAGCGCGTCGAGCACCCGCCCGGGCAGTTCGCCGGCGGTGTCCGCGGCGGCCGCCTCGGCCTCCAGGGTCCGGTACAGCGGCGCGTACCGTTCAGCCAGCGCCTCGCGGCCGTCGGGTCGGGACATGGCTTCAGTGAAGGGCACCGTTCAGTCTCCTCGTCATGGTCACGGCCGGCGCGATCTCCAGTGGGCCGGACCGGATCTGAGCCTGTTTCCGGCTCACGCTCACCCACTGCAGGACCGTCCCCTGCGTGGATTCCTCGACCCTGGAGGTCGCGCTGGCGCGGCCTCCGGGCGTGGCGATCTCGACCTGCGGCGGGCGGCCCCCGGTCTCCTCGTAGAGCCGGGCCGGCACCGTGCCGGCCGCGGTCGCCGCGGCGGCCAGGCAGGTGATCCCGGTCAGGGCCAGCGTCGGGTGCCAGCGCGGCACGCTGATGGCCCGGGCGCTCAGCAGGCCGGGGCTGTAGGCCGCCACCATCGCGATCTTGGGGAACACGCTGGTGTCCGGCAGGCCCAGCAGGGCCGAGGCCGAACGGCGGATCCGCAGCATCTCGTCGAACACCTCGTCGCCCGCCTCGAACAGCTCGCGCTGCGATCCGATCCCCAGCTCCTTCGCGTCGACGAAGACGTAGGGGTTGCCGAGGGACACCAGGGAGGCCTCGTACGCGCCGGCGGGGGTCGTCAGCCGGTCGACCGGGCGGCCGGTCATCAGGACCCGGCTCGTGCTCTTCCCCGGCGGCTGGACGAAGTACATGGTGAAGCTGCCGCCGTGGCGCCGCGACTCGTCGACCTCGCAGACGATCTGGTCCCCGTTGTTGAGGATCCGCAGCCGGACCCGGTCGCCCGGCGCCGGGCGCGGCAGCCACCGGCGGGCGTTGGCGACGACCAGGCTGGCGAGGATCGAATGGCCGCAGCTGCCCTGGAAGTCGAACGCGTCGAGCCGGTCCGGCAGGCACTGCACGAAGCGGTAGTCCAGGTCGAACAGCGGATGCGGGGACTGCGCCACGATGGCGATCTTGAGCACGTCGGCGTGCCCCGTCTCCACCAGCCACTCCCGCGCCTCGGTGAGCACCGCCCGCAGTTCGGGTTCGGCCGCGGGCAGGTCGGCGGCGTCGAGCACCAGGGTCGGACACGGCGCGCCGTCCGCCTGGGAGATGTACGCGATCACGCGGCCGTCCCGTCGCCGGGGAGGGCGGGCGCTTCGTCCGCCTTCCGGCCGGGGGCGGCGCAGAACTGCTCGATCCACAGCTGGTGGATCATCAGCGACCACAGCGCCAGCGCGGACCGGTCCGACGGCCGGGTGGCCTGCTCGTCGAACAGCCGGTCCACCCGGGCCGGTTCGACCAGTCCGTGGCGGTGCAGGGCGGCCGGCGAGAGGACGTCCCGGGCGAAGCCGTGGAGGGCCCCTCCGGGCGCGATCATGGCGGTGATCGGCAGGGTGAACGGCTGCTTCGGCCGTTCGAGCACCGACCTGGGGAGCAGCCCGTCGGCGGCGCGGTACAGCACCTCCTTGCCCCGGCCCGGAGCGATCTTCAGGCCCGACGGGAGCGATCGGGCGTACCGCTGGACCGACGGCTGGCAGAACGGCAGCCGCACCTCCACGGAGGCGGACATGCTGAGGTGGTCGACCCGCCGCAGGTGGTAGGCGGGCAGCCGCTGACCGACCTCGAAGGCGGTCAGGGTCTCCATCCGGCCGCCGGCCGAGGCGGCCAGTTCACCGGCGATGCGCTCGGAGGCCGGCCCCCGGGCAGCGACGTAGTGGCGGTACTCCGCGGTGTACAGCTCCGTGCGCAGCGCGGCCGGCACCGCCGCGAGGGCGTCGACGTACCCGGTGATCCAGTCCTCGCCGTCCGGGGTCTCCACGGCCGTGCGGATCCGGTCGTACCCGCCGAAGAGTTCGTCGGCGGCGTCGCCGGTGAGCGCCACGGTGAAGCCCGCGTCGCGCACCGCGGCGAACAGCGCGTAGGTGCTGAGCGTGATCGGGTCGGCATTGGGCTGGCCGAGGTGCCAGACCACGTCGGGCAGCAGGTCGGGGAAGCTCTCCGGGTCGATCTCCACCTGGTGGTGGCGGGTCCCGTTGCGTTCCGCGACCTCGCGGGCGAAGTGCCGCTCGTCGCTCGGCCACCGGCCGGTGTAGGCGATGTTGAAGCTGTGCAGGGCGTCGGCCGCCTCGGCGGCCAGGGCCGAGACCAGGCTGGAGTCAAGCCCGCCGCTGGTGATCGCCGCCACCGGGACGTCGGCGAGCAGCAGCCGGTGCGTCTCCTCGCGCAGCAGGGCGCGCACGCGGTCGGCGGCGGCCGTCGGGTCGGTGTCGGGCTCCGGAGCCGGCAGGACGGCCCGCCGGTGGATCCGCAGCCCGCCCGAGCGGTTGACCTGGACGGTGGCCGCCGGCGGCAGCACCTGGATCCCGTCGAACATCGTCTGCTCGCCGAACGGGGTCTTCGTCGACAGGTACTCGTCGAGGCCGGGCTCCCAGACGGCGGCCCGCACGTCGCGGAAGGAGAGCAGCGCCGGCAGTTCGGAGGAGAAGTGCAGCTGCCTGCGGTACGCGTCCCACTGGTAGTAGAGGGGCTTCATGCCCAGGTCGTCGGTGGCCAGGACGAGCGTCGGCTCCTGGCGCAGGTCCATCACGGCGATGGCGTACATGCCGTCGAGGTGGTCGGTGAAGGCCGGACCGTACTCGGCGTAGAGCGCGGGCAGCACGGAGCCGTCGCAGTCGTCGTCGATCCGGTGGCCGCGGGCCACCAGTCGTCGGCGCAGCTCGGCGTGGTTGTAGATCTCGCCGTTGAACACCACGGTGATGTGCTCGCCGAGGCGGTACGGCTGCCGGCCGCCGGCCAGGTCCATGATGGCCAGCCGGTTGATGCCCAGCGCCCAGCCGCGGCCGACCGCCAGGGCCTGGCTGTCCGGCCCGCCGTGGCGTTGGACGGCGGAGACGGTCCTCAGCTCGTGCGGGGTGGCCTGGGCGTCGAAGTGTCCGAAGATCCTGCACATGGGCGCCTCACCTCACCTGCGCCGGGACGCCGGCGCGCTGGTAGAGGACCGGGTCGAAGGGGGTCGGGCCGCCGCAGGTGGCGAAGCGGGCGGCCGCCGGGTCCTCGTTGTCGTGCCGGGTGCCGTGCGGGACGCCGGGCGGCGCGAACAGCGCGTCACCGGGCGAGACGTCGATCCAGCGGTCGGCCAGGTACATCTGCCCCTCCCCTTCGAAGGCGATGAACGCCTCCTCGCTCTCGGGGTGGACGTGCACGTTGAAGTACTCGCCGGGCTGCATCACTCCGCAGTGGAGGCACAGTTGGGGGGTTCCGGTGCCCGGCCAGAACAGGAAGTTCATCGTCGCGGTCCGGTCGGAGGCGGCCACCTGCCCGGTGCCGCCGAAACCCCGGAGCTGGGTGTCCGTGCGCCACAGGTTGCTGAAGCGGGCGGGCTGCGACCCGTGCGAGCGGCCGGGCAGCAGGCGGGTGCGCCAGACGTAGGCGGTCAGACCGTCGGTGTCCGCCGCGGCGAGGGCGTACCGCTCGCCCGTGGGGGCGTAGACCGCGTCGGCCCTGGCCACCCGCGCCCGGGCTTCGCCGGAGCACGCCTCGCCGGACCCGGCGAACACGACGACGACGTTCTCCTCGTCCGCCGACTCCGGCGGCTCCCACCGTCCGCCCGCGGGGACCCGGACGACGTCGAGCCGGATGATGCTCGCGCCCAGGTCCGGGCCGACCGCGGTCGCCACCGAGCACCCGGCCTCCGGGCGGAAGGTGAGGTCCGCCGCTCGGACGATCGCGCCGACCTGTTCAAAAACGGCCATCATTGTGCCTTCCCGACGCTCCGGCGGTTGCCGTGCGTCACGTTGAACTGTCAGTTGTCCGAGGCGAGTCGGCCGCCCTTGCCCCAATGGCTCTGCTCCACGTCGCGGATGATCACGGTGACCGCGTCCTGCGGGCAGCCGGCGATCCTGGACACGGTCGCGGTGACCTCCTCGACGAGTTCGCGCCGGCTCTCCTGCTTGCTGCCGCTCCACCAGTCCACGGTGACCACTGGCATCGGACGCACCTTCTCTCTGGCTCTCTGGTTCGCTGACTCTCTGGTGTGCCGGCTCGCTGGTCTTCCGGCCCTCTGGTCCTCCGGCTCCCTGGCCCGGCTGACGGGCCGCCACCCGGGCGGGCCGGGGCCAGGGCCCGTCTTCAAACCCCCGTCGTCCGCCCGAAGGGCGGGCGTGGCGGCGTTGGGGTGCGTGCATCGCAAGGCGGAGGAGGGAGTCCATGCGGAGCATCGGCGACCGACGACAACGCGGCGAGGCGCGTGCCCCGGCGTCGCCGCGCAGGCGGGGGTTTGAAGACGGGCCCTAGGGGAGACGCGCCCCGGCCCGCGGGTGGCACGGGACCTAGACGAGCTCGGGCGACAGGCCCGCCGCGCGGTAGAGCTCCGCGTCGTACGGGACCGGCCCGCCGACGGAGACGAACAGCTCGGGAGCCCCCGGGCGGTCGGGGTTGCGGGTGCCGTGCAGGGCGCCCGCGCGGGCGAAGACCCCGTCGCCGGGCTCCATGTCGAGCCACTGGTCGCCGAGGAAGAACTGTCCGCTTCCCTCCAGTGCGAACAGCGCGTCCTCGGCACCCGGGTGGGCGTGGATGTTGAAGGTGTTGCCCGGCGCGCCCATGCCGCTGTTGATGCACAGGTAGGCGCAGCCGTTGCCGGGCCAGTGCGGGAAGTTCATGTACGCGCGCCGCTCGTTGTCCACCGGCGCGATCTCGCCGGTGCCGGCGAACTTGTGGATGCCCTTCGAGGTGTCGTAGACGGTGTTGAAGAACGTCGGGGCGGACCCGCGGGGGCTGCCCTCGGGCAGGACCGCCCGCCAGAAGTACACGGTCAGCTCGTCGCTCTCGGCGGTGAAGGTGAGCTGCTGGTCCGTCGGGGCGTAGGCGGTGGAGCCCTTGATCACCGGGCTGGTCTCGTCGCCCACCTGGGCCGAGCCGGTGCCCTCGAACACGATCGCGGTGGTCTCCTCCTGCCGGTAGACGTCCGGCTTCCAGCTGGCACCGCGCGGGATGCGCACGATGTCGACGGAGACGAACCGGGCGTCCACGTGCGGGCCGACCGGGCGGCTCACCCAGCAGCCGTCCTCCTCGGTGTACTTCAGCTCGCTGCGGCGGATGACGACGCCGTGCTGGTCAAGACTGGTCACTGCGGTGCTTCCTCTCGATGGGTACTCGTTGGGTACTCGATGAGTGGCAGACGGTGGCTTCGGGGTTCAGGCGAGTGCCCGGGCGGCCGCGCCGCGCGCGCTGATCGTCGCGACGGTCCCCACCGGGCGCTCCAGGGCCGCGTCGAGCGCGGGCACCAGGCGCTCCCCGTAGGTCGCGGCGTACAGCGGGAACGACGGCTGGCCGCCCAGGTCCGCGAGATCTGCCACGAGCTGGTCGGGCAGTGGTGCGAGCTGGTCGATCTCGGTGCGGGAGACGCCCAGGAACTGCGGGCGGTCGAACTCCTCGCCGAGCGTCCTGAAGAACCGGGACAGGACCTCGCCCATCTCCGCCTCGTACGCGGTCATCCGGTCGGCGCCGATGGTCGCGCTCACGGACATCCGGTAGGAGTGGCCGAGGTTCATGTAGTTGGGGCAGATGAGCGTCGAGCGGAGGTCCAGCGCCTCGGGCGGGGCCAGCGCGGCGGCGCTCTCGCGCGGCAGGTCCTGCAGCTTGTTGTCCGCTCCGATGCCCCGCAGCCCGTAGCCCCCGGTGTAGAGGGTGTCGACCCAGCCGTCGTAGTCGCCCGTGGTGAGCGAGAAGGTGTTCATCATGTCGATGGGCACCTCGACGGTTCCGCCCGGGACGTGCAGGCCGAGCTGCCGTTCCAGCGAGATCCGGTAGATCATCGCGAAGTAGGCGAAGTTGGTGGCGTGGCGGGCGAGTTCGAGCGCCTCGGTGTCCGTCGGGGCCAGGTCGTCCGCGGTGATCTCCGGGACGGGCTGGGTCAGCAGGATCTGGTGCCGGAACCGCGGCCGCTGGCTGAGCACCTGGGTGCGCACCAGCCGGCCGTGCCGGTCGCAGCGCCACCAGGAGTTGGGCTTCCAGCGGTGGTCGGTGACGTTGTTGTGCGTCAGCAGCGTGCGCAGGTGGGTACCGCCGTCGGCGGAGCCGGTCGCCTGGCTGATCAGCCGCAGCGCGTACCAGGGGAACGTCAGCATCGGAGCGTAGGCGTTCAGGCTGGCGTGGGTCGAGGTGTGCACGACCATCGGGGAGGAGACGAACCGGTGCAGCGACTCGTCGTCCCACCCCAGGAGCCGGCGCATCCGCTCGCGGTCCGCCGCCGGCGCCCGGTGGACCCGCGGCTCGGCGGCCCGGACGAAGTCCGCCAGCTGCCGGCGCCGGTGGCGGACCTCGGCTCCGGGCGGACCGGCCGGCCGGAACGAGCCCAGCACCTCACCGAGCGTGGGCCCCCGGTCCTGATCGGGTTCGCTGGTCACGACGTCCTCCTGTCGATGCGGTGGCGCGGCCGGTGCGGTGGCGCGGCGTCGGCTGCGGCCACGAATGCCGGGCCACGAATAGCGGCCTCGAATGCCGGGCCCGAATGCCGGGCCTCGAAATTGTGGCCGGCACCGGCGGAGAACCGACCCGCCGGACGCCCTCCCCGGGCGGCGATGGCAAAGCTACCCAAGAAGTACATCAGGCAATACTGCGGCTACCTGTGGCGTGGATCACTCGCATTTTTTCGATTGCCGACGATGGCGCGTCCAAAGTCCGGCTGTTAGCATCCTCCGGGCAATCGAAATTTCGCCGCGAAGGCGCTTCGCCCGATCTCTGGAGCGTATCGATGAATCAGCTCCCGCATGTTCTCCACATTGGCTGGATGCCCCGCGCGGTGGCCGCGCTGACCCGCGCCGGGGCACGTGTCACCTGCGCGGTGTCCCCCGGGGACATCGCAAAAGCCCAGGCAGCAGGCGTGTCGACGGTAGCCGTGACCGACCCGACGAGTGTGTCAGCCATCCTCGGCGGCCTGGAGCGCGCCGAGCTCCCGGTCAGTGAATTCGACGCGGTCTGCAGCGTCCTGGAGTTCTGCGTCGTGCCGGCCGCGGCGATTTCCGACCTCTACGGATTCAGCCGTGGAGCCGCGGTCAAATCGCTCGGCATGCGCGACAAGTTCATTCAGAAGAGGAAAGTCCGCGGAGCGGGCGTGGCGACTGCCGGGTGCGAGACGGTGGATTCCTCCACGGCACTGGATTTTGATTCACTGGAATTCCCCAGGGTGCTCAAGCCGATCGACGGAAAGGGGCAGTACAATACCTTCGTCACACTCGGCCCCGAGCATCTCCGGGAATGCCTGGCAGTGGCGTCCGGGTCGGGTGACGGCCCGTGGCTGCTGGAGGAGTTCGTCCGCGGCACGGAGTTCCACGTCGACGGCCTCGTGCGCGACGGCGAGGTGCTGGTCCTGGGCGTGTCGAAGTACCTGCAGAACGTCATCGGGATGCACGACGGCGGACTGGTCGGGAGCTCCGCCGTCCGGCCCGACCGGTATCCGGAGCTCTACCGGTCGATGCGCTCCCTCGCCGGGACGGCGCTGAAGGCCCTGGAGTACCAGGACGGACTGTTCCACCTCGAAGCCTTCCAGGCCCCCGACGGGGGCGTCGTGTTCGGCGAGTGCGCGGCCCGCGTGGGCGGCCTGTGGATCGACGACCTCTTCCAGCACGCCTTCCGCGTCAACCTGCGGGACGAGTGGGCCCGTATGGTGCTCGGCAGGCCGGCCGGCCTGACCGCCGAGCCCGGATACCCGGACGGCGTCGTGTTCGGCTCGGTGTGCCTGCCGGCCCCGCCCGGGGTGCTCCGGGCCATGCCGGCCCACGAGGAGGTCATGGCCCGTCCCGGGGTGGTGTTCTGCGCTCTCGACGAGAGCCTGCGCAACGACGCCGGCGCCGCTCCCCAGACCCGGGCCGGACACGCGGTCGTCTCGGCGACGGATGAGGAGGAGCTGGCCCGCCGCCTGCAGGACCTGGTCGACTGGTTCGCCGCGAGCGTCGCGGTGGAGCAGGAGGGCGACCTCCGGCCGGCCCCGGCCGGCTGACCGGCGGACCACCGGCGTGTGCCGCGTCCATCGCGGGCGGCACACGCCGTGGTCAGCGGGCATCGGCCGGGGCGGCCGACAGCAGGCGGCCGCCGAGCGCCGTGCAGAAGCGGTCGACCACCTCCCGCAGCCCGGCGTCGGCCGCGCCGTCGACCGTCACGCCCGCCCGCTCGTCGAGCGTGATGCAGCGGTCCAGGACGAACCAGCCCTGGACGATGTGGAACGCCCCCATCGAGGACAGCACCGGGCGCAGCGCGTAGTCGATGGCGAGGACGTGCGCGGTCGATCCCCCGGTGGCCAGCGGCAGGACGGTCTTCCCCGCGAGGGCGTGCTGCGGGAGGTGGTCCAGCAGGCACTTCAGCAGCCCCGAGTACGCCGCCTTGTAGACCGGGGTGGCGATCACCACGGCGTCCGCCAGCTCGAACAGCCCGGCGGCCCGGGCCAGTTCGGGATGGCCCGGGTCCGTGCCGAACAGCGCTTCGGCGGGCAGCTCGCGGACGTCCAGCGCAAGGACGGTGTGCCCCCGGGCGGACAGCATCGCGTCGACGTGGCGCAACAGGCCGGTGCTGCGGGAGCGCGACGAGGGACTTCCCGATACGGACAGTACGACAGCCATCGACTCTCACTTCGCCATAGGGGAACGGGTACGGGCGCCGACGGTCAGACGGCGGCCCCCTGCGGGTCCGCGACGCGGGCCGTCCGGTGTTCGGCCCAGCGGGCGGCGGGCGGCACGGCGACTCCCGCCGCCAGGAACATCGCACCGAGCAGCAGGCACCCGGCCCAGCCCCAGCTGACCATCGCGGCGGTGGTGACCACCGGGGTGAGGATCTGCCCGAGGTCGCGGCCGACCCCGTACATCCCCTGGTACTGGCCCACCGCGTGCTCCGGGGCCAGCTCGAAGGACAGCCCCCAGGCGCCGGCCGACTGGAACAGCTCCCCCGCCACGTGCACCGCGGCGCCGGCCAGCAGGAGGGCGGCGGCGAGCCACGAGCTCCGCCCGTCGGCGAGGGCGAACAGCACGCAGCAGCCGGCCAGCAGGATCCCGGCGCGCAGTTGGGCCCTGGCGGCGCCGGGCACGGTGTCGGAGCCCTGGCTGGCACGGACCTGGAAGACCGTGGCCGCGATCGTGTTGATCAGGACGAGCACCGAGTACAGCGCCACCGGCACGTGGGTGCGGGTGGTCATGAAGAGCGGCACGGCCACGGTGAACAGACCGAGGTTCATGCCGAGCACCCCGTTGAGCATGGTCAGCAGGACGAACGGACGGTCGCGCAGGACGACCCAGCGCGGACCGTCCTTCGTCCGCGGCGCCGGCGGGACGGCCGGCACCCGCATCGTCGCCACCGCGGAGACCAGGTAGCAGGCCGCGGCGACCAACACCACGGCCAGGTAGGCCTGGTGGCTGTCGGCCAGCAGGGCGCCACCCGCGATGAGGGCGCCCAGCGTCCAGCCGGCGTTGTTGACCGACCGGAGGTAGGCGCGGGTGTGCACCCGCTGCTCGGGCTTCGCGGATCCGGCGATCAGCGCGCCTTCGGCGGCGAGGCCGGAGGACTCGAAGAGCGTCACCAGGCAGGCCACCACGAGGAATCCGGCGAAGCTGTCGAACAGGACGTAGCCGCAGAGCAGCAGCGCCTCGGCGACCCGTGCGGCGGCCCGCATCCCGCGCGGGCCGAAGACGTCGGACAGGTAGCCCGCCGGGATTCCGGCGGCGAGGCCCACCAGCGAGGCGAGCGTCAGACCGATGCCGACCTGGGCGGCCGGCAGGCCCACCACCCGGGTCAGGTAGAGCGGCAGCACCGTGGTGAAGAGGCCGCGGCCGACCCGGCTGGTGAGTGCGGCGACGGCGAGCGGCCGTACCGGCCCCGGCTCCGGCACCACCGACCGCCAGCGCCCTGCTGTCCTGGTGTTCGGCATCTGTCTCCCTGTTGTTCCGTGCGCGCCGAGCGCGCGTGATGGCGGAGGTGCTCCGGTACGGCCGAGGGCCTGTCCGGCGGATCCTGGCCGGACAGGCCCTGGGCTGTTACGGAAGGTCGAAGGGCAGCGTCACCCCGTCGAGGGCGCCGGTACAGGCGCAGTGCCGTTCCGCGGGGAGGCCGGCCACCGCTTCCAGCACCAGAGCGCGCAGGCGTTCGGTGTGCCGGGCGAAGACCTTGAAGACCTCCTCCTGGGCGACGCTCTCGGTGGCGTCGATCCCGGCGTCGAGGTCGGTCACCAGGGCCACCGAGGTGTAGCAGAGGCCGAGTTCGCGCGCGAGGACGGCTTCGGGGTGGCCGGTCATGTTGACCAGCGACCAGCCGGCCGAGGCGTACCACTGGGACTCGGCGCGCGTGGAGAAGCGGGGGCCCTCGATCACCACCATGGTGCCGCCGTCCGTGACGGCGTCACCCGTCGTGGCGGCCGCCCCGATGACGGCGGCCCGGCCCTCGGCGCAGTACGGGTCGGCGAAGGAGACGTGCACCGCGCCTTCCTCGTAGAAGGTCTGGACGCGCCCCGAGGTGCGGTCCACCAGCTGGTCGGGCACCACGATGCTGCCCGGGCCCAGCTCGCGCCGCAGCGAGCCGACGGCGCAGGGGGCGAGCACCTGGCGGACGCCGAGCGAGCGCAGGGCCCAGAGGTTGGCGCGGTAGTTGATCCGGTGCGGGGGCAGGGCGTGGCCCCGGCCGTGGCGGGGCAGGAAGGCGACCTTGCGGCCGGCCACCGTCCCAACGGAGACGGTCTCCGAGGGGTCGCCGTACGGTGTGGTGACCTTGATCTCCTCGGCGCCTTCGAGCAGTTGGTAGAACCCGCTGCCACCGATCACCGCGATCTCGGCCACCGGGTCTGCTGATGTGGTCATGAGCGGGGGTCCTCGTCTCGGGGAGTCGGTGAGCCCGGGCCGGTCGGCCCGGCCGGTGCGTGGGCGTTCAGCTGGATCTGGTCGAGGGCGGCCACCAGCGGGTGTTCGCCCATCGGCGCGCTCGGGTCCTCGGGGCGGCGCACCGCCACCGTCTGCCAGCCCGCGGCGGCGGCCGCGTCGAGCTCCCCGACGCGGTCGCTGAGGAAGACGGTGAGGTGCGGCGGCGTCCCGATGGCCCGGGTGATGCTCCGGTACGAGGCGGCCTCGGTCTTGGCGCCGGCGTTGCCCAGGTCGAAGTGGCCGCGCAGCAGCCCGGACAGGTCGCCCTCGTTGCTGTGGCCGAACCAGTCCCGCTGGGCGGTCACCGAGCCCGAGGAGTAGATGTAGCAGTCGATGCCGGCCGCCTGCCAGCGGCGCAGGGCCGGTGGCACGTCCGGGTAGACGTGGCCGGTGAGGGTGCCGTCGGCGAAGCCTTCGGCCCAGATCAGCCCCTGGAGGCGCTTGAGCGGGGCGGCCTTGACGTCGGCGTCGGCCCAGGCCGTCAGCGCGGCGATCGCCCCCGCCTCGTCCACCGCCGTGCCGGTCACCTCGCCCACCTCCGCGAGGAGTTCGCCGTGGCGGGGGTCGTCGCGGTGGCTCGCGAACCAGTCCGCGAGCCGGACCCGGGCGTACGGGAACAGCACCTCGTACACGTGCGCGGCGGAGCCGGTGGTGCCCTCGATGTCGAGGACGGCCGCCCGTGCGGTCGCCGTGATCACGCGCCCGCCGACAGCAGCGCGTCGAGGTCCGGGAACCGGGAGGCGATGGAGTCGCCGGTGAAGTCGCCCACCCAGCCGTCCTTCTCCTTGAAGAACCGGACGGCGGCGAACTCCGGGCGTCCGCCCATGTCGAACCAGTGGCGGGTGCCGGCCGGCACCGAGAGCAGGTCGCCCGCCGTGCAGACCACCGCGTACACCTTGCCGTCCACGTGGAGGTAGAAGCAGCCCGCGCCGTGGGCGAAGAAGCGCACCTCGTCCTCGGCGTGCCGGTGCTCCGCCAGGAACGTCGAACGGGCCTGGCTCGCCTTCTCCTCCCACTCCGGCCCCGGCACGGGCAGGAGCTGGGCCACGTCCACGACCCGCAGCCCCTCGCGGGCGCACAGGTCGTCCACCTCGGCGCGGTAGAGCGCGAGGACGTCCTCGGCGGAGTCCGTGTCGGTGAGCGCGCGCCGCAGGCTCCACCGGCGGAACTCGACACCGCACTCCTGCAGCGCCGCGGCGATCTCGTGTTCGTCACCGGTGCGCAGCAGGACCTCCTCCGGCGCGTGGTCGGGCATGATCTGGAGCAGGGTCATCGGCTGTTCTCCTCGGCGGGGTTGGCGGTGGCCTGGCCGGCGGGCTCGATGCCGAGGACCAGGAGCTGGCAGATCGCCTCCAGGCACTCCAGGCGGTTGCGGGCCTCGGCGAGGTCGCGTCCCCAGGTGGTGATCCCGTGGTGGGCGATGAGCAGTCCGGGCGGGGCCTGCGGGGTGCGTTCCAGGTAGTGCGCGACGTCGTCGGCGATCCGGCCCACGTCCGGCCAGTTGGGGAACACCGGCAGGTCGGTGCCGGCCGGGTCGGTCAGCGCGAGCCCCTTCAGCAGCTCGAAGTGTTCGAGCCGGAGCGGGCTCACCCGGTCGCTGCGGAACCTGCTGGCCGTCACGGTGGAGTACGGCGCGTGGACGTGGATCACGGCCCCGGCGCCGGTGGTCCGGTAGACGGCGGCGTGGATCGACGTCTCGGCGGAGGGCCGCAGCGCCCCCGGGGCGACGGCCCGGCCGCTGTCCGCGTCCACCAGGACCATGGACTCGGCCGTCAGTTCGCCCTTGTCCCGGCCGCTGGCGGTGATGAGGGCGCGGCGCTCCCCGGGGAGCAGGGCGGAGATGTTCCCGGAGGTGCCGGGCATCCAGCCGCGCCGGTAGAGGTCGCGGGAGAGCTCGGCGAGCCGGCCTCCCGCGCTCGTGCGCTCGGCGTCGGAGGCGGCCGCGGTCGCGGTCTCGGTCTCGGCGGAGGCGGAGGCGGAGGCGGAGGAGGCGATCACTCGGACACCTGGCTCAGGGTCAGCAGGCGGTGGGCGGAGAGCCGCTCCGCTCCGCCGAGGCCGAGCAGTTCGACCACCGCGACCAGCCCGGCCACCTCGGCGCCCGAGTCGGTGACGAGGCTGGTCGCGGCCGCGAGGGTACCCCCGGTGGCGAGCACGTCGTCCACGCAGAGCACCCGCTCGCCGGGCCGGACGGCGCCCTTCTGCAGCTCCAGCAGGTCGTCGCCGTACTCCAGGCTGTAGGACGCCCGGTGTACCGGGCCGGGGAGCTTGCCCGGCTTGCGGGCCAGGACGAGCGGCGTCCCGGTCCTGGCGGCGAGTGCCGCGCCGAGCACGAACCCGCGGGACTCGATGGCGAGGACCGAGTCGAACTGCCCGGCGAAGGCGTCGGCGATGCCGTCCGCGATCCGCCCGACCAGGCCCGGCTCGGCGTAGACGCCGGCCAGGTCCCGGAAGAGGATCCCCGGCTTCGGGTGGTCGGGGAAGCAGGTGAGCAGGTCCGTGATGCGCTCGCCGAGTTCGCCGCCCGGCTCGCCCGCCGTGGCTGCCGTGGCCGCCGGCCGGAAGACCTGCCGGTCCGAGACGACGGCGGTGATCAGCTCGGCCGGGGTGACGTCGAAGGCGGGGTTGAAGACGGCCGCGCCGGCCGGTGCGACCGGCGCGCCGGCGACGGTGGTGACCTCCGCCGCTGCCCTCTGCTCTATACGGATGCCGCTGCCGTCGGGCAGGTCGCGGTCCCAGGTCGACTCGGGGGCGACGACGACGAACGGGATGCCGTGCCGGGCGGCCGCCACGGCCAGACCGTACGTCCCTATCTTGTTGGCGGTGTCGCCGTTGGCGGCGATCCGGTCCGCGCCGACCAGCACGCAGTCCACCAGCCCCTGGGACATCGCGGCGGCCGCCGCCGAGTCCACGCACACCCGGTACGGCACCCCGGCCTCGCCGAGCTCCCACGCGGTCAGGCGCGAGCCCTGCAGCAGCGGGCGGGTCTCGTCCACCAGCACGTCCACGACCCGCCCGCGGGCGGCGAGTTCGAGGATCGTGCCGAGGGCCGTGCCGACCGCGGCGGTGGCCAGCCGGCCGGTGTTGCAGTGGGTGAGGATCCGCAGCGGCCGGTCCGGGGTGAGCGCCACCACCAGGTCGGCGGCCTTCTGCACGGCGGCCCGGTTCACGGCGGCGTCCTCGGCCTGCATCGACACGGCCTCCCGCAGGACGGCCTCGGGCCCGTCGGGGAGCCGCTCCAGCACCCGCTCGACGGCCCGGGCCAGGTGGACGGCGGTGGGACGGGCCGAGGCGATCCGGGCGCTGTCGGCCCGCACCGCCGCCTCGTCCAGCGCGCCGTCGGCCCCGGTGCGGTGCCGGTGGGCCGACAGGGCGACGCCGAGCGCCCCGGCCAGGCCGATGGCCGGGGCGCCGCGCACGGCCAGGGAGCGGATGGCGTCGATCAGTTGGTCGACCGTCTCCAGCCGCAGCACCCGGTGCTCCTGCGGCAGCGCGCGCTGGTCCACCGCGAGGACGGCGCCGTCCTCCCAGGTGAGGGAGGACCGGAACGCGCCCTCGGGGGCGCTCTCCTGCGGCCGGGTCACGCGACGGCCGCCTTCAGCCGCTCGACGCGGTCGGTGCGCTCCCAGGTGAAGTCCGGCAGCTCACGGCCGAAGTGGCCGTACGCGGCGGTCTGGGAGTAGATCGGCCGCAGCAGGTCCA
>NZ_JNWQ01000015.1 GCF_000716875.1 Streptomyces novaecaesareae | reverse complement strand
CCCGGAAGCTAAGCCTCACAGCGCCGATGGTACTGCAGGGGGGACCCTGTGGGAGAGTAGGACGCCGCCGAACAATTCTTCTGAAGAACCCCCATCCGGGTCCCGGATGGGGGTTCTTCGCGTTTACCGGCGCTTCCGGGCGGCGGACGGGCGGGTCGGCCGGCCCCGGACATGCGGGTCAGCCGGTCTTGGGGATGTCGCGGAGTTCCTGCGGCTGTTCCAGATCGTTCGCGAATTCGGCCCACCAGCGGCTACAACACTTGGCCATGTAGGCGATCCGGGCCTTGTTGTGCGCCGGGAGCGACCTGATGAGGCTGGCGCGGTTCTCCTGGCTGATGGCGTGGAAGCTGAGCCAGCGGAGGAGGAACCGGCCGCTGCCGGTCAGCCGTAGGGACGGGTCCTTCTGGAGGCTGTTGAGGTCGGACACGTAGGAACCGTCCATCGGGTCGGGGCCGGGATCGGCGGCCGGGGGGCCGGAGGGGTCGAGCGGTCCGGCAGCGGGGTCGGGTGCCGGGTGCGGGCCGGGGAGGAAGCGGGCCGGGATCGGGTCCTCGCCGCGGCTCAGGCGTTTCCGGACGTCCCGGGCCGTGCCGACGGAGATCCCGGCTCGTCTGGCGATCTCACGCAGGCTCAGGTTCGGTTCGGAGGCGATGAGTTCGCCGGCCCGCAGGCGGCCGGCCGTGGTGTTGAGCGGTCGCACCCGGCCGTCGCGGCCGATCCTGGACTGGGCCTCGGCGTGGTCGTCGGGCAGGGAGCGGGCTCGGATCCGGGCGACGGTGGGGGCGCTGAGGCCGGTCATCCGGGCGATGGCCCGGTCCGACCAGCTGTCGCCGGATTCGAGGATGCGGGCGGCGGCGGACTCGCGGTCGGCGAGCGAGAGCGGCAGTCCGTGCGTGACGTTCAGCTGGACGGCCCGGATGAAGGCCTCCAGTTCGGTGCCGTCGAAGAACTCGACGGGCACCTCGGTGTCTCCGCGTAACTGGGCGACGCGCAGCCGGTGCATCCCGTCGATGACCCGCATGGATTCGCGGTGGACCAGGATCGGCGGGAGGGTGGCGTCGGATTCGGCCAGGAGTCGTATGTGGTCGGGGTCCTCGCCGTCGAGTCGGGGGGAGTCGGCCGGCCGGATCCGGTCGATCCGGACGGTTTCCACCGTCATCTTCCATGAACGACGAGCGATCTGGACGGCACTGTCTGGAGTGGGGGTCGAACGCCCTTCGCTGTGCAATTTCACCTTCACTGGACGAATGGAAACCGCAGGGGAAGTCGGTGCTGATTAGTTCCGCCTGAATATGCGCCGTCGGCTGACCGGTGATGTGCCGCATAATATCGGGCACTTTCATTTGCCTTCCGGCTGATTCACCTCCGTATCGGAGAGTATTTTGTGGGCTGGGGCATGTCAAGGGTGATCGTCGGGGATTCCCTGGGGGCGGTTTGGCCTGGTCGTCGGCGTCGACCGGCCGCGCGCCGGGTACCCAGGGAAAGCCTCGCCAAACCGGCAGATATGGCGTGGACGTTTCCGGGTGAATTGCACATGTTGCGGGCGTACGGCAATATCACGAAGAAATCTCGTTGCGGGAATAATATTGAGAGTGGCCGAGACCGGGTCGATTAGGGCCGGTCGGGCTCCTCGCCGGGCACGATGCCGATGCCGCGGTGCGAGAGGACCGGTTTGAGGAGCAGGGTCCGCTGCCTCCGCTGCGAGGGCGTGAGGCCGAGGGCGTCGGCCAGGGCGCCCACCGAGCCGTCGTGGAGGCGCTGGGGCAACTCGGTCAGCAGGCGGTGGACCGTCCCGAGGTCCCGTACCAGCGCGGCCCGTTCGGCGGCGGAGAGGAACACCGGCGTCGGAAGGAGCCTGCCGCGGTAGGTGATCCGCAGCAGCCGGTCGGCGGTCGCCTCCCCGGTCAGGTCGTCGATCCGGACCGCGTCGCGGGCCAATCGCTCGCGGTAGGCGCGCCCCAGGTCGGACCGCGCGGGCGCGGCAATGTGATCGCTGTTCATCCCCGTTCCCCCCGTTGGTGGTGCTCGTCTCCCGATCAGCGGCAGCCGCTCGTCGCGGGCGAGGGCAGGGCTGATCAGGTGTGTGCTGGGCCCGGTCGGGCCGCGCCGGGCCCGGTCAGTCCGGGGGACGGCGCGGCCCGGCCGTCCGTGCTCGGCTCACTCGGCGCGCCTGCTCTCGGTCAGGCTCGGCCGGGCGGGGGCCGGCGGGGCCGAACGGAGGGCCTCGGCGAGCAGGGCCACCGTCGGCGCCTCGATCACCGTCCGGACGGTGATCGCCAGCCCGAAGGCGGTGCGGACCCGGTCGACCAGGCGGAGCGCGTCGACGGAGCTGCCGCTGAGGGTGAAGAAGCTCGCCTCGTCGTCGACCCGGTCCAGTCCGAGGAGTTCGCACCAGATCGCGCGGAGGAGGTCGGGGGTGGGGGCGGGGTGTACCGGGCTCATGGGGCGTCGGTCTCCGTCAACGGAAGTCGCGGTGGGCTACGGGATGGCACGGCCCGACTGGCGGCCGGACGCCGAGGTCGGCAGGGCGCCGAGGTCGGCCGAACGCCGAGGTCAGCAGAATTCGAGGAAGAACATGTCGCGGTGCCCCTCGGTGGCCGGCGGGGCCACCGCGACCGGGGACGCGGAGTGCAGGCAGGTGCGGTCGTCGAGGAGGATGAAGTCGCCCGGCTCGGTCATGGTGCGGGTGAGCAGCGGCGTTCCGGCGTTGTCGTACAGGGTGCTGGTCCCGCCCGAGACGTCCCTCCGGGCGACCAGCATCATGACGATGTGCTCGACGCCGTCGCGGTGGACGCCCTCGGGGGTCGGGTTGCCGGGCTCCACCCCGGTGGCGGTGATCCGGTGCTGGTGGAGGTTCACCCGGCGGACCGGGGCGGCCGGCCGGTCGTCCGGCACGCCGTCGGCGATGCGTGCGGCGAAGCGGGCCAGCAGCCGACGGAGCACGGGGGTGTCCAGCAGTCTCCGGTCGACCGGCTCGAAGCGGCGGACGACACCGCCGTTCAGCCGGTTGATCTCCTTGCTCTGCAGAAAGCCCCCGGTGTCGAGCGGCCGGATCGCGCCGCCGTCCAGTTCGTACGAAATAGCGGAGTATTTCCGGCGCCGGTACGTCCCGCCGTCCCCCATGTGGCCGTCCAGTGGCAGATTCTCCCAGAACCGGCTGAATCCGTCCCAGTCGCCGGAGTTCCAGAGCGGATCGTCGCGGACATTGCCCAGCACATAGTTCGGCTCATCCATTCTTCCCAGGCTCATCACGGCCCGAGGCCCTGTCAAGGGTCGCCGGAGCGGGCGTTCGACGGGCAATTCTGCACCGGTGGAATTGCCGGACGCATTCGGGTAGGGTCGCCCGGCCCGTTCGGTCGGGGGCCGGTTCCGAACCGCTCCTGGCGGTGTGTTCAACGCGGTGTGTTCAACTGCCACAACCTGTCAGTTGCCCGCCCTCCGGGGATGCTCGGCGGCAATCGGTGGCACCCCCGTGGAATCCGACCAGCCTTGACGAATGCTCGTGCCCTCGCCGTTACTGGCTTCCGGCCGACGTTCACCCCAGCTCCACGCTTCCCGGCCGTTCCGCCCTGCCGGCCCGGCGGAAGTCGTCGTCCGATCCGCCGTTCGGCGATGCGAGGCGATGCGAGGCGTTGCGCGGGCGTCGAGTCCGGTCCAGCGCGCCGGGCCCCTCGACTCGACACGTGAAGGAGCCGCATGGCCATGGCCGAGGGCCTCGACCCCACGACGACCGGGAGCACGGTCCCGCGCTCCGACGGTCTCCCGGACGCACCGTCCGATCTCCTGCCGGACGAACTCGCCTGCGGTATCGCCGACTTGAGCCGGGCGTACGACGTGCCGGAGGAGCTGACGCTGCTCGCCGCGTTCGCGGTGCTCGCGCTGCGGCACGGCGGCGGGCCGGAGCCGGAGGCGACGGTGCGTACGGGCGAGCCGGGCGAGCTGGGCGCGACCAGGGCTCACCGGGTGGAGCTGGCCGACGACCCGTCCTTCGCCGAACTGCTGGCCCGGCTGCGCAAGCAGTCGCCGGTCTCGTCGGCGGCGGGGTCGGCCGGCCTGCGGATCGACCTGCGGCCCGGAGCAGGGACGGCGGGCAGCCCGGCGGCGGACAGCCCGGCGGACGACCTGGACGGGCAGCCCGCGCTGACCGTCCGCCGGTCACCCGAGGGCCTGCACACCCGGTTCGATCACCGCCCCGAGGAGGTCGCGCGCTGGACCGCGCGCTGGCACGCCCTGCTCGCCGCCGTCCTCGCCGACCCGGCCGTCCCGGTCGGGCGGACCGCCGTCCTGCCGCCCGCCGAACGGGCCCTGCTGCTCGGCGCGTGGTGCCGTACGGGCTCCTCGGTGCCCGGCGCGCCGCTGGTGCACCGGCTGGTGGAGGCCTGGGCCGAGCGGACGCCGGCGGCCGTCGCCCTGGTCCAGGCCGAACGGACCCTCAACTACGCGGAGTTGAATGCTCGGGCCAATCGGCTGGCGCACTGGCTGCGCGAGCGGCAGGTCGGCCCGGAGGTCGCGGTGGCGCTCTACGGCGGCTCCACCGTGGGGATGCTCACCGCGATGCTGGCGGTGCTCAAGGCCGGCGGCTACTACGTGCCGCTGGACGTCGCCGCGCCGCCCGCCCGCACCGCCGAGGCCCTGGCCGAATGCGCGCCCCGGCTGGTGCTCACCGAGGCCCCGCACGCGGCCCGGCTCGCCGAACTGGCCGGCGGCCACCGGGAGATCGACGAGCGCGGGATCCACGAGCGCGGGATCGACGAGCGCGGGATCGACGAGCGCGGGATCGACGAGCGCGGGATCGACGAGCGCGGGATCCACGCGTGGGAGATCCACGACCTCGCCGACTGCGACCTCGCCGACCGACCGGCCGGCGACCCGCAGAACCCGGTGCACGGCGAACACCTCGCCTACGTGATGCACACCTCCGGCTCCACCGGCCGCCCCAAGGGCGTCGCCATGCCGCACCGCGCGCTGGTGCGGATCATCGACTGGTACGTCGACGCGACCGCGATCGAACCCGGCGCGCACGTCCTGCAGTTCAGCGCGCTGAGCTTCGACGCCTCGTTCTGCGAGATCTTCGGCGCCTGGCACGCCGGAGCCCGCCTCGTCCTGCTCCCCGACGAGGCCGTGCGGCGCGAGCCCGAGGCGCTGCTCGACCTGCTGGAGCGCGAGGCGATCGAGCACCTGGAGGCGCCCTACTCCGGCCTGCTCAACATCGCGCACTGGGCGGCCCGCCCGGACGGGCGCAGGGTCACCCGGCTGCGTACCGTCGTCACCGGCGGCGAGCAGCTGGTGATGGCACCCGACCTGGTGCGCTGGCTGGAGCAGCTGCCCGGCTGCGTGCTGCGCAACGGCTACGGCCCGTCCGAGACGAGCGTGGCCACCACCCACTGGCTGCGCGGGAACCCGGCCGACTGGCCGCGCCTGCCGTCCATCGGACGTCCGATCACGGACGCCTCGGTGTACCTGCTCGACCACGCCCTCCAGCCGACCCCGACCGGCGTGGTCGGCGAGCTGTACGTCGGCGGGCCGATCGTCGCCCGGGGCTACGCCGGCCGGCCCGGGCTGACCGCCGAGCGCTTCGTCGCCGACCCGTTCGCCCCCGAGCCCGGCAGCCGGATGTACCGGACCGGCGACCTGGCCCGCCACCGGCCGGACGGCTCGCTGGAGTTCCTGGGCCGGGCCGACCAGCAGGTGAAGATCCGCGGCCACCGGGTCGAGCTGGGCGAGGTCGAGTCGCGGCTGCTGGAGCACCCCGAGGTCGGCGAGGCCGCCGTCACCCTGCACGAGGACGCCGCCGGCCGCAGCCTGGTCGGGCACGTCGTCGCCCGGGACCAGGCCCGTCCCCCGACCGCGCGGGAACTGCGGGAGCACGCGGCCCGGTTGCTGCCCGAGCACATGGTGCCCGCCCGGTTCGTGTCGCGCCCCGCCCTGCCGCTCACCCCGACCGGCAAGCTGGACCGGGCCGCCCTGGAGGTGTCGCCGCCGGACCGGGCGGAGACCGACACCGAGCGAGCGGCCGAACAGCCGGGCTCGGCAGCCGGGTTGACGGAGACCGCCATCGCGCTGCTCGGCATCTGGCGGGAGGTGCTGGCGATCCCGCAGATCGAGGTCACCGACGACTTCTTCGACCTCGGCGGCCACTCCCTGCTGGCCACCCGGGTCATCTCCAAGGTCCGCACCGAGCTGGGCAAGCGGGTCCTGATCGGCGACATCTTCGAGTGCCCGACCGTCGAGCTGCTGGCCGCCCGGATCGACCAGCCCGCCACCCGGGGGGCCAAGTGAGCCGCCCCGTCGTCGTCATCGTCGAGCCCTACTCCTCCGGCAACATGTACGCGCCCGCCCTGCGCCGGGCCGGCTTCTCGACCTGCGGGGTCACGCTGCGCTCGGCCGCCCCGCTGGCCGCCTCCTTCCGGGCCGAGGACTTCGACCACCACCTCGAATACGGCGCCGACGACGCCGCGCCGATCACCCCCGGGCTGCTCGACCCGGTCCTGGAGCGGCTGCGCCCGCTGGCGCCGGTCGCGGTCCTCCCCGGCGAGCAGCACGGCGTCCGCCTCGCCGACCGGCTGGCCGCCGAACTCACCCCCGACCGCGCCAACCGGCCCGAACTCGCCGCCGCCCGCTGGCACAAGGGCGAGATGTACGCCGCCGTGGCCGCCGCCGGACTGCCGATCGTCGAGACCCTCTGCACCCGGGACCCGGAGCAGGTGGCCGACTGGCTGCGCGCGCGGAACCTGGCCGGGCGCGACCTCGTCGTCAAGCCCGCCAACGCCTCCGGCACCGACGGCGTGACCAGGCACCCGGGCGGCGCCGGTTGGCGCGAGGCCGTCACCGGGCTGGCCGGCGGGGTCAGCCGGCACGGCATCCAGCTCACCGACGTCGTCGTCCAGGAGTACGTCACCGGCGTCGAGTACGCGGTCGACACCTTCAGCCACGACGGCGTGCACACCGTCACCGACATCGTCCGGTACCGCAAACTGCACTCCGGCGGCCGGATGGCGATCTACGAGAGCATGGAGTTCGTCCCCCACGACGCCCCCGGCCACGACGAACTCCTGCGCTACACCCGGCAGGTGCTGGACGCCCTCGGCGTCCGGTTCGGCGTCGCGCACACCGAGGTGATGCTCACCGACCGCGGGCCGCTGCTGATGGAGGTCAACGCCCGGCCACCGGGCGGGGCGCAGCCCTGGGCCTGCCAACTGGCCACCGGCGACAACCTGATCGACCGCGCGGTGCGCCACCTGGCCGGGGAGAGCGCCGTCCGCCCGGACTACGACCTGGAGATGACCGTCCTGGTGGTGTTCTTCTCGGTCCGCTCGGCCGGGCGGATCAGCGGGATCGCCGGCCTGGACGCCATCACGGCGCTGCCGAGCTGCTACCACCTCAAGGTCAACGTCGAGGACGGCGACGAGGTGCCGGAGACCCTGGACCTGATGGACGCGCACAAGCTCGGGGTGGCGGTGCTCGCCGACCCCGACCCGGCGCAGGTCGCCGCCGACCACCTGGAGGTGCGGCGGATCGCCTCCCGGGTCGGCCGGCCGGGGGGATTCACCGTCGACGTGGCCGCGGTGACGCCGTGACCGTCGGCCCGCCGCACCCGGCGTACTCGGCGCATCCCGACCCGGCCGGCTACCTCGCCGCGCTGCGGGACCCGGGGCGCATCCCGGTGCTCGGCGGATTCGGCGACGGCTTCGCCGAGGCGGCCGCCCAGGCTGACCCGGCCACGCCGGCCCTCCCGACCGGCGGGGTGCTGGTGCTGACCCCGCCCGGCTCGGCCGCCGCCCCGCTGGGCGACGCGCTCGCCGAGCGCGTCGGCGGGACGTTCGTCGCCTGCGCGCCCCGTGAACTGCCGGCGCTCGACGCCGCCGCCGACCACGTCGTGCTCGCCGCACTCGCCGACGAGCTGTCGCTGGACCTGCTGCTCGAAGCCCTCGACGCGACGGCCGCGCTGCGCCGCGCCGGCCGCGGCGAGGCGGCGCTCGGCGTGGTGTCCGGCCGGAGCCCGCAGGAGCTGAGCCGGCTGATCGCCAAGGGCCTCGGCGCCGGCCTGCGACCGCCGCCCGACCACCCCCAGCTGTGCATCGCCCCGTGGGGCGGCCCGCAGCGCGAGGAGGTGCCCGGCCTGCACTGGGTGACGGGCGCCGACGCCCATGCCGAGGTGGTGGCGCCGCTGCTCACCGGGCGGCGGCACGGCCTGGTGTCCTTCGCCGTGGCCGGACGCGAACACGCCCTGGTCCTCGCCGACACCGTGGTCTGCGGCGCCCACGCCGCCCGCACACCCGGGCAGGGACCGGTGCCCGACGCCGCGCCCGGCTGCGCCTTCACCGGGAAGTGCTTCCGCCCGGGCCTGGACGCGGCCGACGTCATCCCGGCCCGGGCTATCCGCGCCGACGTGGTCCTCGCCAACAGCTGCACGTCCTGGCGGCCCGGCGACGGCCTGGTGGCCGCCGACTACCGGCTCACCGACGCCTTCGCGTGGGGCGGCGCAGCGGCCTTCATCGGGGCCGTGCACCGGATGGTCCCGGACGTGCGGCTCAACCGGCTCGCCCACCGCGCCGCGGCCGCCGGGGCCACCGTCGGCCAGCTCGGCGTTCTGCTGAACCGGCAGGCCGGTGGCCGGGAGGTGCCGTACCACCTGGTGCTCGGCCTCCCCTGGGTGGTGCCGGTCCCGGGGGCCGGGCCGGCCCGGCTGGCGGACCTCGCCGCGCTGCTCGACCGCGGGGACTCCGCCGCGGAGGAGAGGGCGAGGGCCCGCCTGCGGCAGGCCGGCCGGGCGATCCGGGCGCTGCGCGAGCTGCCGCTGGCCGGGCTGCTGCCGGCCGAGGGCCTGCCCGGGCTCGACGCGCGGGTCGGTGCGGCGGTGGCCGCGCTCAAGGGGGATCCGTCGGTGCTGCGGACGGACACCGAGGGCGACCCGGTGGAGCGGCTGCTGGAGCTGGTCGCCGAGACCGAGTACGGCGTGGCGCTCGACCTGCACGACTTCGGACAGGTCAGCGAGTCCTCGTTGAACGAGGTCTGGGAGGACTTCCTGGAGACCACCGCGGTGCCCGGCGGCGGGCGCTGCCCGTACTGCGGGGGGCCGACGGCCACCGTGACCGGCCGGCACCCCGCCTACCCGGAGCTGCGGCGCGAGGTGTGGGCCTGCCACCGCTGCGGGCCGGTGCTCGACCTGCCCGCCGGTGCGCCGGTGCGGGGCATCCGGCTGGACTGCCCGCCGGTGTGGCCGAGCCCGGGCACCGTGGAGGTCGAGGTGACGGTCATGGCGGCCGAGGGGGCGGGGGAGGGCCTGCCGGCGGCGGTGCTGGTCCAGGTGGCCAAGGCGGCGGCGCGCGGCCTGGTCGTACCGGAGCCGCAGCGGGTGCTGCTGGTGCCCGGGAGCCCGGTCCGGGTGCGGGCCGAGGTCGAGGTCGGGGGGCACGCCTTCGCGCACCACGAGCACGCCGTCCGGGCGGTCGTGGTGGCGGGCGGGCAGGTGCACAGCGCGGCCCGGCCGGTGGCGGTCAGACCGGTGGAGTGACAGGGGCGGTGGGGCGCGGCATTTCCGGGCGGGAAGGCGCCGAAATGCGGTGTGGAGTCGTGCAACTGACAGGACATCACAGTTGAACGAGGCCCGCGTGAGGAGCCGGGGAAAGCTTGTGCACGCCCGGGCCGGTCGGATGTAGTGGTCGGGATGCCGAGGCAGGATCAAGGTGCGTGGAAAGGTGGAGAATTGAATCCGTTCGACGACCCCGAGGCCTCCTTCGTGGTGCTGGTCAACGACGAGGGGCAGCATTCGCTCTGGCCCGAATTCCTCGAAGCCCCCGCCGGTTGGCGGATCGCCCGCACGGCGGCGAGCCGGGCGGAATGCCTGGAATTCATCGAGCGGAATTGGACCGACCTGAGGCCGGCGAGCCTGACGGCCTGACCCCGACGGCCCGACCTCGACGGCCCGACCTCGACGGCCTGGCAGCAGAAGAAGGCAGAAGGCAGAAAACCAGCAGGAGACGGAGGGGACATGTCGGCGGCGCCGCTGTCGTTCGGACAGGAGCGGTTCTGGTTCCTGAACCAGGTCGAGGGATTCTCGGCGGCCCACAACTCGGCGGAGGCGTTCCGACTCTCGGGCCCGCTGGACGCCGGGGCGCTGGAGGCGGCACTCGGGGACGTGACGGCGCGGCACGAGGTCCTGCGCACGGTGTTCCCGCTGGTCGACGGCGACCCGCAGCAGCGGGTGCTGCCCGCCGAGGAGGGCCGTCCTGGCCTGGTGGTGGCCGCGTCGACCGAGCAGCAGGTACGCGCCGCGGTGGCCGAGGCCGCCGGGCGGGGCTTCGACCTGACGGTGGACCGCCCGCTGCGCGCCTGGCTGTTCGTCCTGGCACCGCAGGAGCACGTGCTGCTGCTGGTGTTCCACCACATCGCCTGGGACGCGTGGTCGGCCGGGCCGTTCTGGGGGGACCTCGCCCAGGCCTACGAGGCCCGGCTGGCGGGCGCCGCGCCGAGCCGGCCCCCGCTGCAGGTCCAGTACCGGGACTACGCGGTGTGGCAGCGCGCCGTCCTCGGGCACGAGGACGACCCGGAGAGCACGCTGGCCCGGCAGTTGGCCCACTGGCGCACCGAACTGGCCAAGATCCCCCGGGAGTTGGACCTGCCCGTGGACCGCCCCCGGCCCGCCGTCCCCAGCCGGGTGATCGGCACCGTGCCCTTCCGGATCGAACCCGAACTGCACGGCCGCATCCAGGAGTTGGCCCGCGAGGGCCAGGCCACCGTGTTCATGGTGCTGCACGCCGCGATCGCCGCGCTGCTGACCCGGCTGGGCGCCGGGACGGACATCCCGGTCGGCACCCTGGTGGCGGACCGGGGGGAGGAGGCGCTGGGCGACCTGGTCGGCTTCTTCGTGAACACCCTGGTGCTGCGCGCCGACACCTCAGGCGACCCGGACTTCCGGACCCTGCTGAGCCGCGTCCGGGACACCGACCTCGTCGCCTTCGAGCAGAAGGACCTGCCCTTCGAGAAGCTCGTGCACGCGCTCAACCCGGAACGGTCGATCGACCGCAACCCGCTGTACCAGGTCTCGATCGCCTTCTACGACGGCGTGGAGAACGCGCTGGACCTGAAGGGCGTCCGCGCCCGACACGAGAGCATCGACACCGACAGCGGCACCCTGGACCTCGTCTTCGACCTCAACCAGACCAAGGGCGCGAGCGGCGGACCGGGCGGCATCGACGGCGTACTCGCCTACGCGGTGGACCTGTTCGACCGGGACACCGCCCGGCACCTGGCCCGCGGCCTGCTGCGCCTGCTCGAAGCGGCGGCCGCGGACCCGGGCGCGCCGATCGGCCGGGCCGAGCTCGACTTCCCGCTCGACCGCCGCCCGGCCCTCCGGCCGCCGTCCGAAACGCCGGAGCCGCCCGACCAGTCCGAAACCCCGGAGCCGTCCCCGGCGGCGGACCGGGGCGCCCGCACCCCCCTGGAGGAGACCCTCTGCGGGCTGTTCGCCGAGGTGCTCCAGCGCACGCCGATCGCCGTCGACGACGACTTCTTCCTGCTCGGCGGGCACTCGCTGGCGGCGACCCGGCTGGTCAGCCGGATCCGCTCGGTGCTCGGGGCCAGGCTCGGCGTCCGCGAGTTCTTCGACGAACCCACGGTCGCGGGCATCGCCCGCCGGCTCGGCAGCGCGGCCCGCGAGGACCGCAAGGACCCGCTGCCGCCGATCTCCCGCCGGCCCGCCGGGCCGACCGGCACCGGCCGGGGCGCGTAGCGGTGGCCCCCGACACCGGACTCAACGCGGACCTGCCGTCCTGGCGGCCCGGGGCGCCGACCGAACGGTGCCTGCACGAGGTCTTCGAGGAGCGGGCCGCCGCCGCCCCCGCCGCCCTGGCCGTGACCTGCGGCGAAGAACGGCTCAGCTACCGCGAGTTGGACGAGCGGGCGGACGCACTGGCCCGCCGCCTGGTGGCCGCGGGCGTACGGCGCGGGGAGCTGGTCGGCGTCCACCTGGAGCGCGGCACGGAGATGGTCGTCGCCATCCTGGCCGCGCTGAAGGCCGGGGCCGGCTACCTGATGCTGGACCGGGCCTTCCCGGTGGAGCGGCTGCGCGCCATGGCCGAGGACGCCGGCCCGGCTGTGCTGCTCGCCCGTACGGCGGCGGACGCGGACCGGCTCGGCACCGCGGCGGGCTTCGTCCCCCTGGCCGACCCTGGCGGGACCGACCCGGACGGCCACACCGGGACCGGTACCGGCCCGGCGCCGCCCCACGGCGCCGCCCGCGCCCGGCCGGGGGACACCGCCTGCGTGATCTTCACCTCCGGCTCCACCGGCCGCCCGAAGGTGGTCGCCGCCCCGCACCGGGCGATCGTCGGCACCGTCCTCGGCCAGCACTACACCCGCTTCGGCCCGGAGACCGTCTGGCTGCAGTGCGCGCCGGTCTCCTGGGACGCCTTCGCGCTGGAACTGTGGGGGCCGCTGCTGTCCGGCGGCGCCTGCGTGATCCACCCGGGGAGCCCGGATCCGCTCCGGATGGAGCAACTCGTCGCCCGGCACGGCATCACCACGATGAACCTCCCGACCGTCCTGTTCCACGTGATCATGGACACCCGTCCGGAGGTCTTCGCCGGGCTGCGGGACCTGCTGGTCGGCGGTGAGGCGCTCTCGCCCGAGCACGCCGCGCGGGTGGTCCGGCGGTTCCCGCGGCTGCGCTTCGTCAACGGCTACGGGCCGGTGGAGTGCATGGTCTTCGTGACGACGCACCGAGTCGCCCCCTCCGACGCCGGCCGCCCGTCGGTGCCGATCGGCCGGGAGCTGGCCGGCAAGCCCGTCCACGTCCTGGACGAGCGGCTGCGCCCGGTGCCCGACGGGGAGGTCGGCGAGCTGTACGCCTCGGGCGTCGGGCTGGCCCACGGCTACCTCGGCCGGCCCGGGCTGACCGCGGAACGCTTCGTCGCGGACCCCTTCGGCCCGCCGGGCGGTCGGATGTACCGCACCGGCGACCTCGTACGCCGGTACGGCGACGGGGTGTCGGAGTTCGTCGGCCGGGCCGACGAACAGGTGAAGATCCGCGGGGCCGGGGTCGATCCCGCCGAGGTCGAGACGGTGCTGGCGGCGCATCCCGACGTCACCGGGGCCGTCGTCCTGGCCGCCGGCGACCGGGCGGAAAACCGCACCCTGGTCGCCTATCTGACGATTCGTCAGCAGCCTCGTCGGCAGGCGGGCCACCAGGCCGGAGCAGCGTTCGCCGACCTCGATCTGCGCGGCTATACGGCCGGGAAGCTGCCTGATTTCATGGTCCCGTCCCGGTTCGTGATCGTGGACTCGTTCCCCCGGACGCACAACGGAAAGCTCGATCGCACGGCCCTGGTCGAACTCGACGCAGGCAGGCCGCACGGAGGTGGGCAGGATGCTGGTTCTGGGATTCAAAGAAGGACATGACGGTGCGATCGCCGCGATCGAGGACGGCCGGCTGCTGTTCTCCCTGGAGGCCGAGAAGGACTCGTTCCCGCGCTACGACCGGCTGACGGCCGAGGTGCTGCTGCTGGCCGCGGAACGGCTCGGCCGGATCCCCGACGCCGTGGCGGTCGGTGGCTGGGTGAAGGGCGCGTTCTCCGTCGAACCGCCGTCCAGGACGGGGTACTTCGGCGTCGGCCCGGGTTCGGTGACGGACGAGGCCGGCCGGTTCTTCGGCAAGGACGTGCGGATCTTCTCGTCCACGCACGAACGCTCGCACATCATGACCGCGCTCGGCCTCTCCTCCTTCCGGCCCGGGCAGCCCTGCTACTGCCTGGTCTGGGAGGGGAACATCGGCTCCTTCTACCTGGTCGACGAGCACGGCGCGGTGACCCACCTGCGCCATGTCATGGCGGACCCGGGCAACAAGTACGCCTACCTGTTCGCCCTCGCCGATCCGCGCTTCCCCGCGAACAAGGGCCTGCTGCGCCTCCAGGACGCCGGCAAGCAGATGGCCCTGACCGGCTTCGCCCGGCCGGGCGGCCCCACGGCCGTCGAGCGGGAGCTGATCGACTTCATCCTGAACCAGGACCAGATCATCCTCAGCCTGGCCAAGGACCAGATGACCTGGACCCCGTTCCACGACATCGGCGTGGAGTCCCAGGAGTACAAGGACGTCGCGGCCCGGCTCTCCGACGCGATCTTCGAGCGCTTCCACGACTACGCCGCGAAGGAGCTCACCGCGGGCTATCCGCTGCTGATCTCCGGCGGCTGCGCGCTCAACTGCGAGTGGAACCGCCGCTGGCGCGAGTGCGGACTGTTCCCCGAGGTGTTCGTGCCGCCGTGCCCGAACGACAGCGGCTCGGCCCTGGGCACGGCCATCGACGCGCAGCTGCACTACACCGGCTCGGCCGCGGTGGAGTGGGACGTCTACGCCGGCGACGCCTTCGTCGAGGACGCCTCCTTCGACCCGGCCCGGTACGACGTGCGGCCGCTGGACTTCGCCGAGGTGGCCCGGTTCATCGCCGACGGGAACGTGGTCGCCTGGGCGCAGGGCCGCTGGGAGATGGGCCCGCGCGCGCTCGGCAACCGCTCCATCCTGGCCGCGCCGTTCAGCCGCGACACCACCACCCGGCTCAACAAGATCAAGCAGCGCGAGGGGTACCGGCCGATCGCCCCGATCTGCCTGGAGGAGGACGCCGAGCGCTGGTTCAGCGGCTCCGTCCCCGACCCGTGGATGCTCTACTTCAGCCAGGTGACCTCCGACGCGCTGCAGGCCGTCACCCACGTCGACGGCACTGCCCGGGCGCAGACGGTGACCCCGGAGCAGAACCCGGAGATCGCCGGGCTGCTGACGGCCTTCCGCGACCTGACCGGGTTCAGCGTGCTGTGCAACACCTCGCTCAACTTCTCCGGACGCGGATTCATCAACCGCACCAGCGACCTGGTCCGGTACGGCGAGGAGCACGGCCTGGACGGCTACGTCGTGGGCGACACCTTCGCGGTGCGCCGCGGGCCGAGGGCGTGAGGCGACCGACGCCGTGCTCGACATACCCCAGCCACGCCAACGGGAAGGCGGTTCGACCGTGAGTCCAGAATCCCGTCCAGTCGCCGGATTCCAGGCGGATCCGGAGTTCTTCCGCCTGGAGGAGCGGACCGAGTTCGACCCAGGGCTGGTCCTGGAGGTGCTGCACGGCCGGCGGCTCGGCGTCATGTTCCGGGGGGTGATCCCGGCCGAGGCGCAGAAGGAGTCGGTCGCCCGGTTCTGGTCCAGCCCGGCGCGCCGGCACCGCGAGGGCGAGCCCTCGCACTACATCGGCTCGTACCACTGGAACAAGTCGACCGGGACCTACCTCGCCGAGACCGCGCGGATCACCGTGGACGTCCGCGAGGTGCTCGACGTGCCCGGCTCGCCCTGGCACTCCTTCCGCTCCGGGCTGGCCGCCGAACTCGCCCGGCACGGCGCCGTGTTGAGGATCGCCGAACACGAGGGCGCCGAGGCCTGCCCGGCGCTGGTCCGGGCCTGGGACAAGGAGGGCAGCTTCGCCCTCGAACCGCACGAGGACGAGGCGCAGTGCGCGGACCCCCGGCAGGCCGGCTTCGAGATCCAGGGCGTGCGCGACCACGAGGTCTGCGCGGTCAACATGTGCGTCGAGAACGAGGCGGGCGGACGGCTGGTGATCTGGAACATCCGCCCCGACGACGAGAGCCGCCGGCGGCTGGGGATCGAGCACACCGGGTTCTCCTACCCGGCCGACGCTCTCACCGGCTTCGACGAACTGCGCATCGAGGTCGGGCCCGGGGACGTCTACGTCTTCAACGGCGCCTACGTGCACGCCGTGGACGCCAGCACCGGGAACCGGACCAACCTGTCCTTCCTGATGGGCTTCATCGACGACCGCACCGTGGTCTCATGGACGTGACCTCCGGCGGCGCCCGATGAGCGCCCTCCAGCCCTCCGCCCTCCAGCTCTCCGCCGCCCTCCAGCTCTCCGCCCTCGCGTACGTGCACGGCGAGCGGCGGCCCATCGCCGAACTGTCCGACCGCCTGGCGCCCGAACTGCTCGCCCCCGACACCGGACTGAGCTGGTACCGGGCGAGCGAGCGGGAGATCTGGCAGCTCGCCGCGGCGGCCGGCGCCCGCACCGTCGAGGCCGCCGCCGAACCGCCCGACCTGCTGGTCTACGTGAGCGAGAACGACCACGGCAGCAGCGACTCGCTGACCCACCTGGTCCGCGAACTCGGCCTGCCCGCCACCCGGTACCTGCGGGTCTCCGGGCACGACTGCGGCAACCTCGGCCCGGCCCTGCACCTCGCCGGGCAGGCGCTCGGCTCGGGCGAGCACCACAGGGTGCTGCTCCTGATGGCGGACCGGGTGCTGGACGGGGACCGCAGCCAGGCCGACACGCTCTCCGTGGTCAGCGATGGCGCCGTGGCCTGCCTGGTCACCGCCGGGGAGGCGGGCGGCGAGCCAGGGGGCGGACCGGGCGGCGAACCGGCCGCGGACGGCGTGCGGTTCGCGGTGCACGGCGTCTCCACCGTCACCGACGCGGAGGCCGGGGCCGGGGCGGGCGCCGGCGGCCGGATCCTGGCCACGGTCGCGCTGGCCGTGGCGGGCACCGGGGAGATCGCCCGGCAGTGCGGCCGCGCGGTCGAGGACTTCGACCACCTGATCTTCCCCAACTACCGCACTGTCGCCCAGGAGTTCCTCTGCTCGGCGATGGGCGTACCGCTCGACCGCCTGCTGATCGGCCCGATGGCCGAGTACGGGCACTGCTTCTCCGCGGACAGCCTGGTCTCCCTGGCGCACTGCGCCGAACGCGGGGGGATCCGGCCGGGCGAGCACGTGCTGGCCTTCGGCGACGGCCCCAACTCCTGGTCCTCGCTGGCCGTCGAGCGCCTCGCCTGACCACCTGGCCCGCCGAACCCCGGAACGAACCCCGGAACGAACCCCGGAACGAATGAACGTCGGAACGAATGACCGTAGGGAACCAGGGAACCACCATGCCCATAGTCGTAACCGGCCCAGTGAACCGCGCGGTGCGCGACCTCGTCGAGGACGGGACGGACCCGCGGGACCGCGCGGGGTTCGTCACCGATCCCCGGCGGGCCGTCGTCGTCGCCGACGCCCGGGAGGCCCCGGCCGCGGGCCCCGGGCCGTCGGCGCAGGACCTGGTGACGGTACGGGCGTTCGAGGCAGCGCCGGCCCCGTTCGGGCCGGTCGGCACCCCGTTCGGGCCGACGGACGCCGCGCTGCCGCTGGTCGAGGCCCTCGGCCCGCCGACCGGGGCCTTCCTGACGGCGCTGCGCCACGCCGAGCAGCACCTCCGCACGGGCGGCGAGCAGGTCGCGCTGGCGCAGGCCCCCGGCCGCGACGTCGTCCTGGTCGGCGCCGGGGTCGTCAACCTGCTCACCGCCTGGTACCTGGTCCGCGCCGGCCACCGGCTGCGGATCCTGGACGCGCGGCCCGACCCGAGGACGGCGCTGCACTGGTCGGCGTACGGCTGCAGCCGCGGCGGCGGCGGAGCCCGGATGTTCACCCTCACCGAGGCCGACGACTACCACGCCAGGACGGCCGCCGACCGGCCGTTCGTCAACGGGGTCTTCCGCCGCTCCCTCGACGCCCGGGGCTGGAAGGTGAAGGCGACGCCGTTCACCGCCGAGGAGGAGCGCTGGGTCTCCCAATTCGAGGGCGTCCCAGGATGGTTGGCCCAGATCTACAATGACGACATTCTCTCGTTCAACCGGGAGAGCCGCAAGCTCTGGCGCACGCTGCGGGAGGAGTGCCCGGGCCTCTTCCAGGACGTCGGGTACGCGCCGGGAATCCTGCGGCTCTACACGGACGGCGCGCAGCTGGAGCAGTCGGCGCAGCGCCACGCCGGCCTCGGCGCCCTGCGCGGCGTCCTCGACCCGAAGGAGCTCCGCCGGCGCCACCCCGGACTCGCCGGTGCCACCGGGGAGTTGGCGGGCGGCCTGGAGGTGCCCGGCTTCACGGTGGACGTGCACGCCCTCATGGCCCGGCTGGTCACCTGGCTGGAGCGCGCCGGGGCGGTGTTCCGCTGGTCCACCCCGGTCGAGCGGCTGGAACGGGCCGACGACGGGCGGCTGCACGGCCTGCGCCTGCCCGGCGAGGTGGTGACGGCCGACAGCTACGTGTTCTCCCCGGGGGCCTACGGCCGGGAGCTGCTGACCGGCACCCGCTCGGCCGGCCGGATCCACGGCGTGCTCGGCGTCTGGATGGAACTCCCCAACCTGGAGCCCGAGTTGGGCCACTCGCTGAAGATCGCCCGGCGCGGTCACCTGACCGAGGACGCCAACGTGACGCTGGGGACCGACGGCCGCGGCCGCCCCGTCCTGATCGTCGGCTCCGGCTACGGCTACACCGGCGCCGACCCCGCCGACATCGAACCCGCCGCCCTGGAGCGGATGTTCGCCGCCGTCGAGGACACCTGCCGGCAGTTCTTCCCGCAGGCGTACGCCCGGGCCCGCGCCGACGGTTCGCTCCGGCGCAGCCGCCGGGTCTGCGTCCGCCCCTGGACCTCCGCCAACCTCGGCGTCCTGGAGACGCTGCCGACCACCGCCGACGGGGTCGGTGTCATCACCGGTGGCCACAACACGGGCGGCTTCGCCCAGGCGCCGAGCGTGGCACAGGCCGTCGTCGCCGCCCTGAAGGGACGGCCCCACCCGATGCACGAGCTGTACCACCCGCTGCGCCTGGAGCGGTTCCTGCACCCCACCGGGGACGGCCACGCCCGGCCGCGCACCCCTGCCGCCTCCGCTGCTGCCTCCGCAGCTTCCGCCGCCTCTGCTGTCCTCCCGGCCGGGCAGGTGCTGCGATGAGCGTGGAACGCCGCAACGGCAACGAGTGGCACCTCACCCGGGAGGCCCCGGGCGCGCGGCTGCGGGTGGCCGTGCTCTGCTCCGACGACCCGCACCACCGCTACCTCGTCGCCAGGATCGCCCGAGACCTGGACCTCGTCGGCCTCGTCATCGAACCGGGCGCCGCACAGCAGCGCCGACTCTGGGCGCGGCGCGCCTGGACGGACGCCGTCGCCCGCGCCTACCAGGTCCGCCGCCAGCGCTACACCGGCCGATCCGCCTACCGGCGCCGCTACTTCGCCGCGCTCACGCCCCCGGCGCCGCAGCCGGAGCGGGTGCTGTCGGTCGACTGGATCAACGCACCGGAGGCCGTGGCGTTCCTCAAGGGCCTGGAACCGGACGTCACCATCGTCTGTGGGACGACCTACCTGAAGCGCCCGGTCATCGAGGCCGGCGGCCTGATGATCAACATCCACGGCGGGTACCTGCCGCAGTACAAGGGCAACCACTGCGTCTTCTTCGCCTTCCTGCGCAAGGACTACCGGCGCATCGGTGCCAGCCTGCACCTGGTGACCTCCCGGCTGGACGGCGGCGAACTGGTCGAGGTGGTGCGCCCGGAGGTCCTCCCGCAGGACAACGACGAGCACCTGTACGACCGTTCGGTGCACCTCGCGATCGACCGGCTGGCCGAGATCCTCACCGTGTTCGAGGCCGGCGACACCGTGCTGCGGACCGTCGCCCAGGAGGACACCGGCGAGACCTTCCGGCACCGCAGCCGCAAGCCGCACCTGGACCTGTGGGCCTGGCTGCGGATCCGGCTCGGCCTGGAACGCGTGCCGCACATCCCGCGCCGGCAGCCGCCGATCGACTGCCTGGTCCCGCGCGACGCCGGCTAGCACGGCTGAGGGGCGGTCCCGCGACGGGACCGCCCCTCAGTTGTCTCCGGATTCAGCTCAGGTAGTCCTCGGGCGTCGAGCCGCGGCGGACGGTGTCCAGGGTGAAGCAGTGCAGGCCGCCGCCGAACAGCCGGCGGTGCCGGTGGCGGACCGGGACGGCGGTGAAGCCGTGCCGCTCCAGGGTCCGCATCAGCTCCGGGCAGGCCTCGTTGACCAGGACCGTCTCCTGGTCCACGGACAGGACGTTGAGGTCGATGTACGGGCTGGTGAGCACCAGGTCGTCATCGTCGTAGGACGGGAAGGCGTTGATCTCCGGCTCCGGGGCGAAGATCATGTCCCACTTGCGCAGCGGCTCGGGCAGCAGCTCCGCGACCCGCGGGGTGCGCACCAGCAGCAGGCCCGGCCGCAGGGCGAGCACCATGCTGTCGATGTGGTTGTCCGTGATCGAGACGCGGTGGATCCGGAACCGGCCCGCCAGGTGGCGTTCGAGCCAGTCGACGCCCAGGGCGTGGTTGGCCGTCGACACGTTGATCATCAGGTCCCGGCCCAGGCGCAGGCACTGCGCGCCGTCGATCATCATCTCGAAGCCGGTGTCGTACGGCGAGGACGCCGGCTCCTTGATGAACTCGGCCGGCCCGCCGGGCGAGCGCTCCGCGTACGAGGGGTCGAAGGAGGCGTCCGTCATGATCGGCCGGGGCATCACCGTCCACCGGGCGCCCTGCTCGAAGTAGCCCTGGAACACCTTCTTCAGCAGCTGCGTCTCGAAGTACCGGGACCGCACCTGCGGCGGGGTCTCGATGATCTCGTCGCCCAGGATCAGGGTGTTGTCCCGGATGTTCAGCGGCGGCAGCACGGCGGCCGGCCAGGCCAGCGTCTCCACACTGCTGACGTCGGCCAGCGGCATCGGCCGGTGCACCGTGACCGAGAGGGACTCCAGGGTCCGTGCGATGCCCTCCACGTCCTCGTTCAGTTCCTCCACGTACCGCTTCTTGATGGGCGACTGCGCGCTCGCCTCCGGGCCCTGCCCGGCGCCGCGCGGGGAGATCACCGGGTAGTACTGCCGGTCGTAGAAGGACTTCTGCTCGGAGAGCTGGTCGTAGAAGAACAGCTTGAAGGAGAGTTCGGTTTCGTGGGTCGTGTAGTTCTCGGCCGATCCGACGACGACCTCCTGGAGCGGGGACCAACCGTCGTAGCTGTTCAGGCGCACGGGCCTGCCTCCTTCTGCGGTTCTTGTGTCGGTTCTCGGTTCGGTTCTCGGTTCGGTTCGTGTTCCGGTTCGTGTAGCGGTTCGTGTTTCGGTTCCGGTCAGGCCACCGCGGCCGCGACGAGCCGGGTGAGCGTCCCCAGGGTCGGGGCGGCCAGGAAGGCCGGCACCGAGACGGCCACGCCGTACTCCGCCCTGACCCGCTGCAGCAACCGCATGACCCGGGCGGAGTCGCCGCCGCTGGCGAAGAACTCGTCCGGCAGGGCCGCGGTGTCACGGGCGAGCACCTCGCACCAGAGCTCGGTGACCCGGCGCTCCTGCTCGGTGCGCGGCGCGCCGTCCGGCTCCGCCGCCCGCGGTGCGGGCAGCCGCGAACGGTCGAGCCGGCCGGAAGGGTCCAGCGGCAGTCGGGGCAGCACGACGATCCGCTGCGGCACCGCGTGCTCGGGCAGCGCGGCGCGCAGGTAGCGCAGCAGCTCCTCGGGCGCGGCGCCCTGCGGGCCGGGCGAGGTGACGTACCCGACCAGGCGGTGGCCGGGCGGGGCCTGCGGGTCGGCCGGCACGGCCGCGTGCCGCACCGTCGGGTGGGCGCGCAGCAGCACCTCGGCCTCGGCGGGCTCGGGCCGGCGCCCGCCGGCCGCCCCGGGGACCAGCTCGGCCCCGGGGAAGTGGCGTGTCATACCGGACAGTTCGCCGTCATCGAGCGCCTCGCCGCCACCGGCCACGGCGACCGCCCGCAGTGCCGGTGCGGGCGCGCCGGCCTCCGACTGGACCAGGAACAGCCGCAGCAGGTCGGGGGTGCAGTGCAGCACGGTCGCCCGGTGCCGGGCGAGGTCGCCCAGCAGGGTGGCCGGCGGGGCCGCGTACGGGTTGAGGACGTGCAGGCCCGCACCGGTGAGCAGGGCGCCGAACAGCTCGGGCGCCGAGCCGTCCAGGGCGTGTCGGGCGACCAGCGGCATCCGGTCCTCGGGGGTGAGGCTCAGCCGCCCGGCGAAGGCGAGCGCCTGCGCGAGCACCTCCCGGTTGGTCTCCGTGTCGCCGTCCGGCAGGACGCGGGCGGCCGCCCCGGCCGCGTCCTCCGGCGCGAACGCCGGGCCCGCGGCGTCGCCCCCGGCGTCGTCGCCGGCGACCGCGAGCACCGGCAGCCCCTCGGCCGCGCGCTCGGCCGCCCGGGCGTGGGCGGCGTCGGTGAGGAGCAGCGTCGGTGCGGTGGCGGCGAGGACGGCCGGTTGCGCCTTGGGCTGCTGCGGGTCCAGCGGGACGTACGCGGCGCCGGTCTTGAGCACCGCCAGCACGGCGGCGACCGCCGCGATGTCGTGGCCGCACCAGAGCGCGACCCGGTCGCCGGGGCCGGCGGCGGGCCGGATCCGGGCCGCCAACGCGTCGGAGACGGCGTCCAGTTCGCGGTAGGTCCACCGGCCCGAGGGGCCGTGCACGGCGAGCCGGTCGCCGAACCGGGCGGCGGTCGCGCGGAACCGGCGGACCGGGGTCTCGTCGGGGGCGGGCGGGATGTCGTCCGTCGGTTGCCCGCCGGGGTGTGCGGTCTGCTGCCGCGTCATTGCTGCGCTCCTGTCGGGCAGGTCGGCTCAGGCGGTTCAAGCGGTTCAAGCGGTTCAAGCGGTCAAGCGGCTCGGCCGGCTCGGGCGGCTCAAGCGGCTCAGGCGGGGATGAACAGCTCGCCGAGCCGCTCGTTGACCTCCCAGGCGTCGTCCAGGTCGGCCGCCACCGTGCAGTAGGTCGCGCCGAGTCGGTCCGGGTTGTGGCCGCTCACGACGATCACGCCGGTCCGGGTGGCCGGGTCGTAGGCCAGCCCCGCGCCGGCGATGGCGTCGCGCATCGCCTCGAAGGACGGGGTGGCCCAGCCGCGCGGCCACACGTTGGTGAGCAGCACCCGGTCCTTGGTGTAGCCGGGGCCGACGACGACCTCGCCGAGGATGCGGTAGGCGTGCGTCGAGCTGGTGATCCGGCCGTTCCACTCGGTGAAGAGCACCTGCCGGTCCGGGGTGATGATCGCGTCGGCGCTCAGATTGCCCCGGTAGCCCATGGCGTGCAGCGGCGCGCAGACCTTGCGGCCGCCGTCGATCAGCGCGGCCTGCAGTTCGGCGTCGAGCTCGGGCGGGGTCACCTCGGCCAGGTAGCGCGGGGCGTGCATCAGCTCGCCGAGCCCGCCGAGGACGACCTCCTCGTCCTCGATCCGGAACTCGGCGTAGTAGGCGCGGCTGCCGCTGAAGTACCGTTCCACGACCAGCAGATGGGCCCCGTCGTCGGTCAGCCAGGCCCAGTGCTCCGCCAGGTACCGGCGCACCGCGGCCCGGTCGGTCAGGTGCACCGTCCGCCGGGCGCCGACCGGCCGCGTCCCGTCGACCGGGCTGAGCACCTCGTTGCCGCCGCCGCCCGCGCCGTACTCCAGCTTCACCATCACGCTGTGGCCCTGCTCGATCAGCCGGGTGACGGCCTCCTCGGCGGCCGGGAGGTCCGCGCACACCGCGCCGGCGGGCAGCGGCGCGCCCGCGCCCGCCGCGGCGGCGCGGAACACCGCCTTGCTGGTGGCCACGGCGCCGCCGCCCTGGCCGAGGAACGCGTACCCGGGCAGCACGGCGCGGGCGTCCAGCCGCTCGGCCAGCACCGCCACCGAGGTGTGCGGCCACATCGGGAACACCTCGTCCACCGGCCGCCCGTCGAGCGCGGCGAGCACCTCCGCGGCCAGCCGCGGATCGGTGAGCTGTTCGCCGGTGAGCATTCCGGCACTCGACGTGGATTCCTTCGGCGGAACGACGACGGTGAGCGTTTCCCGGTCGACTCCGGTGTGCTCGGTCACGTACCGGAGAAATGCCTCCTCCGGGGCCTGCGGAAGGACCAGCACATCGTGGTCCCGGGCGAACCAGACGAAATGGTCGACCCACCAGACGGCCCCGTCCGCGTGCCTGCCGAGGTTTTCGTCCCAGTCGTTGCCGATGAGAACCCTTGCCATCTCAGCCCTCCCTGGAAAACATGGCGGTTGAGTGACCGTCAGCTCGATTCCCGCCCCGTCGGATGATGCCACAGACGGTCCGGCGTGCAAGCGGCGCACATTTCCAGAACCGGCCGTCCGGCGCGCAATTCCGTGCCGTTCCGCGCCGGGATTCCGCCGCCGCCGACCGGTGGGGCCCGGCAATTCACGAGGGGATTTCGTCACGATGCAGGTACGGGTGCAGGTGCGGGTGCACGACACGCTCGCGACGGTGCCGGCGGCGGACTGGGCGGCGGTGGCCGCCCGGTCAGGGCTGTACGCCTCCCACGCGTGGCTGACCCTCGTCGAACAGGAGACCCCGGGGCGGTGCCGCTACCTGCTGGCCCACGACGACACCGGGCCGGCCGGCGCACTGCCGGTCTACCTGACGGCCGACGAGCCCAACCGCTACTACCACCCGGGCGCCGTCTTCCGCGCGGCCGCCCCGGGCCCGGACGGCCGGTACTGCGTGGCCGGCAGCCGCAGCGGCTACCGCACCGAGGTGCTGCTCGCCGACCGGCTCACCGAGGCCGGGCGGCGCGCCACCGTCGCCGCCCTGCTCGACCGGCTGGCCGACCTCGCCGCGGCGGAGGGCCGCCCGCACGCCTACCTCCTCCACCTCACCGAACGGGGCCTGCGCCAGGTCACCGGCTACGCGGGGGACCTCGCCCCGGTCGTCGGCTACAGCGGCGACGCCTGGCTCCCCGCCCCCGGCCGCGGCTTCGACGACTACCTCGCCGCCCTCAGCCCCACCCGGCGCAAGACCACCCGCAAGGAACTGCGCCGCTACGCCGCCCACGGCCTGAGCACCGTCCGCGCCGACCCGGGCGAGGAGCTCGATCTGATCGCGCGCTTCGCCCGGCTGGGCAACGAGAAGTACGGCGTCGAGGAGGACGAGGCCGACCTGCGCACCCGCTTCGAGCGGCAGTACGCGGCCCTCGGCGGCCACGGCGTGCTGTTCGTCTGCCGGCGCGGGCCGGTACCGGTCGGGATGGCGCTCGCCTACCGCTGGGGCGAGTGGCTCTACCTGCGGGCCTCCGGCTTCGACCACGACGCGGCCGCCGGCGCCTACCCGTACTTCAACGTGGTGATCTACGAGCCGCTCCGGTACTGCTACGAGACCGGCCTGCGCGGGCTCCACCTGGGCTCCGGATCCCACGACGCCAAGGCCGCGCGCGGAGCCCGGATCGGCCCGCTCGCCTCGGTCGCACTGCCCGCGGCCGGCGCGGCCCGCACCGACCCGGCCGCACCCGCCGCGCGCACGGGCGTACGGCGGTACTGGGAGCAGCAGTTCGCGACCGTGCCGCACCTGCTGGACCAGGAACTGTGGCGGCCGTGGCTCGGCCGCTGAGGACGAGCGAACCGGAGGGAACGCACACACATGGAGGAAATCATCTGGGACGCCGACCAGGCCGCCCGGTACGACACCGAGCACGCCCGGATCGACACCCCGCTCACCGTCGCCTACCTCGCCGAACTGGCGGCCGGCGGTGACGTGCTGGAGTTCGGCGTCGGCACCGGACGCCTGGCCGTCCCGCTGGCCGGGAAGGCCCGCAGCGTGCTCGGCGTGGACAACTCGGCCGAGATGCTGGCCGCGGCCGGCCGCCGGCCGCTGCCGGACAACCTGACCCTGGCCCTGGGCGACGCGCAGAGCTGGACCACCGAGCGGCGCTTCGACCTGGTGGTCTGCGTCTACAACCTGCTGCTGCACTTCACCACCCAGGAAGCCCAGCTCGCCGTCGTCCGCAACGCCGCCGCCCACCTCGCGCCCGGCGGCAGCCTGGTGGTGGAGAACCTGCACCCGCCGCTGCGGGCGATGGAGGAGGGCGAGCGGATCAGCACCCTGCGGCTGGCCGGCGCCGGCATGGCGATCAGCACCCAGCGCTTCGACTGGAAGTCACTGCTGCTGGACCAGGACGTGCTCTACGTCGACGGGGACGGGCACCGCGTCCGGCAGATCGCCCAGCGGATGCTGCTGCCCTCCGAACTGGACCTGATGGCCCGGCTGGCCGGGCTGCGGCTGGTCCAGCGGATCGCCAACTGGCGGGGCGGCTCCTGGCGCGCGGACTCCAGCGCCCCGGCGGCCAGTAACGTGATCTCCGTCTACCGGCGGGCCGAATGAGCGGGGACCCGCCTTCGTTCAACCGAGAATGTCTGACAGTTGAACGCGCGCCGTCAGGCCCCAGGCCTTGGACGATGGACAGATCACGCGCGTTCCGCGGTTAATTGCCGTGCCGACGACCTGAGATGGAGGCGCATGTGTGGGGCAGGCTTCACCCGGCGAAGGGGCTGAGCGGTGCGTGACTTCTTCGACCGGGCACCCGGGACCCCCGACCTGCGCGGCCCGTGGCGGTACCTGCTGTGGATGGCCGTCCGCCACCGGCGGGTCCTGCTGCTCGACTGCCTCGCCAACATGGGGTGGGCGGCCGGGCTCGGACTCACCCCCGCCGTGATCGGCCAGGCCATCAACCAGGGCCTGGTCGCCAGGGACCAGACCGCACTGGTCGGTTGGGGGCTGGCGGTGCTCGGGACGGGCGTGCTCTCCGCGCTGTCCGCCGTGTTCGTGGAGCGCCTGGAGACCCGGCTGCGGGTCGAACCCGGCTACGAGACCATGCAGTTCGTCACTCGCAAGGCCTGTGAGCTGGGCACCACCGTCGGCCGGAAGGTCTCGGCGGGGGACCTGGTCACCGTCGGCGTCTCCGACATCGGCCTGATCGGCCAGGCGCTGGAGGTCGGCGCCCGCGGCGTGGGCGGGCTGGTCGGCTTCGTCGCCGTCGCGGTGTTCATGCTGGTCGCCTCCTGGCAGGTCGGCCTGCTCGTGCTGGTCGCGGTGCCGATCATGCTGGTGGTGACCACCCGGCTCGCCCGGGTGCTGCGCAACCGACAGGGCCAACTTCGCACCCACCAGCGCGAACTCGCCGACCAGGCCGTCGACATCGTGCGCGGACTGCGGGTGCTGCGCGGCATCGGCGGCGAGGAGCAGTTCGCCGCCCGCTACCGGGCGGGCTCCCAGCGCCTGCGCGCCACCGCGCTTCGGCAGGGCCGCGCCTCGGCCGTGCTCGGCGCCACCCGGACCTTCCTGCCCAGCCTGCTGCTCGCCGGGGTGGTGGCCCTGGCCGGCGAACTCGTCCTCGACGACAGGCTCAGCGCCGGACAGATGGTGGCCTTCTACGGGTACGCCACCTACCTGGTGATCCCCACCAACCAGATCACCTTCGCCGTCTCCAAGGCCATGCAGGGCCACGTCGCCGCCGAGAACGTCGTCCGGCTGCTCCGTACGGCCCCGGACCTCGCCCCCGGCCCGGACACCGGCGCCGTACCGGGCCCCGGCGTCCTCGCCGACCCCGACTCCGGCCTGCGGGTGCCCGCCGAGGGCCTGACCGCCGTCGTCTGCTCCTCCGCCGACGCGGTCGCGCTGGCCGACCGGCTGGGCCGCCAGGTCGACTCCGCGGCGACCTACGCCGACGTGCCGCTGACCGCGCTGCCGCTGGCCGCGGTCCGCGAACGGATCCTGGTCGCCACCGCCGAGGAGCACCTGTTCGCCGGGCCGCTGCGCCGGGAACTCGACCCGGCCGACCGGCTGCGGGCCGGCGACTCCGACGACCCGCTCTGGGCCGCCGTCGACGCGGCCGCCGCCCGGGACATCGTGGAAGCCCTGCCCGACCGGCTCGACACCGAGATCGCCGCCGGGGGGCGGGAGTTCTCCGGCGGCCAGCAACAGCGCCTGCGGCTGGCCCGCGCCCTGATGGCCGACCCCGAGGTGCTCATCCTGATCGACCCGACCAGCGCCGTCGACGCACACACGGAGAACCGGATGGCCGAGGGGATCGCACGACTGCGCCGCGGGCGCGCCACCGTCGTGTTCACCACCAGCACCCTGCTGCTGCACCAGGCCGACCACGTCGCCCTGGTCCTGGACGGCGGCGTGGCGGCCGAGGGCTCCCACGAGGCGCTGATGGCCGACGACCGCTACCGCGAACTGGTCGAGCGCTGGACGGCCGCGGCATGAGTGAGCTGCCCGTCGCTTCGAACCGTGAACTCGCCGCGTACGCGCGGCGTGCCGTCCTCGCCCACCGCGGCGAGTTCGCCCTGGTGGTCGGCCTGCAGGCGCTCGCCGCCGTCGCCGGGCTGTTCGCCCCCTGGCTGCTCGGCACCCTGGTCTCCGACGTCACCCACGGCCAGGACACCGTGCTGCGCCTGGTGCTGTTCATCCTCGGCTGCCTGGCCGCCCAGGCCGTGCTGGTCCGGCTCGCCGAGTACGCGGCGGCCAGGCTCGGCGAGAAGATCCTGGCCGACCTGCGCGAGGAGTTCGTCTCCGACCTGCTGGGACTGCCGCCGGAGACGGTGGAGGACGCCGACGCCGGCGACCTGATCACCCGCACCACCCGCGACATCGACCAGCTGTCCAGCGCCATCCGCGCCGCGATCCCGGCCACCATGACCTCGGTCGGCATCGTCTGCTTCACCCTCGGCGCCCTGGTGCTGATCAGCCCCCTCCTGCTGCTGCCCTGCCTGCTCTCGGTGCCGGTGCTCTACGGCGCCGCCCGCTGGTACCTGCGCCGGGCGCACCAGGGCTACCTGCGGCAGGCGGCCACCTACTCCCGGCTCACCGAGAGTCTGGCCGAGACCGTGGAGGGAGCCCGCACCGTCGAGGCGCTGCGGCTGACCGCCCGCCGGATGGACCTGGTCGACGAGTCCATCGCCACCTCCTACGCCGCCGAGCGCTACACCCTGCGGCTGCGCAACGTCTTCCTCCCGCTCTGCGACACCAGCTACGCCCTGCCGGTGGCCGCCATGCTGATCTTCGGCGGCACGCTCTACCTGCACGGCGAGGTCTCCCTCGCCGCGGTCACCGCCGGCACCCTGTACGCCTCGCAACTGCTCAACCCGCTGGACCAGTTGATGTTCTGGCTGGACTCGCTGCAGTCGGCGGGCGCGTCGCTGGCGCGGCTGCTGGGGATGGCGCGGTTCCGGGCACCGGCCCCGACGCCCGTCGGCGCGGGCAGCGCGGCGCAGGGCGACGGGGCGCGGTCCGCAGAGGCCCGAACCACCGGGGCCCGCGACATCGAGGTGCGGGACCTCCGCTACGCCTACCAGCCGAGCCAGGACGTGCTGCGCGGCATCGACCTGACCATCCGCCAGGGCGAGTGGCTGGCCGTGGTCGGGCCGTCCGGGGCCGGCAAGTCGACGCTGGCCAAGCTGCTGGCCGGGATCTACACCCCGGACACCGGCGGCATCACCGTCGGCGGCCGCCAGGTGGCCGGCCTCGCCCCCGCCGAGCGGCGCGGCACGGTGGCCCTGGTGACCCAGGAACACCACGTCTTCCGGGGCACCCTGCGCGACAACCTGACCATCGCGCGCCCGGGCGCCGGCGACGAGGAGATCGCCGACGCGCTGCGCGCCGTCGACGCCTGGGAGTGGGCCGAGGAACTGGGCGTGGACAGCGGGATCGGCCCCGGCGGACAGGTGCTGGACCCGGCGAAGGTGCAGCAACTGGCCCTCGCCCGGCTCCTCCTCGCCGACCCGGACATCCTCATCCTGGACGAGGCGACCTCGCTGCTGAACCCGCAGGCCGCCCGGCACCTGGAACGCTCACTGGCGGCCGTGACCAGCGGCCGTACGGTGATCGCCGTGGTGCACCGGCTGCACACCGCGCAGGACGCCGACCGGATCGCGGTGCTCGACGACGGCCGCGTCACCGAGTTCGGCACGCACGAGGAACTGCTCGCCAAGAACGGCGCCTACGCGGGCCTCTGGCGCGCCTGGCAGGGGTGACGCGGCCGAGTTCCTCCGGCCGGAATTCCGTCGTCGTTCGGCGCCGTCGTTCAGGGCCGTCGTTCAGGGGGTCGTTCGGGGTCGTCGTTCAGGAAAAGGGGAGGGGGTGATTTTCGAATTGAGCCAGCGGATACTGGAGGACGTCCGGGCGGCGTGGGGCGATGTCTTCGGGACCGCCCCCGCCGACTCCGAGCGGGATTTCTTCGACTGCGGCGGAAATTCCCTGCTGGCCATCCGGCTGCAGCGGGCCATTCTCGTCCGGACCGGGGCGGCGCTCACCATCGCGGAACTCCTGCGGCACCGGACGGTCGGCGCCCAGGCCGCGCACATCGCGGGCGCCGCCACCGCCGATCCGGGCCCGGACACCGACCCGGGGCCGGATGGGGCGCCCGTCGAATTCTGATCAGGTTGAATCGGACCAAGGGGAACAGATGCCGAACGACGTCCTGCTGCCGCTCTCCTTCGCCCAGCAACGGCTATGGTTCCTGGACCAGTTGGCCCCCGGCGGCACCGAGTACCTGATCCCCGTGGTGCTGCGGCTGACCGGGGAGCTGGACGTCCCGGCGCTGTCCGCCGCGGTGGCCGACCTGGTCGCCCGGCACGAGTCGCTGCGCACGGTCTTCGGCGAGCGGGACGGCCGCCCGGGCCAGCTGGTGCTCGACCCGGGCCCGGACGTGCTGCGGGTGGCCGAGGCACCAGCCGGCCCGGGGGAGGCCGCGACCGCGGCGACGGCCCCGATGGACCTGCAGCGCGGCCCGCTGTTCCGGGCCATGCTGTACCGCCAGGGCCCGGCGGAGCACCTGCTGGCTCTGACGTTCCATCACATCGTCGCGGACGGCTGGTCGATCGGCATCGTCGTCGACGAACTGAGCCTGCTGTACGCGGCGCACCTCGAAGGCCGCAAGCCCGAGCTGCCCGAACCGCCCGTCCAGTACCCGGACTTCGCGATCTGGCAGCGGGAGTCCCTGGACGGGCCGGTGCTGGCGGAGCAACTCGCCTACTGGACGGGGAAGCTGGCCGATCCGACCCCGCTGGAGCTGCCCGCCGACCGGCCCCGCCCGGCGGTCTGGTCGGCGCGCGGCGCCACCCTCTCCTTCCGGATCCCGGCCGCGCTCGCCGAGCGGCTGAAGGAGGCCTTTCGCGCCCACCGGGTCACCCCGTTCATGGGCCTGCTGGCCGCCTTCCAGGTGCTGCTGGCCCGGTACAGCGGCCGGGCGGACATCGCGGTGGGCACGCCCGTGGCCGGCCGCAACCGGGCCGAGACCGAGGGGCTGATCGGCTTCTTCGTCAACACCCTGGTGCTGCGCGCCGACCTCGCCGGGGACCCGACCTTCGCCGAGCTGCTGGCCCAGGTCCGGGAGACCGCGCTGGCCGCCTACGACCACCAGGACCTCCCGTTCGAGCGGCTGGTCGAGCACCTCGCCCCCGACCGCGACCTGTCCCGGACCCCGCTGTTCCAGACCATGTTCAACATGCAGGACCCGCAGGCCGCCGGCCACGCCTGGGCGCTGCCCGGGATCTCGGTCGCCGCCGAGCCGCTGGACTGGGACGTCGCCAAGTTCGACCTCTCGCTGGAACTCGCCGAGACCGCGGCCGGGTTCACCGGGACGCTGGAGTACGCCACCGACCTGTTCGACCGGAGCACCGCCGAACGGATCGCGGGCCACTACCTGACCCTGCTGGCCGGCGTGGCGGCCGACCCGGCCACCGCCGTCTCCCGGCTGCCGCTGCTCACCGACGCCGAGGAGCACCGGCTGCTCACCGAAGCGAACCGGACCGCGGCGCGCTTCCCGGACACCCGGGTGCACGAGCTGGTGGCCCGCCAGGCCGCCGCGACCCCGGAGCGCACCGCCGTGGTCTGCGGCGAGCGCGCCCTGACCTACCGGGAGCTGGACGAGCGGGCCGAGCGGCTCGCGCACCGGCTGCTCCGGGCCGGCGTCGGGCCGGAGACCCTGGTCGGCCTCTGCCTGGAGCGCAGCCCCGACCTGGTCGTCGCCCTGCTGGCCGTCCTCAAGTCCGGCGGCGCCTACGTGCCCCTGGACCCGGCGCACCCGCGCGAGCGGCTGGCCCTGCTGCTGGCCGACATCGCCGCCCCGGTCGTCCTCACCGAGCGGCACCTCGCCGAGCGGATCCCCGCCGCGCAGGGCCGCACGGTGCTCTGCCTGGACGACACCGCGCAGGACGACGCCGCGCAGGCCGCCCCGTCGCCCCGGGCCACCCCCGGCGACCTCGCCTACATCGTCTACACCTCCGGCTCCACCGGCACCCCCAAGGGCGTCCAGACCCGCCACGACAACCTGGTCAACGGGCTGCTCGCGATGCAGGACGTCCTGCGGCTGGGCCCCGAGGACCGGCTGCTGGCCGTCGCCCCGTACACCTTCGACATGTCCAGCGTCGACCTGCTGCTGCCCCTGCTGCACGGCGCCCAGGTCCACCTCGCCACCCGCGAGCAGACCACCGCGCCTGCGCAACTCGCCGCCCTGCTCGCCGAAAGCGGCATCACCGTCCTCCAGGCCACCCCGCCACTGTGGCGGCTGGTCGTCGAGGAACTGCCCGACCTCTCCGACCGGCTGCACGTCCTGCTCGGCGGCGAGGCGCTCGACCCCCCGCTCGCGGCCGCCACCCGCCCCAAGGTCCGCCGGCTCACCCACCTGTACGGGCCGACCGAGACGACCATCTGGACACTGGGCGCGGACGTCGGGCCGGACTGCGGGTCGCAGCCGGCCGTCCCGATCGGCCGCCCGATCGCCAACACCCGGGTGTACGTGCTCGACCGCAACCTCGCCCCGGTGCCGGTCGGCGTGCCCGGCGAGCTGTACATCGCCGGCGCCGGGCTGGCCCGCGGCTTCCTCAACCGGCCCGCCCTGACCGCCGAACGCTTCCCCGCCTGCCCGTACGGGCCGCCCGGCGACCGGATGTACCGCACCGGCGACCTCGTCCGGTGGCGCGCCGACGGCGAGCTGGAGTTCCTCGGCCGCTCCGACAACCAGGTGAAGATCCGCGGCTTCCGGATCGAACCGGCCGAGGTCGAGGCGGCGCTGCGGGCCGGCGGCCTGGTGGGCGACGCGGTCGTGATCGCCCGCGAGGACGTGCCGGGGGACCGCCGGCTGGTGGCCTACGTGACCCCCGCCGCGCCGGGTGCCGAGGTCGACCTGTCCGCGCTGCGCCGACGGGCCGGCGAGCGCCTGCCGGACTACATGCTGCCCTCGCACACGGTGGTGATCGACGCCGTCCCGCTGACCGCCAACGGCAAGGTGGACCGCCGGGCCCTGCCCGCCCCCGACGCCGCGCGGCCGCGCACCGGCCAGGAGTACGTCGCGCCGGCCACCCCGGTGCAGCAGTCCATCGCCCGGGTCTGGGAGCAGGTCCTCGGCGTCGAACGCGTCGGCGCCGAGGACAACTTCTTCGAACTCGGCGGCCACTCCCTCCTGGCCACCCAGGCCGTCTCCCAGCTGCGCCAGGAGTTCGGCGACGGCCTCGGCGTGCAGAGCGTCTTCGCCGCCCCGACCGTGGCCGGCCTGGCGGAGATCGTCAGCGCCGGCGGCGACCAGGGCCCGGACGCCGAGCCGGTGCTGGGTATGCCGCCGATCCGGCGGGTGCTGCGGAACGGGCCGCTGCGCGCCTCCTTCGCGCAGGAGCGGCTCTGGCTGCTGGACCAACTCGTCCCGGACAGCGCCGAGTACGTCATCCTGCGGGTGCTGCGGCTGACCGGCGGCCTGGACACCGGCGCGCTGGAACGGGCGCTGACGGAGCTGGTCGCCCGACACGAGGTGCTGCGCACCCGCTTCGAGGCCGAGGACGGCGTCCCGGTCCAGGTGATCGAGCAACCCGCCGCCCTCGCCCTGCCGGTGACCGACCTGAGCGCCCTGCCCGCCGACCGGGCGGAGGCCGAGGTGTCGGCCCTGGTGGCCGCCGAGACCGCCCGGCCGTTCGACCTCGGGGTGGCCCCGCTGCTGCGCGCCCGGCTGCTGCGCGTGCGCTCCGACGAGCACGTCCTGGTCCTCGCGGTGCACCACATCGCCGCCGACGCCTGGGCCATGGGCCTGCTCAACCGCGAACTCGCCGCCCTCTACCGGGCGTTCAGCCGGGGACTGCCGTCCCCGCTGGAGCCGCTGCCGATCCAGTACGCCGACTTCGCGGTGCGCCAGCGGTACTGGATGCGCGGCGAGGTACTGGACGGCCAACTGAAGTACTGGCGCGAGCGGTTGGACGGCCTCACCCCGCTGGAGCTGCCCACCGACCGGCCCCGCCCGGCGGTGCGCTCCGGCCGCGGCGCGGGCCACGAGTTCACCCTGCCAGCGGAGTTGACCGAGGCACTGCGCACACTCTCGCACCGCGAGGGCGCCACGATGTTCATGACGCTGCTCGCCGCCTTCCAGACCCTGCTGGCCGGCTACAGCGGCCAGGACGACATCGCGGTGGGCACCCCGATCGCCAACCGCAACCGGGCCGACACCGAGGGGATGGTCGGCTTCTTCGTCAACACCCTGGTGCTGCGCGCCGACCTGGCCGGCGACCCGACCTTCACCGGGCTGCTCGCCCAGGTCCGGGAGAGCGCGATCGGCGCCTACGCGCACCAGGACCTGCCGTTCGAGCGCCTGGTGGAGGAGCTGCGCCCGGAGCGCGACCTCGCCCGAAACCCGCTGTTCCAGGTGCTGTTCATGCTCCAGAACGCCCCGAGGACACCGCTGGCGCTCGACGGGCTCACCGTGACGCCCGGGGAGTGGGAGCAGCAGGTGGCCAAGTTCGACCTGACGCTCTCCGTCAACGAGCGCGACGGGCAGCTGGACTGCGTGATCGAGTACAGCACCGACCTCTTCGAACCCGGCACCGTCGCGCGGATGGCCGGCCACCTCGCCACCCTGCTGGCCGGGATCGCGGCCGCCCCGGAGAGCCGACTCTCCGAGCTGTCCGTCCTGACCGGGCCCGAACGCCGGCAGCTGCTGGAGGAGTGGACCGACACCGCCGCGCCCTACCCGGACGACCGGTGCGTGCACCAGCTGTTCGAGGAGCAGGCCGCCCGCACCCCGGAGGCCGTCGCGCTGATCGCGGACGCCGCCGACGGAGCGACCACCGGGCTGACGTACGGCGAGCTGACGTACGGCGAGCTGAACCGCCGCGCCAACCGGCTCGCGCACCACCTGGTCCGGGCCGGCGCCGGCCCGGAGACCCTGGTCGGCGTCTGCCTGGAGCGCGGCCCCGAGCTGGCCGTCGCTCTGCTCGGCATCCTCAAGTCCGGTGCCGGCTACGTGCCGTTGGACCCGGTGCACCCGCGCGAGCGGCTGGCGGCCCTGCTGGCCGGCACCGGCGCGGCGCTGCTCGTCACCCGGGAGGTGCTCCGGGAGCGGCTCGGCGTCGACACCGAGGCCGTCTGCCTGGACCGGGACGCGGCCGCCCTCGCCACCCGCCCGGACACCGATCCCGCACCCTCGGCCGGGCCCGGCAACCTCGCCTATGTGGTCCACACCTCGGGCTCCACCGGCGCCCCCAAGGGCGTCGCCGCCGAGCACCGGGGCGTGACGGCCTACCTGTCCTTCGTGACCGCCCGCTACGGCATCACCCCCGGCACCCGGGTGCTGCAGCTGGCGTCCATCGGCTTCGACGCCTCCGTACGGGACCTGCTCGGCCCGCTCAGCTGCGGCGCCACGGCCGTCTTCGCCCCGCAGGACGGCCCGTTCGACCCGGTCGCGATCGCCGAGTGCGTCGAGCGCCACCGGGTGGAGGTGCTGCTCAGCACCGTCCCGTCCCAGCTGCGGGAACTGCTCGCGCTGCCCGAGGCGGAGCACGCCCTGGCATCGCTGCGGCTGACGGTCGCCAGCGGCGAGAGCCTGCGGCTCGCCGGGCAGTACGGGCGCCGCACCCTGCCGGGCGCCCTGGTGAACCAGTACGGCCCCACCGAGTGCACCATGACCAGCACCTACTGGCCGGCCGCCGAGGACTGGGCGGAGCGCACCGAGGACGTCGTCGGCCGGCCGATCGCCAACAAGCGGGTGTACCTGCTGGACCGGTACCTGAACCCGGTGCCGGTCGGCGTGCCCGGCGAGGTGTACATCGCCGGCGTCGGCCTGGCCCGCGGCTACCTGGGCCGGCCCGACCTGACGGCGGAACGGTTCGTCGCCTGCCCGTACGGGCCGCCCGGCGACCGGATGTACCGCACCGGGGACCTGGCCCGGTGGCGCCCCGACGGGGACCTGGAGTTCCTCGGCCGCTCCGACGACCAGGTGAAGATCCGCGGCGTGCGGGTCGAACCGGGCGAGGCGGAGGCCGCACTGCGCGCCGACGGCACGGTCGGCGACGTGGTCGTGCTGGCCCGCGAGGACGTGCCCGGGCAGCGGCGGCTGGTCGCCTACGTGACCCCCGCCGAACCGGGCCGCCCGGTCGACGCGGCGGCGCTGCGCCGCCGGGCCGGGGAGCGGCTGCCGGAGTACCTGGTGCCCGCGGTGGTGGCGGTCGACGCGCTGCCGCTGACCGTGAACGGCAAGGTCGACCGGCGGGCGCTGCCCGCCCCCGACGGCGCCCGGCCGGACACCGACCGGGCGTACGTGGCGCCGGCCGGGCCCGTGCAGCAGACGCTGGCCCGGATCTGGGAACAGATCCTGAATGTGGGACGGGTCGGCGCCGACGACAACTTCTACGAACTCGGCGGCGACTCCGTCCTCAGCATCCGGGCCGTCCACCGGGCGGGCCGCCTGGGCATCCACCTGACGCCCCGGATGATGGTCCGCCACCAGACCATCGCCCGGATCACCGCGCACCTCGGCCGGGACGGCCTCGACGGCGCCGCCGCGGCGGCCGGGCACGCCACCCTCACCCCGCTGAACGACAGCACCGCCGCGCACACCGTCCTCTGCTTCCCCGTGATCGCGGGCAACGTCACCGGCTACGTCCCGCTGGCCCGCGCCCTGAGCGCCGACGCCCGGCTGCTCGGGATCGAACTGTCCTGGTGGGACCGGCCGGACGCGGCGCAGTGGAACATCCCGACCATGGCCCGCAGCTGCCGCGAGGCGATCCTCGCCGACCGGCCGCACGGGCCGTACCTGCTGGCGGGCTGGTCCTTCGGCGGGGTCCTGGCGCTGGAGACCGGCCGGCTGCTCCACGCGGACGGGCACGCCGTCCGGGTCCTCGCCCTGGACGGCATCCTGCCCACGGCCGAGTACCGGGAGGGCGTGCGCGGGAACATCGCGACGATCGACGGCCTGCTGACCCGGCTCGCCGAGGGACACGCCCCGGCCGGACTGCCGCAGGACGTGGCGGCGGGCCTGGAGCAGCTGAACATCCCGCCGGAGCTGCACGAGATCGCCGGCGCGGACCTGGTGCGCCACCTGACCGTGATGCGGGGCATCGGCACCGCCGTCCTGGCGTACGCGCCCGCGCCGGTGGAGTTCCCCGTCACCCTGTACGAGGCCGCGCACCGCCCGCTGCCCGCCTGGATCGGCAGCACCATCCGGGAGACCTGGCAGCCGTACGTGCCGGACCTTCAGGTGCGGGGCACGCCGGGCGACCACTACTCCTTCCTGCGCTACCCGATCGTGCGCTCGCTCGCGGACGGCCTCCGGGAGACCGTCCGCGAGCACGGCTGACGCGGGCTCCGCCGATCAGGCCGGCCGTTGCGCCGCGCGGGCCCCGCGCGGCGCAACGGCCAGTGCGCACAGCCCCCGCTCGATGACGTCCAACTGCCGGGCCACCTGCGGCAGGGCGGCCGGATCGGCGCTCTCCAGCGCCTGCCACTGCTCGGCGGCGGTCTCGCCGTAGAGCTTGCTGGTCGCGATCCGCAGGCGCAGCGCGCCGGGGTCGTCGCCCAGGTGGTGCCCGGCGAGGACGGCGATGCCGGCCCGGTCCAGCAGGTGGTGCTGCAGCCCGGCCGAGTCGCCCACGCCGTGCGCGGCCAGCTCCTCGCGCAGCGGCCCGTAGTCCGGGTAGAGGTAGAAGCCGGCCTGCGGGGCCCGACAGTCGGCGCCCGAGTCGAGCACGATCCGGTGCACCGCCCGGGCCACCGCGCCGTGCAGCCGGGTCGAGGCGGCGAGGTGGGCGCGCAGCTCGGGCGGCTCGGCGAAGGCGTACGCCGCCACCTCCTGCATCGGCCCGGCGAGGGTCGACCACACCTCGCTCGCGTAGCCCGTCACCCGGTCGCGGACGGCACGCCCCCAGGCGCCGGCCGGGAACCGGGCCGCCCCGATCCGCCAGCCGCCGAGCGCGAGGTTCTTGCTGAGCCCGGTGAGCACGATCGTCCGCTCCGGGAGGACCTCCGCCGGGCTGAGGAACGGCCGGGCGGGATCGTGCACGAGGTCGCGGTAGATCTCGTCGGAGACGACCGTCAGCTCCTCCTCGGCGGCCACCGCGCACAGTTCGGTGACGAGCCGCGGGCCGGCCAGGGTGCCGGTGGGGTTGTCGGGCAGGGTGAGGACCAGGATGCCGGGCCGCCGGCCCGCAGCCCTAGCCGCCCGCACCGCCGCGCGCAGCGCCGCCGGCTCGGGCACCCCGCCGCACTCCGCCGGGATCGGCACCCGCACCACCGCCTTGCCGGCGAGTTCGGCCTGTGGGGCGTAGGTGTTCCAGGCCGGCGCGGGCAGCACCAGGTCACCGGGCAGCACCTGCTGCAGTGCCATCAGCAGCGGCTTGCTGCCGGGGGCCATGACCACCTGCTCCGGGTCGGTGGGCGTGCCGCGCCGGGAGAAGTACCCGGCGACGGCGGCCCGGACGTCCGGAGCGCCCGCGACCGGGCCGTAGCCGTTGCGCCCGGCCCCGGCAGTCAGCCGCTCGACCAGCGGCGGGAAGACGGGCAGGCCGGACTCGCCGAAGCCCAGGTGGACGATCCGCGCCCCCTCGGCCCGCCGCCGGGCCACCAACTGGTCGAGCGCCATGTTCGGCGAGACGTGCCGGTCGCTGTGCTCGGTCATGCCAGGGCCTCTTCCGGAAACTGTCGGTCGGTGGTGGGCTGCGCGGGTGCCACGGGTGCTTCAGGCGGTGCGGGCGTGATCGCCGCCCGGATCGCGTCCGGCACCCCGTCGGCCGGCCGCAGCTCGTCCAGCCAGGCGGCGCTCGCCGACCAGTGGGCCCGGAACGGGCGGCCGACCAGCTCCGGATCGCGGGCCTGCAGCAGCCGCAGCTGGAAGAACCGTCCCTGCGCGTCCTCCTCCACCCCGTCGACCACCACCTTCCCGGGCGCGGCGGACATCACCGGCCCGCGCACCGTCCGGGCCAGCCCCGGCAGCCCGCGGTACGCCTCGGCGAAGATCCGCACCGCCTCGGCCAGCGGCACCTTGAAGTACTCGTGCGGCCCGGTGTCCCGTTCGACGAACAGGTAGTACGGGACGGCGCCGAGCGCGAACTCGGTGCGCCACAGCTCGGTCCACAGCCGCGGATCGTCGTTGACCCGGGCGATCAGCGGCGCCTGGCAGTACACCGCCGCGCCCGTCCCGCGGATCCGGGCGACGGCGCGGCGGGCGATCTCGGGGGCCAGCTCGCGCGGGTGGCTGTAGTGGCCCATCACGGCGAGGGTGCGACCGCTCGTGACCACCTCCTCGAACAGCCGCAGCAGGTCGTCCGCGTCGCGGTCGGTGACGAAGCGGTGCGGCCAGTAGGCGACCGCCTTGGTGCCGATCCGGATGGTCCGCACGCTCTCCACAGCCAGCAGCGGTTCGAGGTGGCGCCGCAGCCGCTCGGTGGACATCACCAGCGGATCGCCCCCGGTGACCAGGACGTCGCTCACCCCGGGGTGCGCGCGCAGGTACCCGACCAGCTGCTCCGGGCCCTCGGCGGCGAACCGCAGGTCGGCGTCGCCGACGAACTGGGCCCAGCGGAAGCAGTACGTGCAGTAGGAGTGGCAGCTCTGGCCCTGCTGCGGGAAGTACAGCACCGTCTCCGCGTACTTGTGCTGCACCCCGGCCAGCCGCTGCCCGTCCAGGCTCGGGACGTTCAACTCCAGTTGGCCGGAGGGGTGCGGGTTGAGCCGGTACCGGATGTCCCGCACCGCCTCGCGCGCCTGCGCCGTCGAGCCGTCGGGCAGCGCGGCCAGCCGGCGCAGGTCCTCGGCGGGCAGCATGCCCTCCTGCGGGAAGACCAGTTGGAAGATCGGGTCCTCCGGGACGCGCCGCCAGTCGATCAGCTCCGACAGCACGTAGTCGTTGACCCGGAACGGCAGGACCCGCGAGACCAGCTCGACCGTCCGGCGGACCTCCGCGGACAGCCCGAACCGCCGCGCGAGCTGCTCCAACTGCCGCGCCCCGTAGGCGCGGAACCGGGGTGGGACGGTGGGGCTCGTGGCCGCCAGGGGGGAGCGCAGTGCGTGCATCCTCCGATGGTGGTCCCGGAGCCCGGCACCGGTCCAGGCGCTCACGACGGGCCGCTTGCACCCCCGTTGCGCTCCTTCGTGCCGAAGCTGCCTGCCCGTGAAGCTGCCTGCCGGTAAAGCTACTTGCCCGTGAAGCTACTTCTCGGTGAAGAGGATGTCCTCGATCGGATGCGTCATCCGCACCGTGGAGGTGTTGGTGACCTCGACCACGTTCTGCAGGCCGGTGAGGGGCTTGGGGTGGTCGGGGAGGGTGAACTCGTCGGTGCCGCCGGCCAGGAAGGCGGGCAGGCAGCCCAGGCCCGGGCCGAACAGCCGGACGTAGTCGACGAGGCGACGGAACAGCTTCGGCAGCAGGACCAGGTCCTCGGTGATCGACTCGATGTTCTCGATCTTCGCGCCGCTGGTGGTCACGTCGTTCAGCCAGACGCTGCCGGGGGCCATGGCCGCCCGGGCCTGCTTCGAGGTGGCGGTCAGGTCCGCCCGCAGGTTGTCGGGCAGGTTCTGGTAGAAGGTCGGGTAGACCAGCCCGAGCGAGAGCAGGTGGTGGTTGGCGGTCTCGTGCAGCATGTCGACGGTGACGTCCAGCCGGAAGCCGCTCTTCGCCGGCTTCGGGGGGTCGCCGACGCTCGGCGCGGTGCCGCGCCCGACCAGGGCGACACAGCGGTGGAAGAGGTCGGCACCGCCGGTGAGGATGTAGCCGGGCACGGACGCCGGCGTGGAGGAGGTGACCTTCTCCGTGTCGTCCTGCACGACGTCGGTGAACCCCAGCCAGCGCAGCAGCTCGTCGCGGGCCGCGTGCGCGCCGAGCCCGAGCGGCTGGTGGGCGAAGTCCGGGCCGACGCCCTTGTAGTGGGTTTCGAGCGCGTCGATCGCGTCCAGCCGCAGCGAGCCACCGCCGTTCTCGTCGCGCGAGACCCGGTTCCGGCCGGGCACCTCGAACCAGAAGCCCGGGTCCTGCGGCAGGAAGTGGACGGTGTCGCCGTCGGGCCGGTCGTGGAGGACCTGGTAGGAGCCGGTGATGAGCACCATGGACATGTCTGCCTCCCGGATCTGACAGGGCGCCACCGTCGCGGCGCCGGGCCGGGCAGTCTGTCCGTACGCGAAGCGCCCGGGCGTGGAAGGGGCCTCGGGCGGCGGATCCGGTGGCGGTCGTCCGCAACGTCCTTGCTTCCACCATGCGCCCGTCCGGGCGCGGTGTCACCCGGGCGGAGGCGGCCGCCGGGCGCCTCGCGGGGGCGTGCCGCCCGGCTCGGTCACCCGTGGTGAGGGGCGGGCAGAGAGGGTTGGGTGGCGGGTTTCGGACAAGCCGGCTCCCGGGGGCGGATTTTTTGGAATCTCCACTGAACTCTCATCTCGTCACCTCATAGGGTGACTCTCGTTCCGCGGCCGGGCGCCCGGCGGGCGGGACGCTTCCCTCGCCCTCCGTCGACTGGAGTGAACCGATATGAATGTCCGTCAGCTGTGGAAGGGTGCGACGACCGCGGTCGTCCGCCGGGGGATCGGAGCCGCCGCGGCGGCGTTCGCGCTGGTCGCGGCCGTCGTCCTGGGCGGCACGGTCTCCGGCATGTCCGTGGCACAGGCCAAGCCCGCATGGGGCGGCCCGGGCAAGTGGGCCTGCTCCGGGCAGCCCGTCGACGCCGGGAACGTCATCACGGACCACGACGGCGCGGGCTGCGGCGGCTTCGGCTCCTGGTACCAGCAGCCGGCGAAGGACGGCATCTGGACCTGCTCCGGCTCCCCGGTGGTGGCCGGGTACGTGATCACCGACCACACGACGTACGGCTGTCGGGGCATCGGCTCCTGGCGCCACAGCCTCGTCAAGGACGGCATATGGACCTGCTCCGGCTCGCCGGTCGTGCCCGGTTACGTCATCACCAACCACCTGCGGGCCGGCTGCGGCGGCATCGGCGCCTGGCAGCACGGCCTCCCGCACGACGGGATCTGGACCTGCTCCGGCTCCCCGGTCGTCGCCGGCTACGTGATCACGGGTCACCTGCAGGCGGGCTGTGACGGCGCGGGCGCCTGGTTCCACAACATCGCCCGCGCCGGCCTGTGGACCTGCCCGGGCTCGCCCGTGCCGCCCGGCTTCCGCGCCACCACCTACCAGGCCGGCGGCTGCAACGGCCTCGGCGCCTGGGTGCTCGCCCGGGCCTGACGACCGGCACTCCGGCCCCGCGGCCGTGTCCTCGCACGCGGATCCAATCCGAATCCGGGTGCGGGGACCGGCCGTTGGCGGGCTGGTCGGGGCGTCCGCGGGCCGGTCGGGGCGATGACGGACCGCTCAGCGCAGGGCGTCGTAGGACCAGTTCGGGTCGCGGCCGGTGAGGGCCAGCAGCTGCTCCTGGGCGTCGGCCCCGGGGGCCGTGCCGAGCGGCGGGTCGAACAGGCCGGTGCGGGCCAGGTGGCGGTAGCCCTGGAACTCGGTGAGCGCGTACCGGGCGGCGCCCGGCGGCATCCGGCCGTTCTCGCCCAGCGCCCGGGCCAGGTCCCAGCCGTGTACGACGGTCTCGGCGGTCAGCTCGCGGGCGTACCCGCCGACGTCGCGCACCCCGTACGGCAGGTGCACCAGGCGGTCCGGGGCGCCCGGTTGGTGGAGCGCGCGCACTGCACTGTCGGCGGCCATCACCCACACGCCGACCGGGTTGCGGCCCAGCACGTCGCCGTCGAAGCGGTGGCCGATCGTCTGCGGGGTGTAGCCGGACACCGCCTGGCAGACCCAAAGGTGCTGCGCGGCAAGGTGGTTCACCAGCGTGCGGACGTCCCAGTCCCGACAGGGCGTGGGCGTCGACCACCCGTCCTCGGGAACGGCCCGGACCAGCCGGGTCACCTCCGCTACGGCGGCCATGTAGCGTTCACGGACCTCGACGTGGAACCCGGGTGGGTGCGGACACTCCATCGGAGGCCTCCCTCCTGCCCTGCTCACTCTCAGTAAACCGCCACGGGAAGTGACCTGCCAGGGGTGCGGGCTTTTTGTTGCGGCTTCTTGCGGCACGGGGCCGGACGGCGATCGGGCCGTCGCGGCGGGTGCCCGGGCGGGTGGCCGGTGGTCACGGTGGGTGTCCGGCGGTCGCCATGGGTGCCCGGCGGGCCAGGTCCGCCAGGACGGCCCGGCTCAGCGGCGGGCCAGGTCCGCCAGGACGGCCTGGGCCGCGTTGTGCCCCGGGATGCCGCTCACGCCGCCGCCGCGGACGGCCCCCGCGCCGCACAGCAGCACGTTCGGGCGGCCGGTCGCCACGCCCCAGCGGGCGGCGGCGCCCGCCACCTCCCCGTCGGCGAACGGGAAGGCGAGGTCGCGGTGGAAGATGTGGCCGCCCGGCAGCCCGATCTCCCGCTCCAGCTCGGGCGGCGTCCTGGCCTCGATGCAGGGCCGGCCGTCGGCGTCCGTCGCCAGGCAGTCGGCGATCGGCTCCGCCAGCACCGCGTCCAGCTGCGCCAGGCTCGCCGCCAGCGCGCGCTCCTTGGCCGTGGGGTCCGTCGCCGGGTCGCCGAACAGCCGGGCGGGCATGTGCAGTCCGAACAGGGTCAGCGTCTGGAGCCCCTGCCGGACGGCCTCCGGGCCCAGGATCGACGGGTCCGTCAAAGTGTGACAGTAGATCTCGGACGGCGGCGCCGAGGGCAGTCGGCCGGCCTGCGCCTCGGCGTACGCGGTCTCCAACTGCCGGTAGCCCTCGGCGATGTGGAAGGTGCCCGCGAAGGCCTCGCGCGGGTCCGCGGCGGTGTCCCGCAGGCGCGGCAGGCGGCGCAGCACCATGTTGACCTTCAGCTGGGCGCCCTCCGGTGCGGGCCCCGGGTCCTCGCCGAGCAGCCGGGCCAGCGTCGCCGGTGCGGCGTTCACCAGCACCCGGCGGGCCACCGCCATCGCCTCGCCGTCCCGGTGTCGGAACGCCACCTCGGCGTCGCCGCGGCCGTCGCCGTCGGTGTCGGCGGCGATCGCGGTGACCTCGCAGTCGGTCCGGATCCGCGCGCCGGCCGCCAGCGCCGCCTCGGCCAGCGCGGCCGTGACCGCGCCCATCCCGCCGACCGGGACGTCCCAGTCGCCCGTGCCGTTGCCGATCACGTGGTACAGGAAGCAGCGGTTCTGCCGGAGCGCGGGGTCGTGGGCGTGGGTGAAGGTGCCGATCAGCGCGTCCGTGAGGACGACGCCGCGCACCAGGTCGTCCGTGAAGGTCCGCTCGACCGTCTCGCCGAGTGGCCGCTCGAACAGGGCCGTCCAGGCGTCGTCGTCCGCCACGCGGCGACGCAGCTCGGCGCGGTCGGGCAGCGGCTCGGTGAGCGTCGGGAACACCCGTCGGGCGAGCTGCCCGGTCATCTCGTAGAAGCGCTGCCAGGCCTGCCACTCGCGGTCGGCGCCGGTCAGCGCCCGGAACGACTCCCCGGTACGGCCCGGGTCGCCCGCGTCCACCAGCAGGCCGGTCGGCTTCCCGTCGCGCACGGTCGGGGTGTACGAGGCGATCCGGCGCCGCCGCAGGTCCAGCCGCAGCCCGAGGTCCCGCACCACCTTCCGCGGCAGCAGGCTGACCAGGTAGGAGTAGCGCGACAGCCGGGCGTCCACACCCGGGAACGCCCGGGTGGAGACGGCCGCCCCGCCGACCCGGGGCAGCCGTTCCAGGACCAGCACCCGCTGCCCGGCCCGCGCCAGATAGGCCGCCGCCACCAGCCCGTTGTGCCCGCCGCCGACGATCACGACGTCGTACCGCGAGGACGCGTTCGTGTTCATCCGGCCACGCTACGGCAGTTCGCGAGGACGCGGAACGGCCGTGCGGGTGCGGACGGTCAGATCCTGCGCAGGGCGCCGTCCGCGCGCAGGTCGGCGAGCGTGGGGTAGCCGTCGATGGCCATGATCAGGTCGGCCTCGGCCAGTAGCGAGCGCAGCACGTGCACGATGCCGTCGGTGCCCTCCAGGGCCAGGCCGTAGGCGTACGGGCGGCCCACGCCGACGGCGGTGGCGCCGAGTGCGAGCGCCTTGGTGGTGTACTTGGCCAGGCAGTGGCCGCGCAGCTGCGGGAAGTTGGCGGTGGCGAGGTCGCGCGGGAGCCAGCCGGTGACCCAGGTGTCCAGGGTGACGACGGCGCCCCTGAAACCGGCAGCCTCGGCGCGGTGCACCAGGTTCTCGGCCAGCGCCCGGTCGGAGGGGATGTAGAGCTGGAAGAACCCGGGGGTGTCGCCGAACTCGGCGGCCACCTGCTCCAGCGGATCCACCGCCAGGGTGGAGGCGACCATCGGCACCCCGGTGCGGGCGGCGGCCCGGGCGGTGGCGAGGTCCCCGCGGCCGTCCTGGGCGCACAGGCCGATCACCCCGATCGGCGCCATGAACAGCGGCGACGGCAGCCGCAGGCCGAACACGTCCACCGACAGGTCCGGCCGGCTCGCGCCGACCATCATCCGGGGCACCAGGCCCCACCGGTCGAAGGCGGCGACGTTCGCCCGCTGGGTGGACTCGTCGCCCGCCCCGCCCGCGACGTAGGAGTACACCGACGGGGCCAGCGCGCCCTGCACCCGCGCCTCCAGCTCCGCGAAGGTCATCGGCATCGTCGGCAGCACGCCGGCGAGTCCGTTCAGGTAGATCTCGTGCTGGTAGCCGCCGAACCGCCCGTGGAACCCGGGGCCCATCCCGATCGCCGCCCTTCGCGCCGTCACCTGCCTGTCACCCGCCCGGGACCGCCCCGGCGGGGGCACTGCCCGTCCGTGGTACTGCCCGTCCGGGGAACCGGGCGGACGGCGCTCGGGCATTCTCGCCGCGGGCAGCGCCCCCGACCAGGGCGCGTCGCGCGGGCGCAGGCGGGTGGGCCGGGCGCGCGGGCGCAGGCGAGCGGGGTCGGGCGGGGTCGGGCGCGCGGGCTCAGCGGCGCGCTACGGGCACCGGCTGGGGGCCGACCCGGTGCCCGTACCCCCAGGCCGTGGCGGCGGCGAGCAGCGCGACGGTGCCCCCGAGCAGCATGACGGTGGCGGGGGAGCTGCGGTCCACCACCAGGCCGCCGGTCAGCGCACCGATCGACATGGTGGCCTGGAACGCCGAGGTGAACACCACACCGGCCGCCTCCGGGGCCTGCGGCGCCGCGGCGAGGAACCAGGTCAGCGAACAGACCGGGACGGCGCCGTACGCCACGCCCCACACCACCAGCAGGACGGCTGCGCCCGGCCCGCCGGTGCCCAGGACGGGCAGCAGCAGGGTCGCGGCGGCCAGCAGCAGGACGGCCGTGCCGAACACCGGGCGCAGCGCCCGCGCCGCGCGCCCGCCGGCCAGCAGGTTGCCGAGCAGCCCGGCGGCGCCGTAGGCCAGCAGCAGGCCGGTGACCAGGGCCGGCCCGGCGTGGACGGTGTCCGCGAGGAACGGGGTGACGTAGGTGTAACTGCCGAAGTGGGCCAGGACGATCAGGAAGGTCACCGCGATGCCGGTGCGGGTGCCCCGCCCGGCCAGCATCCCGCGCAGCACGCCCAGGCCGGTCGTGGTCAGCGGGGGCAGCGGCGGCAGCGACACCAGCAGGGCGGCCAGGGTGAGCACGGTCAGTGCGGCCATCGCCAGGAACGCGGCGCGCCAGCCCGCGAGCTCCCCGAGGAAGACGCCCGCGGGCACACCCAGGACCGAACCGAGCGGAACGGCCGAGAAGAACACGGTGTTGGCCCTGGCCTGCCACCGCGGCGTGACCAGACGCGGGGCGAGCCCCGAACCGATCGACCAGAACGCCCCGATCACCAGCCCCAGCGCGACCCGGGCGACCAGCACCGCCCAGTACCCGGGCGCCACCGCGCCGAGGAGGTCCGCCAGTGCCAGCACCAGCAGCAGGAGGCACAGCATCGTCCGCCGGTCGGCCCGCCTCGTCGCGACCGTCACCACGGGCGCGGCCACCGCGGCGACGATGCCCGGCAGCGTCATCATCAGCCCGGCCGTGCCGTCGGAGATCCGGAAGGTGGCGCCGATCGGAGTCAGCAGCCCGATCGGCAGGATCTCGGTGGTGACGATGGAGAACACACCCGTCGTCACCGCGACGACGGCGAACCAACCCCCGCCCCGCGCCCGGGCCCTGTGCCCGGAGGAGGAGCTGCCGGGGGTGTGCGGGGTCGGCCGGAGAACTGTGTCGGGCATGCCGGAGGTCCTGTCCGTGGGTGGTGGATGGGTGCCAAGTCCACCAGGGCGGCAGGGGGTTGGGCTGGCGTGAATCCGCCCTCGACCCTCGACCCTCGACGTTCGGAGTCGGCGGTCGGTGCCGGTGTGGCGGGCCATGAGCTCGGCGGCAGCCGGTCGTCCGTCGACCACGGCGACGTCGGGCGGTGGTCGAGCACGGCGGGCAGCAGGTCGTCGCCGTGCTCGACGGTCGCGCACAGCTCGTGGCCCTCGCCGGCCAGCAGCAGGACCAGGCCCTCGCGCAGCAGGGCGTTGTCCTCGGCGATCAGGATCCGCATGGGATGTCCACTTGGTGCTGTCGAAGGCGGCGACCCGGCATCGGAGGTCGGGGAGCCCGCTGCCGGTGCCTTCGGCGGCGCCGCCCCTGCCGTAGTCCTCGGGCCCGGATGGCAATCGCGTCGGCGGTGATCCGCAGCCGGACGAGGGCGGTGGCGGCGCCGCCGTGCCGGGCGACGTTGGTCAGCGCCTCGTCGGCGGGTGCGCGGGGCGGCGGTCCTGCCCTCTCGTCGAGGTCGGTCCGGGTGGGGACGGCACAGTGGACGGCGAGCGAGCGGACGGCTTCGGTGAGGCCGCGGTCGGCGAGTACCGGCGGGTGGATGCCGCGGACGAGGGCGCGCAGGGACTCCAGGGCCTGCGCGGCCACCAGTTGGGTGGAGTCCACCAACTCCGCGGCCTGATCGGGGTGTTGCGCGAGCGCCCAGCGGATCACGCCGAGCCGTAGCGAGACGGCCACCAGGTCGGCCTGGGCACCGTGGTGCAAGTCCCGTTCGATCCGCCGCAGTTCGGCGGCGTGCGCGTCCAGGGCCTCGGACCGGCTCGCCGTCAGCTCGTGGACGCGCTGCGCGAGCGACGTGCGGCGGCAGGGCGGTCAGGGCGGCGGCGTAGCCGGGCCCGCCCGTTGCCGCTGCGGCGGCCATCGGCCAGGAGTCGACGTTCAGCAGGATGACGGCGTCGTGCTCGTTCGGCAGGAGCCGCCACCAAATCGGCGCGGTCAGCCAGTTGAAGGCGTGGCTGCAGAGGGCTAGGGCGCCGGCACAGTGCGGTGCCCGTGATGCCGTGGGCGTGCAGCCGGAGCAGGTCCTTGCGGACCGCGGGGTCGCGGAGGGGCGCCGGGCCGCGGTACGGCGTGCGGAGGTCGGTGCCCAGCCGACGGCTGACCCGGCGGCGGAGGGGGATCGTCGTAGCGGCGACCGGGCGGTGGCGGAGGCCCTTTGCCGGGCGGGGCCCTTTCGCCCCGGGCGGGGCCTTTCGTCGGGCGCGCCACGAACCCCACAATGGGGCCGGGCGGATCACGGAGGCGGGGGAACCGGGGTGGAGTGGCTACTGGGGCTCGGCGGAGCCCTGTTGCTCGGAATGCTGACCAATCTGGTGTACGACTTCGCCAAGTACGGCGGCTCGCGCCTCGGTTCACGGGTGCCGACGCCGCGCGTCCGGCGGGCGAGCCTGTCGGCGGCGGCCCGGGCGCACGACGTCCGGGCGGACGGCCTGGCGCCGCTGATCACCTGGTCGGCCGCCCGGCCGCTGACCCCGGGCAGGCTGGTGACTTCATACGACGGTCGGGTCGTACGCCCGCACGTGCTGGACCGGGTCGGGTGGGCCGAGGAGGTGGCGCGCCAACGTGCGGCCGGGGCGGCGGGCCGGACCGCGTACATCACGCGGTTGACGGTCGATCACGGCGAGCACAGCGCCGCCCGGGTGTGCGAGGTGGCCATCGCCGAGAGCGACTACGCGGAGTGCATGGCCACCACCGGGCTGGGCCGGGAGGACCCGGAGGCGGGCCGGCTGCTGCGCGAGGCGCTGGACGAGGGCCTGACGAGCTTCGTGGCCGCGGCGCCGCCCACGATGGTCAGCGCCTGCGTCGCGGTGCGGGACCGTGCGGGCCGCTTGCTGCTGCTGCGCCGCTCGCTGGCCGTCAGGACCTTCCCGGCGCAGTGGACGGTCGGGATCAACGAGACGATGAAGTACCGGGACGAGCCGGGCGCCGCCGAGGACTTCTACGCGCTGGTCCACCGGGCGCTGGAGGAGGAGCTGGGGCTGCTGCCGGCCGATGTCGGGCCGACGGTGATCACCTGGCTGGGCTGGAGCGAGCCGGCCTCCTGCTACACGCTGGTCGCCACTGTCCGGGCACGGCTCGACGCGGCCGAGATCGACCGCCGCCGCGAGGCCTGCCACAGCACCTTCGAGCACGACATGGCGGTCTGGGTGCCGTTCACCCGCCGCTCGGTGTCCGAGCTGGTCGAGGGCGGCGCCTGCCCGGACGGCTCGCGCCGCTGGTCCTACCTGGCCCCGCTGGTGGCCTGGGAGGCCTGGCGGGCGGCGCAGCAGGAGCGGGCGTAGCGCCGGCACATGAGGTTCTCTCATGGGGTGGCGGCATGAGACTGCTTCATGGGTCGGCGCATGAACTCCTCTCATGGAGTCACCCTCATGAGGCCGCCTCATGGGCCCACCCCATGAGCTCCTCTCATGAGCCCGCCGCGCCTCGCCGCCGTCAGCAGACGGCGGACTGCCAGTCCGCGGGCCCGATCGCCGGGAGGTGGCCGGGCAGGCCGGGGGTCCAGCGCTTGGTGCCGTCCGGCAGGACGGCCAGGGCTTCGATGCCGGGCTGCCGGGCCGCCCAGGCGAGGGCGCGGTCCGGGCCCATGGCGAAGGCGGCGGTGGCCCAGGCGTCGGTACGGGCGATGCCGGTGCCAGGGGCGCCGACCAGGGTGAGGGAGGCCAGGCCGGTGGCCGGGCGGTCGGTGTGCGGGTCGATGATGTGCGCGCCGCGCTCGGCGGTGCCCGAGGTGGCCACGGCGAGGTCGCGGCCCGCCAGGACGGCGGCGAGCAGGCCCGGCCGTCCCGGGTCGGCGACGCCGACCCGCCACGGCCCGCCGCTCGTCTGCACGTCCCCGCCACCGCTGACGCAGTACTGCCGGGCACCGGAGGAGCGCAGCAGGGCGGCCGCCTCCTCGACCGCCCACCCCTTGACCCAGCCGCTGGGGTCGAGCCGGCCGCCGGGGCGCTCGGTGAACCAGCCGCCGGTCTCCGCGGCCACGTCGCGGCAGGCGGCCAGGACGGTGGGGACTTCCGGATCGCAGTCGTCCAGGGCCAGTTCGCCCCGGTCGAGGCGGCTGATGTCGCTCTCGGGCCGGTAGGTGGAGAACACCGCGTCGATGCGGTGCAGCCGTTCGGCGATCCGGTCCAGCACGGCGGCGGTGCCCGGGCCGGGGTCGCGGACGGCGATCGAGAAGACCGTGCCCATCGCGGGCTCGGCGTGGCGGAGCACGGTGTCCTCAGCCCTTGGCCCGGTCGAGGGCGCTCTGCAGTGAGCGGACGTACCCGTCGCTGGTGTACGTCGCGCCGCTGACCACGTCGATCTGTGCGCTCTGCGCGGAGATCGCCTCCTGGTTGAGCACCGGCAGGGCGGAGCTGTTGATCTCGCGGTCGCGCCGTTCGGCGTTGGGGTACTTGACCACGTCGACGGCGGTGACCCGGCTGCCGGCCAGGGTGACCTGGACCTGCACCGGGCCGTACCGGGTGTTGACGGTGTCGCCGCTGACCTTCCGGGTCGCCCCGGCGGGCGCGGCGGGCGCAGCGGAGCCGGACGGGGCGGGGGACGGCTGCGAGACATCGGCCCCGGACCCGGCCCCGGCCGCAGACCCGGCCCCGGCCCCGGCGCCCGACCCCGAGCCGATCACCGGGGTCGGCCCGGCCGCCTCGTGCGGTTTGAGGGAGAGCAGCAGCACCACCCCGGCAGCGGTGGCAGCGCTGGTGACGACGGCTCGGCGCATGGGAATCGATGCTCCTGGTGGTCGGGAACCCGGGCGGGCTCGGAAGGCTCAGAAGGAGAAGTTCTCGTGGTGGATGCGTCCGCGCCGCACCCCGGCCGCCCGCAGTGCCAGGACGGCCTCCTCGGCCAGCGCCTCCGGGCCGCACAGGTAGACCTCGTGCCCGGCGAGGTCCGGGACGAGCCCGGCGAGCGCGGCGCCGAGGTCGCCGACCTGTTCCCGGGAGCCGAGCAGCTCGTGCACGACCGCGCCGCGTCGTCGGGCGACGTCGGCCAGCTCCGCCCGGAACAGCACGTCCTCGGCCCGCCGGGCCCGCTGGACCAGCGTCAGCTCGCCCGGCAGCGTCTCGAAGAGGGCGCGCAGCGGGGTGATCCCGACGCCTGCCCCGAGCAGCAGCACCCGGCGCTGTCGCTGCCGCCGCGCGGTGAACGCGCCGTACGGGCCCTCGGCGCGCACCGGGGTGCCCGGGCGCAGGGTGGCGACCGCCGCGCTGTGCCCGCCGAGCTCCTTGACGGTGAAGCGGAGGAAGCGCGGGTGCGGCGGCGCGGACAGCGAGTACGGGTTGGCGGCCCAGCGGAGGCCGGGCGCCTGGAACTGGAGCCGGAAGAACTGGCCGGGCTCGGCGCGGAGTTCGTCCAGCCGCTGCCCGGTCAGGAACAGCGACACCACGCCGGGGCCCTCCGGCCGCACCTCGGCGACGCGCAGCCGGTGCCGCCGGTCGAGCAGCCACGGCCGGGCCAGCCGGTACCAGCCGAGCAGTGCCGCCGTGCCGGAGTAGAGCGCGTACCAGGCGGCCAGGCCGGGGCCGCCGCCGAGGTCGGCGCCGGTGGCCAGTTGGTGGGAGAAGGCGAGTGCGACCGCCAGGTACGTCGCCAGGTGCAGGTAGTACCAGGCCTCGTACGGGAGCCGGCGGCGCGCCGCCCGGGCGGAGACCGCGCCGGTGCCGAGCAGCAGCAGGGTGCCCAGGGTGGCCTTGATCATCTCGGGGTAGTGGAGGACGATCTCCACGCCCTCGCCGAGCGCGCCGCGCCCGTCGGTCAGGGCGTAGCCACAGACGGTCGTCAGCACGTGCACCGACACGGCGGCCACCAGCCAGCGCCCGCCGAAGGCGTGCCAGCGCGCCAGCCGGTCCGCGCCGACCCCGCGTTCCAGCGGCGGCAGCCGGGCCATCAGCAGGAGCAGCACGGGCGCGGCGTACCCGGCGAGCAGCCCGGTGATCCGGCCGGCGCCGGTGAGCCAGCCGGCCGCACCGACGACCGCCGGGGTGCTCACCCACCACAGCGCGAGCACCCCGAGCCCGCCCGCGGCGATCAGCGCGAGCGCGGCGGCCGGGTCCAGCGCGAACGGCGGGCGCAGCGCGGCCCGGCGTCCCCGGCCGGCGGGCGCCGGCCGCGACTCCGGTGCGGCGGCAGTGCTCATCGGGAACCTCCTCGGGAAACCTCCTCGGGGCCCGGCGGCGGGTGCCGCCGAGGCGGACCACGATCGCACCGCAAGCTCTGAACCGCCTCTGAACGGGCCCGGCCGCCGCGCCCCCGTATGAGGGAGAAACCGCTGGTCAGAGCCGCTGTGTAGGCCGCGAACGGCTCCCCGAGGTCTCAGGGGTTTCTCATCGCGGCGGTCCAGAATGAGCGCCGCGCAGCGCGAGCCCGAGGGAGCAGCATGGACGAGAGCGCCGACCGCCCCGAGTGGCGCGTCCTGGTCGTCGACGACGAGCCGGACCTGGTCGAGGTGGTCTGCGGCGCCGTCCGCTACGAGGGCTGGCAGGCGCGCGGCGCGACCACCGGCCTGGCCGCCGTCGAGGCCGCCGCGGCCTGGCGGCCGCACGCCGTGGTGCTCGACATAATGCTGCCCGACCTCGACGGCCTGGAGGTGCTGCGCCGCCTCCACGCCGAGCGGCCCGAGGTGCGGGTGCTCTTCCTCACCGCCCGGGACGCCGTCGAGGAGCGGATCGAGGGCATCGCGGCGGGCGGCGACGACTACGTGACCAAGCCGTTCAGCCTGGCCGAGGTGGTCGTCCGGCTGCGCGGCCTGCTGCGCCGGGCCACCCAGGCGGCCACCCCGCAGGCCGCCTCGGGGCAACCGCCCGCGCACGCGCTGGTGCTCGGCGACCTGGTGCTGGACGACCGGGCCCGCGAGGTGACCCGCGGCGGCGAGACCGTCGAGCTCAGCCCGACCGAGTACGCGCTGCTCGCCCATCTGATGCGCCACCCCCGCCAGGTGCTCAGCAAGGCGCAGATCCTGGACGCCGTCTGGTCGTACGACTTCGGCGGGCAGGCGCACATCGTCGAGCTGTACATCAGCTACCTGCGCAAGAAGGTGGACGCCGGCCGCAGCCCGATGATCCACACGGTGCGCGGCGCGGGGTACCTGATCAAGGCCGCACCGTGAAGCCCCGCCTCCGCGCAGGCCGCCCCCGTGGGCCCCGCCTCCGGCCGGTACCCCGCACCCTGCGCGCCCGCCTGATCGCCGGCCTGCTGGTGCTGCTCGTCGTCACCTGCGCCGCCGTCGGCTTCGCCACCACCGCCGCCCTGCGCCACTTCCTGGTCGACCGCCTCGACCAGCAGCTCGCCGAGTCCGGCGGCCGCTACGCCGCGAGCCTGGAGCACACCGGCCAGGGCGTCGGCCCCGACACCCGGGCGCAGACCCCGGGCACCCTCGGCGTACGGCTGCTCGGCGGCCGGATCACCGCGGCGGGCGTGGTCGACGGCGACGCCGACGACGCGGACGGCCCCGACGACGAGGACGACCGGATCTCCTTCACCCCCGCCCAGCAGCGGGTGCTGGCCGCCCTGCCGGTCGGCGGCCCGGCCGGCACCCTCGACCTCGGCGGGGCCCAGGGCCGCTACCGGGTCCGGGCGGTCGCCGGGCGGGACGGCGACGTGCTGGTCAGCGGACTGCCGCTGCGCCCGGCGGAGGACACCGTCCGGCGGCTGGAGACCCTGGAGCTGACGGTCTTCGCGATCGCCGTCGCGGTGGCCGGTTCGGCCGGGGCGCTCTGGGTCCGCTGGTCGCTGCGCCCGCTGCGACGAGTGGTGGGCATGGCCGAGCGGGTCAGCGCGATGCCGCTCGCCAGCGGCGAGGTCCTGCTGGCCGAGCGCGTGCCGGACGCCGATCCGCGCACCGAGGTCGGCCGGGTCGGCGCGGCCCTCAACCGGATGCTCGGCCACGTCGGCGACGCCCTGGCCCGGCGCCACGCGGTGGAGGAGCGGCTGCGCGCCTTCGCCGCCGACGCCAGCCACGAGCTGCGCACCCCGGTGGCGGCCGTGCGCGGCCACGCCGAGTTGGCGCTGCGCCACCCCGGGGCCGTACCGGCGCCGGTACGGCACTCGCTGGAGCGGATCGACGCCGAGGCGGTGCGGATGGGGGCGATCGTCGAGGACCTGCTGCTGCTCGCCCGGCTGGACGCGGGCCGCCCGCTGGCCGCGGAGGAGGTGGACCTGACCCGGATCGCCCTGGACGCGGTGGCCGACGCCCGGGCCGCCGGGCCGGACCACCGCTGGCGCCTCGCGCTCCCCGAGGACCCGGTGCTGGTGCGCGGGGACGGGCACCGGCTGAGCCAGGTGGTGGCCAACCTGCTGGCCAACGCCCGCACCCACACCCCGCCCGGCACCGGGGTCGAGCTGCGTCTTCGACGCGAAGACAGCGGCAGTCAGGCCGAGTTGAGCGTGACGGACGACGGCCCGGGGATCGCGCCGGAGCTGCTCGGCCGGGTCTTCGAGCGCTTCGTCCGGGGCGACCGGGCCCGCTCCCGGGCCACCGGCTCGACCGGGCTGGGGCTCGCGATCGTCCGGGCCGTCGTGCGGGCGCACGGCGGCACGGTGGAGGCGGCCAGCCGGCCCGGCCGTACGGTGTTCACCGTCCGGCTGCCGTGACGTCGGCGGCAGTCGCAGTGGCGGTGGTGCGGAAGCGCTGCCGGTCCTCGGTCGGCGTGGTGCCGAGCCGGCGGCGGAAGGCCCGTACGAGGGTGTCATTGGTGCCGAACCCGCAGGCGGTGGCGATGCGTTCGAGCGTGGCGTCCCCCGACTCCGGCTGGTGGCGGGCGCGTTCGACCCGGGCCGACTCGACGTAGGCGTTCGGGGTGGTGCCCAGCTCGGTCTTGAAGATGCGGGTCAACTGCCGTTCGCTGACGTGGGCGTGGGCGGCGAGGTCGGGGACGGTGAGCCGCTCGGTGAGGTTGCGCAGGATGTGGTGGCGCAGCTCCTCGATCCGCCGGGTGGTCGAGACGGGCTCCAGTGGGACGCTGAACTGGCTCTGCCCGCTGGGGCGTTTGAGGTACATCACCAGTTGACGGGCGACCCGCAGGGCCAGCTCCTCGCCGAAGTCCTCGGCGACCAGGGCGAGCGAGAGGTCCAGGCAGGCGCTGATGCCCGCGCCCGTCCAGATCTCGCCCTGGCGGATGAAGATCGGGTCGGCGTCCACCTCGATCTCCGGATGCTCGGCGGCGAGTTGGCCGGCCGTGGACCAGTGCGTGGTGGCGCGCTTGCCGTCCAGTAGCCCGGCTGCGGCGAGCAGGTGGGCGCCGACGCAGACGCTGGACACCCGGCGCGAGCGGGCGGCCAGCGCGCGGACCCGGCCGTTGGCCTCGGCGGGCACCGAGCTGACCGCCGCCCAGGTGCACCGGAGCGCGCTGGCGACGACCGGGGACCTCTACGGGGTCGTGGTGGAGTCGCCGGCCGACCTGGGCTGACGCCACCGGGTCCGCGCAAGCCGGGTCCGCACAAGCCGAGTCCGCGGCAAGCCGGGTCCACACCATCCGGGTCCGTCAAGGGTTCGGTCCTCGCCGAACAGTCTTGCGGCGCCGCCGGTTCCGGGTGACGATCGCGTCCGTGCTGCGAATACTCTTCGGCGCGGACGACCTGGAGCGGATCCGGGTGGCGGAGCGGCCGGACATGTCGATGGAGCTGTCCCTCAGCGTGCACGCCCTGGTGAGCGGGCAGCGCGATCCGCGGTTCCAGGCCTGGCGGGACCACCTGCGGGCCTCCTGGAACCCGCGCACCGCGCTGCTCTTCGACCTCTACACCGCCTCGGCGATCCCGGAGTTCCTCACCGTGCGGCGCGATCCGGGCGCCACCGAGAGCGCCACCGCCGAGGGGCCAGGGGAGCCGCTGCGGGACCACCTGCGATCGGTCGGCGGCGAACGGCAGTTGAGCGCCTTCGCGCGCGGCGTGGCGGCCGGCGACCGCCGGGCCAGGAGGCTGCTCGGCAACGTCACCGCCGACTACCAGACCCGGGCGATCGACCCCTACCGGCGGCAGATCGAGACCATCGTCACCACCGAGCACGGGCGCCGCCGCCGGATCACCGAGCCGGACCAGGTACTGCGCTCGCTGCACCCGGCGGTGTCCTGGCGCCGCCCGGTGCTCAGCTTCCCGCTGGCCGGGCGCTGCCGGCACGACCTGCGGCTGGACGGTCGCGGACTGCTGCTCCAGCCCTGCGTGTTCGGCCCCCGACGGCCCGTCATCGCCCGCTTCGAGGATCCGGCGCAGCAGCCCGTCCTCCTCTACCCGGCCCGGATCGGTGGACCCTTGCGCGCCGAGACCGAGCCGACCCCCAGCCGCACCCTGACCGCCCTGCTCGGTCAGACCAGGGCCGCCGCCCTGGAGGCCGTCGCCGTCCACGGCCCCTGCTCCACCAAGGAGTTGGCCGCCGCCCTGGGCATCTCCACGGCCTCCGCCAGCGAGCACGCCACCGTCCTCGCCGAGTCCGGACTCACCGCCAAGGACCGCACCGGCCGCACCGTCACCCATCGCCCCACCCCGCTCGGCCGGGCCCTCCTGGCCGGCCGCCTCCCGTCCCCGCCCGCCGGGGACGACCCCGCCTGACCCGCGGCACGGCCCGCCGCCACCGCCCTGCGACCACGGCCCCGCCGTCACCGCTCCGGGCGTGTGCCGCTCTGCGCCCCGACCCCGAGCTGAACACGTTCAAAGTCGTACGCCATGATGAGCGCACCACCCGCACCCGCCGAAAGCCCGCATCATGACCGAACTCCTGACCCTCGAAGGCCAGTTGCGCCTGGTCGGCGCCGCCCTCGTCACCGTCGGCCTGGTCCACGCGGTGCTGCCCCGCGCCATCGGCTGGCCCGCCGACCTGTCCGGGACCACCCTCCTGACCCGCCAGGTCTCCTACGCCCACCTCTTCTTCATCGGCCTGGCCTGCGTCTTCCTCGGCCTCCTCCCGCTCTGCCTGGCCCCCGACCTGCTCTCCGGCACCCGGCTCGCCACCGCCCTGCTGGCCGGCCAGACCCTCTTCTGGGGCCTGCGCTGGCTCTTCGAATTCGCCGTCTTCTCCCCGAAGCTCTGGCGCGGCGACCCGCTGCGCACCGCCGCCCACATCGCCCTCGCCGTCCTGTGGACGTGGGTCACCGCGGTCTTCACCACAGCCCTCTGCCACGTCCTCTAGGCCGGGTCCGACGAAGCACGCGGGTCCGACCAAGCGCAGGGGCGCAGGGCTCAGGGGTTGGCCGGGAGGGCCGGGGCGCGGCGGGGTTGGCGGGGGAGCGGGAGGGTGAGGGCCTCGGCGGAGGCGGGCGGCAGGGTGAGCGCGGAGGCGGTCTCGGTGGGGAGCGGGTGGAGGCCGAGCAGGGCGGTGGTGAGCCGGGTGGTGGCGCGGTGCCAGTCGGGCACGCGCTGGAGCATGGCGTGGCCGCTGCCGGTGACGGTGTAGCCGCAGACGCGGGCGCCGGCGGCGCGGCTGCGGGCGGCGAAGGCGTGGGTGTCGGCGGGCGCGGTCACGGTGTCGCGGTCGCCGTGCAGCATCAGCACGTCCCGGCCGGCCAGCTGTTCGCACGGGTCCTCGGCCGGGCACCAGGGGGCGAGGGCGATCAGGCCGGTGACGGACGGGTGCCCGCCGGCCTGCAGCGCGGCGCGTCCGCCCATCGAGTGGCCGATCAGGACGGTCGGCACCGGCCCCAGCTGCGAGGCCAGTTCGTCGAGCGCGGCGACCGCGTCCCGGGCGGCGTCGGCGCGGGGCCCGTTCCAGCCGCGGTGGCGGTAGCGGACGGTCCCGACGGCCACCTCGCGGCCGGCCGTCGCCCTGGTGAGTGCGCGCAGGAAGCCGTGCATCCGCAGCAGCGGGAGGTTGAGTCGGCCGGGCCGGTCGAGGTTGTGCTCCTCGCCGCCGTGCAGCACCAGGACGGCGGCCCGCGCCCGTTCCGGGCGGATCCGCCAGTGCAGCGCCCGGTGTCCCACCGCGCTGTCCGCTGCCGTACCGCTCACTTCCGCACCGTCCTGTCCGTCCCGCCCCGTCGTTCGTCCTCCGGACCGCCACTGTAACCGCGCGGGCGGAGGGAACCTTCACCCGGGGAAAGCATCCCGGACAGCGGGCACGGGCGGGCCGGACGGCCGCCTGGTATCCACGAAGGGGGACAGCGGGGCGTCAGACCTCCAGCAGGCCCTGCTCACGCACCAGCCAGCAGATCGCGGTCAGCCGGAGCACGGCGTAGTCGTAGCCGACCGGTTCCCGCCAGCCGATCTCGGTGAGCGCGTCCAGGAAGCCCAGCGCGTAGTCCGACAGTTCCGCACGGTCCAGGGGCCGGGGCGCGAGCTCCGGCCCCTGCGCGTACAGCAGCTCGCGCAGCATCGCCGCGTGCTGGTCGACCGCCGCGACGAAGCCGGGCTCGAAGGCGAACTCGGCCAGCCGGGGCGTGAACGCCGTCACGATGCCGGGCAGCGGGCAGCCGGCCGGCTCGTCTTGGGAACGCCGGAAGGATTCGTCGGGGGTCGCGAACATCCGTCCACGGTAGGCGAGCCCGGGGACGGGATCGCAGGGCCGTGACGGTTCCGTGCTGAGACCTTGGCCACCCGCGCCCGGTGGCCGGTACGTTCCGTGGTCCGGCCGGTTCCCTGTGTCCACGGGCGGGCGGTCCGTACCAGAATGGCCCGCATGGATCTCCGCATCTTCACCGAACCCCAGCAGGGCGCGAGCTACGAAACCCTCCTGACGGTCGCCCGCACCGCCGAGGAACTCGGCGCCTTCAGCGCCTTCTTCCGCTCCGACCACTACCTGAAGATGGGCGACGTCGACGGCCTGCCCGGCCCCACCGACGCCTGGATCACCCTGGCCGGCCTCGCCCGCGACACCAGCACCATCCGCCTCGGCACCCTGATGACCGCCGCCACCTTCCGGCTGCCGGGCGTCACCGCGATCCAGGTCGCCCAGGTCGACGCGATGAGCGGCGGCCGGGTCGAGTTCGGCCTCGGCGCCGGCTGGTACGAGGCCGAACACACCTCCTACGGGATCCCCTTTCCCAAGGAGAAGTTCGGGCGGCTGGAGGAGCAGCTGGCGATCATCACCGGCCTGTGGAACACCAAGCTCGGCGACACCTTCGACTTCGCCGGGCAGTACTACACGCTGACCGACTCGCCCGCGCTGCCCAAGCCCGCCCAGGACCGCATCCCGGTGCTGGTCGGCGGCCTCGGTCCCAAGCGCACCCCGGCCCTGGCCGCCCGCTTCGCCGACGAGTTCAACCTGCCGTTCGCCTCGGTGGACGACTCCGCCGCCCAGTTCGGCCGGGTCCGTGCCGCCGTCGAGCAGGCCGGGCGCCCGGCCGCCGGCCTGGTCTACTCCAACGCGCTGGTCGCCTGCGTCGGCCGGGACGACGCCGAGGTGGCCCGCCGGGCCGCCGCCATCGGCCGCGACGTGGACGAGCTGAAGGCCAACGGCCTGGCCGGCACCCCGGACGAGGTGGCCGAGAAGATCGGCCGGTACGCCGCCGTCGGCAGCGAGCGGATCTACCTGCAGATCCTCGACCTGGCCGACCTCGACCACCTGGAGCTGATCGCCTCCCGGGTCGCCCCGCAGCTCGGCTGACGACCGGCACCCGGTGACGAGTAGCACCTGACCGGCTCATGACCGGCCGGGGCCGTGGCGGCCGGGTCCGTGACGGAATGGTCCGGAAACAGGCCCGGTCCTGCAACAGGCCCGGCGGCGCAGGGCCCGCCCCCGACCTCCGCCCTTTACTCGCTCTTGGGAATGCGCCATGCTCCTGAGCAGGGAACGGCGGGGGGAGAACCGGTGAGCGGGACGAGAACGGTGCGGGCGGCGGCGGTGCCACGGGTGCCGCCGCCGCGCCCCGCCGGGGAGCGGGTCGTCCTGCCGCCCTCCCACGACCCGCCCGTCCTGCACGAGCTGCGCGGCCCCGGCCCGGCGGCCCTGCGCTACCCCGCCGGGGACGTCCTGGTCGTCACCGGCCTGCCCGGCAGCGGCAAGAGCACCCTGATGCGCCGCTGCGTGCGCGCCCCGCTGATCGACTCCCAGCTGGTGCGCGACGAGTACGCGGCCCGGCTGCCCGGCCGCCTCCCGTACGCGCTCTACCGCCCGCTCGCCCGGCTCGCGCACTACCGCCGGCTGCGCCGCGCCGTCCTGGACGGCGGTCCGCTGGTGGTGCACGACTGCGGCACGCTGCCCTGGGTGCGGGCCTGGCTCGCCCGGGCCGCCGGCCGGCAGGGCCGCCGGGTGCACCTGCTGCTGCTCGACGTCGACCCGGCCGAGGCGCTGGACGGGCAGCGGCGGCGCGGGCGCGCCGTCTCCCGCTACGCCTTCGCCCGGCACCGGGCCGTGGTGGCCCGGCTGCGGCGGCGGATCCTCGGGGCCGGGCGGCTGCCGGCCGACTGTGCGTCCGCCGTGGTACTCGACCGGGCCGCCGCGCGCGCCCTGCGGGAGATCGACTTCACGGCGTCGTAGTCTCGGCGAGTCCGTGCCGGGCACCGCGCCGGCGGGCACCGGCCTGCCGGGTGCGGCCGAGACTCCGTCAACTCCCCCCGTCAGGAGCGCAGATGCGTCGTTCCGTCCGGGTGCGCTCGCGTGCCCCCCGCCTGTTCCCCTGCGCCGCCGCGCTGGTCGCGGCCGCCGGACTGAGCCAGTTCGCGGCACCGGCCCCGCAGCGCGCCGCCGTCGCCCCGACGACCGTGTGCGACGGCGCGGAGGCCGACGCAGCCGACGCAGCCGCCGGGGCCGCGGCCCGCAGGCCGGCCGGCAGCCAGGCCGGGAAGGACCCGAACGCCGTCAGCGCCGCGCAGGCCGGGGCGATGCAGGCCGACCTCGACGCGCGGCTCGCCCGGCTCGGCGCCGCCCATCGGCAGATCGGCGCCGCGACCACCGTCCCCGTTTACCTGCACGTGATCCACGCCGGGGACACCGGGAAGCTGGGCGAGGCGGCCGTCGCCGCCCAGATCGACCACCTCAACGCCACCTACGGCGGCCAGGGCGAGGGCAACACCCCCACCCAGTTCCACTTCGAGCTGGCCGGCACCGACTGGACGGACAACGCCGCCTGGTACACCGGCATGACCCCCGGCTCGGCCGCCGAGCAGGCGATGAAGAGCGCCCTGCGCAAGGGCGGCCGGGGCACCCTCAACCTCTACGCCGCCCGGCTCGGCCAGTCCCTGCTCGGCTGGTCGACGTTCCCGAACACCTACCAGTCCAACCCGACCGACGACGGCGTGGTGGTGCTCGACGACTCCCTGCCCGGCGGCTCCGCCACCCACTACGACCAGGGCAACACCGCCACCCACGAGATCGGCCACTGGCTCGGCCTCTTCCACACCTTCCAGGGCGGCTGCCTGGCCCCGGGCGACTACGTCGACGACACCCCGGCCGAGCGCAGCGCCGCCTTCGGCTGCCCCGAGGGGCGCGACACCTGCCCCGGCCCCGGGCTCGACCCGATCCACAACTTCATGGACTACAGCTACGACTCCTGCATGACCAGGTTCACCCCCGGACAGGTCCAGCGGATGGCGAACTCGTGGGCGGCGTACCGCGGTTGAGTCAGCAGCAGACCTCTCTGAGCCATGTTCGAAGGGATGGGGCCGAACCGGTACCCCACCGGCCAACCGAAGGAGCAAGGGCATGAGTGCCAGTCCCCGGATCGTCGTCGGCGTCGACGGCTCGCCCGCCTCGGAGCAGGCGCTGCGCTGGGCCGTCGACTACGCGATGGCCGTCGGCGGGACGGTCAGCGCGATCGCCGCCTGGGAGTACCCCGCCTTCTACGGCTGGGCCGAGCAGAGCGTGCCGGCCGTCGATGCCCTCAACCCCGAGGAGCTCGCGGGCAGGATCCTCTCCGAGAGCGTCGTCAGGGTGGTCGGCGACGACCCGGGCGTGCGGATCAGCGAGACCGTGATGCCGGGCGGCGCCGCCACGGTCCTGCTGGAGGCGGCCAAGGGCGCGGCGCTGCTCGTCGTCGGCAACCGCGGCCTCGGCGGGTTCTCCGGCGTCCTGCTCGGCTCGGTCAGCCGCCACCTCACCGAGCACGCGCCGTGCCCGGTGGTCGTCGTCCGGGATGGGCAGGCCGCGCAGTAGCCGGGCTGCGCAGTAGGCGGGCCGCGGCGCACCGGGGTCGTCGCCGGGCCGCCACCGGGATCGTCGCCGGGCCGCCGCGCGGGAGAGGATGGAGACATGCCAGAAGGTGACTCCGTCTTCCGCGTGGCGGCCCGGCTGCACGAGGCCCTCGCCGGGCAGCTGCTGACCAGCGCCGACCTGCGGGTGCCCGCACACGCGACCGCCGAGCTCGCCGGCCGCCGGGTGCTGGAGGTCGCCCCGCGCGGCAAGCACCTGCTCACCCGCCTCGAAGGCGGCCTCACCCTGCACACCCACCTGCGGATGGACGGCCGCTGGGAGGTCTACCGCCCCGGCGAGCGCTGGACCGGCGGCCCCGCCTGGCAGATCCGCGCCGTCCTCGGCACCGACCGGGGCACCGCCGTCGGCTACCGGCTCCCCGTCGTCGAGCTGCTGCGCACCGCCGACGAACAGCGCGCCGTCGGCCACCTCGGCCCCGACCTGCTCGGCCCCGACTGGGACCCGGTCGAAGCCGTCCGCCGCCTCCTCGCCCGCCCGGGCCGCCTGGTCATCGAGGCCCTCCTCGACCAGCGCAACCTGGCCGGGATCGGCAACGTCTACGCCAACGAGCTGTGCTTCGTGGCCGGGGTGACGCCGTGGACCGAGGTCGGCGAACTCCCGCACCCCGACCGGCTGGTGGAACGGGCCCGGCAGATGCTGGAGGCCAACAGGATGCGCCCCGGCCACATCACCACCGGCGACACCAGGCCCGGCTACCAGCACTGGGTCTACGGCCGGGCCGGACGGCCCTGCCCGCGCTGCGTCACCCCCGTGGTGACCGGGCGTCAGGGCACGCCCCCGCGGGACCGGGCGGTGTTCTGGTGCCCGTACTGCCAGCGCGGCCCCGCCCCGGAGCCCGCCCGACCGGGCCGGGGGCGGTCGCAGGGCCGGTGACGCGGCGGGTCAGGGCTGTTCGACCAGGGCGGGGTGGCGCGGGTCGTCCATCCGGACGGTGAGGTCGGCGAGTTCGGCGGGGACGGTCTCGGCCTCGTAGCGGGCGAAGGCCGGGAGGGTCCAGTGCTCGTCGGCCGGGGTGCGGCGGGCGAGGGCGGCCGGGGTGAGGGCGAGGTGGACGGTCAGGTTCAGCGGCAGCCAGCGGCCGAGCAGCAGCGGGCCGTCCAGCAACAGCACGCCGTTCGACGGGAGTTGGGTGTACGAGGCGCGGGTGGAGCGGTCGGTGGCCGGGTCGCGCAGGGAGGGCAGCACGCGGCCGCTGCCGCCCGGCTCCAGCGGGTCGAGGACCTCGCGCAGCAGGGCGCCGTCGTCCAGCCAGAGGTCGTGGAAGGCGTCCGCGTCGTGGCGGCCGTACTCCAGCCGGATCGAGGCCGGGCGCAGGAAGTCCGCCGCCGACACCCGGAGCGTCGGCCGGCCGCGCAGCCGCAGCGGCTCCACCAGGGCGTCGGCGAGGTCCCCGGGGCGGGCGGCCCCGGCGCCGTCCACGGCCACCCGCACGCGGCGCCCGTCGGCGTCGGGCAGCGCGGTGATGCGGTCGGCGAGCAGCTCGGCCAGGTTGTCGGGGGAGATCGGGCGAATCCGCATCGGGCCATCCTGCCGGGTCGTGGAGTCGCTCAGCGCAGCGGGAGGGCGTGCAGGATGTCGTCGTGGCCCGCGTAGAGGCGGTCCGCGTCGACGGCGAGGCTCCAGACGTCCCGGCCCGGGCCGGAGTCGCGGAACGTCCACGCCGGCTCGCCGGTGGAGGTGTGGATCGCGCTGACCCCGCCGGCCGCCGTACCCGGCACGAACAGCATGTCGCCGGCGACCACCGGATGGCTGCGGCGGTCCAGCAGGAACGGCAGCCGGCAGGACCAGAGCACCGCGCCGGTGCTCGCGTCGTGGCAGGTGACGATGCCCACGTCGCGTGCCACGTACACCCGCGGGCCGTCCGGGACGGGCGGCAGCGCCCGCCAGGACTCGCCCCGGGCGGGGGAGTGGGTCCAGCCCGGCTCGCCCGTGGGGCGGAGCATGCGCACGCCGCCGTTGCCGTCGGGGACGTACACCTCCTGCGAGCCGGTGGCGCACCAGCGCAGGTCCTCGTCGCCGGGGGCGGTCCACAGCTGGCGGCCGGTGGCGGCGTCCCGGGCCACCAGTTCGGCGCGGTTGCCGAGGAAACGGACGCAGGCCAGGAGGTGGCCGCCGGTCACGGTGGCGGGGGTGATCGGCTGCTCCTCGGTCTCGGTGGGGACGGACCACAGGAAGGTTCGGTCGGCGACCCTGAGCGCGAAGAGGCGGCTCTGCGGCCGGGTGTCGACCTCCCAGGGGTGGCCCCAGGAGTAGCCGTAGAGGACGCCGCGGTCGTAGCCGGTGAGCCGGGTCCGGCCGCCCTGGAGCTCGTCGGGCAGCGGCAGGCTCCAGTCGGCGGCGGGGTCGGTGAAGTGGCGGGCCTCCAGGTGGCCCTCGTAGGTGGTGGTGAAGAGGAGGTCGGGGCCGATCACGACCTTGCCGAGCATGTCGAGGTCGCTCGGCCAGTCCCGGCTGGGGGGCGGGTCGAAGACCAGCAGCCGGGCGGCGGTGCCGCGGGCCGGGTCGAGGACCTGCAGGCCGCTCTTGGACAGGTAGACGGGGCGGCCCGGCGGGTCGGTGAGCCGCTCCGGGGTCATCGCCTCGGCGCCGCGGTAGGTCCACACCGGCGTCGGCCCGGAGAGCGCGGTGGGCTGCGGCCTCGGGGGCCTCGGGGAGGGGAGCGCATCGCCCGCACCCGAACGGCCCAACGCCCACACGGCCCCGCCCGCCGCGAGCACCCCGGCCCCGATCAGCAGCCGGCGCCGGTTCAGGCGCGGCCCGTCCCCGCCGCCCCCGATCACGTCCCCGGGCGCCTCCCCGCCGTCGTCGGCTTCCCCGTCCCACTGCCACGACGCCCCGCGCGCGGCCCCCTCGGACGACGGCGACTGCATACCGCTCTCGCTTCCCCACCGGCAGCGGCCTCGTCCCGCCACTCGCCCGGAGGATATCGAACGGCCCCGAACCGTCCGAGACCCCCGCGGCGCCCGTACTAGGCTGTGGCACACAGCACGCAGGCCCGCCCAGCAGCCCAGGGGAGGTACGCCGTGACGGCCGAGATGATCGCACCCGAGTGGATGCACCGGCAGATCACCAGTGAGCAGTACGACTCCTGGACCGATGAGCAGTGCGCGGGCATCGAGATCGTCGACGGGATGGTGGTCGTGTCCCCGAGTGCCTCCAAGCGGCACAACCGGCTCGCCCGGTTCCTGGCGAACGCCCTGGACGAGGCGGGTGGCGCGGAGTGGAACGCCGACACCGACTTCGACGTCCGGCTGCAGGACGTGCCGCTGAACAACCGTCGGCCGGACGTGGTGGTCTACCGCGCGGACACCATCGACGAGTCGCCGACCAGACCCGGCCACGTGCTGCTGCTGGTCGAGGTCGTCTCGCCGGGCTCGGAGACCACCGACCGGGTGGTCAAACTGGACCAGTACGCCAAGGCGGGCATCCCGTTCTACTGGCGGGTGGAGCAGGCCGCCGACCGCGTGCCGATCGTCCACACCTACGTGCTGGACGCGGCCCAGGGCTCGTACCGGGCCGGGGAACTGTTCACCGGGCTGGTCAAGGCCGTGGTGCCGTACCCGGTGGTCGTGGACCTCTCCGGGCTCTGAGCGCGCCGGCCGTCAGGGCTGCTCCGCGGGGTGGTCGGCGAGGTCGGCGAGGACGTCGGCGTGGCAGGGGAGCGGGGCGCACCAGCAGCCGAGGCGGCGGCCGCGCAGGGGCGGGACGAGGGCGAGGAGCTCGGGGCGGGCGAGGAGGTAGGCGCGGTACTCGGTGACCATCTGCTCGCGGGTGAGGTCGGGGCCCGGGCGGTACGGGCAGTGCAGGGGTGATTCGGTGAGGTGCCAGCCGCCGCGGTGCATGGCCCGGCCGACGTAGACGACGTCGGCGTAGCCGGGATCGTCGCGGTGGCCCTTGAGGTTGACCACCGTGGTGCGGCGGGACGCGCTCTGCATGGCGTCCATGCTGGTGCACGAGGGGCGGCCCGGCAGCTCGGGCCGGGGTCGGCTCGCCTTGACACGGTTCCGGGCCCGGCGTAGCAAAAGAGCATGCGCCATCCGCATGCGACCGGTGGGGCCCGTGGGGCGCGGTCCTGGCCGGACCGGCCGCCGGGGCCCGGCGCCGACGCGCAGGCGCGCGGGGCGCCGGCCCGGTCCGTCCCGGAGACGGCCGGGCAGGTGGAGCACCGGCGGGACGAGCTGCTCGCGGAGGCCGTGCGCCGGGTGCTCGGGTCCACCGGGGCGTACGGCGCGATGGTGTACCTGCGCTCGCCGGACCGCCGGTCCCTGGTGCTGCGCACGATCGCGGGGGTGCCGTTGTCGGTGATGAGCCCGTTCCGGCGGATCGCGGCGGCCGGGCCGCTGCCGGTCGCGGTCTGCTTCCGGACCGGGCACGGGATCGTGCTGTCCGACAGCGAGGACACCATGCGGCGCTTCCCGCAGCTCGCGGTCGGCCTGCCGTACGACTTCGCCTCCGCCTGCGTGGCGGTCTCGCACGGCCGCGAGCGGTTCGGGGTGCTGAGCGCGCTGTGGCCCGCCTCGGACGACGGGGTGCCGGAGTCGGCGAGCCCGCAGCTCGCCGCCGTCGCGGACGAACTGGGCGGCGGGCTGGCGGAGTTGGAGGCGGCTGGGCAGTCGGTGGAGTGGGGTGGCGAGGCGGCGGTGGTCGAGTTGCCGCCGCCGTCGGTGCCGGCCACCCGGGTCGGGTTGTTCGACTGGAACACGGCCACCGGGGCGCTCGCCGCCGACGCGCAGTTCCGGGAGATCTTCGGCTTCGGGCCGGGGGAGTTCGACGGCACGGTGGCCGCCCTGAACCGCCGGGTCGCGCCCGGCGACCTGCCGTCCTTCCGGGCCGCCGCGCGCACCGCCCTGGAGCAGGGCGAGGTGCTGGCGGTGCGGGTGCGGGTGCTCGGGCCGGACGGTGTGCCGTACCCGGTGGAGCTGTGGGCGCGGGTGCCCGCGGCGATCTCCGACGGCCGGACCCACCTGGTCGGCGCCGTACTGGACGTGCGGAGCCTGACCGCCGCCGCGGCCGCCGTCGAGCGGCTGCGCGAGGGCGTGTTCTCGCTCGACCTGGACGGCCGGATCACCTACGCCAACCGCGCCACCGAGCCGCTGTTCCGCGCCCGCCGCGAGGACCTGATCGGCCACCACCCCTGGGAGGTGCTGCCCTGGCTCGCCGACCCCTTCTACGAGCACCGCTACCGCGCCGCCCTGATCTCCCAGCGGCCCACCGTCTTCCTGGCCGCCCGCCCGCCGGGCGGCTGGCTCGCCTTCTCGCTGTACCCCGACGCGCACGGCGTCACCGGCCGGGTGGTCTCCGCCGAGTCCGAGTCCGAGTCGGGGTTCGAGTCCGGGCCCGGGCCCGGGCCCGGGCCCGCGCTCGGGTCCGCGCCCGGGGGCGCCGAGCCGCCGGCCACCCCGCCGCCCGGCGCCCGCACCGGCCTCAGCGCCACCCACCACCTGCTCCAGCTCGCCAGCGCGCTCACCGAGGCCGTGACCGTACGCGACGTCTGCCGGGCGGTGTCCGACGAGATCCTGCCGGCCTTCGGCGGCCAGGAGCTCGCCATCTACGCGGTGCGCGACCAGCACCTGCACCTGGTCTCCCAGGCCGGCTACCCGGACGGCTTCCTGGACAGCTTCGAGGGCACCTCGATCGACGCCAGGGTCCCCGGCGCGGAGACGCTCAGCACCGGCACCCCGATCTTCTTCGAGTCGGTGCGCGACCTCACCGCCGCCTACCCCGGCCTCGCCCTGGACGAGATGGGCGCCTGGGCCTTCCTGCCGCTGATCGCCTCCGGCCGCCCGGTCGGCAGCTGCATCCTCGGCTTCGACCGCCCGCGCCCGTTCAGCGCCGAGGACCGCGGCCTGCTCACCGCCCTGGGCGGCTTCATCGCCCAGGCCCTGGAGCGCGCCCGGCTGTACGACGCCGAGTTCGCGCTCGCCCGCGGCCTGCAACAGGCGCTGCTGCCGCACCGGCTCCCCGAGGTGCCCGGCATCCGGATCACCGCCCGCTACCTGCCCGGCACCCAGGGCATGGAGATCGGCGGCGACTGGTACGACGCGATCGTCACCGGCGGGGACGTCACCCTGGTGATCGGCGACGTCGAGGGCCACAGCGTCGCCGCCGCCGCCACGATGGGCCAGCTGCGCAGCGCCGTCCGCGCCTTCGCGACCGGCGGTGAGCCGCCCGACCAGGTGCTCGCCCGCACCAACCGGCTGCTGCTCGACCTCGACCCCGGGCTGCTCGCCAGCTGCTGCCTGGTCCGGCTCACCCCCGCCGACGGCACCGCCCGGATCGCCCGGGCCGGGCACATGCCGCCGGTGCTGCGCCACCCGGACGGGCGGGCGGAGGCGCTGTACGTGGCGGGCGGGCCGCTGCTCGGGGTGGACGAGCGGGCCGTCTACCCGGTCAGCGAGCTGCGGCTGCGGCCGGGCGCGCTGCTGGCCCTCTACACGGACGGCCTGGTCGAGGACCCGGCGGTGGCGATCGACCAGGGCGTGGAGCGGCTGCGGGCCGCGCTGGCCCGGGGCGCGGCGGGGGAGGGGCTGGAGGAGGCGGCCGATCGGCTGCTGCGGGAGGTCGGCTCGACCGGCCGGGTGGACGACGTGGCGCTGCTGCTGACGGCCTTCGGCTGAGCCGGCGCCGGGTGCACGCGGTTGTCGGTGTGTGCGGCCGTCGGCATGCGCGACCGTCGTGGTGCGACCAGGCGACTTTCGTCGGTGCCGGCGGCGACGAAGGTGGACGGCGCGGGCTCCGGTCGGCTGGTTAGCCTCGACGGGTGGATGCGATCACGCGGGCCTGGAAGAAGGCGGTACGGACGGCACTGCCCGGGCCCTGGCGGCCCCGGCGGGTGGTGGGCGAGGCCGCGCTCGCCCTGCTGATGGGCGGATTCGCCGCCCTGCTGGAGCTCGCCGCCGGCAGCGGCCTGGCCGTGCCCTTCGGTGTCGGCGTCGCGGTGCTGTGGGTGCTGCGGCGGGGCCTTCCGGCCACCGTGCTGCTCGCCGCCGCGGCCGCCACCGGCTGGTCGGGCGGGCCGGTGCTGCTGATGATCTGCGCGGGCTGGACGGCCGGGGCGCGGATCCGCCGGGTCTGGACGCTGGTCGGCACCTTCGTGCTGGGCTGGCTGCTGTTCACCGTGACGGGCGTGTTGAAGGACGCCGCCACGACCTCGCCGAAGCTGGTCCTCGGGCTGTCGCTCGGCGGCTTCCTGGTGCTCGCCGTCCTGCCCGCGCTCTACGGCCGCTACCGCGCGCAGCGGCGCGCCCTGCTGGACGCGCTGCGCGAGCGCAACGACCAGCTGCTGCGCGAGCGGGTCATGGTGGTGCACCAGGCGCGGCTGCGCGAGCGGCACCGGATCGCCCAGGACATGCACGACAGCCTGGGCCACCAGCTGGCGCTGATCTCCGTGCACTCCGGCGCGCTGGAGGTGGACCGCACGCTCACCGACCGGCAGCGGGAGGCGGTCGGTGTGCTGCGGCAGGCGGCGGTCGCGGCGATGCGCGAGCTGCGCGAGGTGGTCGGGGTGCTGCACGACGAGTCGACGGCGCTGCCGCCGACGCCGGGGGCGGCGGCCGCGGGGCCCGCCCGGGGCGGGGTGGACGGGATCGACGCTCTGGTGGAGTCCTCGCGGGCGGCCGGGGCGGAGATCGCGCTCTCCCGGGAGGGCGAGCGGCGCCCGCTGCCGGCCGCGGTCGACCACGCGGCGTACCGGATCGTGCAGGAGGCGCTCACCAACGCGCACAAGCACGCCCCCGGCGCACCGATCGGCGTCGCGCTCCGGTACGAGCCGGACGCGCTGGTGGTGGAGGTGACCAACGCACGCACGCCGGAGCTCGTGGGCGTGCGCGCCGGTGCGGGCCCGGCCGTCAGCGGCGGTCAGGGGCTGACCGGGTTGCGGGAGCGCGCCCGGCTGGTCGGCGGCATGGTGCACGCCGGGCCGACGCCCGAGCAGGGCTTCCGGCTGGCCGCCGTGTTGCCGTACGAGGCGGCGGAGGGCGCCGGGGAGGGCGCCGCGGCCGCCGCCGGCGCGGACGACTGGGTGTTCGAGGGCCTGTCGCCGGCCGGTGCGGCGGAGGGCAGGCGGCGCAGCCCGGCGCTGGGCTGCGCGGTCGGTGTGGTGGCGGTCGGGCTGACCGTGCTGGGGCTGATGATCTGGGGCGTGGTGGCCTTCGTCGGCGGCGCCCGGGACGCGACGGTGAGCGAGACGGCGTACGAGCGGATCCGGGTCGGTGCGCCGGAGGCCGAGGTGGCGCGTGAGCTGCCGCCCGGCAGCAGCTTCTTCAGCGACCAGTACAAGGGCACCGGGCCGACCCCGCCGGAGGGCTCGAACTGCCGGTGGTTCCTCCTGGCGGACCAGTCGGACGTCGCCTGGGACGAGGACCACGTGGCGCGGTTCTGCTTCAAGGACGGGGCGCTGGCGGAGAAGCAGGAGTACGTCACCAAGAACTGAGGGCCGTCGGCCCGGGATCGGGGTCGGGGCGGGGGTCGGGGCGGACCGGCTCGGCGGAGATGTGAGGATGGTGCCGAAGTCGAAGCACCGTTCGAGGGGAATGACCAGCGTGATCCGAGTCCTCGTCGCCGACGACGAGCCGCTGATCCGGGCCGGGATCAGGATGATCCTGGGCTCCGCCGACGACATCGAGGTGGTCGCGGAGGCGGCCGACGGTCGGGAGGCGCTGGAGCTGGCGCGGTCGCACCGGGTGGACGTGGTGCTGCTGGACATCCAGATGCCGGTGATGGACGGGCTCACGGCGCTCGGGGAGCTGTCGAGGGTCGCGCCCGGGGCGCGGGCGCTGATCCTCACCACCTTCGGGGAGCGCGAGAACGTCCTGCGCGCCGTGACCGAGGGCGGAGCCGGCTTCCTGCTCAAGGACACCGCGCCGAACGAGCTGATCCAGGCCGTCCGGGCGGCGGCGGGCGGCAACGCCTTCCTCTCCCCGGCCGCCACCCGGCACATCGTCGACTCGCTGGCCGCCGGGCCCGGCGGCTCGTTGGCCGCCCGCAGTGCCGCGGCCCGGCGCCGGCTGGAGGTGCTCACCGGGCGTGAGCTGGAGGTGTTGGCGCTGCTCGGCGAGGGCCTGTCCAACGCCGATGCGGGGGCACGGATCCACATGAGCGAGGCGACGGTGAAGACGTACGTGAGCCGGATCCTGGCCAAGCTGGGCTGCGAGAACCGGGTCCAGGCGGCGCTGTTGGCGCGGGATGCGGAGCTCGGCGGCCGGAGCTGAACGTATCCGTTCGATGACGGACGGTGTCGGGTGTGGTGGATGCCACTCGACGGCCGGGCGGAGTCGGGAACTCCGGCTACGGCAGTGACGGTGCGTCAGCACATAGTCGCGGCGGGTTGATGGTGTACCCGGTGTCGCGAACGGACAGGTGTGAGCGCAAGCACGGATATCGATCATCTGATCTTGAAAATGCGGTCAAACCTGGTCAAACCGGGCAAGGTTTCTTGATCGATACCGCCGGTAACAGTCAACTGACCTGCGAAGTCCAAGAATTGCTTGCCGCGCCCCGGGGATGCCCCTAGCTTCATTGGCGGCGCAACGAGCGCCACCCGGGTTCACCCCGACGCACCGCCCGCCGACTGACCCACGGCGCAAGGGCGGTGACCGCCGATCAGACCGGCTCGAACGAGCCGTCGGCGAGCGGAGGTGACCGGGGCGGCACGGCACGTCCGACACGTGCGCGGCCGCCCGTCGAGTGAGGTGAGCGTAACGACCGGCCCATGTCCCGGGCCTGGTTCCGTCTGCCCGCCCGGGACTTGTCGAGAGGACTTGTATGAATCCCCGTCACGAGACCGCCGCTGCCACCGACACCACCGCCACCAAGCGCCACCGCGTGCGGATGGCGGTCATCGCGGGAGCCGCCGTCGCGGCCCTGCCGGTGGCCGGCCTCGTCACGGCCACCTCGGCCTCCGCCGCTACCGCCTCGGCCTGGGACTCCGTCGCCCAGTGCGAGAGCGGCGGGAACTGGAGCATCAGCACCGGCAACGGCTTCGCCGGCGGACTGCAGTTCACCCCCGGCACCTGGAAGGCGTACGGCGGCACCGCGTACGCCCCCCAGGCCAACCAGGCGACCAAGGACCAGCAGATCGCGGTCGCCGAGAAGGTCCTCGCCTCGCAGGGTCCGGGCGCCTGGCCGGTCTGCTCCCAGAAGGCGGGTCTGAGCAAGGGCGGCGCCCCCGCCGTCGACACCTCGGAGGGCTCCGGCGCCCCGGCGGCCAAGCCCGCCAAGCCGGCCACCAAGGCGGCCAAGCCGGCCACCAAGGCGGCCAAGCCCGCCGCCAAGCCGCAGCAGGCGCCCCAGGCCGCGGACGCGACGAAGGGCCGGCCGTCGGCCAAGCCGGTGCAGTCCGCGCCGGTCGCGCCGAAGAACACCGCCGACGGTGGCAGCTACACCGTCAAGAGCGGTGACACCCTCAGCGAGATCGCGGCCAAGTTCGGCACCGACACCGACAGCCTGTACGGCAGGAACGTGGGCACCATCGGCGGCGACCCGGACCTGATCTTCCCGGGCCAGACCCTGACGGTCTGACAGCCCCGACCGCCTGACGGGCCCTGATCGTCCCGCGGATCCTTTCGGCGAGCCTGCGGCGGAGCGCAGGACCCGGCCCTCCGACGCAGCCCCGCAACCCGGCCGAGCGGCTGCCCCCTGCCTGGGGCAGCCGCTCGGCGCGGTGCGTTCCGCGGCAGTTCGGACCGGCTCGCGTTGCCGAACTGTACGGGGCGGCCGGCGGTGGACTCGTACGACCGGCAGGCGGCGTGCGCGGGGGTGTGGGGGCGTGTCGAGGCATTGTTGAACGTTGAACGCGACGTCCGAATGCCGCCGGAGGTTTGAAGCGCCACGGGCCAGGATCGAGTCATGTCCGAGATCGGAACGAGGAGTTCTGGAGATATGACGATGAACGGCGTGGACGGCGTGAACGGCGCGGCCCAGCTCGACGGCAAGGTGGCCCTGGTGACCGGCGGCAGCCGGGGGATCGGGGCGGCGATCGCGCTCCGGCTGGCCGAGGACGGGGCCGATGTGGTCCTGACCTACCACGGCGAGGCGCAGCGGGCCGAGGAGGTCGTCGCGAAGATCACCGCGATGGGGCGGACCGGGCTGGCCCTCCGGGCGGACAGCGCCGACCCGCAGGCGGTGCACGGCGTGGTGGCGGCGGTGGCCGAGCGGTTCGGGCGGCTGGATGTCCTGGTGAACAACGCGGGCGTCGGCGTCCTCGGCCCGATCGGCGAGCTGGCGGCGGCCGACGTCGACCGGGTGCTGGAGGTGAACGTCCGGGCGCCGTTCCTGTTCGCCCAGGCGGCCTCCGCGCACCTGGCCGACGGCGCACGGATCGTCACCATCGGCAGCTGCATCGCCAAGCGGGTCGCCTTCCCCGGCGCCACGCTGTACGCGACCAGCAAGGCCGCTCTGATCGGCCTGACCAAGGCGCTGGCCCGGGAGCTCGGCCCGCGCGGGATCACCGCGAACCTGGTCCACCCGGGCCCGATCGACACCGAGATGAACCCGGCCGACGGCCCGTCGGCGGAGTTCCAGAGCGGGCTCACCGCGCTCGGCCGCTTCGGCACCGGCGCGGAGGTCGCGGCCGCCGTCGCCTACCTGGTGGGCGAGGACGGCCGGTACGTGACGGGCGCGGAGCTGGCGGTCGACGGCGGCTTCGCGGCCTGACGGTCCGCCGGCCTGAGCCCCGACACCCGCCGGGCAGGGGAACGGGAACGGGCAGGGGAACGGGAACGGGAACGCGTGCGGTGTCGTGCCGGGCGGTGGTCGGCGCTCGCGCTTACGATCGCCCGGCACGACCCGTGCCCCGACCGAGAGGTGTGCCATGACCGCAGCGGACGACCCGATCGGCCTGCTCGCCCGGGCCCTCGCGCAGACCGCCGGGCTGATCGACGGCACCGGCATCGAACTGGCCGGCCACCCGACCCCCTGCCGTTCCTGGGACGTCGGCGACCTGGTCAGCCATCTGCTCTACGACCTGCGGCAGTTCACCGTTCGGGCGAAGGGCGGCCGGCCGGACTGGTCGCAGCCCTTCGGACGGGTCGAGGAGGACTGGCTGCACGCCTTCGAGGCCGGGGCCGAGGAACTGGTCGACGCCTGGCGTGCGGCCGGGGATCTCGACGGCACTCTGGAGGTGCCCGGCGTCGGCACCCTGCCGGCCCGCTTCCCGGTGGACCAGCAGATCGCCGAATTCGCCGTCCACGGATGGGACTTGGCCCGAGCCACCGGCCAGTCCACCGAGGGGCTGGACCACGAGGTCGCGCTCGCCGCGCTCGACTGGGCCGGCGGCGCGCTCAAGCCCGAGTACCGGGGCGCCGAGGAGGAGCAGCACGCCTTCGGCCCCGCCGTCGACGTCCCCGAGGACGCCCCGCCGTACGACCGGCTCGCCGCGTTCTTCGGGCGCGACCCGGCGGCGCCGGTCGTCGGGTAGCGGCGGGATCCTGCTGAAACAACGAGCGGCCCGTCCGGGAGCGGAGCAGGGCAGGGCAGGGCGGCCGGTGCGGTGTTACGGCGTCGTGGCCTGTCGGGCGGCCGCCTGCTTGATCGCCTCGCGGATGCGCGGGTAGGTGCCGCAGCGGCAGACGTTCTGGATCTGGTCGATGTCGGCGTCCGTCGGGTTCGGCGTCCGGCGCAGCAGGGCGACCGCCGCCATGATCTGGCCCGGCTGGCAGAAGCCGCACTGGGCGACGTCGCAGGTGAGCCAGGCCTCCTGGACGGGGTGCAGGGTGTCGCCGTCGGCGAGGCCCTCGATGGTGGTGACGGCGTGTCCGGCGCAGTCCTTGACGGACCGGGTGCAGGGCTGGAACTCCTGGCCGTCGAGGTGGCTGGTGCAGGCGCGGCAGACGCCCACCCCGCAGCCGTACTTGGGGCCGGTGACGCCGAGCTTGTCGCGCAGCACCCAGAGCAGTGGCATGTCGTCCGGGGCCTCGACGGTGACGGGCTGCCCGTTGAGGACGAAGGTGTGGGTGGGCATGGGGAGTCGGGATCCTCGGCTCTGGACGGTCGGAAGCTGCGGACGGCGAACGGGGTCGGGAGGCGAACGGGCTCGGAAGGCGAGCGGGGTCAGAAGTTGACGGGGAAGGAGCGCGGGCTGGTGCCGGTCGCGCGGGCGTACGCGTTGGCGACCGCGGCGGAGGCCGCCGGGACGCCCAGCTCGCCGGCGCCGCCGGGCGCGCCGCTCGGCGGCATCAGGTGGATCTCGACCACCGGCGGGGTGTGCCGCTGCCGCGCGTAGTGGAAGTCGCCGTAACTGCCCTCCCGGAAGGCGCCGTTGTCGAGGTGGTTGCCGGCCTGCAGGATCACCGAGATGCCGTCGACCAGCGCGCCGGTCAGCTGGGCCTCCAGGCCGGTGGGGTTGATGACCCGGCCGACGTCGGCGGCCACGACGGCCTTGGTGACCCTGGGGTTGGCGCGGTCGGTGGCGTCCAGCTCGACCAGGTAGGCCGCGATGCCGCCGTTCTCGTCGTGGTAGCCGATCCCCTGCGCCTGGCCGGGGGGCATCGGGCGCCCCCAGTTCCCCTTCGCGGCGACGGTGTCCAGTACGGCCCGTCCGGCGGCGCTGCGCAGCCGGGCGCGGCGGAAGGCGAGCTCGTCCTGGCCCATCCGGCGGGCGAGTTCGTCCATCATGATCTCGTCGGCCACCCGGACGGTGCCCGAGTAGACCGAGCGCCAGCTGCCGGTGTGCAGGTCCAGCGGCAGTTCGGCGAGCAGTTGGGTGGGGATGCCGACGTTGTACGGGTTCTTCTCGGTGAGGAGGAAGAACGCCTGGGCGAGGCTGAGCCCGGCGAGCGAGAGGTTGAACCCGGCGGCGGTGAGCGTCTCGCCGAGGCCGTGGCCGAGGTCGGTCTTGACGGTGGCGGCGCGGTGTTCCCAGGTGAGTACCTGGCCGAGGCCGTAGGTGGCCCGGATCCGGTGGTGGCTGGCCGGGCGCATCCGGCCGTGGCGCATGTCGTCGTTGCGCGTCCACATGAGCTTGACCGGTCGGCCGGCGGCCTTGGAGATCTGGGCGGCCTCCAGCGCGGCGTCGAAGAACAGCCTGCGGCCGAAGGAGCCGCCGCCGCGCACCACGTGGACGGTGACGGCGTTCTGCGGCAGGCCGAGTTCGGCGGCTATGGTCTGTTGGGCGAGGATCGGGCTCTGTGCGGCGAACCACAGTTCGGCCCGGTTGGGCCGGACGTCGGCGACGGCGGTGAGCACCTCCATCGGGGCGTGGTTGACGAAGGCGAAGTCGAACTCTCCGTCCAGGTGCTGGGTCAGCAGCGGCGGGACGAGGAACGGCAGGTGGGCGGCGCGCAGCCGGGCGCGGACGTCCTCGGTGGAGAGGTCCGCGGCCGGGCCGGGGTTCCAGGTGGTGCGCAGCGCGTCGCGGGCCTTGAGCGCCTGGTCGAAGGTCTCGGCGAGGACGGCGACGCCGCTGGGGATCCGGACCACGCCGAGCACGCCGGGCATGGTGCGGGCGGCGGAGGCGTCCAGGGACTTGAGGGTGCCGTTGACGGTGGTGGGGCGGGCGACCACGGTGGGCACGGCGCCCGGGATCTGCAGGTCCCCGGCGTACTTGGTGCGGCCGGTGACGATGTCGCGGGCGTCGATCCGGCCGGTCGGCCGGCCCACCAGGCGGAGCTGGTCGGCCGGCTTGGGCGTGACCGGGACGGCGGGCAGGACCACGGCGGCGGCCTCGGCGGCGAGTTCGCCGTAGCCGGCCCGGCGGCCGTCGGGGGCGAGCACGGCGGAGTCGGCGGTGCGCAGGGAGCTTGCGGGAACGTTCCAGCGCCTGGCGGCGGCGGTCACCAGCCGGGCCCGGGCGGCGGCGGCCGCGCCGCGCACCGGGTCGTACAGCGAGCGCACCGAGTTGGAGCCGCCGGTCAGCTGGTTGAAGAGCAGCTCCGGGCGCCCGTCGGACAGCGGGACGTCCACGTCGGTGAGCTTGGCGTCCAACTCCTCGGCGACCAGCATGGCCATCGCGGTGGTGAGGCCCTGGCCGACCTCCAGCCGGGGAAGGTACAGCAGGGCCCGCCCGGCGGGGGTGACCTCCAGCACCAGCAGGTGGGAGGTCGGCAGCCCGGCGAGGATCATCGCGTCGCCGAGGTCGAGGATGTCCGGAACGCCGGGCAGGCCGAGCAGTTGCGGCGGCGCGTCGGCGGCCCGGGCCTGCGCCGCGCGTTCGGCGGCCCGCGCGGCCGCGGGTGCGGCGGCGTCGAGGCCGACGCGGGTGGCGACGGTGAGGGTGGGCGCGGCCAGCAGGTAGGTGAGGAAGCGTCGACGACCGGTGGGTTCCGCTGCGGGGGCCTCGCCGGTGCGCCCGGTGGGGTCCGAGGAGGCGATGGAGGTACTGATGGGAGGCATCCTTCGAGCCGGAGCGGCGCCGGGATCGGAGGGGCACGACGGCCCTGACTCCGCTGCCGGATCGCGAACGCCGTTGAGCATAAGAGGGCGCTACTGACGGGTCAACACGGTCAAAGTTGGCCCCTGAATTGGGTGGTCGGGCTTTTGCAACGCTCGGCGGGAGCGGATTCGGAGCGGGTACGGACGGCGCTTCGGCCGCGCGGGCGAGGCTCCGATGGGACGCCCCCAAAGCGGCCGGAGGGCCCAACGAGCCGCTGTCGCACGCGGGTTCAGCGCTCGGTCGGCGTTGCGGCGGCGGTCGGAAGTGGCCCAGGAAATTCCTTGATCACTGGACCTGTCGGTTGGGCCAGTTTCTGCCTAGGGTGGTGGCGCACCGTTGCCGACGGTTGTGAACCCCCGGGCCGCGCGCCGCCCGTCCGTGCGTTGCTGCTGTCGCCCGTCCGAGGGTGGCCGGCCGACGGGGGCTCTCGGGGGATCGGTGACGGTCCGTCACCACGAAGGAGAGCCGTGCCGACCGACCGAGCCGCCCGGTGGGGCGCCCTCCCACCCGCAGGGCCCCAGCGGACCCTGGCCGCAGCCCAGTTGGCGAGCGCCGTGGGCGACGGCGCGTACTACACCTGCTCCGCGCTCTACTTCACCCGCGTCGTCGGCATGTCACCGACCGCCCTCGGAATCGGCCTCGCCGTCGCCTGGGCGCTCGGCTCCGTCGCCGGAGTCCCGCTCGGCCACCTCGCCGACCGCCGCGGCCCGCGCCGGACCGCGGTGGCGCTCGGGCTCGCCGCGGCGGCCGTCGTCGCCGCCTTCCTGGTCATCCGCTCCTACCCGCTGTTCCTGCTCGCGGTCTGCCTCTACGCCACCGCGCAGTCCGGGCTCACCGCCGCCCGGCAGGCACTCGTCGCCGGACTCGTTCCGCCCGCCGAACGCACCGGCCTGCTCGCCCACCTCCAGTCAACCCTCAACGGGGGCCTGGCCGTCGGCGCCGCCGTCGGTGGCATCGCCCTGAGCGTCGGCACCCGGGACGCGTACCTGGGCGCCTTCGTCATCACCACGATCGGCCTGCTGATCGGCGCGCTCGTCCTCCGGCGCCTGCCCGAAGTCCCGCCCGCCCCACAGGAGTCGGGCACCGGACCGCGCCTGGCCGTACTGCGCGACCGGCGCTACGCCGCCGTCACCCTGGTCAACGCCGTCCTGCTGCTGCGGATGCCGCTGCTCAGCCTGATCATCCCGCTGTGGATCGCCCAGCGCGCCCCCGGGATCGGCTGGCTCGGATCGGCGCTGTTCGTGCTCAACACCCTGGCGGTGCTCGCCTTCCAGGTCCGGGCGGCACGCGACGTCACCGGGCTGGACTCGGCCGCGCGCGCCGTCCGCTCGGCCGGGGTGCTGCTGCTCGGCTGCTGCGCTGTCTTCGGCCTGTCCGCGCTGGACGTGCCGGTGTGGGCGGTCGGCGCGCTGCTCGTCGCGGCGTCCGTGCTGCAGGTGGCCGGCGAGATGCGGCAGTCGGCCGGCTCCTGGCAGATCGGCTTCGACCTCGCACCGCCGGAGCGGATCGGCCAGTACCAGGGCTTCTTCGGCACCGGCGTCGCCGTCGCCCGCACCCTCGGGCCGCTGCTGCTCACCACGCTGCTGCTGGACGGCGGCCTCGCGGGCTGGCTGGTCCTGGGCGCGGTCTTCCTCGCGGCCGGCTACGCGATGGGGCCGGTCGCCCGGTGGGCGGAGTGCGACCGCGACCGGCACACGGCACCCCCCTCGCCGGTGCCGGCGGACGCCGCCGCGCCGGGGGCCTGACACCGCCGCGGTGGCCCGGTGATCGGCGGGGGCCGGGAAACCGGTGGCCCCCGCCCGCCGCACGCTGGCATGCTGGCCGCGTGGACCGACCCCAGATCTGGCTCGACTTCGCCCCCGAGCTGCACCTCTTCGTCTCCGCGCCCCGGCGGGCCGGCCGAACCTCGCTGCGCACCGACGGCACCTCCACGCTCGGCCACGTCGTCGAGTCCCTGGGCGTCCCGCTCACCGAGGTCGGCGCCCTGCTGGTGGACGGGCAGGCCGTGCCCGAAGCACACGTCCCGGCCGACGGCGAACACGTCGCCGTGCACGCCGTGACCAGGCCGCAGCCCTCGCCCACCCCGCCGCGCTTCCTCCTGGACGTCCACCTCGGCACCCTCACCCGCCGACTGCGCCTGCTCGGCGTGGACGCCGCCTACGAGAACCCCGACATCGGCGACGCCGCCCTGGCCGCCCGCTCCGCCGCCGAACAGCGCGTCCTGCTCTCGCGCGACCGCGGCCTGCTGCGCCGCCGCGAGCTCTGGGCCGGCGCCTACGTCTACAGCCACCGCCCCGCCGAGCAACTGCGCGACGTGCTCTCCCGCTTCGCACCGCCGCTCGCCCCCTGGAGCCGCTGCACCACCTGCAACGGCACGCTGCGCGCCGTCACCAAGACCTCGGTGCGCGAGCAACTGCGGGACGGCACCGAACGCTCCTACGACGCCTTCGCCCAGTGCACCGACTGCGGCCAGGCCTACTGGCGCGGCGCCCACCACGCCCGCCTGGAGGCGATCGTCACCGAGGCGGTGCGCGACTTCGGGACGGAGAGCAGGGTGATCCCCGGATAGGGCGCTCTGGCGGGCGGGCCCGTGGCCGTGGTCCCATCGGCGGTGGGGGACGGGACCACGCTACTCGGGCACACGGGAGAGGCCAGGTCGTCGGATGAGCAATCGGTCAGGGCAGCAGCCGTTCCGGACCGCGGACGCGGGCGGGGCACCCGCGGTGACCGCCCCGGACGGGGCGGAGGTCCGCCCGCTGCTGGTGGTGGACGGGCAGGGGAGCCTCGCGGTGTTCGTGCTCGCCCCCGGGCAGGTCACCCACGCCGTGTCGCACGCCACCGTGCAGGAGCTGTGGCACGTCACCTCGGGCAGCGGCGAGCTCTGGCGCCGCCAGGGCGAACGGGAGGAGACCGTACGGCTCGTACCCGGCACCGCGGCGTCGATACCGCTCGGCACCTCCTTCCAGTTCCGGGCGGACGAGGACTCCGACGGGCCGCTGCGCATCACGGCCGTCACCATGCCGCCCTGGCCCGGGACGGACAGCGAGGCCCGCCCCGAGGAAGGCCCCTGGAAACCGACCCTCCGATGAGGCGCGGGCCGCTGCGCCGCGCGCTCACCGCAGCGGCCGCGGCGGTGCCCCGGTGGACTCCGCCGAACGGCGGAGGCGGTTTCGGCCGGTGCCCGAACGGCCGACAATCGTTCCGGGAGTCCGGGGTGCTCCCCAGGAGCCGAGGAGGAGGCCGCGGTGGAGTTCGAGGTGATGATCGAGATCCCGCAGGGGTCGCGCAACAAGTACGTGATGGACTTCGCGGCGGGCCGGATCCGTCTCGACCGCACCCTGTTCACGGCCACCCGCTACCCCACCGACTACGGCTACGTCGAGGGCACCCTCAGCGGCGACGGTGAGCCGCTGGACGCCCTGGTGCTCGGCGGCGAACCGGCCGTCCCCGGGTGCGTGCTCACCTGCCGGGCAGTGGGCGTGTGGGTGATGCGAGACGAGCGCGGCCCGGACCAGAAGGTGCTCTGCGTCCCGGCCCGCGACCCGCGGTACGCGGCGCTGCGGGACATCGGCGACCTGCCGGAGTTCGACCTGCTGGAGATCACCCACTTCTTCCGCGTGTACAAGGACCTGGAGCGCGGCAAGTCCGTCGAGGGCTCCCACTGGGCCGGCCGCGAGGCCGCCCACGCGGAGATCGCCGCCTCGCGTGCCCGGGCGGCGGGGACGCGCTTCGCCGCCCCGGCGGGCGGCAGGCGGCCGGCGTAGCGCGGGGCGTCGCGGCGCGGGGCGGGCCCGGTGGACAGCGGCCCGCCCCGGTGGCTGCTCAGAGCCGGGCGCTGCTCAGGATGGCGCGGACCTGGTCGGCGATGGCGGCCTCGTTCTGCTCGAACTCCGGTGCGGTGAGGCGGTCCTGGTCCGTGGGCAGGCCGGTGAGGACCGGGGTGTGGAGGTGGCCGCCGGGGAGGTCGGGGGCGAGGTCGAGGCGCAGGCGGTTGGAGCGGTAGGCGACTTCGTTGGAGAGGTAGCCCCCGCCTCCGCCGGCGACGGCGCGGGAGCCGGGGGTGGGGCCGTCGGACGGGACCACGGGGTCGGTGGCGCCCGCCGGGATCTCGGTGACGGGGGTGTTGAGCAGTACCGGGTAGGGCTGCTGGACGGCCGTCATGGCGTCGGTGGGCAGGGTGGTCCGGATGAACTGGGGCCCGGGGGCCAGGCCGGGGGCGTCGACCGGGTGCGCGGTGGTGCCGCCGGAGAGCGCGCGGACGTTGTCGGTGAACGGGTCCGCGGAGCGGGCCCGGCCGGCCCAGGCCTCCAGGGTGAACTCGCCGGGGTAGCCCTGGCTGATGCTGGTGATCAGGTCGGCGGACTGCGGGCCGGGGCGCAGATGCGGGCCGAAGGCGCGCTCCACGATCCCCCGGTCGAAGTCGCCGTAACGGACCGGCAGGACGACGGCCCGCACCTCGGCGGTGCTGCCGTCGGCGAGGGTGATCCGCTGACCGTTCAGTTGCAGGACGGCCGCGCCGGAGGGGTTGGCGCGGCGCGGCTCGGCGTCCAGCCCGTACGGGTCGAAGCCGCTGACGAAGATCCGGCGGATGCCGTGCGCGGAGCTGAAGCCGCTGTCGAGGCCGCGCGAGGCGTCCTCGAACCGGGCCCGGAGCTCGGTGCGGTCGACCTCGAACCCGGGCTGCCAGTGCGCCAGTTGGACGGTCATGGCGAGCCTGGTCCAGTACAGCGGGCGGTCGTCGCGGGCGGGCAGTTCGCCGCTGGGCCGCCGGCCCTGGGCGCGGTCCACGCCGGCCTGCCACAGGGCCCGGCCCCAGGCGTCCACGACCCGCTCGGCGCGGCGGGCGTCGTGGGCGGCGCACAGGGCGGCGGGGAAGCGGTGGAGGAGGTCGCGCAGGCCGGAGCGCTCGGTGAAGGCGGCGGTGCGGGCGTCCTGGAGGCGGGCCTGCTCGGCATCCGTCGGGGCGGCGGCGGTGGTGCGGCAGCCGGTCGGGTCGGCCTGGGCGGCTGCGGGGGCGAGCAGCGCGGCGAGGGTTCCGGCGAGGGCGGCGGCCAGTGCGGCGGTCCGACGAATAAGTGTCATGTCACCTGACAATAAGTCCGGTCCTGACGCCCCGCCAGAGTGCCGCCGCCACCCCCGTAGGCTGGGCCGGTGACAGCGCCCGACCTCACCCTGACGTCCCTGATCGCCGACCCGTACGGCGGCTACACCCGACTGCGCGCCGACGCCCCCGTCCACCGGGTCGTCGGCCCGGACGGCCTGCCCTTCTGGCTGGTGACCCGCTACCCCGACGTGCGCCAGGCCCTCGCCGACCCGCGGCTCGCCCTCGACAAGGCGCACGCCGCGCCCGGAAACTACCGCGGCTTCGCGCTGCCGCCCGCGCTGGACGCCAACCTGCTCAACATGGACCCGCCCGACCACACCCGGATCCGCCGGCTGGTCGTGCGGGCCTTCACCCCGCGCCGGATCGCCGCCCTGCACGCCCCGATCGAGCAGGTCGCCGGTCAACTGCTCGACGCCATGGCCCCGTCGGGCCGCGCCGACCTGCTCGCCGCGTACGCCGCACCGCTGCCGATCACCGTCATCTGCGACCTGCTCGGCGTCCCCGAGGACGACCGGCACGACTTCCGCGCCTGGACGGACACCCTCATCACGCCCGATCCCCAGCAGCCGGAGGCGGCCCGAGCCGCCGTCAAGGCGATGCTCGGCTTCTTCACCGGCCTGATCGAGCGCAAGCGCACCGAGCCCGGCGACGACCTGCTCTCCGACCTGATCGCCGTCCGCGACGAGCAGGACGGCGGCGGCGGGCTCAGCGAGGACGAACTGACCTCGCTCGCCTTCCTCATCCTCTTCGCCGGCTACGAGAACACCGTCCACCTCATCGCCAACGCCGTCCTGGCCCTGCTCACCCACCCCGAGCAGCTCGCCGCCCTGCGCGCCGAACCGGAGCTGATCGACGGCGCCGTCGAGGAGTTCGTCCGCTTCGACGGCCCCGCCCCGCTGGCCATCCGCCGCTTCCCGCGCGAGGACGTCACCATCGGCGGCGTCACCGTCCCGGCGGGGGAGACCGTGCTGCTCGCGCTCGGCTCCGCCAACCGCGACCCCGGGCAGTTCACCGACCCCGACCGGCTCAACCTGCGCCGCCGCGAGAACGGCCACCTCGCCCTCGGCCACGGCATCCACTACTGCCTCGGCGCGCCGCTGGCCCGGATGGAGACCGCGATCGCCCTGACCGCCCTGCTGCGCCGCTTCCCCGCGCTCGCCCTCGACGTCCCGGTCGAGCGGCTGCGCCACCGCCCCACCCTGCGGGCCCGCGGGCTGCTGGAACTGCCCGTCCGGTACTGATCCCGGCCCGTCCGGCGCCGGTCCCGCCCGTCCGGCGGTGACGCGTTCCTGAGCGCCGGGCCGGGAACCGGCGCGACTTCTACAGCGTTGTCGTGGTCGGACAGAGGTTACAGCGGTACTCGTACGGTGGTGGAGGAAGCCCATGAGTGTGGCCCTGACGAAGGGCGGCAACGTCTCCCTGGGCAAGCAGGCCCCCGGTCTCCGGGTGGTCCGGGTCGGCCTCGGCTGGACGGCCGGGGCCGGGTACGACCTGGACGCCAGCGCGCTGCTGTGCGGGGCGGACGGGAAGGTCGGCTCGGACCGGAACTTCGTCTTCTTCAACAACCTGCGGAGCCCGGACGGCTCGGTCCGCCACCAGGGCAGCTCCGGCGGCGGCGCCGACCGCGAGCAGATCGAGGTCGGGCTCGCGGAGGTCTCCGCCGACGTGGAGAAGATCGCTTTCGCGGTGGCGATCTACGACGCGGCGCAGCGGCGCCAGAGCTTCGGGCAGGTGCGCGGCGCGTACGTCCGGATCACCGACCCGGACGGCGGCGTCGAGGTGGCCCGCTACGACGTGGCGTCCGAGGCCGGCAGCGAGACGGCGATGGTGTTCGGCGAGCTGTACCGGCACGGCACGGACTGGAAGTTCCGGGCGGTCGGGCAGGGGTACGCGACGGGGCTCGCGGGCATCGCCGCGGACTTCGGCGTGGACGTCCTGCAGCCCGCGCCGGCGCCCGCGCCGGCTCCGGTGAAGCCCGCCGTGCCGGCAGTACCGGCCGCGCCGCCCGCGCCACCGGTACCCGCGCCGGTGGTGCCCGCCGCCGCGCCCGCCGTTCCGCAGACCCAGCCAGGAGCAGGGAGTTCCCCCGTGACGTGTTTCTTCGACCCCTCGCACGGCGCCGGCACGACGGCGGTGCTGTGGTCGCCGCAGTGGGGCGTGCCGCGCCAGATCGAGACCTGCGCCGCCTGCGCCCAGCGGGTGCAGACCACCGCCCCGCCGTTCTACACCCCGCAGCAGGGCTACCCGCAGCCGGTTCCCCAGCAGGGCTACCCGCAGCAGGGCTACCCACAGGCGCCCGGCCAGCAGGCCCAGGGCGGCGGCCGCCGCTTCGGCACCGGCGCCCTGATCGGCGCGGGCGCGGCGGGTCTGGTCGGCGGTGCGCTGCTCAACGAGGCGTTCGACGACGACGGGCCCGAGGTCGTCGTCAACAACTACTACGAGGACGACGGCTTCTTCTAGATCGTCAGGCCGCAGCCGGGTGAGGGCCGTCGGGGGTGACCCCGGCGGCCCTCGCTGTCGGTGCGGCCGGCTTCGACTCCGACCGGGGGAGCGCCGCCGACCGCGCCGCCGCGGCCGAGCTGTCGGCGGTCAGCCTTCTCGCCGGTACGCCCCGGCGCGGGCGCCGGCCTCGGCGGCCTCGGCGGCGCGGTCGGCGGCGGCCTCGTCCAGCGGTTCGGCGGTGGTGAGCATCCGGTAGTAGAGCGGCGCGGAGACGGCCCGGACGACCTCCGGCGCGTCGGTGTCCGGCGGGAGTTCGCCGCGCTCGACGGCCTCGGTGACGCACGGCGCCCACTCCTCGACCCGGCGCCGGTAGAAGTGCCGCAGCGCCTCGGCGGCGTCCGCGTCGCAGTTCGCCGCCACGATGACCGCGCGGAACAGCGCGCCCTGGCGGGGGTCGGCCAGGGTGCGCTGGACGAGCCGGGCGTTGGCCCGCAGGTCCTCGGCGAGGGAGCCGCTGTGCGTGCGCGGCAGGGACTGTTCGGCCATGTCCGCGAGCAGGTCGGCGACCAGCGCGGTGGTGCTGCCCCAGCGGCGGTAGACGGTGGTGCGGCCGACCTCGGCCCGCTGGGCGATGTCGCCGAGGTCGAGGCCGCTGAAGCCGTGCTCGACCAGGGCGTCCTCGGCGGCCCGCAGGACGGCGGCGCGGACCCGGGCGGTCCGGCCGCCGGGGCGGAGGGTGCCCGGAGTGGAGGGCTCGGCGGGTTCGGCAGCCATTAACGGGATTCCTGTTCCATTAGATGAGTGGAGTCTGCTAGGTTCGGAGCATCCTAACGGAACGAGAGTCCCATTAGGGGCTTCGAGGGGAGAGCAGCCATGGGAATGTCCGTCGCCGACATGGAATACCGCCGCCTCGGCGCGTCCGGACTCAAGGTCCCCGCGCTCAGCCTCGGCACCGGCACCTTCGGCGGCCGCGGCCCGCTGTTCGGTGCCTGGGGCACCACCGACGTCCAGGAGGCCCGCCGTCTCCTCGACATCTCCATCGACGCCGGGGTCACCCTCTTCGACACCGCCGACGTCTACTCCGACGGCGCGTCCGAGGAAGTGCTCGGCCGAGCCGTCCGCGGCCGCCGCGGCCAGGTCCTGATCTCCACCAAGGCCGGCCTGCCCACCGGCACCGGCCCGCAGGACGCCGGCACCTCCCGGGCCCGACTCACCCGGGCCGTCGACGACGCGCTGCGCCGCCTCGGCACCGACTACCTGGACCTCTTCCAGCTGCACGCCTACGACGCGGGCACCCCGATCGAGGAGGTGCTGGCCACCCTGGAGGACCTGGTCCGGGCCGGGAAGATCCGCTACACCGGGGTCTCCAACTTCTCCGGCTGGCAGCTGATGAAGTCCCTCGCCCTCGCTGACCGCCACGGTCGCCCCCGCTACGCCTCCCACCAGGTCTACTACTCCCTCGTCGGGCGCGACTACGAGTGGGAGCTGATGCCGCTCGCGCAGGAGGAGGGCGTCGGCGCCCTGGTCTGGAGCCCGCTCGGCTGGGGCCGCCTCACCGGCCGCATCCGGCGCGGGCAGCCGCTCCCGGCCGGCAGCCGACTGCACGACACCGCCGACTACGGCCCGCCGGTCGAGGACGAGCTGCTCCACCGGGTGGTCGACGCCCTGGACGAGGTCGCCGCCGAGACCGGCCGCACCGTCCCGCAGATCGCGATCAACTGGCTGCTGCGCCGTCCGACCGTCTCCTCGGTCATCATCGGCGCCCGCAACGAGGAGCAGCTGCGCCAGAACCTCGGCGCGGTCGGCTGGTCGCTGACGGACGACCAGGTGGCCCGTCTCGACGCGGCGAGCGCCCGCACCGCGCCGTACCCGTACTTCCCGTACCGGCGGCAGGAGGCCTTCGCCCGCCTCAACCCGCCGCTCGCGGGCTGAGACGGGGCTGAGGCGGGGCTGAGGCGGGGTGAGGCCGAGGCGGAAGTCGCCGGTGGGGCGAGTGGGTTGGGCCGCGGCGTGTGCAGATTCGGCGGGAAATGTGTTCGACGGATGACGGGTTCCTGCGGTGCCCGGGGGTGCGGTCGGGGCAGGGGTGGCGTTCCTTCGCAGGTCAGCGGCCCGATGCCGGGCGTGGGACGCAGTGCCGCGACGGCCGTCGAAACGACTGGTGATCCGTCAGAGTTCCTTGTTTTCCTGCGAACTTGTGTGGTGGCGCTTTAAGCTCCCGTTAACAATGGCGGCTTTCCGCCACTCACGAACTCCCTCGCGAGGTCGGTCGGCAGGCCCCACCGGAAAGTGCCCAACGTGACGATGAGAGCAGGGATGACGACGACAAGTGAACGAACGGCCGGCGCCGCGCGCGGCCCGGCCCGGCGGCGGCCGGGTGACCTCGGCGGCCGCACGCTCGGCGGGGCGGTGGCGCTGGCCGTCGCGATCGGCGCCTGCTCGCTGGCGGCGGCCCCGTCGGCCTTCCCGCAGACCGGCGACGGGACGGTGACGGTCCGGGTGATCCGGGCCGTGGACACCAGCGGGGTGTGGACGCCCGCACTGGAACCGGGCATGGCGGGCGTGAAGGTGACGCTCACCGACGACGCGGGCGCCGGGATCGAGGGCACCACGGCGGCGGACGGCACGGTGACGCTGGCGCCGGCGACGAGCAAGGTGACCGGCGGCAAGTACCGCGTCCAGGTGGTGAATCCGAAGCCGGGTGTGCTGTTCCCGGCCTTCGCCTCGCGCCAGGGCCTGACCGGTGCGCCCAACCAGCTGAGCAGCAACGAGGAGTTCGTCGACCTCTCCGGCGGCAAGAAGGCGGAGGTCACCACCGGGCTGTGGAGCCCGGGTGACTACTGCCAGAAGAACGCGCCGCTGGTGACGACCTGTCAACCCGCGCCCAGGGAAGGCGAATCGGCGCACACGCTGGCCTCTTTCCCGTACAGTGCCCGGGGCGTGGCCGGTACCGACGCGACCGTGACCGATCTGGCCACCGCCGAGCAGACCGGCAACCTCTACGGCATCGCGTGGAACAGGACCGACAAGCGGCTCTTCTCCGCGGCCTCGGCCAAGCGCACCACCGCGTACGGCCCCGGCGGTGCGGGCGCGATCTACGTGACCGACCCCGCGCAGAAGAAGACCACCCTGTTCGCCACCGTCCCGGACGCCGGCAGCACGCCGCACGGCCCGGGCAACGACGACGCCTTCCTGCCCGCGGTGGGCAAGGAGAGCCTGGGCGGCATCAAGATCAGCGACGACGGCAAGGACCTGTTCGTCGTCAACCTCCACGACCGCAAGCTCTACCGCTACGACGCCACAGCGCCGACGGCCGCCGAGCCCAAGGCCGCCTACCCGATCCCCGACCCGGGCTGCCCGGCCGCCGGGGACTGGCGTCCGTACGGCCTCGGCCTGCAGGACGGCACCGGCTACCTCGGCGGTGTCTGCTCCGGCGAGTCGACCGGCAGGACCTCGGACCTGCGGGCCGTGGTGCTGCCCTTCGACCCCGCCACCGGCGTGTTCAAGAACGCCGTGCTGGACCAGCCGCTCGACTACCCGCGCGGCAGCACGGTCGGCGGCCCCTGCCCCGGCGCCGGCTGGTTCCCGTGGCAGGACGCCTTCCCGGCCACGCAGAACGGCCGTACCTGCACCGGCTACATGGCCAACCCCGAGCCTGCGTTGGCCGAGATCGCGTTCGAGACCGACGGCTCGATGCTGCTCGCCTTCCGGGACCGCTTCGGCGACCAGTCGGCGGCCGGACCGACGGCCGGCACGACGGCCAACGTCCTGCCCGGCGGTGACCTCAACAAGGCCTGCCCGGTGAACGGCACCTACGTGCTGGACACCAACAACGGCTGCGGGGCCACGACCCGGGGCACCCGGTTCTTCGACAACAACCGCATCGGCCACAACAACGCCCTGAACGCCGGAATGGCGTTCTCGAAGGCCGAGAACTCCATCGCGACGTCGGGCTACGACACCAACGGCATGGCCTTCGGCTACGGCGCGGCCTTCGAGAAGCGCGACGGCAAGGCCGACGGAGGCCTGCGCCTCAACCCCGTCGGGCAGGTCCCGCCGTTCGGCAAGGGCGCCGCGATGGGCGACCTCGAAGTGCTCTGCGACCAGGCACCGCTGCAGATCGGCAACCGGGTCTGGTACGACCCGGAGCGCAGCGGCCTCCAACTGCCGGGCCAGCGCCCGGTGCCGGGCGCCACCGTCCACCTGTACGACGAGTCGGGGAAGGCGGTCGGTACGGCGAAGACGACGGCGCGCGGCGAGTACTACTTCGACGACAGCAACGTCGAGGGCGGCCTCAAGCCGAGGACCAAGTACACGATCAAGCTGGACAATCCGGCCGACTACGCCAAGGGCGGGCCGCTGTTCCAGTGGGTGGCCACCGAACACGACGTCGGTGACAACCACTTCGTCGACTCCAAGGGCATCGTCCCGACGGGCGGGAAGTACCCGGAACGGGCGCTGACCACCGGCGGGCCCGGCGAGAACGACCACACCTACGACTTCGGCTTCCGCCAACAGGAAGGCGCGCTGCGGCTGGTCAAACACGACCAGGACGGCAAGCCGCTGGCGGGCGCCAAGTTCCAGCTGTGGCACGAGACCAACGGCACCGACGGGCTGCAGCCGACCGGCGACAGGTCCGACAGCAAGGTCGGCGAACCCTGCACGACCGGCGCCGACGGGCTCTGCGGCGGCAGCGGCGTGCCGGGGACGTACTACTGGCAGGAGCTGAGCCCGCCCGCAGGCTACTCGGCCCCCGACGTCACGGTGTTCGGGCCGCTGGTCCTCACCTCCGACAACCTCGATGCCGGCGTCGAGGTGACGGCCGTCAACCGGCTGATCCCGACCCCGACCCCGACGCCGACCGAGACGCCGACGCCGACACCGCCGCCGACGACGTCGACCCCGGTGCCGGCACCCCCGGCACCCCCGGCCCCGCCGGGCCCCGCACCCGGGCACCTGCCCAACACCGGTGCGAGCCAGGCGATCCCGTACGCCGCGGTGGGCGCGGTGGCGCTGTTCACCCTCGGCGCGGCGCTGGTGCTGCTGGCCCGTAGGCGCAGGGCCGTCCGGCAGGACTAGGGTCTGAGCCGGGCACTCCGGCACCGGCCGCCCCGTGCGCCGGTGCCGGGTCGGGCGGGTTCGAGGACCGACGGTCCCCGGGCCCGCCCGACTGCTGTGACCGCCATGACCGACCGACTGACCGATCCACCGACTGACCGGCCGACGACCGACCGTCCGACGACCGATTGACGAGAGAAGGCACCCGCATGGCCCGCAAGCCGAGGACCGACACCCGCAGGCCGCGCCGGGGCCGTTGGCTCCGGGCGCTGGTCGCGATCGTGGTGTGCGGCACCGCGGCGGGCGGCCTGGCCGTCTACCGGACGGTCTCCGACGAGGCCGCCGAACGGCCGGTGACCACGGACGAGGCGTCCCGGCTGGCCCTGTCGCGGCTGAACCTCCACCAGGCCAGCCCGGTGGGGGTGACGCTCACGGCCGCCGAGGGCGGGGGCGTCACCATCCGCGTCGAGGGCGTCGTGGACTACCGCAGCCACCGGGGCGTGGGCCGCTACCAGACCACCGGGGCGAGCGGGCCGCTGGACCACGGGCTGATCGTCTGGGACACCGGCGGCCTCGGGCTGGCCCCCGAGCCGGCCGGCGTCGACGGCCCGGCGTGGCAGCAGGCCGAGCACGTGCCGCGGGCCGGCTGGTCGCCGCGCTCGTACACCGCGGACCCACTGGACGCCGGGCTCAGCCTGCTGGTCCAGCTCGGCGCCGACCGCCCCGACAACCCGCTGCTGCTCGCCCAGTCCGGGGCCCGCTGGCTGGGCCGCGACCGGATCGACGGCCGGAGCTACGACCGGTTCGCCGGCCCGCGCGCCCAGGGCGCGGCGCCCGACGGCGGCCGGTCGCCGCTGACGTACTGGGTCGACGGCGACGGCGCGCTGCGGCGGGTGACGATGCGGATGGCGGGCCTGGGCACCCCGACCACGGTGGAGTTCTCCGGGCACGACGGCGGCGCCAAGCTCCCGGAGGCGCCCTGGACGGCCGGCTGAGCAAGCCCTGGCCGCCTGCCGCAGCCGGGCCTGCGCGCGCTGATGCCGTGGCCGGGGCGTAGCGTCGACAGTGGTCGCGGGCGGGTCCTTCCCTCATGTCGGAGCGCCCTCATGCCAGGTACCGCAACCCCTCCACCCTGTCTCTTATACACATCTCCGAGCCCACGAGACAGGCAGAAATCTCGTATGCC